>NZ_JBBNAC010000001.1:2536016-3170020 GCF_037996825.1 Bdellovibrio sp. BCCA | reverse complement strand
GATGCAAGAAGGCGATTTGCGGTTAACGACGTTACTCCCGTACCGCCGTTTGCAATTGGCAAAGTGCCAGTCACCTCAGTTGCAAGATTTACAGCAGCACCATTGCTTGCAGCAGTTAAGCGGCCTTGAGCATCCACTGTGATATTGGCACGAGTATAAGAGCCTGCTGTCACTGCGGTGTTTGCAAGCGAAATAGTTCCTGTTCCGGTGATAGGTCCGCCAGTTAATCCAGTACCAGTTGCGATATTAGTAACTGTACCACCAGCATTTGTGTCAGTGTCGTTCGCACACTCCCAACGGGAACTTGCTGCGACCCATTTGATGACTTGACCATCAGTACAAGCGACGTTGTTCGGTTTATAAGTTAAATACTTAGAAGCGGCGTTGTTAATGTCACCATAGTCCAAAGTCACTGCACCAGTCTTCGTTGCTACAGAAGTCACAGGAAAAGCAATTGCTGCATTTGAAGCAGAAGTTAAGCGTCCTTGGGCATCAACCGTAAAAGTTCCAACTTGAGTTGTTGAACCATATGAACCCGCAGTCACTGCAGTGTTGGCAAGTGAAATAGTCCCAGTAGAAGTAATTGGACCACCACTAAGACCTGTGCCAGTCGAGATATTTGTAACAGTACCACCAGCATTTGAATCATTGGCAGGGGTCCACTTCGTTCCGTCATATTTCAAAACTTGGCCGCTTGTTAATCCGGTTGTATCGACATCAACGCCTTTGATTTTATTCACAGAAACAGCACCAATAGTCCCACTTACATCACCCGCAACGGAAACGTTGATTGACTGACACTGGAAAGATCCAGAAACAGAATTCCAATAAGGAGTTTGGTGAGCAGCACAATTGGCACTTCCAACAGCAGAATTAAACGCAGCCACCGTATGATAGTTACTCAAAGAAGAATTTAAATTCGTAACATCACTCATACCAATCGCAGCACCAATCCACTGAGTGCCATCAAACTTCAAAAAATTTCCATTTGTCGGAGCCGCATTAGAAACCGCAACATTCTGAATCTTAGACACAGAAGGATTCGGATAAGTCCCAGACAAATCTCCAGCCGCAGTTCCTGTCGGCACGCGAGGATTTGTAAAACGAGCATCGTCTCCGGCTGCCACGGTTCCAGCACCTGTTCCAACATTCAAAGTCACAACAGGAGTCGAAGTGTTATTTGTGATTGTTACATAAGAGTTCGAAGACGTGACGTTTGTCACGGTTCCACCACTGGCCCCTGTTACTGGAGCGCAAATCATGGCACTTCCGTTCCAGCTTAAAAATTCATTGGCAGCGCAAGTTGGGACTCCTGTTTTCAACACGAAATCAGAAGAGGACTTATCTCCCAGTTTTTCAGCAGACTCTGCGAAAGCCGAAAAAGGCACGGTGCGGATTTCATTGTCGGGACTGATCAATTTCCATCCTGTACCATCGTGAAATTGAACACGAAGCAGGCGAGTATGACTCACTGAAGGAGTGTAAGTTCCCGAAACATTATTGTCGGCATCGGCACAATCGTGAACAAGGATATTATCAAAGGCATTTAAAAGAGTTCTTGTTGGAGAAGAGGGAAATAGTTTTGTGCCTGTGCCAATAGGAACATCAAATACGCCATGGCTGTTGGCCATGTTGACGCCATTTTTTTGTTCACGATAGATAACACAAGAGCCTGTGTTATTGGTGATTTCAAAAAGAAAACTGACGTTATTATATTCCAGCGCAGTTCCGTCCGATTTCACGATGCGTCCTTGATAAGTCAAAGAACCTGGAGCAGCTTCCGATGTCGCGCTTAAAAGAAAGCCGAATAGAATCATCAATGAAGGCAAGTACGTTCCGTATTTCATATTCTTCTTATCGGATTTTTGACGAAAACTTAGAGCGCCCTAAGACTAGATTGCCCTCTTATAAGACATAATCTCACGGAACAGCAAATTTGAGACGAAGAGATCGAACAGATGTTATTTGCAGATTTTCGACTGAGGATTCATTTCGCAGAGAGCATCTTTGAGAGCTTTATTCTGTTTTTCCAGATCATCTACTTTTGAGTTTAAAACAGCGTTGTTCTCTTTTAAAGACGCAATTTCACGATCTTGTCTTTGGTTTTCAGACATGACAAGGATGTAGAGTTCCTTAATGGAGTCAATAATTGGAGCAACTAAGTTTTGATAGGCCACTGATTTCCATCCTTCACTGTTAGTGCGGACGGCTTCAGGAAAATTCTTTTCGACTTCTTGGGCAATCAAGCCGATTTGTTTGCCTGGAATTTGTGGATCTTTCCAATAGTAGGAAACGCCTTGCAGGTCTAATATTTTGTTCAGGCTGTTTTCTAATGGCTGGATATCTTTTTTAAGACGGATGTCAGAGGATTGAGTCAAGGTTCCGGAAATTGCCATGTTACCGGCGTAGTCAAAGGTCAATCTCTGTGTACAAGTGCCTCCAGGGCAGTGATACCATTGTGCAATGAGAGCACTGCTGTTTTCATGATGAATGGAGAAACTGCGTTTCGTTGAAGAGTTGTTAGTCACGTTTAGCGCAGAGTCATTGCGAGACAAAAACTCCAGGTAAGAGCTTCCATCATTAATATAACCAGTCCCGGCAACATGTAAAGGATAACCCGGAGCCGTTGTTCCAATACCAACGCGGCCTCCGCCAGTCACGAGGAACTGACTTGTTCCGTTTCTTACGACATTGAAGAGATAAGTATTTGCGGAGGAAAGACCAGTGCTGTCCTTTTGCACGAAGTAGGCGCCGGTGTTTGTATAACCCGAGTCAATACCACCAATAAAGGCCGCGGTCGTGTTACTTTCACCATTGAAGTTGCGAATAAGTTCTAGTTTTGCAGTTGGTGCTGTTGAGCCAATACCGACGTTTCCATTTTGCAGAATCGTAAATCTTTCTGTTGCGGTATCGCTGGAGATTCTGAATCTGTCGTCTGTTGCGATTTCACCGAGGGACCATTTTAAAACGCCGCCTTCATGAAGAGAGAAGTTTGGATTGCCAGACGTAGCGTTGACCACGACTTGGTTACCAGTAAAACGTGCTACGTTGGCGCCGGTGCTTGCCACGTCGAGCATGTAGCTTGGTGAGGATGTGCCGATACCAACACTGCCGTCAGTATGGATTCTCATTCTCTCCGAACGGGAAGCACTACCATTGGCCGTTGTTTCAAACACCATGTAAGATCCGCGATTGGTCGAAGACTGATTTTCTCCGGCACTCACTTCAATAGCGGAAGTGGTTGTGCCTGTTCCTGATCCGTCGTGCGCACGGAAATAAAATCCACCAATGGTGTCGTCAGCTAAAACGGCCGTATTTGATGAAACTGTCCCGCGAGTGCGGGTCATCATCAACGCAGAGCCATCCGTTTGATTGTCAGAGGAATGGAAAAGACGGGCTTGGAAGGAGCTGCTGCTTTGAACATCGAAAGGAAAGCTGGGGGAGCTTGTACCAATACCGACGTTACCCGCAGCCGTGACAGCAAATTTTGAACTTCCAGATCCGAGAGTTGAGGTAGGCATTCCTGATTCAACCTTAAAAAGAACCGTCGAACCCGAACCGATATAGCTTCCGACAGTCAAAACAGGATCTGTCAGAGTGGCGCTATAAGCGTTGTAAAATAAGCTTGGGCCTGAGTTGCCAAGACTGGAAACTTGAATACCTTGAGTAGCGCCCGTCGAGTTTATAGAGAGTTTTGCGGGTGGTGACGAACTTCCAATGCCGACATTACCGCCGTTATAATATATTTTTCCCGAACCACCATCAGTCCAGAATGTCGCCGAAGAGGGAAGTCTTGCTGCCGCGATAGTTCCTGTTGAAATTGTGCTGGCGTCAAGTCCTGCGATATTCGCGCAAGTGAATGTGTCTGAAAGTGAAGACCAAGTCAGAGTTTGAGAGGCTGTACAAGCAGAGTTAGCAAACTGTTGTGCGCCTGTTGAAGATAACAAGTTGTTCACACCAAAATTCACGGGTGCATACTGAGTTCCACTCCAACGCATCACTTGACCTGTTGTCGGAGTTGTTGAAGCCACGGCATTGCCGTTGATTTTTGCGACGCTTGGATTTGGATATGTTCCAGAGAGATCTCCGCCCGCAGTTCCGGAAGCTGTTGGCGTGATCCATTGAAGGCCGGAAGCTTGTGCAGAGTTTGCTGATAACACTTGTCCGTTTGTTCCCACTGGTAGACGAATATCATTCGTACCATCGTGAACAATTAAGTCACCTTTTGTTGTAATTGGTGAAAGACCATTGAAAGCAGCAGTCGCAGTTGTTTGTCCAGTACCACCATTTGCAATGGGCAAAGTGCCAGTGACTTCAGTGGCGAGATTCACAGCCGCGCCATTGCTTGCGGCAGTCAAACGACCTTGAGCATCGACAGTGATGTTAGCTCTTGTGTAAGAACCCGCAGTGACAGCGGTGTTTGCGAGTGAAACAGTTCCAGTAGAAGTGATTGGACCGCCAGTTAGACCAGTGCCTGTAGCAATGTTCGTAACTGTACCGCCAGCATTTGTATCTGTATCGCTCGCACACTCCCAGCGAGAGTTAGCAGCGATCCACTTTAAAACTTGTCCATCAGTACACGCGACGTTGTTGGGTTTGTAAGTTAAATATTTTGAAGCGGCATTGTTGATATCACCATAATCAAGAACAACAGCGCCAGTTCTTGCTGCGACAGAAGTCACGGGGAAGGCAATAGCTGCATTCGAAGCCGCCGTCAAACGACCTTGAGCGTCCACCGTGAAAGTACCAACTTGAGTTGTAGAACCATACGAGCCCGCTGTAACTGCAGTATTTGCAAGAGAAATAGTTCCGGTTGAGGTGATGGGTCCGCCACTTAAACCAGTGCCGGTTGCGATATTAGTGACTGTACCGCCAGCATTCGTGTCAGTGTCATTCGCACATTCCCAGCGAGAATTTGCCGCGATCCACTTAATCACTTGGCCGTCAGCACATGCGACGTTATTAGGTTTGTAAGTGAAATATTTTGTAGCAGCATTGTTAATGTCACCGTAATCAAGTGTTACAGCGCCAGTCTTAGTTGCAACCGAAGTTACAGGAAAAGCAATTGCAGAATTTGAAGCCGCCGTTAAGCGTCCTTGAGCATCGACAGTGAAAGTACCAACTTGAGTTGTAGAACCATAAGAACCTGCTGTGACCGTCGTGTTTGCGAGTGAAATGGTTCCCGTCGAAGTTATAGGACCACCACTTAAACCAGTGCCCGTTGCAATATTAGTAACAGTACCACCAGCATTATTATCGGAAGCAGGAGCCCATTTAGTTCCATCGTACTTAAGAACTTGGCCCGAGGTTAATCCGGTCGTATCGACATCAACGCCTTTGATCTTATTAACAGATACAGCACCAATAGTTCCGCTCACATCACCGGCAACAGAAACGTTGATGGACTGACATTGAAAAGATCCAGAGACGGAATTCCAATACGGCGTTTGGTGAGTAGCACAGTTAGCATTTACAACAGCGGTGTTAAAAGCAGCGACAGTATGATAGTTACTCAAGGTCGCATTTAAATTCGTAATATCACTTGTTGTGATGGAAGAGCTTCCCCACTGAGTGCCATCAAATTTTAAAAAATGTCCCGAGGTCGGAGCCGCATTGGAAACAGCCACTCCCTGAAGTTTTGCAACAGAAGGATTCGGATAAGTCCCGGATAAATCTCCACCAGCAGGTCCCGTTGGTGTGCGTGAATTTGTAAAACGAGAATCATCACCCGCAGCGACCGTGCCTGCTGTCGTGCCGACATTCAAAGTCACAAGGGGAGTCGAAGTGTTATTGGTGATTGTGACGTAACCATTGGCAGAACTTACGTTCGTCACTGTACCGCCGCTGGCTCCGCTGACGGGAGCGCAGGCTAAAGCTGTTCCATTCCAACTTAAAAACTCATTCGCGGCACACGTAGGAAGTCCTGCTTTAAGAAGGAAATCACTGGCATTCTTATCACCTAACATTTCCGCAGAATAAGCGTAGGCAGAAAAAGGAACTGAACGAATTTCGTTGGCAGGGGAAATGACTTTCCAACCAACACCGTCATGAAACTGAACTTTCAACAGGCGCGTGTCACCAGAAGAAGCCATGTAGGTTGATCCACCAGAGCAGTTTTGAGTGATGGAATTTTTAAAAGCATCTAATAATTTAAAAGTAGGATCTGTTGGAAATATTTTTGTGCCTGATCCGATCGGTACGTCAAAAACCCCTTTTGAGTTTTGCATGTTTACGTCATCAACTTGCTCGCGATAGATAACGCAAGTTCCAGCAGGATTCGTGATCTCGAATAAAAAGCTAACATGAGCGTATTCTAATGGAGTGCCGTCTGTTTTAAGAATGCGACCTTGATATGTGAAAGAACTCGGAGCCGCAAACGCAAGCGCGCCAATAAATAAAATGAGAATTTGAAGCAGGTACGTGCCGTATCTCATATATTTCTTATCGGAATTTTAACAGCGGAGGTAAAGTTAAATACCCCTTAATTGCTGACGAATAAAGGTCGCGTTTTATTTTGAGACACAGATTTTCGCTTTAGGATTCATCTCGCATAGGGCTTCTTTAAGCTCCCTGTTTTGCTGTTCCAACGCCACGTTCTTTTTCTCAAGAGATTCAACGCGGGAATCAATATCCACGACTTTGGTATAAAGCTCTTTGATGGCGTTAATAATTGGAGCCACCAAATTTTGATAAGCGATTGATTTGTATCCATCCACATTGTTAGCAACTACTTCCGGAAATTCTTTTTCCACCTCTTGAGCGATCAGTCCCATTTGTAAAGAAGCAGGTTTGCGTGGATCAATCCAGTTATAGGTAACTCCGTCCAAGCGCAAGATTTTTTCCAATGAATTTTCAAGAGGACGAACGTTCTTTTTGAGACGTGCATCCGAAGCCTGAGTCAGTGTTCCTGCCATCCATCCAGTACCATCCGTTTTTACCCAAAAAGCATTATTGAATGTTCCTCCTGGGGCTCCTCCGATTGTGTAACCTACAACGAAATAATCACTGCCTTCATCACCGACGTTAACACGCAGATACGTTTGGTCCGTGGCATTTACGTACTTAGCCATCCAGACTTCGTCGGTACTACTTTCGGTGCCACGGAACCAAAGTGCATTGCCGTATCCTTGCGTGCCTGCAGTTTTGGTTAATCCAACCGCAGCGTCACCATTCACGGTAAATTGTTTGTCTATCGTTGCGCCAGTGCCGACTCCTACGCCCACATTTCCTGTATAAGGGTTCAAATAGAGTGGAGCCGCAGTTGTATTGCCATTGTAGAAAGCCTGAAGTAAGGAACCGACATTGCCTGAGGGGGACACGGTACCAAAGTAAGAACCCGCCCCTGTTGTCCCTGCAACGAAATCACTGTTTTGAATTTGCATGAGAGCCTGTTGGCCGCTGGCTCCCTGAACAGTCAAACGAACAGAGGGAGAAGCGGTGCCGATCCCGAATTGACCTACAGGGCTGAGGTAAAGTCGGCTAGCGCCAGCCGTGTAATCGTAAACTTCGTATCCAGCATTGCCATTGGAGATATTAACACCGGCTCCATAAACCTGAGCGGCACCACCTGTAGTGAGCCCCGCATAACGTGATTGGGCTGCGGAGCCATTGCTACCGCTTTCAACATTGAGAGTGGTACTGGCAGCAGAACGATAGATTGAAAGAGGATAAGTCGGAGTCGTTGTCCCGATACCGACATTGCCGTTGGAATGAATGCGCATTTTTTCTGAACGTGTCGCACTTCCATTTGTTGTCGTTTCGAAAATCATATAAGTTCCGCGGTTGGTTCCTGAATGATTTTCTCCGGCACTGACTTCAACAGAAGAGTTCGTTGTTCCTGTGCCTGAACCATCGTGCGCACGGAAATAAATTCCGCCAATGGTATCACCTGATGTGACTGCCGTATTCGATGCCAACGTCCCGCGTGTGCGAGTCATCATCAATGCGGAACCATCATATTGATTGTTAGAAGAGTGCCAAAGCCTTGCTTGAAAAGAGCCGGAACTTTGCACGTCCAGCGGAAAACTTGGAGAGGTCGTTCCGATACCAACATTTCCTCCAGAAGAAATGGTCATGCGAGGAGTATTGCTCGTTTCAAAGTTCAATGCATAAGCATCGTTGGTTCCTAAAGTCGCGTCGGCACCAAAACTATTTCCACCATTAGCGAAAACTCCCGAGGCAGAATAGTTGGTGCAACCCATGACACCCGCAGCATCGAACGTCACGATTTGTCCGACGCCACAGCTAAATGTCGCTACAGCAGAGCCAGTTCCGTTCGAAGCCAAAAGTCTGTTAGCAGTAATCGATGTGGCTCCCGTACCACCTTTTGAAACCGGTACAGCAGAAGGGAAGTTTGCCGGATCAGCACTGATAGTTCCTGATGTGACAGCGATACCAGCGCCGACTTGCACGGCACCTTTTGCTGAAGTGGTTGCATCGTTAATTGAAATTGCGGGAGTTGTTGAACCTGTTGCAACAACGATGGGAGCAGTTCCTGTGACGTTAGTCACAGTTCCATTTGTCGGCGTGATCCATTGAAGACCTGAAGCTTGCGCAGAGTTTGCTGACAATACTTGTCCATTTGCACCAACGGGCAAACGAATGTCATTCGTACCATCATGAACAATCAAGTCACCTTTTGTTGTGCTTGGTGAAAGACCGTTGAAGGCAGCAGTGGCTGTAGTTTGTCCCGTACCGCCATTTGCAATCGGTAAAGTGCCAGTGACTTCAGTTGCTAAGTTTACAGCCGCACCATTGCTTGCAGCAGTCAAACGACCTTGAGCATCGACTGTGATATTTGCACGAGTATAAGATCCTGCCGTCACAGCTGTATTTGCTAATGAAATAGTTCCAGTAGAAGTAATTGGACCGCCAGTTAAACCAGTGCCAGTCGCGATATTAGTAACGGTACCACCAGCATTTGAATCATTAGCAGGAGCCCATTTAGTTCCATCGTACTTAAGAACTTGGCCCGAGGTTAATCCGGTTGTATCGACATCAACACCCTTAATTTTATTTACAGAAACAGCACCAATAGTTCCACTCACGTCACCCGCAACAGAAACATTGATAGACTGACATTGGAAAGACCCAGAAACAGAATTCCAATAAGGCGTTTGGTGAGCAGCACAGTTCGCACTACCAACAGCAGAATTAAATGCAGCCACCGTATGATAGTTGCTTAAAGAAGAATTCAAATTAGTAACATCACTCATCCCAATAGCAGCACCAATCCACTGAGTGCCATCAAACTTCAAAAAATTCCCGTTCGTTGGAGCCGCATTAGAAACTGCAACATTTTGAATCTTAGACACAGAAGGACTCGGATAAGTCCCAGACAAATCTCCACCAGCAGCACCTGTTGGAACACGAGCATCACTAAAGCGCGCATCATTCCCCGCAGCTACAGTTCCTGCCGTCGTGCCAACATTCAATGTCACAACAGGGGTCGAAGTGCCATTGGCAATTGTGATGTAACCATTGGCAGAAGTAACATCAGTTACTGTTCCGCCACTAGCGCCCGTCACAGGAGCACAGACCATCGCAGTACCATTCCAACTTAGAAACTCATTGGCAGCGCAAGTCGGAACTCCGGTTTTTAAAACGAAATCCGAAGCCGATTTATCTCCCAACGTTTCCGCGGATAAAGAAAACGCAGAAAAAGGAACGGAGCGAATTTCATTCGACGGAGAAATAATTTTCCAACCACTGCCATCGTGGAACTGAACTTTCAAAAGACGGGTGTCTCCGGAAGCGGCGGTGTAAGTAGAACCTCCAGAACAGTTTTGTGTAGTGGAGTTTTTAAATGCATCTAAAAGTTTAAAAGTGGGAGCCGCCGGGAAAAGTTTAGTGCCAGAGCCGATCGGCACATCGAAAACCCCTTTGGAATTCACCATATTCACATCGTCGACTTGCTCACGATAAATCACGCAAGATCCAGTGGGATTTGTGATTTCAAAAAGAAAGCTGACGTGTGCATATTCCAGCGGAGTTCCGTCTGTTTTAAGAATACGTCCTTGATAAGTAAATGAATTGGGCGACGCTAAGACTAGCGAACTAAATAGAAAAACCAGAAATGAGAAGAGGTACGTACAAGTTCTCATGACGAACTTATCGGTTTTCTTAACCGTTCTTTGAAGGAGATGACCGTGACTATTTGGTCATGAAGGGAAACTTCGTCCTAAATTAGTACAAAGTCGGGGCCAGCCTTAAGCTGCTTTGATCTGATTTTTCGAAAAAGTATTCACAATCAGGGCCGTGGCAATCACTAAGGCACCTAAAAGCTGACGAAGACTAAGACTTTCGTGGAAGATCATCGCACCCATAATCGCCGCCGTCAGAGGCTCAATCATCATCAAAAGAGCCACTTCAGAACTTTTTAATTTTTGCAAAGCTGCGAGTTCCAAACTCAATGGCAAGATGGTGCAGATCAAGGCAATACCGAAAATGCAACTGGCTTGAAAGCTGGAAAGGTTTTGCACAGACCCAAAATCAGGACGGTGAAAGAGCGACAAGGCAATCGCACCGAAAGTGATCACATACAAAGCCGAAGAAATCGGACGCACGTCTTTTTGCAGACGGCCTGAAAGCAAAACATAAATCGCATAACTGATCGCAGCTCCAAGTCCAGCAGCAATCGCCCAAATATTTTTTACTTCGATATGACCCCAAAGCAAAAGAACCAAACCTGCCGAAGCCGCCACCAGGCATAAGGCCTCTTTCTTAGAAATCTTATCGTGAGTAAAAAAGTGCGAAAAAATATTCACCCAAAACGGATAAGTATAAAGAAGCAAAGCTGCCAGCGTAACACTCACACCTTTGATCGCTTCAAAATAAAGTGTGGAGAAAAATGCGTAACCGAAAATTCCCAGAAGAGCCGCAATCAAAGTTTGGCGTTTGTTGAGCTTCACCCATTCAGGTTTAAAGAGCAGCAGAAATATCCAAAGAAGGAGGGCTGCCAGGGTGAAGCGGTAAGAAAGAAATTCACCGACGGAAAGGCCTGATTGAAAGGCCCATTTTCCAAAGATCCCTAAAAAACCAAAACCCGCGCTGGCGATGGAAATTTCAATAGTTCCTCTTAAGCGGGGGTTCATGGAAGCCATCAATTAGCCTCTTGGTTTTTTAACTCGAACGCGAGATGCGGGTTTCGCCGTTTTCTTTACAGAAGTGGCGCGACCTTTATAAGTGCGTTTTGTTTTTACTTCTTCTGGATCATCCGGCAAGAACACGCGGTCAATCGCGCTTTCATTGAGGAAAATCAACTCTCCTGTTTTCAAAGCTCCTAAACGCAAGCGGCCCACAGCCACACGTTGGAGTTTCAAAACGTCAAAGCCCACTTTCGCAAACATCTGACGGATCTGACGATTTTTACCTTCTGTGATCACAATCTTGTACCATTCATACTTGTCGGATTTATTGTCGCCGGATTTTTTGATTCTTTCGATATGACGGGCAGAAACTTTACCGCCGATGATCGAAACACCTTTTTTGAGTTTTTCAATGTGATGAGGTTGCGGTTGACCATCCAGCTTCACAAGATAAGTTTTTGTGACTTCTGCTTTTGGATGCATCACTTTATTGGCGAAATCACCATCGTTCGTCAAAAGAAGCATGCCTTCAGAATCCCAATCCAGACGTCCCACGGGGAACACGCGCGCAGGAACTTCACCAAGGTAATCAGCGATTGTCGGACGTCCATGCGGATCATCCATCGTCGTTAGAACACCTTTAGGTTTGTTCATCACAAGATACAATTTTTGAGTCAAAGGTTTGCGCAAAGGCTTTCCGTCGATAAGAATACGATCGGCTTGAGGATCTACTTTGATACCCAATTCGTAAACGCGTTTGCCGTTCACTGTGACTTGGCCTTCTTCAATCATGCGATCTGCATGGCGACGAGAAGCAAGGCCGCTATCAGCGATTAATTTGTTAAGTCGAACTCTTTGAGAGGAGTTATTTTCAGACATTCTTCATCAGCCTCAGCTAGGTGTTGAGTGGTCAATATATCACCACTGAGGGCAGAAGAGGAGAGATTCTTGCGGCTGTACTCGCCAATAGCGTGGCGGAGGTCGCGCACAAGCAAAGTCATGAGCTTATCTCCTAAAAACACGTTATCTACAGCGGTTTCAGCCTTATTAAGAATGATCGAAGACCATTTCAAAGCTTCAGAGTCGCCCTGTTGAATTAGAGCACACGTTCTTTCAAGCTGGCTTACGAGATCCTGATAGTAAGGATCTGTGCGACGATCGACAAAGAACTGCTCCAAACGCTTGATTGGGAAAAGAACGCGCGTCTGCTCTTGCAAAGGCTCGTTCTTCATCTCTTGAAGTTTTTGGAAAACGTAACCTCTTAGAAGCGAACCCGTCACCTTTTCGCCGACAACACGGAATTGAGCTGTGATGTAAGGAGCCACCTCGATTTTGTGCGTGTGGTGATTGCTGAGTTCAAGTTCTGAAGAGTAGTAAAGAACTAAATCATTGCGCAAAGGTTCCAACTGACCATTGCGGATCGTGAACTTACGATCAAAGGTGCGGACTTCCAGAGTTTTATCGGCGCGAAGAACAATCGCCACCGCGCGCTTATTTTGATCTGGCAAAATACGGAACTTATCATTTTCGCCGCAGAGAGTCTTAACGTATGAGCCCACTGCGTCAACAAGATCAGAGAAATGTTCGATCTCAATAAGCTGCATGTTTTGCGGAAAACGGATCGGACTCAGATCAAACTTCTGCTGGTAGAAGCTATTGAAATTCTCCAACAAAAACTGAACTTCGTGACCCAATTGCTGCTTATTCGACGCCCAGTGCGGGTAGTCCATGCAGTAATTGAAAAACATCTCGATCAATTCAGGAGTGAGAACGTCCTCAGGGTGAGGAAAACCTCGCAAGAAGTTATAGAAGGACAAACGCGTAGGCGTGTTTTGCGGATTGAGATCCGAAACAAATTTTAAAAGCTGTCCGACTTTTAGCAAAACTGCCTCCTTCGAGGCATAAAGTATGAACATTTGAAATTTTAGTCCAGAGAAAATATGATGTTGGTACGGACTTACTTTTGGTAGCAGCGGCGCGCCACAGGTGGCTGCACTGCTGCTACCAAAAGTAAGTCCGTACCAACGGAAAGTCCTAGGAGGGGCACAACATGCATAAAGAATTAAATCCGGAACTCTTTGGGGAAAAGAAAGTCGCTAAAAGTTCCATGATGGAAAGCCCGGCAAATCTAGGCACAACTGCAAACAGCTATTTGAACACAGATCGCCAGATTTTCGAACTCAAAGCCCAAAACCAAGCACTTGCGGACCAATTGAACAAAGTCGTTGGAACAGTGAATGAGCTTATTAAAACTTCCAACATCAAATTTGAAAAACAAAGCCAGCTTTTAAGCCGTCTTGAGCAAAGCCACAATGGGCTTGCGACAGAAGCCGGTCAAAA
This sequence comes from Bdellovibrio sp. BCCA, assembly GCF_037996825.1. NCBI lineage: Bacteria > Pseudomonadati > Bdellovibrionota > Bdellovibrionia > Bdellovibrionales > Pseudobdellovibrionaceae > Bdellovibrio > Bdellovibrio sp. BCCA. The sequence goes on along the minus strand of NZ_JBBNAC010000001.1, from coordinate 3,156,593 downwards.
AATCACGCAACTTGCACAAAGAGTGAACGAACGTAAAAGCTTGGATTTAAAAGTTCAAGAAATGGTCGATCGTCACAACAACGTGATCAAAAGTTTTGAAGTGCGCATGAACCACTTGCAAAAACTTTTGGCCGAAAAAGAAGCGCAGATGATTTCTGCGCAAGCGGCTTTGAACGAAGCGAAAATGGAAATCGCGCGTTTGAAACGTCTTTAAAAAAATTAAATATGGTAAAGCCAGCCGTGAGTGTCTGGCTTTAGACCTTGTTGAATGCCTGTGAGTTCTTCGTAAAGAGAACTCGCAACAGGTCCCACTTCACCGTTATTCACAACAATCTTCCAGTCTTTTGCAGCAAGTTCACCAACAGGGCTGATCACAGCCGCAGTGCCTGTTCCAAAGATTTCTTTCAAACGGCCGGACTTCGCACTTTCACGAATTTCTTGAAGGCTCAATTTTCTTTCCGTGATGTTCTTACCCTGATTTTTCAAAAGAGTGATGATGGAATTTCTTGTGCCGCCACCTAAGATCGTTCCACCTAAAGCAGGTGTGACGATTTCATTGTCGAAAACAAAGAAGACGTTCATTGTGCCAACTTCTTCCACGTATTCACGGTTCACATCCAGCCACAAAACTTGTGAGTAAGAATTCTTTTTTGCATCCAGAGCGGCTTTCAAGCTGGCTGCATAATTCGCAGCGGCTTTCGTTGCACCCAACCCACCCGGAGCTGCGCGCACAAGTTCTTCTTCAACCCAGATTTTCACAGGCTTGTTGTCATTGCCATAGTAAGAACCCACCGGAGACAGAATAGTGAAGAACAAGTATTCATCAGCAGGGCGCACGCCTAAGAACGCTTCGGTTCCGATCAGAGTAGGGCGGATGTAAAGAGCGCTGCCTTTTTCACGAGGAATCCAGTCTTTATCGACACGGATCAATTCGCTGATACCTTGAAGAAAAAGTTCTTTTGGAGGAGCTTGCATGCACAGGCGCTCGGCGCCATCGACCATACGCTGCCAGTTAAACTCAGGACGGAACATCACACATTTTCCGTCTTCATGAGCAAACGCTTTCATGCCTTCAAACAGCGCTTGGCCGTAGTGCAAGACACTTGCGCCAGGATCCAACGGCAACGGTTGATAAGGTGTGATCTTCGCATCATGCCAACCATTCTTCTTGGAATAAAAAGCTGTGAACATATGGTCGGTAAAAAAGCGACCAAATCCCAAAGAATCAACAGAAGGTTTTTGTTTAGGCGCAGACGTGCGTTGGATCGAAATATTTTGTGTGCTCATGTCTTCTATTAAACACGGGCCCGACGATGGCGCAAGTCACAGTTCGGCAGTTGGTAAGAAAATCACAATGAGATGTGAATTAACTTTTAAAAAAGGCTACTGAGCCCCTTTTTCCATTCTCTTAAGGAATGCTTCCGGTTTTTCAAATTGAGTCAAAGTGAGAGCATCAATCCAAACACCGTGCGGATTGATAAACACCACCGTCGGAAGTCCTTGGATATTGTATTTCTTTTTAAGAGCCCTAAGCTCTTCAGAATCTTTCGTCGCATCAAACTTTAATAAGACAAAATTTTCGGCCATGGCACGCACGCGAGCATCCGCGAAAGTTTGCTCTTCAAGTTCATGGCAAGCCGCACACCAATCAGCCCAGAAATCAATGATGACGGGCTTTTGATCTTTTGCGGCTTGTGCAAGTGCAGCCTCCGAATACGGTTGCCAATTCATTTTCTTAATTTGATTTAAGCTATTGCCAGCCATCATGTTCCCGCGAATCATGGGACGCAAATCAAATGCCGCAATGACCACGTAGCCAATTCCCACAATAAGAACGGCCTGCATAATTCCTTTTTGAATATGCTTTATCGCAGGCATCCCTTTCGCAGGAAGAAAGGCGCCGTAAACGCTGGCGAGAACAACCAGTCCCGCACCTAAAGCAGCGTCAAACCAACGAGCCGGAAGCAAAAGATCCAGGTAATAATAAAAAGCACTCAACATCAAAGTGCCTAAGATAAATTTAAATGAATTCATCCACGCGCCCGAGCGAGGCAATGCCTTCACCAATTGGTTTGAAAGTCCCAAAGCAATAAAGATCAAACCCAATCCCAGTGCATAAACGAAGAGATATAAAAATCCTAAAAGTTTATTCTGTGTGGAAGCCACGTAAGTCAAAATTGCTACAAGCACAGGACCAACACAAGGACTTGCAACAATTCCTGCAAAAAGACCTGTCAGATAAGCGCCACCGAGCCCTTGCTTTTGTTTGCCAGTGCCGAGGCGATTGCGAATAAACGCAGGCACTTGCAATTCATAAAGTCCGTACATGCTTAAAGCCATTGCCAGGAAAATCAAACACACGACGGTTAGCACGTAAGGGTTTCCTAACGTCGCACCAAAGACTCCACCACTGGAAGCGGCTGCCAGGCCTAAAATGGAATAGGTTGTCGCAATTCCCAAAACGTACACACAGCTTGTGATAAAGTTGAGCAGGCGGCTTCTTTCATTGGAGTGATTTCCTAAAACCGCAAGCGTAATAGGAATCATCGGAAAAATGCACGGCGTGAAACTTGTGAAGATACCCGCGAGGAAAACAAACAGGAGTCCTGCAAGCATTCCCGAGCCGAGGTATTTATTAAAATTAGCTGTGTCGAAAAAAGAAGAAGGATTGCTCATCACTTCTTGAGGAGCTTTTTCAACTCGCGGTTCGCCTTCGACCATGGTGACCATGATCGGAACTTCGATCACTTTGGTTGTCGGGAACAAACAAAACTGGTCAGAACAAGCTTGATAGACCAATTCCAATTTCATCTTGTCGTATTTTTTTAAAAAACGCGAAGGAGCTTCAATGTGCGCGGTGAGGGTTGATGTTTTTTCAACTCCCGTGCGCTCTTTTTTTGAAAACTTATCATACCATTTTTTTGTGGGCGTGATTTTGAAAGGCGCTACTTGAAATCCATCCGGTTCTAAAATCACAACGCTGAATTTATCTTCGTAAGCGTGATAACCTTCCGGCAATTTCATTTTGATTTCGATATTGCCGCCTTGGCCTGGACTCCATTCATAAGGAAGCACCTTGGTTTCAGCAAGCAGGGGATCTGTATCATCCGGGTTGGCGACGGCCCAAGACCTTGGACTTGCGCAAAGAAGAAGAGCGAATACCAAAATGTACTTCAAGCTGAGTTTCATACCTTTTCCTCTTAGTCCCACTCTCGACCATGGGCAAGTTTATTCGGCAATGACTCAATATTAACACACTTCACTCCGATAGAGAAACTGAGAGGTCATATCATATGGGTTTTGTAGGTATAATAATTGTATTTGCGTGTGTCTTCGGTACGTTCGCGGCCGGTGGCGGAAGCATGGGAGTGATCTTGCATGCGGCTCTCGGCGAGATGGTGATTATCGGTGGTGCCGCATTCGGTGCATACGTGATCGCCAATCCAATGAAGATCGTAAAGATGGGGATCAAACTCTCCATCAAAGCGATGACTTCCAAAGGACCGCAAAAACCTGATTACGTCGAACTTCTTCAAATGCTTTTCCAACTCTTCCAACTTTTCCGTAAGGAAGGACCTCAAGGGGTTGAGAAACACATCGAGGAACCAGAAAAGAGTGAACTCTTCAAAGCGTATCCTGGTTTCATGCACAACCATCACGCTGTTGATTTTCTGTGCGACACAATGAAAGTAACTCTATCTGCGGAGCTAAGTCCTTACGATGTCGATGATCTTTTGGATGCCGATATCAAAGGTATCCACGCCGAAGAACATCTGGCGCAACACGCGGTGACTGCGGTTGCCGGTGGTTTCCCGGGTCTAGGTATCGTTGCCGCCGTTTTGGGTATCGTTAAAACGATGGGTAAGTTGAGTGAAGGTACGGAAGTTATCGGTGCCAGCGTTGCCCACGCCCTGGTTGGAACGATGTTAGGGGTATTTTGCGCTTACGGTTTGATTGAACCGACGGCAACAAAAATGGCAGCGGATATTGAATCGGAAGGACGTTACTTAACATGTATTAAAGCGGCACTAGTCGCATTGCAAAGAGGTGCTCCTCCGATCGTATGTATCGAGTACGCTCGTCGTTCGATCATGCCAGAAGAGCGTCCGTCATTTGCGGAAATTGATAAAGCAACTAAAGAAATTAAGAAAGCCGCTTAATCGCGGAACTGGACTGATTAAAAATGGCTGAAAAGAAACAAACGATAGTCATCAAAAAAATCATTGTCTCTGGAGGCGGTGGCCACGGCGGATCCTGGAAGGTCGCCCTTGCCGACTTCATGACAGCTTTGATGGCCTTCTTCCTCGTGATGTGGCTCCTGGGTCAATCTGAAGAGACGAAGAAAGCCGTGTCGGATTATTTCTCGACGCCGTCCGTGATTGAATACAATTTCCAAAACTTCGGTGCAGAACTGACGTTGGAAAAATTATTCTTGGATATTTTGAATGAGCCTTTAAAAGCATTCCAAAGTTTTATGGAGCCCGTTGATAAAACTCCAAATCTTTTGGATATGGGTTCAACAAAAGTTGTTGCTGCGTATTTGGCTGATCAAATGAATGATGTGGCGAAAAACGTGGTTGTAACTCCGGAAGGTTATGACTTTGATATTCCTGATTACATGCTTTTTGAAAGAGGCACGGCGCAACCGAACGCCAACTTTGTTAAAGTCATGGATAAAATCAAAGGGGTGACGGGCGGTCTTAAAGATGCTGACATCAAAATCACATCGGGACTTTTCGTTCAAGCGGTTCCAGACGGCAGCGTGATGTCCGCGAATAAAGTGGCGTCAGAAAGATTTGATATTGTTCGCAACAAGATTCTGGCTTCACTGGAAAGCAACACGGTGAGTGTTGTTGGCGGTATCAGCGTGAAAGAAAAACGTGGTGAGATTGATCCGGCAAAATTGATTGGTTTTATCCGTGTAAAGATCGCGCAAAAAGAGCTGACTTCTGACGGTCGTAAACCGCGCAAGCTCGAAGCCCTTTTTGGTCCGTCACGTGTGGATATGTCTGTGTATGACAACTTCGTGAATCAAATCAGCAACCGCAAAAAAGCGGAAGCCCCGAAAGATTTGAAAAAACAAGTTGATCAGGAACTCAAAGAAGAGACGGGAATTAAAGATCCGTCGACGCAGACAGAATAAAAAAGAAATCTCCCGCGCCATTAAATTGAGAGCTCTCGCTAGTTCCAGTGAGGGCTCCTTCAAAAAAGATCACACCCCATTTTGTTCCCAATCCCGTTCGAGCATCAAAGTAAGGATTGATATTGTCGACGCTGGGAGTGTTGTAACCGATTTCGTTATCCCATTTCCAAGAACCGAAAACCGTCGAAACTTTTCCGAAAGCATAACGGGAAGAACGGTGATCCGTGCCTTCCCAGTTGCTGTTGTTGTCGTAAAGAATTCTATAGTCGCCAAAATGAAAATGACCGCCCAATAAATCACCGTTGTGATCGCCGCCATTATAGTACTGACTTTTACTGTAAGTGATAATCAAATGTGTTGTCGCAGAGAACGACACCTTGATGTCAGCATTCATGCGCAAGTTGAAGTGATCATCGCTATGCTCGAAGTTTGTATTAGAACCCCAAAGTCCCAAACGAAACTGCGGGCCAAAGTTAAACCAAAAAGATCCTTGCAAGGCCGGTGACTTATCCGACTGCGAAAGCCCGTACTCGACATAATGAGAAAGAAGACTCACGTCTCCCGAAAGCTGAAAGGTGGGAGAGGTGTTGCCCTCGGCGGCAAAAACTCGCAATGAAGAGAATAGAATAATGATAAAAGCAATGTATCTTCGCATAGATAGTCGTTTCATTGTGAACCATTCATAAGCGAAAAACAAAGATTTCGCTGAAGAGACCTCGGAGGAACTGGACCAAAAGCCCAGATCAGTATAAATTCTGAAGCTTATGAATCTAGATCTTCCTTTGAACGAATATACATACGTTGCCTTTGATACGGAAACCAGCGGAGCTTATCCCATTGGTTATGACATTGTCGAGTTTGGCGCGGTGAAATGGTACAAGGGTAAAGAGGTCGACCGTTTACAGTTCTTATTAAAACCGCGCGAATTGATGAGCGATTTCATCATCGGCATTCATGGGATTTCCAACGAGATGGTGAAAGACGCACCGTTGATGTCTGAAAAAATTCACGAGATTCATGCCTTCTTTAAAGATTCTGTCGTCATGGCTCACCATGCTCCCTTTGATATGGGATTTGTTTCCATTGATTTTGAAAAAGCGCGATTGCCGTTGCCGTCAGAGCCCGCGCTTTGCACCAGCCTGCTTTCGCGAAAGTGGATTCATGGGGTTGAAAACCATAAACTGCAAACATTGGTTAAGCATATGGCGATTGATGGTGGACAAGCTCACCGCGCGTACGATGATGCCAAAGCATGTTTGCATGTAGCGCTGGGATGTTTTCAAAAAATGGGCGAGGAAATGACCTTAGCCGGGGCTATCAAAAGCCAGGGAAAAAATCTTTGGTGGAAAGACTATTCATTGATGTTTTCCACGGACAATCAGTTGAAAAATCTTATCGAAGCCACTCAAAACAAAAAAGACATCGATATGATTTATCAAGGCGGTTCCGCGAAAGGCGAAACCCGCCGACTTACTCCGATCGGTATTGTGAGAAATCCCGACGGAGATTATTTGCAGGCTTTTTGTCATAAAGATCAAACTGCAAAAAGATATTATCTCACTCGCATTAGTGACGTTGCGATTGTTTTTTAAATTTCCCTTTGTGAAACGACGAGCATTATCACTTTTTTCCTAAAATTATTCATCACTCTAATAATTCCTTGAAGAGGGAAAAAATTCTCTTATGTGAGACTGCTGGCTCGGCACAGAGAAAGTGGTCAAACTTTTAATTATTTATTCCGAGGAATAAAATATGAACATGGCGAAAAATCTAAAACGAGTAATGTTGGAGCGTGGATTGTCTGTTGCAGATCTAGAGCGCCGTTCGAAAGTTTCCAGAAAGACACTCTATCATTGGATGGGAGGGCAAAAGCCACGCAACATCGAACAAGTTTTCAGTGTGTGTGATGCTTTGCAAATCTCAATTGATAGTTTGTATGGACGTCAGACGACACAACAGCAAGCGGTGAAGCCCGTGATACAAATTGACGTGAGTGATCTGAAACAAGATCTTCACGCGGGAATTTATGAAGTTATCTTGCGTCCCGTGAAAATTTCTGGAGATACAAATTAGTAATGTGCTTAAGTTCTAAAATATTTTTCCGAAACTAAGTTAAGTTTGTTTACTAGAAAATAATTCCGGATGCTGTGCAACTCTGCACGGCTTTTTATTTATGATTTTTGAAGTTTGAAAGTCCTTGGAGGGCTAAAGGCATTTTATTATTTAAATTTTGAAAAATATTTTGAGATATATTGCGGAGGTGTAAATGAAAAAACGAAGTCTCAATTTTAAGTTGGCGTTAGTGATGGGGATTCTTATTTTGGGTTCTGCCGTCATCGCAGGAATCGGTTTAAGTCGCATGGAAATGCTCAACGCAACGCTGGATCGCATTGTGAAAGAACGCAGTGCCCGTGTGTCGCTTGTGAAAGACATCAAAGCTTTGTTCTATTTGCAAATGATGAATGAGCGAACCTTTGTTCTGGAAGAAACAAACGAAGGTATGCAGGCGATTGGTCAATTGATGGACAAGCGCCATGACGAAATGCTAAAAAAGATCGACGGTCTTTATGAAATTTCCACGGAAGCTGGAAAAGAAGAGATGACCAAGTTTCGTGAAAACTACCAAGCTTGGTGGAGTCTTACGGAACAGGTTCGCAAAATTTCTACGGACGGGGATAACAAACGCGCGATCACTTTAAGTCACGAAAAAGGATCTCCGCTTAGAAAAATCGGCGAAGAAATTATCAACTCGACTGTAGATCGCAATGAAAAGCGCATGGTGGAAGATGCAGAGCAAGCGGCTGCTGACTATAAGCAAGCCCACTTTTTGGTTCTTCTTACCAGCGGCATTGCAATTCTCTTGGGAGTTTCGTTTGCAAGTTTCGTGTTGATTTCTTTGGGTAAAGCTATCAACAGCGTGATCGAGAATCTGACAAGCGCTTCAGATCAAGTGTCGAGTGCGGCTCAGCAAATTGCATCTTCTTCTGAAGAGCTTTCTCAGGCGACGACAGAGCAGGCATCTTCACTTGAAGAAACGGTAGCAACCATCGAAGAACTTTCTTCCATGGTGAAGGTGAATTCTGAGAACGCCAGCCAAGCGGCGCAGTTGTCGAATGAAACAAGCGAAATTGCCTCTCGTGGTGAGCAAGAAATCCGCGCTTTGGTTTCTTCCATGGGAAATATTTCGAATGATTCAAAACGAATTGCTGAGATCATCAACGTGATTGATGATATCGCTTTCCAAACCAATCTTTTGGCCTTGAATGCAGCAGTAGAAGCAGCTCGCGCCGGAGAGCAAGGTAAAGGTTTTGCGGTTGTGGCGGAAGCCGTTCGCAGTCTTGCGCAACGCAGTTCTTCTGCGGCGAAAGACATTACGGAGTTGATTAAGACCAGCGTGGAAAGAATCGAAACAGGCAGTGAACAGGCGGAACGCAGTGGAACTGTCTTGGGTGATATTTTGACATCCGTTAAAAAAGTGACTCAGATTAATAATGAAATTGCTTCGGCAAGTACGGAGCAAGCCAATGGTATCACGCAAATCAGTAAAGCGATGAATCAGTTGGATCAGGTCACGCAAATCAATGCGGCTTCTTCGGAAGAAGCGGCGGCTTCAGCAGAAGAATTATCGGCTCAGGCTGAGAGCATGAGCAATGTGATTTCAACATTGGTTGAAGTCATTAAAGGTGAAGGGGCCCATCCTCATCAGTCGGCTGCGCCTGTAGCAAAGTCTTTTGCTAAGAAACCGGCGAAGGTTGCGGCAGTTCCTGCCAAAACCGCGGTTTCAATTAATGAAGACTTATTGCCGCTCAATACTGCGAGCTAAAATAAAAAAGGGCACCTAAAAAGTGCCCTTTACTTTCTTATTTTTCTTTCTGTGGGAATTCTCGGCCGCGTCTTCTGTAATAGCTGATTCTCGTTTTTGAATAGACTGAATGGTCCCATCCTCGTTAAAGACAACCCATTCACTTTTCAGAGAAATTCTGTTCTGCCCTTGGATATATTCGCCGCCTGTCGCAAAGGCCCTGTGGACAGCTCCGCTTGGATAATATCCGGCATGCTCTAGATCAATGGGAACTCCATAATAATCGACGTATCTAAATCCCACGGCTTGTATCAGTTTAAGCATTTTAATACTGTCGTAAGTTTCAAATTCTCTAGAGCTGATAATTTGATTGAAATATCTTACACGTGTAGACGTCGTTTGCTCGAGGCCGATTCCTTCGCGATAGATGAGTTCATGTAAAATAAGTCCCGCACGATCTTCAGAGCTTGTTCGTTTCCATAAGTCTTCGCTAATTAAGTAACGGGAGTCTCCCGGCATAATTTGGTTGTCAGGTCTCTGAGCGCCAATCTGTATAATTTCGCAATTGTTCGGTATTATTAGAGTGCCTGTATCTGGAGTGGGGACAAACTTATGCCCTTGGAAGAATTCAACCTCTTTATGGAATTCGCGGAACCACATTTTATAAATTTGGGCTCTTGAAGGGTTGATCTTTTCTAGGCGATTCAAAACGGACAGAACCTTTTCATTAACCGAATCGGCCGGACCCAGGTCCATCGTAAGATTTCTTCTGTATTGACCTTCATAATAATCGAGAAGCTTAAGGCGGTACGGATTCTGACATTCAATGAGGTTTCCACCATTACCGACCCAGTCTGTAGAAGCTCGGCTCTGCGGGGAAAGAAGAAATAGAGAAATAAAGAAAGAAATCATCGGCATCCTTTTAATCATAGGATAGGGGAAAGAGCTGAACACCGACTCTGTAAACGCGGTGTTTTTTAGAAAGATCATCCAATCGGGATAATTCATCTCTAAATTTTAGAATGGCCTTTTTTAATTTATTATAACGAGTCTTATCTAAAGCCACCGTGAAGAAGTTAAAATCTCTTTCTTCAACAGGTATTTGTTCCAGTTTTTCTAGAGACATACGAAGATTGTTTTTATGGGCACGACGAATCGCCTCCGATGGCACCCCATGTGAGGTGTGAAGAGCTTTTTGACTGCGCACAAGGTGTCCAAATTCATTTCGCCTGATAAGACCTGAAGACAAAAGAACATCGAGACATATCTGAACCCGGTCGATGGGTATTTTTGTTTTTCGATGAATCCACTTCGCGGAGCATTCAAAGTTCTCAAGTTTAAAAACGGCTAAAATTACAAAGTATTCCCACTCATTAAAAATGATCTGAAGTTGGTCGGGGTTAAGATAGAAAGATTCTTTGGGTGTGATAGCAGAGTTTTTTTTGTTAACACTTTCAATGAAGAGTCGTTTTTCAGTAGCGGCGAGTTTCAATTTATGCACAACGGTTTCGATGTCTTTCTGGGGCAAAGGTCTTTTTCCTTGCAGAATCGAAGACAGCGTACCGGAGTTAAGGCCTAAAAAATGAGCGTAGGATCTTAAAGAGTAGCGTGGGTTTTTATCTTTCCTGCGATGAAACTCCTCCAGGAGTTTTGAAGTATAAAATTGGTCAGTAAGAGAAGCCGTACTTTTTTTCAATGACAGTTCCATTTTTTTAATTAGTAAAGAACGTATAGGATACTTGGTTCGACATTCAATTTGTTACAATATGCGTAGGGCTTTTTTAGCTTACAGTGACTGGAAGTAGCGCAAATAGTGTTGCTGAATTATCGTTGGCAACATCAAAAGTGTTTGTCAGGAGTCATAGAGGTTTTCATTCAAAAATCGCTGCATTTATTGATCGACCTGCAGCACAAATTAATGTCTCAATATCCAGCGAAAAATTGAAGTTCCCGATACAAGAGGAGGGCTGCGTATCAGGGAGACTTAAGATGAATAGTTTTATTTTTTCTCTTTTTATATTTTTCGGGACGGCGAGTTCTGTCTTCGCCGGAGGCATGTTGCCGACAGCAATGTGGTCGCAGAAGAATTCGGTGAAGGTGAAGCAGGTTGTGGGCGGGCAAAATCATACTTGTGCAATTTTAGATAACTCAACAGTGAGATGTTGGGGTGGTAATGGCTCCGGTCAGCTAGGGGTTGGCAATACGAATAATCTAGGTGATGGTTCAGGCGAAATGGGTGACTCCTTGCCAACAGTAAATTTAGGAACAAATCGTACTGCCGTGCAGATCGTAGCCGGTGGCCTTCATACCTGTGCACTCTTGGATAACTCCACTGTGAAGTGTTGGGGCGGCAATCTACAGGGTCAATTAGGACAGGGACATACGAATAACATCGGAGATACTTCCGGACAAATGGGAGATTCATTATCTGCGATCGACTTGGGAACAGGCCGCACGGCTCGACAACTGGCTGCGGGAAACAACCACACTTGCGCTCTGTTGGATAACTCTACGGTGAAGTGTTGGGGATTAAACTCAGCAGGACACCTAGGGCAAGGTCACATCAATAAAATAGGAGATGGCGCAGGTGAAATGGGTGACGCACTACCCGCAGTGAATTTAGGAACGGGCCGAACAGCATTGCAAATTGCGACAGGCAGCGATCATACGTGTGCACTTTTGGATAATTTTACTTTGAAGTGTTGGGGATACAATAACAACGGTCAATTAGGTCAGGGGAGTACGGCATCGCTTGGAGATAGCGCAGGTGAAATGGGTGACTCTTTGCCTGCGATTAATTTGGGTACGGGGCGTACTGCCCGTCAGGTAGCCGCCGGGAATAACCACACGTGTGCTATTCTAGATAATTTTTCCGTCAAATGCTGGGGAAATAACTCCAATGGTAATCTTGGAATTGGCAATACCACTGTCTTAGGAGATGGCGCTGGAGAAATGGGCGACGCTTTGCCAGCGGTTGATTTAGGAACCGGTCGCACGGCGGTACAGATTTCTGTTGGTGGTAATCACACTTGCGCCCTCTTAGATAACTCCACCGTGAAGTGTTGGGGTTACAATGGCAACGGTCGGTTAGGACAAGGTCATACAAATAGTTTGGGTGATGGGGCTGGGGAAATGGGAGACTCGTTACCGGCAGTCGATTTAGGAACGGGGCGAACGGTTCTTCAAGTTTCCGCTGGCATAAATCATAGTTGTGCTCTGTTAGACAATTCGACGGCAAAGTGTTGGGGCTTCAATGGTTGGGGGCAACTGGGTCAGGGGAATATGAATTACCTAGGCGACGCTGCCGGAGAAATGGGTAACGCTCTTCCTGCGCTTAAATTTGGAACCTCTCCTTCGCGTTTGGTGAAAGTTCAAGATCCGGAATTAATACGAGCACGACGATTTAAGCAGATGGCGGCGGGTAACAATCACACTTGTGCTATTCTCGATAATTCAACTGTGAAGTGCTGGGGCAACAATACCTATGGGCAATTAGGGCAGGGGCATATAAATAATTTAGGAGATGGCGCTGGAGAGATGGGGGATTCGTTACCTCCGATTAGTTTAGGAACGGGGCGAACCGCCGTGCAAGTTTCGGCGGGTTATTATCACAGCTGTGCCCTTCTCGATAATGCAACAGTGAAGTGTTGGGGCTCCAACAGCGTTGGTCAATTGGGTCAAGGTCATACAAATGATTTAGGAGATGGTGCTGGCGAGATGGGGGATTCATTACCGGCGATCAATTTAGGAACGGGACGAACTGCCGTGCAAATTTCAACGGGGTCGCATTTCACCTGTGCCCTTCTCGATAATTCAACAGTGAAGTGCTGGGGGTACAATAACTATGGTCAATTGGGTCAAGGTCACATAAATAATTTAGGAGATGGCGCTGGAGAGATGGGGGATTCGTTGCCGACGGTTAGTTTAGGAACGGGACGAACTGCCGTTCAAATTTCTGCGGGTGATTCTCATGCTTGTGCTCTTTTAGATAATTCGACAGTGAAGTGCTGGGGTTACAATACTTATGGTCAATTGGGTCAGGGTCATACAAATAGACTGGGAGACGGTGCTGGCGAGATGGGGGACTCATTATCTGCGATCAATTTAGGAACGGGACGAACCGCCTTACAAATTTCTGCGGGCATCTTTCATACCTGTGCTCTTTTAGATAATTCGACAGTAAAGTGCTGGGGAGTCAATGGCGTGGGTCAATTGGGTCAAGGGCATACAAATTTTTTGGGAGATGGTGCTGGCGAGATGGGGGATTCATTACCGGCGATTAGTTTAGGAGCGGGGCGAACTGCTGTGCAGATTTCAGCGGGTAACAATCATACGTGTGCTCTTTTAGATAATTCGACAGTGAAGTGCTGGGGGTACAATAACTATGGTCAGTTGGGTCAAGGCAATACAAATTCCATGGGAGATGGTGCTGGCGAGATGGGAGATTCGCTTCCTTCGGTGAGCTTAGGAACGGGGCGAACAGCGGTGCAAATTTACACGGGTCAAAATCACACATGTGCTCTTCTTGATAATTCGATGGTGAAGTGCTGGGGATACAATATCAATGGTCAACTCGGTCAAGGTCATACAAATAACTTAGGCGATGGCGCCGGAGAAATGGGCGACGCCCTTCCTGCAGTGAGCCTTGGAACAAGTAAATAGAAACTCCGATCATCACGATCGGAGCATTTCCTTCCCGGTTTTTTTAATTTTCGTCTTCTGAATATTCGATCACCTGAACGGTGCGCTCTTTTTTAATCTGATTTAAGCGCTCATTGACTTGTTCTGCCAGTTCTTCCAGATGTTTAAATTCGTCTCCCGCACGGAGTTTGAGCGGCGTGGATGTCCCGTCCAATGACATTTTTAAAAAACGTTCAAAGGCGTAAAGAGGTCCGGCGATTCGGTGAGAAATCACGCGTCCCACGGCAAACAAGATCGCGCAAAAGGCCACACAGATAATCACGAAGGTGATCACATAGGGAACAAGGAACTTGTTCACCAAGAAGGCGTTATTGCCCACAAGCTCTTGAATCGTCACGCGCATATAGGTGTAAGAGAACACCAAACAAATAAGCGTCAGACTTAATCCCACCGCCATCAGAATAAAACAATACTTCAATTGGAAAGGCATATTGACCCAGTATTGTTTGCGCACATTGTTTTCGGGCCAAAGAAGTTCGCCCTCGCGAATGATTGCATAAACGATCAATGCATAACCCACCCATTGCAAAGCATCGGCGATGTTAAAGGCAGGACTTGAAAGAGAAGGAGTTCCGACAACAATGAAGTCGACAACATAACCCCAGACGATACGATCGGTGACGTTGCCGATAATACCACCAATCAAAATCGATAAGCCCGTGCGCAAAGTCAGGGACTTGATGGGCAAAAGATATTGAATCAAAGCGTAAGTGCAAAGAAGAAAAGCCCCGCCCGTAGACAAAGACACGATACGCAAGACCGATGGAAGATCCGAGAAAAGACCTAACATGGCACCGTGATTGTGGTGCAGAACGAAGTGGACAGGACCAAAAGATTGCAACTGAGTGATTCCTGTCGCCCACAGTTTAGTGACGCGGTCCAAAGACCACGTCGCCAATAGAGGAAGAATCACGATGAGCCATTCACGTTTTTTCATGAACTTCAGTCTAACAATTCACTCTGGTTCTTGCGAAGAAAAACTATAACAATTAACATAGGCTAGACTCCTAGACTTAGTCCTAAGAGCACGCGCTCTAACCACAGAGGAATAGTATCGTGAAATTTATTATTGCCGCCGTCCTGTTGTTCTCGTTGTCCGTACATGCCCAGCCCGTTGAAGCAAATAAGTTTGCGGATGTGGAAAAAGAGTTCCAAGCGTTGGCTAAAAAATTCGGAGTGCAGCTTTCAGATGTTGGTATGTACGCCACGGTGGGTGAAGGCCAGGATATGAAAGTTCTTCTGGATATAAACGGGAAAAAAACGATGATCCCGGCATCGATTTCAAAAGTCGCAACGGCTTCCGCGGCATTGGCGCATTTTCCTCCCGGTCATAAATTTAAAACACAGTTGCTTGCGAGTGCAGAACCTAAGAACGGAGTTCTTAAAGGAAATCTGTATCTAAAAGGGGGCGGTGATCCTTCGTTTGTTTCTGAAAACATGTGGTATTTAGTAAACGCCTTCCTGCGCAACGGAATTACAAGAATCGAAGGCGACGTTGTGGTGGATGACTCTTTATTCGACAAAGTCCGTTATGACGTCAGCCGCCAAAAAGAGCGTGTGGACCGCGCTTATGATGCACCAACAGGAGCGATGAGTTTTAACTGGAATTCTGTGAATATTTTTGTGCGCTCCAACGGCAAAGGCAATGGGGCCGAGGTTTTCATTGATCCGCAAAACGACTACATCCGCTTGGTGAATAAAGCAAAAACAGTGGCGGGATCAGATAATAAACTCCTTGCGGATCGTCAGGAAGATAAGAAATTCGAAGGTGACGTCATCCATGTCGGTGGTTCCATCGGACAGGGACTTAAAGAAGTGGTGATCTTTAAGAACATCACGCAACCCGACCTTTGGGCAGGTTATAATTTGAAATCTTTTTTAGCGCAAAGGGGTGTTCAACTCACCGGTTCTATCAAGAACGGTGTCACACCAGAAAAGGCCGATGTTCTTGCTGAGTCTGAAAGCAAGGCCATTGAGCAAGTTGTGGCGGACATGAATAAGTTTTCCAACAACTATGTGGCCGAGATGCTGACAAAAAACCTAGGAGCCGTAAAAAAAACAAAGGGCGCAAGTCTTGCGGATGGAATGCAAGTTATCAATGAGCACATGCAAAGTCTGGGGGTTCCCGCGGATCAATACCGCTTGGAATCGCCATCAGGTTTGACGCGTGAAAATAAAATGTCACCGTTTGCGATGTGGAAAGTGTTGCAACATTTGCGCAATGATTTTCAAGTCCAGCCGGAGTTCCTCACATCCTTGCCCATCGCGGGTATTGATGGCACGCTCAAAAAGCGCATGAAGAACTCCAAAGCGGAACGTTGGGTTCGTGCTAAAACGGGATTCTTGACGAACGTCGTTTCTCTGGCTGGATACGCGGGTATTGAAGATGGAAATGTGATCACTTTTTCATTTATTTACAACGGGTCTACGGATGAGGCGAAGATTCGTTCGTTTTTTGATAATTTGCTTATCTATCTTGTAAAATAAGCCGATGAAGTGACTGGAAGGTGAACGTTAGATGAAGAAAATCACTGTCTCAATTTTATACGCGGGTCTTTTGATTTCTCCAGTGGCATTTGCGCAGAACGATATTGCAGGTCAAGTCGTTCCACAAGTTCTCGGTCGCAGCCCTGAAGAAAGTCGTCCATGGCGCGCGCCTGTATTTAAAGACCAGAATTCGGCTTTGGGTTACAAAGAAGACGCGTTTGCTATTCCTAAAGGAATGGAAAAACAGGTTCAATTCTGGATTGATATCTATACCAAATATTCTACAAACCAAGGTGTCATCCATGACGCCGAAAATGTAGAGACTGTGTATGAAGTTGTGGATCTCACAGGTCTAACGACAGAGCGTGAAAAACAAAAGAAAGTCGATGAAGTTAAAAGCATCATCGGTTTGAAGCTCACTAAAGAAGAAAAAGATCGTTTGCGTTTTCAACTGGGTCAAAAAGACCGCATGCAAGACGCAATTTTCTATTCGGGCCGTTACATAGAAGATATGGAAAAAATCTTCCGCGATGCCAATATGCCGATCGAATTGACTCGTTTGGCGTTTGTGGAAAGTTCTTTCAACATCATGGCAAGATCGAAAGTGGGCGCGAGCGGTATCTGGCAAATCATGCCGTACACGGCTCGTCCGTATAGAATGATTTCTCCGGTGGTGGATAAAAGAAATCACCCGCTAGAGGCGACTAAATTGGCGGCAAAACTTTTGCGCCAAAACTACAATATGCTTGATTCTTGGCCTTTAGCGGTCACTGGTTACAACCATGGACCGACAGGCGTTTTGAAAATGACAAAGAGCTATGAAACTCGTGAATTGGGAGAACTTGTGCAAAATGTGAAGTCTCGTAAGAGCTTCGGCTTTGCCTCTAGAAACTTCTACGCCAGTTTCCTAGCCGCTCTTGAAGTAGAAAAGAACGCAGGCAAATACTTCGGCTCTGTTGTATGGTCAAAGCCTTTTAACTCTCAAGATCTGAAATTGCCAGTGTCCGTAAAATACAAAGAGATCGTAAGCTGGTTTGACGGCGACGATGAAAAAGCGCAAATGTACAACCCACACTTGACGCAAAAAGCCCGCAAAGGAACTCCGATTCCAGCCCACACAGTGATCGCGATTCCGAAAGACAAATACAACATCGCACTCATTTCTCTCGCGAGAAAGAATAGAACCGTCGCGATGGAAGATAACAAAAAGAGCCCAAGATAGCTCTCAAAAAAAAAGCCTCCAAACGGAGGCTTTTTTTATTTCCGGAATCCTGCATTCACAATACGCAGTTATCCAAAAACCTTTTTAAGCCATTCTATGAATTTTATCAAAGATTGAAGATCCTTTTTTATTTGTGACCTCCCGAAGAGAGGCCTTCGTCGGCGCCACGATGGCGCGAACCGCACAACGTGCGGCGGCGACTGAGCCCGGATGGCGTGCCGACCGCAGCGGAGGCCACAAATAAAAAAGGGGCTTCAATCCTTCGATCGAGGCCCCCAACAGAGTCCGGACTAAAAAAGGTTTAGATAAAGTCGCCCTTTGCGCGAGTTGCAGAAGCGCCGACGGTGGCCGTTGCTACTGGATTTTCAATATCTAGATATTTAAAGAACAATTGAGTGATTTCATTCACGATACCTTGATCATGGATGGCTTCCGGCTTATCGATCGACATTGTGTTCACAAGTCCGATAAACGCATTTACAACAAGATAAGAAACCTTATCCATGTCGCGACCTGGGATTTGCGGAAGATTGTATCGAACCACTTCTTGGAAGAAGCGGATAGATTCAGAGATATAAGCAGCGTCCGCCACGTAATATTGGATCGTCGTTAGCTTGGCACGAAGCTCTGAGTTGCGGCGGATTGTTTCCACGGCAAGTTCGATCATGCCTTTCACGCGTTGTTCCGGAGGAAGGGGAGAGATGGCGCGCATTTTTTCGCTGATCAAACGCTTGTCTTCTTCAATGATATTTTTAACAACAGCTTGAACAACAGACTCTTTGTTTCCGAAAAATTGATAAAGAGAACCGATGCTCACGCCGGCTTCTTTGGCAATTTTATCTGTGGTGATTGAATAGAACCCTTCAGAAATCAGCAAACGAGAACAGGCATCTAAGATGGTTGCGACTGTTTGACGAGAACGTTCCTGAGTTGGTGCTTTAACAATAATCTTAGTCTTCTTCGCTTTTTCTTCCATAGATTGAGTCATGATAAGAGCTATCCCTTTCTAGGATTAACGAGTCCTATGAGGACAGAATAGGGACCATCCATTACAACGGCAAGTCTGGTTTTTTGCAAATTTGTAATAAATGACACTAAAGTCTAGAATGCGAGTGAGATTAGATTCCGCGAAAAAATTATTGTAACTCAGAAGAGCAATACTGAGTTGCTCGGTCTGTGTTGGCAGGATAGCTCATGCTGTCTGCGATTTTTTTGCACTGTTTTACCGTGATCGTTTTATTGAAACGGCGAAGACATTCCCAACGAGCTTCATCTCCTGAATCAGGATACTCCATTGATTTTGAAATCGCAAAACACTCTTTCAAAGTTGGGCGAAGATCGTACAGACACACTAAACGTGCATCTTCAGCGTTGGTTGAATACTCCATAGACTTTGCAATATTCAAACACTGAGTGACGTTGATTTGCCCTTTCTTGTGCTTCAAACATTTCATGCGCTGATCATCTCGTTGATCCATGGCGAGGCGGCTGTTCTTAACGGGAACGTAGCAAAGCCCCTGAGCATGGACTGTCGTCACAGAAAAAGTGCATAGAATTAATACCGCCAACATCAGCTTGTGCATACGTGTCTTCATCGACGGCATTAAAGTGCAAAAAAGAGACTTTGTAAGCCCCCTTTTTATTTGTTTTTAGGCATTTGGTCCTGTCTAACTTTGAAACACTCACCCAAAAAGGTCCGCCCTCTCCACCCCCGGAATGGATTTATATTCTTCTAGACCACAAAGTTGACCACCGTCATGTTATGGACGCGAAACTCCTCATAGGATTAAATGGAGTCATCAGCAAGGAGACTAAGATGAAATACTCAATTGTTAAAAAGCCTCTTGCGGTTTTGGCGGCATGTCTATTAGCCGTTGTTGCAAACGCCGAAGAAAAAATTAAAGGTGAAGAAGTCGCGGTATTAACTGACGCGCCTGAAGTTCCACCACCTATCACTCGTAAGTACCCAACAAAAGTCATTGTAAATCTTGAAACAAAAGAAGTGAAAATGCGTCTCGCTGACGGAGTGGATTACACTTTCTGGACATTCGGTGGAAAGGTTCCAGGCAAATTCATCCGCATTCGTGAGGGAGACCACGTGCAGTTCCATTTGCACAATCATCCTTCCAGCAAATTGCCACATAATATCGACTTGCATGCTGTTACAGGGCAGGGCGGGGGAGCGGAAGGTTCCTTCACAGCTCCGGGCCACAGCTCAACTTTCAACTTTAAAGCGTTGAATCCGGGACTCTATGTTTATCACTGTGCAACTGCACCTGTGGGTATGCATATAGCTAACGGTATGTACGGTTTGATTTTGGTTGAACCTAAAGAAGGTTTACCTAAAGTGGATCGCGAATTTTATGTCATGCAAAGTGAGTTCTACACTAAAGGAAAATACGGAGCTGCGGGACTTCAGCCGTTTAGTATGACTAAAGCTGTTGAAGAAAAACCTGACTACGTCGTCTTTAACGGAAACGTAGGCGCTCTGGTCGGCGACAAAGCGATGAAAGCAAAAACTGGCGAGACTGTGCGCTTATTTGTCGGAAACGGCGGTCCTAACCTCGTGTCTTCATTCCACGTCATCGGGGAGATCTTTGATAAGGTTTATGTCGAAGGCGGAAAGTTAGTAAATGAAAACGTGCAAACTACTTTGATTCCTGCCGGCGGATCTGCCATCGTGGACTTTAAGTTGCAGACTACTGGGACTTTCATTCTTGTCGATCACTCGATCTTCCGCGCCTTTAATAAAGGTGCTTTAGGAATGATCAAAGTGGAAGGTGACGCCGATAAGGAAGTTTACTCAGGTAAAACTGAAGACGGTATTTATCTTCCTGAGGGCGGTGTGATCCAAGAAGTGGGTGATGGTGCTCCAAAATTAATTCCAGCGAAGACTATTGAAGAAAGTATTGTTCGCGGAAAAAGAATTTTCGAGTCGTCTTGCTTTGCCTGCCATCAGGCAAATGGTCAAGGTGTACCGGGAGCATTCCCTCCTCTTGCGAAGTCGGACTTCCTTAATAACAATAAAGACAAAGCCATCTCAGCAGTCGTGCATGGTTTAGAAGGAAAAATCACTGTAAATGGCAAAGAGTACAACTCCATTATGCCTGCCCAAGTTCTTTCTGATGAAGAAGCTGCTAACGTGTTGAACTATGTTTACAGCGCTTGGGGTAATTCAAAGAAAAAAGTAACTCCTGAAGAAGTGAAAGCAATTCGCGCTTCAGGTAAAAAGTAGGTCTGTTATGAAGCATCTCAAGAAATCCGCATGCAAAGTCATTCTGATTCTTGGGATGCTTATGTCTTTGCCTGGCTGGGGAGCGGACATGATCCTTATCCCCGCAGGTTCGTTTCGAATGCCGGCGCTTCTTGATAAAACCGTTCATAAAGTTTCCGCGTTTTATATTGATAGAAATCCTGTCACTAATGCGGAATATCTGGAGTTCGTGAAAACTCATCCGGAATGGCGTAAAAGCAAAGTAAAAAAAATATTCTCTGACAATAATTATTTGGAATACTGGCAAGAAGATCTCAACTTTGGAGAAGCTTCAATGGCTTCTTCCCCTGTCGTGCGCATCAGTTGGTATGCGGCTCGCGCTTATTGCGACAGTCTTGGTAAACGTCTGGCGAGTATTGATGAGTGGGAATATGTCGGACTTGTTCCTTACAAAGACAAAAAAGATCTGAAGTCTGTGATTTTAGAGTGGTACGGAAAAAGTGCCGAGTGGCCTTTGCCTGCTGTCAGATCTGGTGCATCCAATAACGACGGTGTTTACGACATGCATGGGCTTATTTGGGAATGGGTGGAGGATTTTAATTCCTCCATGGTGACTGGAGAATCGCGGGCCGATGTCGCTTTAGATAGAAATTTATTTTGTGGCGGAGGTGCGGCCTCCGCTGCGGATCCTGCCGATTATGCGGCCTTCATGCGCTATGCTTTTCGTAGCAGCTTGCAGGCAAAATACACAGTCAGAAATCTTGGATTTCGCTGTGTAAAAAACAAGGAGTGATTATGTCTTACCTAAGAGAGTTTGTGTTAATAGCGAGTCTGGTTTCTGCTCTATCTGCCTCAGCGGTTCAAGCCCATGAGCACGAGCATCACGACAAGAACGAAACCTCTGAAGCTGTGGAACCGGCAAAGCTCAGTGAGGAGTCTATCTATAACTTAGGTTCAGAACTTTTAGATTCGAATGGGAAAAAAGTTTCTATTGTTTCTTTAAAAGGACAACCGGTGGTTATTTCCATGGCTTATACAAGCTGCGCTTATGCCTGTCCTTTGATTATCTCTCAGATGCAACAACTGGAAAAAGAAGTGGATGCCCAGGGTTTAAAGGCGCGATTTGTGATCGTAAGTTTTGATCCGAAGGTAGACACTCCTTCTGTGATGAAGAAATATGCAGAGAAAAGAAAGCTCAGTTCCCGTTGGAGCCTTTATACTTCTTCCTCCGATAAAACACCGCGTGAAATCGCCAATTTACTGGGAATTAAATATAAAAAGATGGAAGGCAACGATTACGACCACTCTTTCATCGTCACTGTTCTCGACAAAGAGGGCGTGATTCGCGGCCAGCAGATTGGCGCGGATAAAGAACCTAAAGAATTAATAAAATTTTTAAAGAATTGATATCGATCAATGTTTTCCCAAAGAGAATCTCTTAATTTGAATTAAGAAAAAGGAGATTCTCTTATGACCGATTTCGTCATTGAAGCCCAAAAGATTCCAGGCCCCGAAAGACACGCCTTTATTTTTCAAAGTTTCGACAATTTGGAAGGTGGAGAAAGTCTAGTGATCGTAAATACTCATGATCCAATCCCGCTTTTAAGACAGTTTAACGATTTAAAAGGCGGCCAGTTTGAACATGAATATCTGGAGCAAGGCCCTCAGACGTGGAGATTAAAAATCACTAAGAAGAAAAAAGAAGGATGTTGCGGGTTCTGTGGAGACTAAGTCAGAACTCTCTCGCACATGATAAAGAGGCATCCGTCCTCTTTATCAATGTGCATTTTTAAAAGACGGCAGTAATCGTCATAAAGAAGTTTGAAAAATTCTTGATGGAGATGAGCGTTCTCCGGTTCCAAAAGAAAAAGAATACTTTGCGCCAGATCCGCCCCTATCACATGTTCTTCAAAAGGAATGCTTAAAGGACTTTGCGGAGTCAGCCAGTCAGGCACAGGATAGTCCTTGGGGCGAAAGGACGTTTTTGTATAAAAAGTTTTTAAATGTTTCTGCATGTCGCTCAGAGGATTTAGCTCCAACCTTATACCCATAAAAAAAGTGCAGCGAGGACCTCCTTCATGAAGGCAGCGCTGAGTTTGCAGAAACGGAAACAGTTCCAATTCTTCGAGCGGATGATGTTCTTGCTCGACAAAGTGAATGAGATCACGAACCCGTTCAGGCTGGTTCAACATCTTCAAAATCGTCTGATGTTGCAATCTGAGTGTATTCAGGAGTTCTTTCATCGCGAACCTCCTTAAGCTGTTGATAGTTGATGATGGCGATGTGCCGGTCCACGGTTTTAATCCACCCCTTTTTATTCCAGATACTAAGGATTCGAATGACAGTTTCCGCTTTGGTTCCCACCCGTTGCGCGATATCTTTGCGGGTCAGTGGTATGAGGATCTGCGATCCGCTTTTTTCACCTTGTCGATCCAGAAGTCGAAGCAAAAGATCGGCGACCCTTTGATGAGTGCGCACGTTTTCCATACAACGGTCATGCTGGAATTCAAGGAAGCGTTCACTGATTTGTCTCGTGACGGTGGCGCGAACGCTGTCGATCTTCATAAGAACATTTAAAAAATAATTTCTTGAGAACCGCAGAAGTGCTGCATCTTCATTGGCGACAGCAGTGGCCGGATAAACCGGGTAGGTGAGTCCTGCCATCGCGATCCCTAGAAATTCTCCGCGATTTAGGAAATTGAGTATAACCGGAGAGGAATTAGAACCCTTCTTTTGAATTTTAAAAGATCCATAAAGAACGATATAGAGATCCTGTATCGGAGTATCTTCTTTGAAAAGAATTTCCCTGTTTTTGACATAAACGATTTCAAAATGGGATGACAATTCTTTCAATGATGTTTCACCAAGAGGGTTGAATGAATCCAAGCTTTTGAGTCTTTGAGTTACGTCTAACATAGCAACCTCAAAATGAAGTTCTCATGTCTATGCCGCGCTTTCTATGATCTGGATCAAGTTTCTTTCGGTCGATTCAATTCAACCCCGGGGGTGGAACTGTATGTATTTGAAGCGGTTCTTGATCCGGATCATATTTCAAGAAAACTTCTTTGTTTAGGATGACGTTGTTAAGGTCAAAGGAGTTTTCATGTTATCAAAGTCGGCCGCTAAGAAGTTTTTTCTCATCGGTACCATTGTCTGTTCCGGGTGTTTTGTTATTTTAACGATAGATACAATTCAACGAGTGCCTAAACAAACGCACTCAGAGAATATCACTCCCGAAGTCATTCACGGCAAAGATTTGTGGGACCACAACAACTGTATGGGGTGTCACACGATCATGGGAGAAGGAGCTTATTATGCTCCCGAACTCACCAAAGTTTATGAACGCCGGGGAGAAGCCTTCATTAAATCCATGCTTAAAGATCCGGCGGCAATGTATCCAGGCCAAAGAAAGATGCAGAAATATAATTTTACAGAGGAAGAAATCAATTCTCTGGTGGCGTTCCTAAAATGGATCGGAGAGACGGATCTTAACGGTTTTCCTGCAAAGCCTGATCTCGCGCCGGCACCGGCTCCAGTGCCGACGACTCTGACGCAGTCTTCTCTTCCGCCACGTCCTGCAGTTTTTGATCAGGTTTGTGTTGCATGCCATATGTTGCAAGGAAAGGGAGGCTCTGTGGGACCGGCGTTGGATGGTGTGGGCAGCCGTAAAGAACATGCCTTTTTTGTCTCCTGGTTGCGCGACCCCGTCGCGGTGAAGGCAGATTCTAAAATGCCAAAACTGCCTTTAACCGACGAACAAGTTCAAGAACTCGCAAGTTATCTTTCATTGTTGAAATAAGGATTCTGTTATGAAATTTAAAACACAGAAAATAGCCTACTACTTCTTTGCCGTGTGCATGCTTCTTTTATCTTTGCAGATTGTTTACGGATTTATCATGGGCTTTGCCCATATGGGATACGACGGCTTACACAGTGTCATTCCTTTTCACACGGCACGCGCCACCCACACGAACTTATTGGTGATGTGGCTGCTGGCGGGATTTATGGGTGCCGCTTATTACATCACACCGGAGGAATCAAATCGTGAGTTGATTCTTCCGCAACTTGCCTACGTGCAATTGGGAGCGTTCGTGGCGGTGGGCGTGACGGCAATTATTGGCTTTCATTTTAATTGGTGGGAAGGAAGAAAGTTTTTAGAAATTCCGCGACCGCTGGATTATCTTGTTGTTGTCGATGTTCTCCTTTTTATTTTCCTTATTGGAGGAACGATCTGGAAAGGTCGAAGATATAGCACGACGAACATGGTTCTCTTCTTCGGCTTGCTAAGTGCGGCCTTGCTTTATCTTCCGGGCATGATTCCGACTGTCAATCAAACAATGGACTCTTACTGGAGATGGTGGGTTGTTCACTTGTGGGTTGAAGGTGTATGGGAATTGATTATGGGGGCTATCCTCAGTTTCCTTTTGATCAAGCTCACGGGTGTAGATCGCGAGGTTATTGAAAAATGGCTTTACGTCATTGTCGGCTTTACGTTTCTTTCGGGAATCTTAGGGACAGGACACCACTATTATTTTATCGGGACTCCTCGTTACTGGTTGATGATCGGCGGGCTCTTCAGTGCTCTTGAGCCAGTGGCCTTTTTAGGAATGGCGATTTACGCCATTGCCATGGCGAAAAAGGGAGGACGCCAACATCCCAATCGTTTGGCCTTAACATGGACCATTGGGTGTGCCGTGATGTCATTCGTTGGAGCTGGTTTTCTGGGCTTTGCGCACACACTCCCTCAAGTCAATATTTACACGCACGGAACGCTGGTGACGGCTATGCACGGGCATCTTGCATTCTGGGGTGCTTACGCCATGTTGGTTTTTGCAATGATCGCTTATGCGATGCCGAACCTTACAGGCCGAAAACTTTATGACAGCGGTTGGAGTTCTTTCGCTTTTTGGACTTCTAACATCGGCATGACTGCAATGACGGTCGCCTTCGGAATCGCAGGTGTCGCGCAAGTCTACTTGGAAAGAAAAATGGGCATGGATTTTCTTTTAGTACAAAAAGAAATTGAAGTGCATTTCTTGGGCCTCGTCCTTGCCGCCGCTTTATTCAGTCTTGGAATTTTCGCCTTTATTTGGATCTTTATTAAGTACGGATTGCCCAAAGGGAAGGTAGAAAATGCTGGCGCCCACAATTAAAGGACCTTTTTATCAAGCTGTCGCAGATGAAGAAGAAATCTTCGACAGCGCTTATCGCAATCAATTGCCCTTGATGTTGAAAGGGCCTACAGGATGCGGAAAGTCCCGCTTCATTGAATCCATGGCGGCTCGCAGAGGGCGTCCTCTGATTACTGTCGCCTGCAATGAAGACACCTCGGCGACAGACTTATTGGGACGATTTATTGTCAAAGGTGGAGACACCATTTGGCAAGACGGCCCGGTCACGCGCGCCTTGCGCGAAGGTGCAATTCTTTACTTGGATGAAATCGCTGAAGCTCGCGAAGACGTGATTGTAGTCCTTCATCCTTTGACTGATCACCGTCGTGCCATCACGTTGGATAAACTCAATGAAGAAATCAAAGCCTCGCCGGAGTTTATGCTCGTCGTGAGTTTTAATCCGGGATATCAACGAGGACTCAAGGAATTGAAACCTTCCACAAGACAAAGATTTGTGGCCATGCATTTTGATTATCCTCGTCCCGAACTCGAATCTGAAATTGTAAAAGCGGAATCTCAATGCTCTTTGGAAGTGGCGCAAAAGCTGGTTCGCTTTGCGGGAAAAATTCGCAATCTCAAAGAGTTGGGTTTGGCGGAAACGGCATCAACTCGGCTTCTTGTCGATGCGGCGAAGTTAATACGTGATGGATTGGAGCCTCGTCGTTCATGTGACGTCGCTATTGTTCAACCTCTCACGGATGACGGAGATATTATGACGGCCTTACAAGATGTGGCCGCCATGATTTTTTAGATTATGGGCCTAGATGAAAAGTTTTTTTCTTTTGGTTACAGACTTTTTAAAAAAATCTCGGCGGATCCTATGCCACCGCACTATGGGCAAAAGGCTGATTTAAAAGAACTGGAGACTCGCCTTCAAGTTATTGCCAAATCTCTTTGCGGCGAACCGATACAAATTCACGAGGCAGAGAAAATTGGCGGCTATTCTGGAGTGCATTTTTATTATCCGAAATCATTATGTCCTCTTTCGTCAAAACGCCTTAATGAATTGCTCTACATTCAAAGAACGCTGTTTTATTGTTCCGCTAAACAGTTAGGATTTTGTCTGCCGCCGCGCGAGCTTTCGGAAATTGAAAAGAAAGTTTACACCTGTTTGGCGGTTCACCAAATCTATAAGGTTATTACCTTGGAGTTTCCAGGCACAATTCAAGTGATTGAGACTTTAAGACAAGGAACCTTGGCGGAACTGCAATCTCTCTCAGGCCAAGATCGAAATTCACAAAATGGTATTCTCGCCCAGTGGATTTATGATCTTTTGTGCGAAAGCCCCAAAGACAGCTCTTGGAAAAGTATTTTGTATAACACCCATAAAAGTACTTTCAGTTTTTGGAAGTTCGCTGACGCTGTTTATAAAACTCATTTTGCCTCACTTCCTCTAGGTCCTGCGGTGGCAGAAGAAGCCTTTGTACTCTGGGGTCTTCTTATGTCTCCGAATTCCTTCTCTGAAGAGACAGAAAAGACAGATGAAGAAACGACCACCGAGGCATTAGCTAATGGAACGGAAGTGCAGGGAAAAAATCGTGAAGACATTGTGCAGGTGCATCTTGAGGAGCAAAGAGATACCAATAATCCTGTGACCCATTCCTTTGAAAAAGCTGAAACTTTAGAGGAGTATCAAGGGGGAATGCGCACCCAGGACGGCGACGACGATTTGCAAGATCATGCGGAGGCTCTGGAAGAGTTAAATATGCGCGAGGTGACCCGAAGCCGGGAAAGGACGCAGTCGCTTTATAAAGCGGATGTACGGATGCATAGTGTGGCTCCGGATCTTCTAAGCAAGGAAGATTTACCAGTTTCGCCTCGTGTGCATTTTTATCCCGAGTGGGATTTTAAGAAAAAAAGCTATAAAGAAAATTGGTGTCGGGTTGAGGCCCGCATTCCCGGCGCAGGTACACCCTTTCAGCTGGCTGAATCCTACACTAAAGAAAAGAAAGAAATTGAAAAACTCTTTCAACAGGTTCGCTCCAAACCCCTGTGGAAAAAAAGGCAGCGCGAAGGGGAAGAGCTTGATATTGATGCCTTAGTCACTCGACATGCGGATCTAAAAAGTGGAAATTCCGGAGAAGACCGCTTTTACATTCGCAGTAAAAAACATCACAAAGACTGGCAGTGCCTTTTTTTAATTGATAGCAGTCTTTCAACGGACTCTTGGGTCGCCAATGAAAGAATTTTGGATGTTATAAAAAACAGCGTGTGTTTGATTGGCGATGCCTTTCCAAAAGAGCCAGAGTGTTTAAGTGTCGCAGCCTTTCATAGCAATACCAGGCATCAGTGTGTTTTTGAAGAACTCAAAAATTTCGAAGAGTCTTGGCCTGAGTTTAAAAGAAAGTTAAATACGCTAGAGCCCGTCGGTTACACCAGGATCGGTCCCGCTTTGCGGCACAGTTTAGAAATTCTGAAAGATTCTCCAGCCCGACATAAGCTTATCGTTTTGTTGAGCGATGGCAAGGCGTCCGATTACGATCAGTATGAAGGCCGTTATGGAATGGAAGACATCAGGCAAGCCGTGCGAGAAGCTCAACAACAAAATGTTCTTATTAAATGTTTGGCGATCGAAGAAAAGGCCAAGTTTTATCTGCCGCAAATGTTTGGGCTCGGACACATTCAAATCTTACCCAACCCTCATAAACTTCCTCAAGCGTTGACGACGCTTTTGTTGCCACTGCTTCATTAAATGAAAGGTAAGACAGAATGCGACTTAAGATTTCAGATAAAAAGAAACAAGCCGGCGAAGGTGACAAGTAATAATCCCGTACTTGCAAGCTTCCACGCAACGTGAGCATGAAGTAGCTCCATGTAAAAAAACGCTACTAAAAGAACTTTGATCAAAGCAAGAAACAAGACGAATTTCACCGTGGGAAAAAGGAGCCCAACTCCTAGAAGAAGCAACAAGAGAGCAAAGACGATTTTATTCATGGAGGATTCCTCCTAAATAGAAAAGTGGAAAAATAATCAACCAGACAATGTCACACATATGCCAGAAAAGAACTCCGCCACGGACGGAAAACTCCGCATCTTCAAATTTGTTTTTATAAATTCCAAGACAGATGGATAAAAGAATAAAGACCCCCACCATGACGTGCAAAAAGTGAAATCCCATCAAGAGCCAATAATATTGCCAAAAATCGTTTTTCTCGATTCCCAGGCCCAGTTCAGACTTGCTTACAAAATCTAAAATCTTGAGAACTAAAAAACTCAGACCAAATACGGTGCTGGCAATAAAGTAGAAAAAGCTTTTGCGGCGTTGATTAGAGAAATAAAATCGCACTCCTTCAGCTGCAAGAAATCCACTGAGTAAAAGGCTCAGGGTGAATATCAAACCATCGCGTAAATGCAAATGTCCCGTCTCTGCCTGAAAGATTGATAAGTTGAAGTGCCGGTACCTGGCAACAATCGTGATAAGAGCGCCGAACATAAAGATTTCCATGAGGACAACCAGCCACATCAAAAATCCACCGGGAGGATTGAGAATTTCTTCAAAAGAAAATTTTTTGTCGAGAGAGTCGGAAGTTTCCATGGGACGACTATCGCAAAAATGAAATGGGGGTGGAAAGTCTTATTCTGCGTCTGCATGACGGAGATCATGAAAAATAAAAACATTAGCGGGGACAGTCGTGTTTTTGATTCAGATCATGTTTCTCATTCAGCTTGGAAGATTAAATAGAGAGAGTTTTAAGGAGACAAAATGGAAACGTTTAAAAATGTCATTGTAGGAAATGTTCTGGGAGCCGTGATGGTAGCGGGCGCTGCTATTGGAATTGTGGGTAGTTCTATGGTTATTTGTGGGGCTTGTGCCATAGGTCTTATATTAGTTGGCGGTTAGTAGATATGAAATTCAGTTTGAGATTAAAAATAATCGGACTTGTTCTTATTCCTATGCTTGCCTGTATTGTTTATGGTGCATTTTATTTAAATTCCCATTGGCGAACATTTAAAGAAGCACAAGCTATTACTGAAAATGGAACCTTGATAAAGAAAAATTCAGAGCTTCTGCATCAGGTGCAACTTGAAAGAGCCAAGAATTCTTTGTTTTTAGCAGGTAAAATTCATCAGGATGAGTTGAACAGTCAAATTGAAATTGTCGATTCAAAGTGGCGTGCAGTTCAAGAGCAAGTCGCTAAAATTCAGTCCCAAGATCCATCTCAGTCCGTGTTGGAAGAAACCAGAGCGGGGTTGGAGAAACTGCGAAGCTCAGTAAGTACCAAGTCTATTAGTGCCGCTGAGGCCACAAAAGAAATTACCGGACTGATCAGCCTCCTCATCAAACTGGATGTTTTAGTCGCTACAGATCAGTCTTTAAATGGCGTTGAAATGAATTTTCTGAGTCTTACGATTCTGGAAATGGCCAAAGAATATGGCGGGAGATTAAGAGCCAATCTTTTAAATATTCTGGCAGCGGATGGCCCAATAACGATCCAAGATATTTCCAAGTTGGAATCCTTACGAAGCGGAATCAGCGTCAATTTAGACGCCCCGAACCTGGTTGTCTCTGAAGCCGCACGCACTCAACTTGATGATTTTCGTAAATCCACTGCCTGGCTGCATGTGGAGCAAACCTACGCCAAAGTCGTCAGTCGGGCTGCGGAAGGTCACTTCGGAGAAGATCCCGCTCAATTCTATGAATCTATAACTTCGTCGCTAAATTCTCTGGGTGCTGTTGTCTCCTTTGAAGTCGATAGCGTTAATAAAAAAGTTGAAGATCTTAGGTCTTCGGCCTCTCATTTGTTCTTTCTTACGCTGGCCCTTCTTTTGGGACTTGTTATTTTAATTTCAATTTTGGGCGTGATTATCATTCGAAACCTAACAACATCTCTTCACTCCGCCGTGGAAGACCTTTCGCATGCGGCAGAGACCATCGCTTCTGGAGGACAACAGTTAAATGCCGCAAGCCAACAGGTGGCCAACGGCTCTGTCCACTCCGCGAGTGCTCTTGAAGAGGTGGTTGCATCTATTGAAGAGATCAACAGCATTGTGACGCAAAATGAACAAAAGGCTCAGCATGCGGCAAATATCTCAGGAGAGGGATTTAAGGCCGCTGAAAACGGAAAAGCCCAAGTGGCAACTCTTGTTCTGACGATGGAAGACATTTCTAAAAGTTCTAACAGGATTGAAGAAATCATTAACGTCATCGAGGATATTGCTTTTCAAACAAACTTGTTGGCCTTGAATGCCGCCGTGGAGGCTGCAAGAGCCGGCGAACAAGGAAAGAGTTTCGCCGTTGTCGCCGACGCAGTACGCGCGCTGGCATTGCGCAGTTCCTCCGCTGCAAAGGACATTACAACGCTTATAAAAGAAAGTTCCGTGAAGGTTCAAGACGGAGTTCATCGAGCGATACTCAGTCGTGAATCGATAGAGACGATTGTTAAAATCATATCCGACATTTCTCAGATTAATACCGAAATCGCGGCAGCAAGCTCAGAGCAGGCGGTTGGCATTCAACAAATTAGTAAAGCTATGAACGAGCTTGATTCGTCGACGCAACAGAATGCTTCAGCCGCCGAAGAAGTTTCCGCTTTTGCAGGACAAATGAGGCAGCAAACCGACAGCATAGAACATCTAGCGATTGGTTTGACCGGTCTTGTGGAGGGAGCCTGAGTCATTCATGACAGACGTCATATTCTAAGAAATGATTCGTTGATAATTTATTTAACAAAGCAGAGATCATGAGTCGCATGACATGCAGATATAAGGAGTCATTTATGACTGAATTAAAAAAAGTAGTATTAGCAGCAATTTTATTTTCCGGATCTTGGGCATCCGCAGCCGTTCACGAAGTTAAAATGCTTAATAACGGTAAAGACGGCATCATGGTTTTTGAGCCGGGCTATTTGAAAGTTAATAAAGGGGACAGCATTAAGTTTATACCAACTGATGTGGGTCACGATGTTTCGTCTGTTGAAACTCCGCAAGGAATCAAGCCATGGAGCAGTCCTTCGGGAAAACCGTTCACGGTGCAAATGAAAGAAGAAGGCCTTTACTTATATGAATGTAAAGCCCATCTTCCGATGGCTATGGTCGGTGTCGTTCAAGTTGGCAGTCCGAAAAACTTAGACAAAGTAAAAACGAAAGCCCAAGAAATGTCTAAGCAGTTTGCAATGAACAAAGATCGTCTTGATAAGTATCTTGCGCAGGCAAAATAAAATCCCGTGCGGGAGGCGCTCAGGTGGGATTGCCTCATCCCCCTGAGTGCTCAATTAGACTGACTAAAGAATTCGGGGCAGCTTCCACAGGAAGTTCCAGATGAAAGACCAATCCGCCTCCACCGGCCTGTGGAACAAGTTCTTTATTCGCATTTAGAATTTTTCCGACCACGGCTTTCTGTGTTTTTAAAGGAGAAATAACTTCCACTTCATCACCGGTGCGCAACCGGTGTCGGGTTTCAACTTTTAGAAAATTTGAATTTTCAGATTTACCAAGAACAATCCCGGCAAATCTTTGCGTGTAGTGACGTGACGTTGAATGACGGTATTCCTGAGAGTGATGACTTAGATTGCCGGTGACAAATCCTTTGTGATAACCGCGATTGGGAATTTTTGAAAGTTCGAGCAAAAGATTCCGGTCGAAGTCCTTTCCGGCGGCCATGTCGTCAATGGCCTGACGATAAATTTTTGCAACCATCGAAGCATAATAAAGAGATTTAGTTCGCCCTTCCACTTTGAAGGAGCAGATGCCCGCATCACGCAGTTCGCGAAGATGTTCGATCACACAAAGATCCTTGGCGTTCATAATGTAGGTGCCATTTTCGTCTTCATCAATTTGATAAAACTGTCCTTTGTTGCGCAGATCTTCGAGGTAATATTCGTCTTCTTTACTTGTTTCCGCTTTATGGATATTGTAGCCGTAGCGGCAACTGTTGTCGCATACGCCCTGATTGGCATCACGGTAACTCATGTAATGAGAAAGCAAACAGCGGCCTGAGTAGGCGATACAAATAGAACCGTGTACGAATGCTTCCAGTTCAATATCAGGAACTCGTTCATGGATTTCTTTGATCTCTTCAAGACGGAGTTCGCGGCTAAGAATGATTCGTGAGGCTCCTTGTTGCTGCCAGAACTTCACACTTTGCCAATTCATACAGTTGGCTTGAACGCTCAAATGAATATTGACGTTGGGATCTGTTTCCTTGGCAATCATCATAAGTCCCGGATCGCTCATAATAAAAGCATCGGGTTTTAGGTCGACCCATTTTTTAAAATTCTCTCGAAATGATTTCAGTTTCAAATTTCTCGCGAAAATATTGGCCGTGACATAAATTTGTTTCCCATTTTCGCGGGCAAACTGGATGCCGCGCTGAAGGTCTTCGAACGTCATCTCGTTTTCTCGAGCGCGCAGACTGAATAAAGGTACGCCCACGTAAACGGCATCAGCGCCATAGTGAAAGGCGTATTTTAATTTTTCAAGCGAACCCGCGGGCATTAGCAACTCGGGAGTCATGGTTGGCCTCCATTAATAGGCAGGTAGTTTTAAGGGGACGCTTGTCAGAGTGCAAGGGAGGCATCCTAAAATCCGCCAGGGAGGTGGAGGAGTTTTTATTTCTTGATCTTGATCAAAGACGAACTAGGAAGGAGCCTGCTATGTTGTAAAAGGACGAATAGATGCGAGGTCATTATGAATACAACTCAGATAGACGGCTATAGATACTTTTTCCCTGCGGGCTGGGCTTTTGGAGTATGGGGAGTTTTTTTGTGGATTCTTTTTCCGTGGAATATGGTTTCGTACCCGGGACTTCGTCATCCGGAAATTATGACTGGAGGTTTTTTTCTTTGTTTCGTCTGCGGATTTTTAATGACTGCGGCCCCTAAGTTCACGGCTAGTTTTGGTCCGACAAAATGGGATCAAAGAATTTCACTGGCCTTGATCAGTACTTTGTTTTTAAGCCTCCTGCCGCGCAGTAAATTTTATTTTTATACAGCCGTGGTTGCGGTTTTTGTTTTTTTAATTTCGTATATGGCCCGCCGTTTTTTTGCACGTAAAAGCAATCCTCCGGATTCCTTTTTGTTCGTCGGGTTCGGATTAGGCGCCGGTCTTCTTGGAAGTGTTATCTTGATGTTGGGCGAAGTTATAAATATTCACAGCGATTTTTATACATTTGCTCGTTTGTTGTCTCTTCAAGCTTACGTATTATGCCTTGTCTTAGGAGTAGGAAGTCGTTTGATTCCGGCTTTGTTGGGGTGGGCGCCGCTACCTACCGAGCAAAAGAAAGTGGCCCCGCGGATTAAACTATTTGTTTCCTTGGCGGTATTATTTCTGGGTAGTTATGTTCTGGAAGTCACGGGTATGAACGTTATTGCGCAGTTTTTGCGAGCAGGCGTTATTACTTTTATCGCATTCTTTTTCTGGAAGATTTATAAGTTTCCTAAACGCCGTGCTTTCCAAAGTTGGTGGCTTTGGGGTTCAGCGTGGTTCATCGTTGTGGCGCAGTGGGGAATTGCCTTTTTCCCTGACTATCGTATTCACTTGCTTCACGTTGTGTACGTCTCGGGTCTTGCACTGATGACATTCATGGTGGCGGTTCGAGTCAGCTTATCTCACGGCCATCACGGTCTGCAGTTGGAGCAGAACTCCAAGGGTCTTTTCCTTGGAGCTCTGTTGATTGCATTCGCGGGACTCACACGCTTGTCGGCGGGTTTTGCTCCGCATATCTATCAATCCCATCTTTTGTATGCGGCTTATACATGGACGTTGGGGCTTTTGGTGTGGGGCTATCTTTTCTTGCCGAAGATTTTGCGAGTGAAGAATCCTTAGTATGGTAGTACCTCTGTGCTGCTTCCTTTTGGCGGGCGGCACTGAAGGCTGAAATTCTTTTTAAGTAGCCGATCACTCGTGTTGCATGATCGACATTTTCACTGTGACATTCGGGGCAGCGATACAAAGTCCGCTTATCAATAAAGTCACACTCATTACAGATAGTGATTTTCACATTCACGCACCAGTAGTTGCAACCGGATCGAGCCGCGACTTTCAAAAGTTTGTAAAATCCTTCCGCACTTAATTTTTCTTCTAAGTTCAAATGCAAAGCCGATCCGCCATCAAGATATTGCATCATCTCTTTTCCGTGCAATTCCATTTTATCAAGAGCGTTGATACTCATATCTTCAACCACATAAAAATACGAATTGTAGCAATCGCGTGGAACAAAAAGTCCCTCTTTGCGGTCCCACTGGGCGTTTTTAACACCCAGATTTTCAGCTGGAACAAATTCGGTATTGAACATATAGCCATATGTTTCGCGAGCTTTACGATTTTCGTCGTAAATGACTTTGAGCTTTTCGCGAACAAAGTCTTTGTACTCGGCGCTATTCTGCACGCGTAAACCCTGCGACTCTGCCGCTTCCGTCATGCCGTTAATTCCGATAGTGAGAAACTGTTTATCTAAGGTGATAAATCCGGATGAATACGCACTGAGCATTCCCGCTTCGAGATACTCCTGCATCAAAGTGCGATAAGCGACTTGATACTTTTGCACTTTCTGAACCGTATCTTTCAGATCAAGACCTTTTTGCACAAGTCGATTCATATTAATGGTGATGACATTGATGGACCCTGTGGCGACTCCCCCGGCACCTAACGAGTAACTAAATGTATTGTCTGAAATTTCATTGCGCAAACGACAACAGCTAGCAAGACTGTCTGCGGATTCGCTCATATACATAAAGAAGCTATTGCCTTCGCTAAGTTCCCTTGCACACATCATCGCAAATTCTTTGTCTTTAGGTTCGTCGTTTTCAATCAGCATTCCCGCCGTCACCACGGGAAAGGTCAAAACAGCTTTCTTTCTTTCGTCATTAAACCAATGCATAAAGTGAGCTTGCAAAGCCTTCACGCGTTCCCAAGAAGGAACTTCGCCATCTGGAAATACGAAGTCGCCAAAGAGTGATTTAAAATAATATTCGTCATATGCTGAAATATTCCAAAAAACAGACTGGTAGCCACGGGCCGCTGCTGGCTGATTCAAAGCATAAACAACGTGCTGCAAGTGATTGTTGATAATTTTCGTGTGAGTTTTCAAATACTCGGGACCGTAATCCTTGCGGGCAAAGTGATCAAAATACATGAGCCACTCGACTGTTGCTACGGCTCCGGCAAATTGCGCGGAAACGGCAAAGACTAAATTTACGAAACACCCGCAAAAACTTTCTAGATGTTGTGGGGCTTTGGATTCACCGCCGAGACCTTTCAATCCTTCTAGCAAGAGAGGGTACATTGAAATAGAAGCGCAATAAGGTTTTAAAGAAGTTTCATCATGCACATAGATTTCATGGGACTCGATTTGACGAATGTATTCGCGCGCTAAGTCAGAACCAAATAAATCAGCAATCTTATTTGAAACCAAAGCTCGATTGATCTGAATATTAATATCCTTATTTATTTCCGCCTCCAAAGTCGCAATATTTTTATGAGTGACATTGGCATTGGCATCAAGGCGCGAACCTTCTGCGGCATTCTGCGCTTTTAGATAACCTTCGATAAAATCTATTTTATTTTTTATTTGCTCTGGGCTGAGACGAATCATGTGTGTGCTCCTTTGTTTGAATTCAGGGTTGAAATAAGTGATTTAAAACGGTGTTTGTTGTGAGATCTCGAAAGACCTGATTGGTGGTGGGCGAAGAAAGTCCACCAAGCTTTGCGCGCCAAGGACCTGTTTTTAAGAAAGTCAGATGGGATTTGATTTCTGTCGTTACATCGTCAAGACCGGTATAAAGAGCGGTCTTGAAATCTGCAGTGCGAGCTTCTTTTAAAAATTCAACGAGTTCACGCGAATGCCATTCTCCACCCAGGAAGAGGATGCAGTCGGCCTTACCTTGATATTGCAAAAGCAAAGTTCGATAAAATGACATGGTCAGTGGCACACCGGTTTTCTCTGTCCAAAGTTCCGGAGAATGGCAACCAGGACATCGTAGAGGACATCCGCAGACGTAAAATGCCAAAGAGATATGGTTGGGAACTTCCTGAAAGACGATGTCGTAACGATAGATGTTCATAGTTATCAATCCTTGATAACTATGACGGTAGCTTTATTTCAGAATTGATCACTAAATATTGTAGGAAAGAATGATCGGCATCACTATAGGTTGTGTTTTTCTGTCGCGTCGATGAATTGAATCTGTTTGTGATTCATTTTAATCAGTCCTTCGGCTTCAAGCTCAGCCAATGTGCGCGAGAAAGTTTCAGGACGCAGGCCCAGCATTAAAGCGACCTCGTGTTTCTTCCCACCGAGTTGGATAATGGGACGATTCTGTTCCTGTTGAAGACGGCAAAGATAAGTCCAAACACGATCGCGCGCCGAAGATAAGCTGATGTTTTCAATCACCATGTGAAGCTTGTCCATCCATCTGATCAAGGCCTGAACGACGGATTGATAAAGCTGCGGATTTTTATTTAAAACATTTTGCAGTTCTGATTTAGGAATAAAAAATACTTCGGACTCTTCCGCGCTCATCGCGGTTTCCGTATTTTTATCTTGTCCTAGAAGACCCGCTTCACCGAACGTTTTTTGCGGACCTAGGATTTCAATCAACATTTCTTTTCCGGCAGGGGAGAGTTTGAAGATTTTCACAGATCCCTTGCGAATCAGATAAAGACCAGAAGAAGAATATTCTTGTTCAAAGATCAAAGCGCCTTTAGGGAATTTTTTTAACTGTAAAAGAGGAATGATTTGTTCTGTGATTTTTTCTTCTTGAGTAGAACAAATAGGGCAGTTGTCGGTGGGTTTGTCTTTCATTTGGATCTCCCCTTTTAATATAGCACCGTTGTGCTACGTTTGGTGAGAAGATCAAAGTTTAAATAAGCTGGGGGAGGAAAAATCCTCCCCCCAGGTGGACTAGGGTTTAAATATAGGTCCAGAACCTGAGTCGATAACACGATAAGGATTGTCAGCGTACTCAATCAAATAAAGGACAGGCTCTAAATTCTTTCTTTGAACTTCAGGAATAACCTGGGCGCCAGGATAGAAGCCGCCTGATCCCCAGCCACTGTTCGCGGGATCAAGTTCGAAAGTGAAGGAAATGATCTTATGCTCCCCGTAAGACCAATCTGTCGTGTCTCCGCTGGCAATGTAAAGATCTGAAGATTGCTCTGGAGTGTAACCATTCCACTCGGCCATCTTTTTAGCCATTGTTTCGTGAACTTGTTTGTCACGAGCGTTGGCAATGCTGTCGTAAACGTGGCCCCAAGGGTATAAGATCAACTGAGAAAACGTGTGGAATGAAAGCAGGATCGTGATGTTCTGGTGATCCTCAATGTACTTTTTAACTGCTTGAGTTTCAGGCTCACTGAAAGCACTCGGTCCACGGAATGTATCACTGTTAGGACTTGTGCTGGCGCCACCGCCGCCCCAGCCGTAGCCGTAGTTGCGATTTAGATCGACACCGTAAGTGCCGTCATTGTTTTTCGCGCGATTTTTTCTCCACGATTTATAACTGCCTGTAGAGATATCGTACTCAGCCCCGTCTGCGTTCACCATAGGGATGATATGGATATCACGGCCATTCACAAGACGCTGAACGCGGGGATTTCCTTTCGCATATTCAGTTAAAAGATACTCAATATAATAAAGAGGAAGTTCAATCGAAAGATGTTCACGAGCATGGTGGCCACCCATAAAGATCGCAGCAGGCAAAGAATCCGCATGAGCAAGATCTCCGGAAATACGCACAACCCAGATATCGCGTCCTTCATATGTTTTTCCGATGGAAGACATCTGCGCAATTTGTGAGTATTGGCTCGTTAAAGAACGAAGCTTGTCGGTCATCTCCGCATAGTTATGAAAAGCGGCGTCTTTAGAAGGGAAATCCATCTCTGCCGTTAGAGGAAAGCTGACTTCCAAAAGACCCAAAGCTTCGACCTTATTCTTTTCTTCAAGACTTCCAATGCCGACCACGAAATCTTCGCGAGTTGTTTCAATAGAGACACCGGTATTGGCGATCAGAGTTCTTTGGAATTTATCCTCCGCGCGAATCTTCATCCAGTATTGTGTCGTGTCTTCTGTGTAGGCCTTGTGAATAGGCATGAAGCCTAAAGCCAGAAATCCCGCAACAGCGAGAAGCTTGGTGATTTTCATAAAAAAACCCCTCCTTGGGTCCTGACAAATGTCAGGGAATATTTTATGTTGAGGGGGATTCATGTTGACGTACAGTCTTAGGTCAGTACGTTAGGGCTAAAGTCCAGGGGTTTTTTATGGCTGAAATGGTCGGGCAGTTTTTAAAAGTAAAATTCTCGGAACTTCGTACAGAAAATCCACAGATCTCTTTGCGTTCCTTTGCCGCCATGGTGGGAATTTCGGCGGGAGAATGAACGAGCTTGTTCAGGTGAATAGCATTGCATGTGCGTTGCTGGGAAACTTGGCAATTTTAAATCTTATGCGCACCGACGACTTTGAACCTGATATGAATTGGATTGCCAAGCGTTTGGGAATTTCTCTGAGCCGTGTGCAGGATGGCAGCATGGAGCGCACCTCTTCTCGTGTGGTTGTTAAAACGACCCGTGCAACGTCTCACCATGAACGTCGCAAGCTTGCGGAGTTTTTAGAAGATGGTCCTAAAAAAGAAGTCTACAGTTTGACGATAAATTTATTTCCGCTCACAGAGATCAGAGCGGGGGATTCAGAATCTACCAACGAATAGGTTCGGGTTCGATTTCAACACCAAAAGCATTTTTAACGTCGAGGGAAACTTGATTCGCAAGTTTCCAAACGTCATCCGCAGAAGCTCCACCATGATTCACCAGCACCAAGGCTTGTTTTTCATACATTCCCACGGGACCTAGTTTTTTACCCTTCCAACCGGCACGATCAATCAACCAGCCTGCTGCCAATTTAAATTGCGTATTCTGATAAGGAAAGCTCACAAGATCTGTGTGCGACTGTAAAAGAGTGTCGCGCATATCTTTTGAAACAATGGGATTCTTAAAGAAACTTCCGGCATTGCCAATGACCTTAGGATCGGGAAGTTTGGATTGGCGAATGTGAATTACCGCATTGGCAATCGTGCGTGGTTCCGCAACGAGTTGTTGGCGTTCCAGTTCTTTGCGAATGTCGCCGTATTCTAAATGCAAAACATTTTTCTTAGGTAAGCGGAAGGTCATATTCCACACAAGATAACGACCCGCACCTTCTTGCTTAAAGAAACTATCGCGATAAGCAAAGTGGCATTCTTTATTAGAGAAAACTTTGTTTTCGCCAGATTGTAAATCGAGGCACGAAACTTCCCACAAGGTGTCTTTGACCTCAACGCCATAAGCACCGATATTTTGAATCGGCGCGGCCCCGGCAGTTCCGGGAATCAAAGAAAGATTCTCCAATCCCCAATAACCTTGTTGCAAAGTCCATTGCACAAAATCATGCCAAACTTCACCGGCTTGAACTTTCACATACCAAGCCTCGTGGTCTTCGCCGATCAACTCGCGGCCCTGATTTGCAACTTTTAAAACAAGTCCACGAACAGTGGAAGGTAAAACGAGATTGCTTCCTCCGCCTAAAATATTCCAGGAAAGTTTGCGCAGGGAAGAATCGTTGAGAATATCACGCACGTCTTGTTCAGAATGCAGTTCCGCGAAGTGCTCTGCTTGAGAGCGCAGTTGAAGAGTGTTTAATGAACTAAGATCTTTGTTTGTGTGAATCTGCATGACAGATCAGATTCTATTAGAAGGAGGTCCCTTTTGCCATCATTCTTTCAAGAACCTGATCTTTGCCGATAAAGCAAATGCCAAGTCCCAAACCCTTACTCCAAACAACCTCTGCGGCCACGTTGTGGGTGCGGCGAAGAGACGTCAAATTGACAGTGAGGTTTAAGAGATCGCCTTTTTGAGGTACGTAATCGCCTTGAGAAACTTCAAGGAAGGCACCTGTTTGAGACAAGTTTTTCAGATTGGCGACAAGGATTCCGATGTGGCCATAGACTTCGACCTGAGCGGTTTCTTTGGTTTTGTAGCGCTTTGCTGTGCTCATACTCACTCCGAGGATCGTGTCTTGACTCTATTCTCGGAAAAAAAATCGCGTTCGTAGAGTCTAAACTGTAGATTTCTCAGAATGAGACTGAAATCTAGACTCTACTTGCGAATGTACGTGAGAAATGAAAACGGAACAGTCGATTCCACGTCACGACGTTCAGTCAGAGTGAACACCTTTTCGTCAATCCGCGGATAATAGGTATCGCCCGCAAACTCTTTGTGGATCAGGGTTAGATAGATTTTGTCGGTCTTATCCATGATCTGTTTGTAGATCTCTCCACCACCGATCACGAACACTTCGTCGCCCCATTTCGCCGTTAAAGGCTTGGCGTGAGCGATGGCTTCATCAATGGAAGAGACAAAGACCACGGGACTTGATTCTGCCGACGGAAAGCTTTGTGACTTTGGATCACGCGTGATCACAATGTGATAGCGGTTGGGAAGAGCGCGACCGTTGAAAGATTCAAACGTCTTTCTTCCCATAATCATGATGTGGCCTTTTGTGGTGTCTCTGAAAAACTTCATGTCCTCGGGAATATTCCAAGGAAGACCTCCTTGGGTCCCGATCACATGATTTTTAGAGCAGGCTACGACATGAGTTAAAATCATACAGCCACCGGAGCTTTGATTGCAGGGTGCGGATCATACCCGACGATTTCAATATCTTCATAAGTGAAATCAAAAAGATTTTTCTTATCCGGATTCAACTTCAATTGTGGAAGCGGGCGGAAGTCACGAGTGAGTTGCAACTGCGCTTGCTCCAAATGGTTCAAATACAAATGCGCATCACCCAAGGTGTGAACAAAGTCGCCAACCTGCAAATCACAAACTTGCGCGATCATGTGTGTAAGAAGCGCATAGCTTGCGATATTGAACGGCACGCCCAAGAAAATATCCGCGCTTCGTTGATACAGCTGACAAGAAAGTTTTCCATCAGCTACATAAAATTGAAAGAAAGCGTGGCACGGAGGCAAAGCCATTTTATCCACGTCTCCAGGATTGAAAGCCACCACCAACAAACGACGAGAGTTGGGATTTTTCTTAATCTGTTCGACCACGTTTGAGATTTGGTCAATCGTGCGACCGTCAGCTGTTTCCCAAGAGCGCCATTGTTTTCCGTAAACGGGACCCAAGTCGCCGTTCTCGTCAGCCCACTCATCCCAAATCGTCACTTTGTTGTCGTGAA
This sequence comes from Bdellovibrio sp. BCCA, assembly GCF_037996825.1. NCBI lineage: Bacteria > Pseudomonadati > Bdellovibrionota > Bdellovibrionia > Bdellovibrionales > Pseudobdellovibrionaceae > Bdellovibrio > Bdellovibrio sp. BCCA. The sequence continues at coordinate 3,114,703 of NZ_JBBNAC010000001.1, read as the reverse complement.
GATATTTAACGTTGGTATCGCCTTTTAAGAACCACAAAAGCTCATGAAAGATCGAGCGTGTATGCAATTTTTTAGTCGTTAAAAGAGGAAAACCTTCTTGAAGGTTGTAGCGCATCTGATAACCAAACATCGAAATCGTGCCAGTGCCAGTGCGGTCTTCTTTTTTCACGCCGTTCTCAAGAACTGCTTTCAATAAATCATGGTATTGCTTCATGGATCACCTCGGGAGGTACGTAAGATGAATGTTATTTTATTTGAGCTTCTTTTTTTGTCTATTTGAAAAGTAGTCCCAGATGAATTTACCGCACGGGCCCAACTCCCTCTGAGAGTGACGCGCAATGTGAACCTTGGAGCGATGTTGCTTTTGCGGCAACGTCACAAGAGTTTTATCCTTGATTTCCTCGTGAATCACGTGCTCTGGCATCAATCCCCAGCCCAATCCACCGACGAGAAACGCTTTTTTCGTCGCGTAATCCTGAACGCTGATCACGTTATCCATATTCACAATCCCGCCAGAGCGCTTTGAACTTTGCAGTGTTGTCGACATGATGATCTGCGGATATTTCCCCAACATTTCATCTGTCGCTTTGCCTCGCGGTTTAGCCAAGGGGTGAGTCGCGGCACAAGAGGCGATCATAGAAACTTCAAACAGAGGTTCTGTGATCAAAAGACTTGAATCGTTGTAGATATGTCCCAGAGCTAAATCCGCGCGATCCTCCAAAAGTTGTTCGTCGTTGCTAAGAATATCATGAATGATTTTGATCTCCGTCTGGGGAAACCGGGCGGTGAATTCCTTCAGCGCGCTGACCAAAGACGGGAGGGGCCACAGAGCGCTGACGGCCAAACGGAGAATCGGTTCATGTCCTCTTTTTAAAAACTCAGCAGTCTCTTCCAATTCATTGAATTGAAAAATCAAATCATCCGCCTTCTTTAAAAAAGAACGGCCCTGCGGGGTGAGCTGCGGACGGTACTGATCGCGATTGAAAATTTTAAATCCCAATTCGTTTTCCAACGAACGAATGGAATAACTCACAGCACTTTGCGCGCGGTGCAGTTCCTGGGAAGCCGCTCGAAAGCTTCCGGTGGTCACGATGGTTTGCAGAACTTGCAGTTGATCTAACGTCATACCCTCACAGTATATCTAAAAATTAGATCATGTTAATAGAAAAATTATAATTTTTTTAGATCGTCTAGTTTTATATACTAAGGGGCATAAGGAATAACAAATAAGGAGTTTTCCAATGAACAAAGCAAAACTAGCAGCACGTTTGATCTTCGGTCTTTTATGGGTGGTCTTCGGGCTGAATTTCTTTTTCCACTTTCTTCCGCAGCCTCCGCCACCAGAAGCCGGGCTTAAGTTCCTTTCGGGCTTGATGGCCAATCCGTATTTTTTTCCTTTCATGAAGGTGACAGAGATTGCAGTCGGAATCTTGTTGCTGCTTAACATCGCTGTGCCTCTTGCACTGGTGATAATTGCGCCGATCACCTTGAACATCATGCTTTATCACGGTGTTCTTGACCCGGCGGGCGTAGGGCTTGCAATTTTAATTTTAGTGCTCAATGTATTCTTAGGAATTGCTTACTTTGATAGTTACAAGCCTTTGTTAAAACGAGGTTAAAGGAAGAGTTTATGATGTATCTACGTAAATCAGACGAAAGAGGTTATGCCGAGTTTGGTGGTTGGTTGAAATCACGCCACACATTTTCGTTCAGCGATTACTATGATCCTCAATTCATGGGATTTCGCGATTTACGTGTGATCAATCAAGACTGGATCGCTAAAGGAGCAGGCTTTCCGGCGCATCCTCACCGTGATATGGAAATCATCACTTATGTTTTAAAAGGCAAAGTCGCGCACAAAGACAGCCTTGGTAATGTAGGTGAAATCACGGCGGGCGAAGTTCAAACTATGCACGCGGGCACGGGCATCAGTCATAGCGAATACAACCCTTCGCCGGATGAAGACCTGCAATTATTCCAGATTTGGATCATGCCTGACGTGAGTGGTGCAAAACCTGGATACACGCAACAATCTTTCACCCGTGAGCAAAAATTGAATCAATTGAAACTTCTTGTCTCAAAAGACGGGCGTGATGACAGTCAAAAGATCAATCAAGATACGGATCTTTATGCTTCTGTGCTTGAGCCAGGTGTGGAAAAAGAATTTAAACTGCGCAAAGGCCGTGGAGCCTGGGTTCAGTTGGCAGAGGGCGAACTTGAGGTGAATGGAAAAGTGATGTCCTCAGGCGATGGAATGGCAATTCAGGATGAAGAGTTGCTAAGATTCAAAGCCAACAAAGAAACTGAATTCCTTCTTTTTGATTTGAAGTAAACAGATGAGGCTCGTCAGGGCCTCGTCTCGTTTTGAGATCATTCCAAGAAATTCCGCGCTGAAGTCCACCCAGTGATCTTTCACGACTAGACTAATGTTAGTTTTTCGAAATGCACTGGACACAGTTGTGTGCTCACATTCTAAAATAGGTTTATGCCACATTTTAGAATTTTACTTGGATTCTTAATCGCTTGTTCTTTTTTATCCACCGACACTTTTGCGTTCTCGCGTAGAAAACCTGTCGTGATTGATTACCCTCAGACCACTTATGTTCAGGGTAACACGACCTCTTCTTTTACGCCGTCAAGTTCAGAGCCTTCAACAGATATGTTGAAGCTTGCGCAAAGTGCGAGTGAAGGCGCAGGACGCCTGAAAGAAAAAGGCTCTCTTTGTTATCGTGCCGTCAAACAAATCATTGCAGATGCTTTCGGGAAAGACCTCGCTTGCGTTCGCGGTATCCTTTCATCGGGATCAGCGAAAGACGCGGGCGGAGATCTTTTGAGAATGGGATTTGTCCAAGACATGTCGAGCTGTAACAAAGCAGGGGCCGTTCGTGTTTACAAAGGTGTAGGCGCTCCAGGATATAGAAAGTTGCCAGGCGACATTCACGGTCATATCGAAGTCGTCGGCGATGAAGGTATGTTTCACTCATTTTACTCAAGTTCTATGTCCATGGACGACTCCATGCCAGGACGAAGAATCTTAACGGGATGTTACGTTCCTAACTATGATAAAGTTAGAAGTGCTCCACTAAGCCAGTGTCCCAATAGCAGTGTGAGTTATAAAACACAAAGACCAGCGTCTTCTAGAAGTAAATCAGGGAGCCAGTAATATGAAATCATTGATTGTTATCCTCTTAGTTATGATGGGTTTCGTAAGAGCGGAAGCTTCTTTGGCCTGCGACGTTTGCGTGCAAGTCGATAAAATGGCGAAGGCTTATGAAGAAGACGAGAAAAAGGCTTATGATAATTTCAACAAACTGATCAGCCAAGTTCAGCTTTCTAAAGACAAGGCCGTGCGCAAACAAGAACTGACTGTGATTGTGAAAACAGCGGTACTAATGGAAAACAGCGACGACCGTCAGGAACTCGCACCTTATCTGGCGGATATGCAAAAAGAATATCCACAAGAATTTAAAGAGGCATTAGGCGCTCTTCCTAAGGAAGCTCGTAAGAGTTTGGAAGATCAAATCAAGATCGCCAACAGGCTGATGGAAAAAGGAGAAGAGCCCTAAAAAGGGCTCTTTTCATTTAGAACGCACGACCGAAAACATCTTCCAAGACGGATTTCATCTTGGCCCAATTTTCAATCACTTCGCGCTTGTCTGAGTTTTTAAAATTCTGAACCTGGGAATCCATCGCTCCATAGCGCATAGAGATCACGTTCACGTTATAAGCCTCGTAAGATTTCAAAACACGGTCGACGTGTTTTTCCGTATCGTCGACGAATACAATCACCGGATAGTATTTTTTAGTTTTGCAAAGAATCGAGCGAAGCATCGCACCTTTGTGTTGTCCTGCCGTATAGAAAACACCATCTTCATAAACGGAAGGTTTGGAATCTTTAATTCCCCACGTCGTCAGTTCTTCCGCAGTTAAGCAAGACTCTGCTGGCTTATCCGTTTGAATCGGCAGAAAGCGGCTGACGTAGCCACCGACAGGACCTGGTGAAGTTAACGAAGGATCGTATCCCGCACGCGCTAATTCTCTTTGCGTGAAATTTTGGTATTCAGGCCCGCGAGACGTCAGCAAGAACACCGGATGACCTTGTTGCTGAAACAGGCGCACCATATTTGGTGACATCGTTTCAGGTGCGCGCATTTGGCTTAAAGCGTACAAGTAGCTTTGCACACGCAAAAGGCCATCGAAATCTTTCGCGACCAAATCTTGAGTGTCATTGTTTTTGAGTTTCTCTTCCTGCCAAGAAAACCAAGCGTCGCCACCTAGATCTGTTTCTGTCGTCAGAAGTGTGTTGTCGATATCAAAAACAACGAGAATCTCTTGAGCTGTGTATTGCTTTTTCAGCTCTTCCACTTTTTGCACGACTTCTTGCATGCTTTTGATTTGCACTTTTTCTGACGCTTCAGAGTGCAGCAGGAACGCGAAACTGAGAAGAAATACCCAAGCTGACTTCATAAATCCTCCTCTAGAATTTGTACGTTAATGAAAAGTAGTGGCCCACACCGGAAGTCTCGCCTGCGAAACCGCCGTCTTTAAGAAGGGCCATGTCTTTATAAAGTTTTAAACCGTAACCGGCAGCATAGCGCTTGGAGTGCCAGTAAAGTCCGTTAAACCACTCCAACGATGTGTCAGAGTAATTCTTAGAGTCCGAGAGTCTGTTCGCACCGAACTTGTAATCAAGATAGCCTTGATAAGAGATAAAACTGTTTTCGAAATGATAAAAAGGTGTGAACCAATTTGTCGAAAGGATGTAACCATCCCATTCTCTTTCGTTGGCAGCATCGAAATTCTCACGAACATAGCGAGCCATTAAATTAGCTCCAACTTTGCCAAACCATGGAACCTGAATATCCGTTCCGATACCCACGTACTGTTCAAAAAGGGCTCTGTCGCCCACATTGAAAAGGGTTGCAAGATACCATTCCTGAACAGGTCCTAAAGACAAATCATGTCCAGTCATGTAGTCCAATGAAAAACGGGGAGCGAGTTTAAAAAAGAAATTGTCTCCCGCATGACGGTCGCTGTCTGATTGAGAATCAAAAACGTCAAAGACATCCAAGTAACCGTAAAGATCCAAAACTCCAGAACGTCCACCGAATTCCATTTCGAAATAAGTGTCTTGTTGGTTTCCGAACGGAATTTTGTTGTCGATACTTCTCATCAAATTGAATTGGAACCATTTGAAGTCATTTTTATGAATATCGTCGTCAGAAATAGCGGCAGCGTGAGCGAAACTGCCAACAAGAAGACCAAGGCTCAAAACAAGCGTACACACTGAAACTCGGAACATTCGCGACTCTCCAGGATAAACAATTTTTGATGGGGGACTCTTGAGGCTGCATAAAACAGAAAATACCTCGCTAAGACAATGAAAAAATGGCCGATTTACTATTTTTTGCAGTGCTTTTCGTAGTGGGGCTATTGACTCGTTCGCTATAACTGTTTATTCCTGAGAGCAAGTTAGGGAGTAGTCGCAATTTCTCCGAATTGACTTAAGCCGACATACTGAGTGATGAACTCCGGTTTAAGTGCAAGGTCCCCCTTGTTGACGAGACTAACACGCGTGTTTTTAACAACAAACACCGTGTGGTCTCGTTTTCTTTTTGAGCCCCACGGTTTTTTCAAAGTGAGGGCTCCCGAATGGAAGCAATTTTAAATTCTTTTTTGTTAGTCGCAGCCACAGAGATGGGCGATAAAACGCAACTTTTAGCTTTAGTTTTAGCTGTGAAGTTTAAAAAACCCTGGCACGTGATGGGTGGTATTTTAGCTGCGACCATTCTTAATCACGCGCTCGCAGCGTGGCTCGGACAGTGGATTTCCTCACAGGTGCCTTCGCATTATTTGGATTGGGCTTTGGCGATCACCTTCTTCGGTTTTGCTTTGTGGATCTTAATTCCTGACAAAGATGATTCCAATCCCGACAATATGCGCTGGGGAGCTTTCTGGACAACGACGGTTCTGTTTTTCTTTGCTGAGATCGGCGATAAGACCCAGCTTTCAACGGTGGCGTTGGCGGCGAAATATCAAAACCTCACACTAGTGACGATGGGAACAACTTTGGGAATGTTATTTTCTGACGGACTCGCTGTGGTGTTTGGGGAAAGACTCACGCAAAAAATCCCGATGAAATGGATCAACTACGGATCGTCATTGCTCTACATGATTTTCGGTGTTGGAATTTTGATGCGTTAAAAGCATATGAAGCAGCCTGGTCTTGAAAAAATGTTCGCCTGGGGATTTTTTTCTGCCTTCTTAAATCATTATAACTGGGCTGTTTTAACTTATTATTTTGTGGCCATCTCAAAAATTTTTTTGTCTTGTTCTAAAATAATAAAATGAAATTAGGATTGTGGGGCTATTCCTTTTAAGTTTCGATGAACAATCGTTAATAGTTGAAAGGAAAAATCTAGTTGCATTACTAAATGCACATTGTCCTTATAATCTTGTTTTTGTTTTTATAAATTCTGTGCTTCAATTTGTAAACATGGATGTGTTGGAAAAACATACTTTGCTTACGGAGGGCACTTGGAAGTACATTCTGGATTGAAAAAGTCTTTATTATTGTTGGTCGGCGCTCAATTTTTCTATTCTGCGCAGGCGCATGCTGATTGCCCTCTTGGTGCTTCTAAAGTTTCTCCTCTTATGTGCAACAGTTATGAATTTGGAATGCCAGTAAATATCACGAACCCAACGGGGAATCCATCGTTAACGGTGATGGATGGGCATGTTGGAATTGGGACTCTTTCTCCTGCTGCGAGGTTGGATACCGTTTACGGAGTTCCCTCTGGTAACTCCGCCGATAGTTTTGTAAGCGTTAAGTCTGGAGCCACTGTCAATACAGCTTCAAACTACACAGGAACTATTTCCGGTGTGCAAGGACGAGTTTCAACTGGGTCCTCACAGTCAGGGACAATTAGCTCTGCTCACGGCGTCTCTGGGAACGTATATCATGCCGGAACCGGAACCCTTGTTTACGCTTCAGGACTTCAAGCGGGAGTGAGTAACCTTTCTTCAGGAGTAGTGACGAATGCTTATGGTGTTGGAATTTCTGTCCCTGTTAATTCCGGTGGTGGAGTAATCACAAACTACTTCGGTGTTTATATTGATACTCCGACAGCGGCGACAAACAATTTTTCTATTTATTCAAAGGGGGCAAAAAACTATTTCGGTGGCACCGTTGGGGTTGGTACTGAGAACCCCGGCTCCGAGCTTGACGTTCTTGGTACTATTCGCACGGATCAAATCTGTGATCGCAGTGGCGCAAACTGTAAGACTATTTCTGCGGGGTGGAGTACTGGAGGAGGTTCAGGCTCAGTAACGAATATCGATACTGGTACGGGCCTTCTTGGGGGGCCGATTACAACATCCGGGACTCTTTCTGTTGATGTCGGAACAACCGCAAACAAAATTGTTCAGCTTAATGGCTCCGCCCAACTTCCAGCAGTCAGCGGTGTGAACTTAACTGATATAAATGCAAGTAAGATCGCAGGCAAAAATGTTTCTGCATTTACCCCATCAGCAGATCAATTTTTAAGTTTTGATGGCACAAGCTGGGTTAATAAATCTGTTGCAATTTCTGACGTAACAAATCTTTCAGTTCAGCTGAATAATAAGATCGACGCCTCAAATATGCCCGCAAACTGTGGTGCAAATCAATCCCTCACTTTTTCATCACCTTTGGGAGCATGGAGTTGTTCTGATATCGTTTTCACGGCAGCTTCTTTAGGTTCGCAATCTGCGAATACAGTTCTTGCGTCTCCTGATGGTGTAGCTGGAAATGCAACTTTCAGGAAGATCACCACAGCTGATTTGTCGAGCTCTATTGTCGATTCTCTTTGGACAATCTCTGGATCGCACATAAATCGTCCGACCGGAAATGTGGGAATTGGTGTCGCGAATCCGACTACCAAACTTGCGGTGGCAGGTGAAATTCAATCGGTATCAGGAGGATTTAGATTTCCGGACGGCTCTTTGCAGACGACTGCTGCTAGCTCATCGGGCGGTTCGACGGGTAGTCCAACATTCGCTATGATATCTGCTTACAATGCGACTTCTGTTACTGCTGCAAGTACATGGACAAAAGTTTCATTTGGATTAAACCCTTCAGGCTCAACGAATATCCTGCAGAATGTAACCTTTAATGATACGGACTCAAGACTTATACCTTTAAAATCAGGCTACTATCGCATTAGTCTTGCCGCCGAAATGAGCACTGTTGGAAGTGGAGCGGGTTCTATGAGAGCTGCTATTTATATTAATGGAAATCCATATAAAATAACTCGTACTTTAATAAACTACACCTCTTCCTTTACTCAGACTGTTCTTGTTGATGGGCTGGCTTATTTAAACGGAAGCACAGATTATGTTGAGGGTTATGTTTGGTTTAATGGCACCAATACGGTCACGGTGAATGCAGGCCAAACAGCTACAACTTTGTCGCTTGATCTTATTCAATAGTGCCCCCGTGAAAATACATTTTATTAATGGCGTTTTAAATTTCATATAAGTTTTTCTTTTATGTTGAAGGGTGTTTATGACTTTAACAAAAATTATGTCCTTTTTATTTATTGCTGTTATTTCAGCAAGTGCATTGGCAGATGATGCTTGGCTTACGTGCGTAGATTCGAAAGTAAATTTTTGCTCATCGCAGGGATACACGTACAAGATTTTTTTGTGTGATGATTGGGTAGGTGAAGACGAAGTTTGTGTTCGTTGTTTCAATAGTGGAAATCCGGTATATTTCTTTGGTTGCGATGGCCCTGGTTATTCATCTTTACCGACAAATATTCGCGCGACAAGCGCACCTAGTTGCCAGCCTGGGCATTCAGTTATTAATCAAACATCTAACACATTTTCGGAATCGATACCTATTGTTGGAAGCGATGTTAGTTTGGTATTTAGTAGTGATAGAGGGTTGCGTCGCACTGATAACTATCGTCTTCGTCTACCTCTTTATGAAACTCCTCCGACTTCAATTTCGGTTTTCGATATTAAAATTCAAATCGCAGGGAGAAATATTTCGCTTTCGTTACCGACTTCAACAAATGATCATCTTGATTGGGTTTGGGATGGATTAAACAATCTCGCACAACCAACTCCTGGCGGAGCGGTCGCAAATATAAAAGTTTATTTTGGTACATATTCACCATCTTCCGTTCCCTTAGAGTTTTCACTGCCGCTTGGAAACTGGAAAGTAGATCGATTAGGTTTAGGAGGGTGGTCATTAAGCAACAATCATTTTTACGACATTGAAGTAGGACGACTTTATTTGGGAGGCGGAGCCGTTTTCGAAGCAGATTACGAAGACTTAGGAGGAGGAAATGTTGCCGTTTCTCTAGATTCAAATTCGGAGATTTATGTATTTAACTCTCAAGGAAGACATTTGCAAACCTGGGCAGCGTTAACGGGGCAGGTGCTTTATACTTTTTCATACGATTCATTAGGCCGGATTACTGGCTTTACTGATGCCTACGGAAGGACAACAAGTATCATTCGCAGCGCAGGCCAATTCACAGGTATTCAAACTCCTTATGGAGTCGTAACGACGGCCTCGATCAATGGCAACGGCTATCTCGCTTCCATAACAAATCCCAATAGCGAAGTATACTCTATGACGTATACAACATCTGGCATGCTGTATACGTTTACAAAACCGGAAGGTGAAGTGACCACTTTTTATTCCGATTCAGATGGGAATTTAAGTAAGGATGCACATAGTGGCGGAGCATTTTTAAATTATTTGGAGAGTCTTCTCGCATCAAGTAAGATGTATGTCAGAACTTCTGCCATGGGCCGCGAGCAAAATATCGAAGTTCTTAATTCGATGACTGCAACAACGACTAAAATTGTAAATTCACTGGGCAGCGTTACGACTCTTAAAGAGACTTACGGTCCTACAGGGAAAGTGGTTCGCACTAAAGGCGATACGAAGTTAGATATTTCATACACATACGATCCGCGCTTTGGGGATTTGGTAAGACAGCCTAGTGGGATTATTCAAAAAATGGGTACTCTAAATCGCTCTGCGACTTTTTCCCACTCTGCGAGTCTTTCCGACGTGAATGATCCATTTTCAATAATTACTCTCAATACTCAACAGACGGTGAATTCACGTACATATGGCAATGTTTTTTCGGGCTCATCAAAGACTTGGACTAACACCACGCCAGAAGGCAGGACAACTGCACTCGCAGTCGATATTTTCCAAAAACCCACGAGTATTCAGATCGGCAACCTAACGCCGTTAGCGCTACAATATGATAGTTGGGGACGATTAGTTTCGACTACCCAGGGAAGTCGTACTACAGAATATACGTACGATTCAAAAGGGTTTGTTGCTCAGGTGAAAAACGCACTTCTGCAGATTACATCATATGGCTATGATCTTGCAGGCCGCGTGACTACGGTAACACTTCCCGATAACCGCGTGATCGCTTACGCTTATGATGGCAACGGTCGTGTAACAAGTATAACTCCGCCAGGGAGACCTCAACATAATTTCTTTTATTCGGCTTTAGAAACTTTTAGGAAATACCTTCCACCTATTCTAGGGGGAATCTCCAAGCCAACCGAGTATTCTTACAATAATGATAAACAGGTGACGCGGGCTGACCGTCCCGATGGCGTTTCCGTTTATTTTAATTATGGCTCTCTAACCGGTGTCCTTGATTCAATTTCCGTTTCTACAGGCAGCCTATTTGAGTTCACATATGAAACAACGAAAGGGTTGCTTACAACTTCAAAATCGTACGATGGTTTAAAAAATACTTTTTCATACCAAGGATCTCTTTTAACTGATGACGTCCTTACTAATGCAGTTTCCGGAGTACAAATAGGAAAGCTGTCTTTGTCTTACGATAATAATTTCTGGGTTACGGGAAGCTCCGTACAAGGAGCTTCTGGTTCTCCTTTGACGATAACCTTTGGAAGAGATAATGACGGTCTTATTACGTCCGCGGGAGCCGCAGTTTATACTTATCAAACGGCGACACCTCTTCTTTCTACGATGACCCTGGGTGGCTCCGTTGAGAATTTTTCGTATAACTCATTCGGTGAATTATCTGGTCGATCAGTTAGTTATTCAAGTAACCCGATCTATGGAGTAGTCTACACCAGAGATAGTCTGGGGCGAGTTATAACCAAACAAGAAACTCTTAAAGGTACTACGGATACTTATGCATACAGTTACGACCTTTCTGGCAGACTGACCGACATTACAAAGAATGGTTCCGCATATGCACATTTTATTTTTGATAACAACGGGAATCGAACTGGTGGTAATGTTGGAATTGTTAACACTACTGCTACCTATGACAATCAAGATCGAATTTTAACTTATAACCAGTATACATTTTCACACAATGATAATGGAGAAATGATCAGTCGCCAGAATACATCGACTGGAATGGCAACTAATTATCAATACAACTCCTTAGGAGCATTGACGCAAGTTACTTTGCCGTCGGGTGATATAATTAGCTATGTCTATGACGGACTAGGACGACGAGTTGGAAGAAAGAAAAATGGAATTACAACGAGTACTTACTTATACGACGGCAAATATAACATCGTCGGAGAAATCGATAGCGCTGGTAATATAACAACCCAGTATGTATATGTCTCAAATCGTCACTCACCTGATTTTATGATTAAAAATGGAATTACTTATAAACTTGTAAAAGACCATTTAGGGTCGGTTCGTTTGGTGATGAGGATATCTGATGGAGCAATTGTACAAAGAATTGATTACAATATTTTTGGTACCGTTACGTTGGATAGCAATACTTGTTTTCAACCATTCGGATTTGCCGGTGGTTTAAGAGATCAAGATACAAAGTTATTGCACTTTGGTGCGCGAGATTATGATCCGGAAATCGGACGTTGGACGAGTAAAGATCCCATCTTGTTTAATGGTGGGGATACGAATTTGTATTCATATACGCAAAGTGATCCTGTGAACTGGATTGATCCAACGGGATTAAAGATTTACGACCCAGATGGAATAATTCCGGCTTGGATTAAAAATACTCCAATCTATAGGTAGTTGGATGCTGCTATTCAGGTAATTATTGTTAGAGATAAAAGTGGAAGCTCAGTAATTGATGCCGGGCAAACAAACAGCTACGGTCCATATGCATTATATCAAACAGTTGATATCGACGTAGCTTACGGATTAAAACGGGGCAAATCGGAGCGCTGTCCTGGGCTGACAGATTTAGAAGACACATTTTTGCACGAATTCAATCACGCGAGAGAAAATACCAAGCGGCTCTTTCAAAATGGCGACAATGAAGATGCGGATAATAGGTTATTGGATCAGCTATTTAGCGAATCAATACAGTACAAAAAATAGGGGAATAAATTGAAAAACATAATATTAATATTTATTGGTCTCTGCGGAATGATATCGACGGCTAGCGCCCGATGCCGCAGTTGGGATTACGGAGCGCCAAGTCTGTGTGCAAGTTTGCGTTTAGATAGCTTAAAGCGTAAAGAAGACGAGAGCTGTTATTTTATGGCAGAAGTGCAATCGTATACCTTTTCTGATCCAAAATTGAAACAATCCGAGGTGTTTGAGAACCTAGTTCGAGAAAAAAAATTGCATTTGGTCAAAATTTCGAAAGATATTTGCGAAAAGATCGGTGGCAACAATGAGATACAAGGACTCATTGTTGGTGAGTGCCACGATAATATCGGCGATGTGTTCTTTGGCTTAGAACGTTTCTTTCGTAAATTATTTAAAAAAGAAAAACTTTATGCCGATTTTAGATTGGTTAGATCGGCAGAGTTAGTTCATGTAGAGAATGGTAAATCCGTGACTTACACTGCCACTTGCAAAAGTTCTGAATCAAAAATGTGACGAGGCTGTCATGAGCTAGCATGTTTCAATACTTATTGAGGAGTTATTGCAAACGATAATCTTATCTCCGTAGGTTTAAAGGAATTATATGTTGAGAAATTTAGTTTTAGTGCTGATCATGTCGGCCTCTTTAACATCTGAGGCTTTGACTCTTGGTGAGGTTAAACCAAAGCTGTCCAATCCAAAAAAGTGCCTTGAATATTTGTATTCGGATCCAACAAGATGGAATACGTATATTAGTAATATCTCTCAAGGTAAGATAAATTGGCTTAAAACATGGGTTAACCTGCGTAAGGTTAGCGATGCTGGCCCGACTAGCGAGTTAGATATCGCATACGCTAGCGCAATTGAAAAGAATCCAGATAAATCTCTTAAAATTATATTGGACGGTTGGATTGATAAGACCGAGGCGATAAAAATTATTCAGAAAATCTGCGAATCCAGTATCGAAACTTATGCAAATCAGTCTATGTCAGAAGGAGAATACAAAAAAAGAACAAAGAGTTTATTAGAATATCGTCTCAAAAATTTAGAAAAAATTAATTCAAAAGAACTAGTCGAATTAATAAATACGTGCAACTTATCCTTGAAAGAACAGCTCAAAAACGTAAGCAAAAATTCTGAAAATTAAGCTGATTTAGTTCCTACGGAATGATTTGAAAAATAACTAGCCAGAAGAATGTTAAAAAACCGCTGACTTCTAAAGCAGCGGTTTTTTGTTATTGGATAATAGTTTTCTAATGCAGCGATCGAACTATTGGAAGTTCTGAACCTGCGCGATGTAAGGAAGATTTCTGTAGTAACCTTGGTAATCCAAACCGTAACCAACTACGAATTCATTTTGGATTTTGAAACCCACGTGATCAAGATCGCATTTCACTTTCAAAGCATCTGGCTTTTCAAGCAAAGCGATTGTTGTAAGGCTCTTAGGTTTACGAGACAAGATAGAATTTTTTAGGTAGTTCATTGTAAGACCCGTATCTACGATGTCTTCAACAAGAATCACGTGGCAACCTTCAACCGGGCTTGCCAAATCCAAAGTCACTTTCACTTCGCCGGAAGAAGAAGTTCCACCGTGGTAAGAAGAAACGCCGAAGAATTCGCAAGTGATGTCAGCGTCGATGTTGCGGATCAAATCAGAGTAGAACATGAACGAGCCTTTCAGCACGCACACTGCAACGACTTTTTCATTTTTAAATTTCTTTGAAAGAGTCGCGCCCAACTCTTTAACCTTTTGCTGAATTTTTTCTTCAGTGATGTAGGGTTTAAGTGAAAGATTTGTCATAGTAACGTCTCCATCTCTACACAAAAGAGTTGTTCATGATTTCACCGAAACCACCGCCGCCTGGAACGATATAGTGTTTGTCGTTCAAACCGCGTTCTTGATCCCAATATTGGCCCGGAGTTGCATCTAAAACTGCCTGAGGCGATAGCCCTCGGTCAAGTCTTAAGGCATAGATCACGACGTCAGGGTGCACAGTGAGAACATTCTTCAAATACTCAGGGGTGACGATCAGGTTTAAGGCGATAAATTTCTTAGCAGGCCCCTGAATATGCGTTTTATAGTGGGAAACGGCGGTCACCATGGTGTTCCCCGTAGCCCCCATAGGGTCCGGGAAAATCACATGAGCCCCTTGCACGTCGCCCCCGATTTTCATTCCGCCAAACTCAGCTCCAGTGACCATGTCTTTGTTGTTCGTCACCCGAGCTGCAAAAATATGATCTTGGCGAACGTTCTGAGCGGGCAGAGCAAAATGCAGAAAGTTATAACAAATATGACTCGGATAAGTCCCGGCACGCGCAAGGTTAATACTGACGGCTTTTTGATGAGAAGCAATGCGCTTGCCTTTGAGTTTCTTATCGGGATGAGTCTCTGTCATGCGAGTGGATTCTTCGAAGTGCTCAATATCAAATTCATTGTTCACGGTGACTGAAATCAAATGCGTGTAAAGAACTTCCACGATGCGATTGATTTCAGGTTGATAACAACCTGGCGAACACAAACGCGCCAGCAGTCCGCTTAAAAACGGATTGTCGATGATATGCACTTGAGGCCCATAGAGGTGACTCAACTCTTGTTGAAATGCCATGGGAATACCTTTGGTTATGTCTTAGTTGCCTTTTTCGAATTCGACAAAGATCACAAGCTCGCTGTCTCCAGATCTGAATTGAGGAGAGCGTAAGATCTTAAAAACATCAATAGCGGTGAGTTCGTCTTCATTTTCCAAATTTGATTGCGGAGGTAAAACGCCGGCCATGAAAAAACCAGTGTCGCCACCGATTTCAAAAATTGCGGGGAAGGATTTTCTTTGAATCTCTAAAGTTCCTGAAACCGAAGGTTCTTTCCAGGTTCTTTGAATTTCTAAGTTCCCACGCAAGTTGTTGTTGTCGATCTCGCTCAGCTCAAAGAATGTTGTCAGACCAATTTCTACTGAAGGGTCTCTGCGATCTTTCAAGCCGTAAGACCATTGCAGCGTTTTTGAATTTTCTAAAGGACGGTCTTCCTTGTGAAGAATTTTGGTTTGCGCTGCCGACAATGCACGGCGAATGCTTGGAACAATTCCCGCCGAATAATCATTAAAATTCATAAACTGACCTGTGCTGCGGCTGGCAGCATAAAGGCCGTTCAAACTTCCGCGAGAAACTTCCGCATAATAAACCACCAAATGCGGGCTGCCGGTTTTTGCCAAAGATCTTGTGTCTTTGTTTTTATCGTCCAGTGCCGCCGATGTCGGGGAAGGTCCCGCCGTCGGAGCTGCAGCGGGGGCTGCCACTTTGTAAGCTGTGACAACACCGTCTGCGGCGTCTTGCTGAGGTGTTTGTGAGGCTTGATCCGTTGGCGTTTCTTCTGAAGTCGCAGACTCCGCAACTTCCGCCAGAGCCGAATTATTTGTGGAATTGATTTGCACCGTGGATTTAAGGTAACTCACACGGCGCTCAAGATTTTGTTGGCCTTTTTGATAAAGAGTGATTCCAACGCCGCCGGCAACGATAACTAAAACAGAAAGCTGAACAAGCGGGTTGCCGACGATTCGTTTCCAAGCCGGAGGAGTGGTAGGTTTGAAGTTTTCCATGTCAACGCCACACTGCGCGCAGTATTTGTCTTTAGGTTGTTGAAAACCACAACGTGGACAGTTAATTAACATCGAAATTCAAATCCTTTTAAATATTCGAAAAAGCCTTAGAAATAGGTTAAGGCAAAGCGACTTGACGCTCAATAGAATAATTCATAGTGTGAATCAGCGGATAAGGATCGAGATGAAGAAGTACAAACCGAAATCAGGTGAGAGAATTGAAATTGTTGAAGACTTTATCCCGCCAAAGGTCGAGCTTCCCTTCGAGTTTTCACCTGAACATTACCCTGTTTTGCTTCAAGAAGTGCTCGCGGCGTTTTATCCCTATCGACAAAAAGAAAATACAACTTACTTTGATGGGACTTTTGGGCGCGGTGGTCACTACTCGGCAATGAGATACGTGATTCCCCAGATGAAAGCCACGGTCATGGACCAAGATCTAGCCGCCATCAATCACGCAAAAACGAAATTCCAGACTGATGTCGAGAAGGGCCAGTTAAACGTAATACATGGAAACTTCTCGCAGTTTTCAGAACATAATCTAAAAAACTTTGATATGATGCTCTTAGATCTAGGTGTGAGTTCGCCGCAATTGGACCAGGCGGACCGAGGCTTTAGTTTTTATCACGATGGCCCCTTAGATATGCGAATGAATCAGCAACAAGGATTGACGGCTGAGATGCTAATTAATACGGCTTCTGAGGAAGAACTCATTCGAATCTTCAAAGAGTACGGCGAAGTCCATCGCCCGGCTCGTGTCGTGCGCGCGATCGTTCATGATCGTAAAGAAAAGGCATTTCAATCAACGAAACAACTTGCGGGTCTTATTGAGCGCGTGGATGGATGGCAAATCAAAGGCTTTCATCCCGCGACGAAATATTTTATGGCATTGCGATTGGCAGTGAATTCAGAGCTGGAAGTGGTTGAGCAGGCGATCCCTGCGATGATCAACGCTTTGAATCCCGGCGGTCGTTTGGCTGTGATCTCGTTTCATTCGCTGGAAGACCGTATCGTGAAAAACATCTTCAAAGGTTCGGAGAATCTTGGAAGAGCTGTGAATAAAAAAGTAATTGTTCCCACTCAGGAAGAGTGTGACAGAAATTCTCGCTCGCGTTCGGCGAAGCTAAGAATCTTCGAGAGGAGTGCTCAGGATGAGCTCGGAAAACTTTAGGCAGTTAAAGCCTTTTTTCAGTATTCTACTTATCATCGCAACTTTGTTTTCTATCGTCTTCTTGCAGATGGAAGAACGTCGCATGGGTTACAGCGTTCTTAAACTCACTCGCGAACATAAAAAAGTGTGGGAAGAAAAACGCGTGAAAGAAATCGCCTTAGCGAAAATCACGCGCCCGCAGCTTTTGGACAGCGTCGCTCAACAAAAGTTCACTCTTAAAAAAGTTCAGGCCAATCAGATCATTCATCTGAGCGGAGCCCTTTCGGAAGAAGTGGATAAAGTTGTGAACAAAGGTATTGCGAAAAAGGATCTGTAATTGAAATCACGTATTGTTGTTATCTTTGTAGGTATTTTAGCTCTGTGGTCGATGCTGATCTTGCGTGCCGGTTATTTGCAATTCTTGCCGAATGATCGTTTGAACTCTTTGCAGAATCGCCAGTTTCAAACCAAAGTAACCTTGCAAGCCCGCCGGGGAGCGATTGTGGATAGCAATGGTCGTGATCTAGCGATGTCGACAACGGCGTACTCGTTGTATGCCGATCCAAAAATTTTAGAGAATAAAAAACTCGCGGCAAAAAAATTGTCCAAAGTTTTAAACCAATCTTATGAATCCGTTTACACAAAAATCAAAGACGGCAGCCGTCGTTTTGTGTGGATTCAAAGAATGTTGGAACAAGACAAAGCTGATGAAATCAAATCTTGGGACATGCGCGGTCTTTCTTTTGTTGAAGAGTGGCGCCGCGTTTACCCGAATGAAACTTTGCTTGCGCAGACTTTGGGATTCTTAGGCAGTGAAGGCCAAGGACTTGAAGGCTTGGAACTTGGTTACAATCAAATTCTTGCGGGCAACCAAAAGAAAGTTTCCGTGAAACGTGATGCGCGTGGAAGACCTCTGATCAACGACGGGCTTATGTTCATTGAAAATCCTGAGGGAAATGAACTGCGTCTGACAGTGGATTCAGAACTGCAATACCGTCTTGAAAGTGAACTTGCAAACGCGGTTTCGACGTTTGAAGCCGATCATGCGGTTGGCGTTATTTTAGATGCAAAGACTTCGGCGGTTTTAGCTTTGGCTTCAGCACCTACGTTCGATGTAAATAAAGCGGGTAAAGCTCAGGCAGAGTACCGTCGTAATAAAATTGTGACAGATGCTTTTGAGCCAGGTTCGACAATGAAGACCTTTGTGATTGCATCGGCTCTTCGCGATTCCTTGGTGCAACCAAACACAAAGTTCTACTGTGAAAAAGGAAGCTTTAAAGTCGGCGACCGTATTATCAGAGAGGCCGAAACCAAAGAAAAATTTGAAGACCTTACAGTTTCAGAAATTCTTGCTGTGTCATCGAATGTCGGAACAACCAAGATCGCTTTCAAAATGGGAGCCGATCGTCTGCGCCAAGGTCTTTTGGATTTTGGTTTCGGTCAAAGATTGGGTGCGGATCTTCCGGGGGAAGCGCGCGGTATGGTGCAAGCTCTTCCTTGGCGTCAGCATTTATTAAGTAATATTTCTTTTGGTCATGGTATCTCTGTCACTCCTTTGCAGATGGCCAATGCGTTTGCAGCGATCGCCAACGGTGGCGTTTTAAATACGCCCTACATCGTTCAATCAGTTCGTGATGCGGAAACGGGAATCCTAACGGAAACTCCTGTGAAGCCGATCCGTCGTGTGTTAACTCCAGAGCAAGCAGCACAAATGCGCGCGATGCTTGTCGGTGTGACGACGAAAGGCGGAACTGGTGGAAATGCGCGTGTTGATGGATTTATGGTCGGTGGTAAAACAGGAACGGCGCAAAAGGTAAATCCGAATGGACGTGGTTATCTTAAAGGCGCTTATGTTTCTAGCTTCGGTGGATTTATTCCAGCTAATGATCCGAAGTTTGTGATTTACATCGCAGTCGATTCTCCAAGAAAAGCTTATTACGGTGCGACGGTAGCGGCTCCTCTATTTTCGCGCATGGCCTCATACGCTGTTCGTAAAGAAGGTATTGCGCCACTTCCGATGGCTGAAGAATCTACGGTGAATCCAAAACTCCGTAAGATCGCCGCGGAAACAAAACCAATTCCAAAAGTTCAACCGAAAGAAGTTTTAACTGCGGCAGAGTTGGACAAGGTCACTGCGGTTGCAACGGGAGAAACAGTTCCTAACTTTATGAACATGACCACACGTGAAGTTCTTCGTCGTATCAATGGCCAAGATATCAAAGTGAAATTTATCGGTCAGGGCACAGTCAATGAAGTCTCTCCGAATGTCGGTTCTCCACTTCCAGAGAGCAAAGAAGTCACCGTCATTTTAAAATAAAAATTCGCGATTCGGACCCCGAGGTAAGAAGTCAAGGGGTTCGCAAGGTTTTTAACTCTGGTCACACGCTTGCAAAGCCTCTTCTAAGTTGAAATTGAAATTGCCAAGGAGCGATAAGATGATCCTCGCCGGGATTCTTATTGCTCTCTTTGCAACCTTGAATGAAAGTGGCTGGTATGCAAGCAGACGTTGTGGTTCCTGATACGGATATTCTTAAAAAGTATTTCAATTTGTCGCAGTTTCGTCGCGGACAAAAGGAAATCATCGACGCTGTTCTTGCTAAAAAAGACGTTCTTGCCGTTTTGCCTACCGGAGGCGGAAAGTCTTTGTGTTATCAGTATCCCGCAGTTCATTTGCAAAAATTGGTTGTCGTGATTTCACCATTGATCGCTTTGATGAAAGATCAAGTGATGGCACTGCAAAGACACGGTATTCCTGCGGGCTGTTTGCACTCCGGCCAATCCGACGATGAAAAAAGAGAAGTCTTTGCAGAGCTCAATAAAGGCGGTGCCTTTGTTTTGTATTTATCTCCAGAGCGTGCGCAAAAAGAAGGCTTCCAAAAATGGATTCAGCAACGCCAAATCGGTTTGTTTGCTGTCGATGAAGCGCACTGTGTTTCGCAATGGGGTCATGACTTCCGTGAAGAGTATGCGCAGTTAAGCATTCTTAAAAAACTGTGTCCGCATGTTCCGGTTCTGGCTTTGACGGCGTCGGCGACTCCTACGGTGTTGGACGATATTTCCAAACAGTTAAACCTGCAAAAGCCTGAGCGCATGGTCCACGGGTTTTATCGTTCTAATTTGTATTATCAAGTAGAGCTTTGTGAAAACGAAGACGCGAAAGTGGATTTTCTTTTACAAAGTATTAAGAACACACCGTCAGGAAGAATCATCGTTTACTGCGGAACTCGGAAGATCACAGAGTCGATAGCGGTTTTGTTAGAAAAGAAATTTGCGCAAGTGGGTTTTTATCACGCAGGACTTTCTGCTGAAACAAGAGCGCAAACTCAAGATGCTTATGCCCATGGTGACTTAAGAATTCTTGTGGCGACAAATGCATTCGGTATGGGCATTGACCAACCGGATGTGCGTTTGGTGGTGCATTACCAAATTCCTGCAAACATTGATGCTCTTTATCAAGAGATGGGGCGCGGTGGTCGTGACGGTGATGAGTCCACATGTCTGACCTTGTATTCGAAAAAAGACAAAGGTTTGCAGTCTTATTTCATTCATAATTCCGAAGCACCTGAAGAAATCAAAAGTGCCCGTTGGCGCAACCTCGATGCTTTAGTGAACTATGCTGAGGGCGGCGAGTGCCGTCACGCAGAGATCTTGACGTATTATAAAGATTCCCAACGCATCGAGCGCTGTGGGCATTGTGATTCTTGCGATCCGAAATCATCTCGTCGTGTTTTAAAGCCGATCACACCGTTTGTGAAGCTGGATCAAACTTTGGAAGTGATCAAATCCACTTTAAAGAAAACGAAAAAGTCCAAGGCTTCTGATCTTGAGCTTGATGATGTTCAAGAAGAGCGTTTTGAGAAGCTTAAAAAATGGCGCAAAGAAAAAGCCAAAGAGCTCGATGCTCCGGCCTTTGTGGTTTTCAGTGATCAGACTTTAAAACATCTGGCGATTAAAAATCCACGCAGTCTTGATGAAATGCGCTCCGTGTACGGCATTGGTGATGCCAAGCTTGAAAAGTTTGGCTGGGATGTTTTGGCCGAACTGACTTAAGCCTTTTTAGAAAGCAAAGAAGTCAGTTTCTCGGGCTGAAGGTTTTCAATAAACTCACAGACGATAGCACTTTTGCTGACTTTTAAAACGGTGGCGGGCAGATACTGATCCTGAATTTTGATAAGCACTGCAATCTTTGCAGGAAGATCCGCGACTGAAAACGGCGTGAACATCACAAAACCTTTTTCCGAAATTTTATAAATATGGCCAAAGATCACGCCATTTCCAAACTCCAGGGATGCAGGTAAGTTGGTGGCTTTATAGTTTTCTTTGTCAGACTTAAAAACAGAACGAAATAGCTTTACCATCGGAGCAATTTTCGTCCCCAATGCGGCCAAACATCAAGTCCCGTTCTTCAACGTAAAAGGTTTTTCTGTTCGGTGTAAACGAGCAAACGGATTGTTATATATCACTTTCGGTCTCACGAATTGATACTTTAAAAGACAAGTACCAAGTTGTCGGATGGCTGACATAATTCTTTTATGGAAACTCTTTTCTCTAAAGACCATATTGTCAAAACCCTGAAAGAAGCGCTGGAAGCGCATCCGCAAATCCAAGCAGCTTGGCTTGGTGGTTCTACGGCAACCGGATTTGAAGACGATCTTTCCGATACGGACATCGTTGCGATTTGTGAAAATCCTGGCATCGTTTTTCAGCAAATTGAAAAGGCACTGCCTGTTATTTCCTCCGTGAGCCATGTTTGGAAAGTCGAAGATTCCCCTTGGAAAAACTTTGCGCAAAAATTTTATGTTTTTGATGAGGGGCCTGAAACTTACTATATCGATGCCGGTGTTTTTCAAAGTTTGAATCCTCAAGACTATCAGGAGTTTTTCAATACGGATCGGCACGGAGACCCCGTCATTCTTTTTGATAAAAAGAATATTTTAAAAGAGGCTTCGAAGGCGCCCAAATATGAAACGCCTAAGAACCTGGATTTTAAAAACTGGATCGCCCGTTTTGAAGTCCTGTACCGCACTTTTTTGAAAGAAGCGGAGCGCGGAAAATTCATCGATAGTTTTATTTTTTATCAGCGTTTGGTGACGATGTGGGTGCAACTGCAAAGGCATTTGAAAACTCCACAGAAGCATGATTTTGGCATGCGCTATATCTATCGTGATTTTGAATTGTCAGAAGCAAAACTGATTGAAAAGTATTTGCAAGGAACAGATATCAAAACCTTCAAAGAGCAGGCGGCGGATATTCGGGCACGTGTTTTAACTCTGCAAAAAGAACAAGGATTGTAAAAAATGAAAGTTCTCGTTATCGGTGGCACAAGATATTTTGGAAAAAGATTGGTTCATTCTTTAATCAACGAAGGACATGAAATCTGGATAGTCTCTCGCGGGCAAGTGGAAGACGATTTCGGCGCCAAAGTGCATCGTCTAAAGGCAGATCGTAACAATAAGTCAGAGCTTGTTAAAGCTGTCGACAGACTTAAGTTCGATGTCGTGGTTGATCAAGTGTGCATGAATGCGGAACAAGCGAAGGCCGCTGTTGAGATCTTTGCGGAGAAGACTCCGTTCTACATTATGACTTCGACAATGTCCGTTTACAATTGGGGCGCAAATCTTCGTGAAGAAGAAGTGAATCCGTTCATGTACCACGCGCAAACTCCAAAAAACCCGATGGAAGAATACGCCGAAGGAAAAAGATCCGCAGAAAATGTTTTCGCGAATCAAAACTTTTTTAAATGGGCCTTTGCGCGTTTCCCTGTCGTTGTCGGCGAAGACGACTATACTTTGCGATTGTATAATCAAGTGAAGAGAGTCAAAGAGGGTTCTCCAATTTATTATCCGAACTTAGAAGCGCGTTTTTCATTTATCACTTCTGAAGATGCCGCAAGATCTTTGCTGTGGTTGATTCATGGAAGACGCGAAGGAATTTTCAATTTTGCATCAGAAGATGTTTTAAAACTCGGTGATCTCGTTGGAATGATTGAAAAGATGACTGGTAAAAAAGCCAACCTTTTAAAGGAACCCTCAGAAGAAGCTTGGTCTCCGTTTGGCATTCCTTCGGATTGGTTTATGAACGTCGAGAAAGCCAAAGCCGAAGGATTTCAAGCAAAGCCCCTCAAAGAGTGGATGGGGCCGCTTCTGCAGAAAATGAATTAAATATTATTTAAGTATTCGCCGATTTTCATAATAGTTTGCGTGGGGATTTCGTGTCCTCCACGGAAACTTTGCAAAGAGCCTTTCATTCCGGCTTGCGTGAGCAAAGTTTCAAGCTGGCGAGCTTGTTTGATTCCTAAAACAGGGTCCATTTCGCCATGACTTTGGAAGAAACGTTGGCCAGCGCGATTTGGAGCTAATTTTTTCCACTCTTCTTGGTGCAAAAGAGTTCCCGACATAATCACAAGACCTTTGGGAGTTTCCGGTGCACGCAAATAAAGTTCTGTGGCGAGCATGGCTCCCTGACTAAAACCGCCTAAAACAATTTGATTCCAAGGAACTTTAAGCTGACGGATCATTTCCATGGCAGCATCGTAAGCTTTCGGAAGACCTTTCGGCGTATCATTGCTGAAGTCGCGGTGTTCCCCACGCTCTGCAGCTCGCTGGATTTCCATCATATCAATCGTCCACCATGCGCGTCCCATCCAAGCGGGGCCAATAGGAACTTCCAAAATTCCATTCGGGAAAAGCCAGTTGTATGTTTGCTTGGTGGAGATCATTTCTCCTAAAGAAAACAGGTCATTGCAGTCGGCGCCA
Organism: Bdellovibrio sp. BCCA; assembly: GCF_037996825.1. Taxonomy (NCBI): domain Bacteria; kingdom Pseudomonadati; phylum Bdellovibrionota; class Bdellovibrionia; order Bdellovibrionales; family Pseudobdellovibrionaceae; genus Bdellovibrio; species Bdellovibrio sp. BCCA. The sequence continues at coordinate 3,090,853 of NZ_JBBNAC010000001.1, read as the reverse complement.
AAGCCGTGAAAAAAGAGCACCCAAGGCGCGTTATCGTCATTATTTATTTCTTGGCAATGTATCTTTCCGAGTTGTCTCATAACTCAGTCATACGCTATTCTTTCTAGCGAGTCTATGAAGCTAAACCAATTATTTTCTGTCTTTTCTGGCCTTCCTGAAGAGTCTCTTCCGCAAGATGTAGAGCTCTCTGGGATTTTTAACGATGCGCGCATGGTTGTGCCGGGATCGGTTTTTGTTGCAATTCGCGGCAGCAAGCTTGATGGACATAGTTTTATTCACGATGCGATCGCCAAAGGAGCGGCAGCTCTTGTTGTCGAAGATCGCACTACGGTTCCTACAGAGTTTTCTGGTTTTGTTTTGCAAGTTCCTAATACGCGCGAGGCTTTGGATATTTTAGCGAGTCGGTTTTATCTCGATCCAGGCCAGGAACTTTTCTGTGTCGGTGTGACGGGAACCAACGGAAAAACTTCTGTGACTTACATGACAGAAGCGATTTTAAACGAGGGCCGTATTCCTACCGGAGTGATCGGAACTGTGAATCATCATTTAGGCGATAAAGTTTGGCCTTCGGAGATGACAACACCGGATCCCATCTTTTTGCAAAAGCGTTTACGTGAGTTTCGTTCTGAGGGAGCACTGGCCGTGGCGATGGAAGTCTCCTCACACGCTTTGGATCAGAAGCGCGTTGATAGTGTTCCCTTTAACACCGTGATCTTTACAAATCTCACACGCGATCATCTCGATTATCACGGCACCATGGATCACTATCTTGAAGCCAAGCAAAGGCTTTTCACGGATCTTTTGTGGAAGACGGAAAAGCGTCCTTGTTACGCCATAATCAACACGGCAGATAAATATGGCCGCCGATTGCGCGTGGCAGACCCGGCAGTTCTTTGGACTTATGGAGCCAGTGATTCTGACATTCGCTATGAAATTCTAAAAATGGATTTCGCGCTGACGCATTTTAAAGTGCAAACTCCCTTGGGAGAAGGTGAAGTTCATCTGCCGATGTCAGGAATTCACAACGTGATGAATGCATTAGCGGCTTTGGGCGCAGGGCTTTCTGCGGGATTGCCTTTGTCAGTTTGTATTTCGGCGCTTAATAAATTCACCGGAGTGCCAGGACGTTTGCAGTCTGTTCCGAACGATCAAAATCTTTCTATTTTTGTGGATTATGCGCATTCTCCGGATGCTCTGGAAAATGTTCTAACGGCGATTCGCACTGTGCGTGAGAATTTAAAATCTTCTGCACGCATCTGGACAATCTTTGGTTGCGGCGGAGATCGCGATAAAGGCAAGCGTCCTTTGATGGCACAGATGTCTTTAAAATACTCTGACCAAGTCGTGATCACTTCGGACAATCCGCGCACCGAAGATCCGCAAGCGATTATCAAAGATATTTTGGTTGGAGTCGCGGGGGCTGATAAAGCCAAGACTTCCGTGATCGTGGATCGCAAGGAAGCCATTCATCAAACTATTCAAAAAGCTCAACCTGGCGATGTCATTCTCATCGCAGGCAAAGGGCACGAAGATTATCAGATTATAGGCAAAGACAAATTTCCTTTTAGCGACGTGAAAGTGGCAGAAGAGGCTTTGCAAGGGAGATAAAAACAATGAGAGCCATGGACGTGCAAACCATTGTCAGGGCCACGGGAGCACAAACGCTCAGCCTTGTTGAAAAGAATTTTGCGGGAATCGGAACAGATACACGCGCGGATTTAAAAGGACAGCTTTTTATTCCTCTAAAAGGGGACGCTTTTGATGCGCATCAGTTTTTAGAAAAGGCAGTTCAACAAGGGGCCACAGGTCTTCTTGTGCACGAAGAAAACGAGCAAGTGCAAAAGCTGAAGGGCCAAGTCACGATTCTGAAAGTGCCTGATACTTTGAAAGCTTTGCAGCGTTTGGGGACTTGGGCTCGTCGTGAATCTCACGCAAAAGTTTTAGGAATCACAGGTTCTAACGGAAAAACCACGACAAAAGAGTTTACAGCTGCTTTGTTAGGAACGACATTGAACGTTCACTACAACAAAGGAAGCTTTAACAATCATTGGGGTGTTCCGTTTACACTTTTGCAACTGCCACCAACTAAAGATGTGGCGATTGTTGAAATGGGAATGAATCATGCGGGCGAGCTCACAGAGTTGGTTCACATTGCAGAGCCTGACGTTGTTGTCTGCACGATGGTGGGACGCGCACACATGGAATTTTTTGGCACGATTGAAAAAGTCGCTGAAGCCAAAGAAGAAATTTACGAAGCAGCTGGTCCAAACACCATTCGCATCTATAATCTCGACAATGAGCAAACTCATAATATGTATGTGAAGGCTTGTGAAAAGTATGATCATTCAAAACTCATGACGTTTTCTTCCGAAGATCCTCGTGCCGATGTGCACTTGATGATCAGTTCCATGACGATGAGTGAACTTTCCGTGAAAGGAAAGATCGGCGGTAAAGAAGGTGCTGCCGTCGTGCAAGTGTTTGGTTCACAAAACTTAACGAATCTTATGGCGGCGGCGTCTTTGGGGCTTGCGGCAGGAATGACTCCAGAGGAAATCTGGAAAGGCCTTCCTGAATGTAAAACAAATTGGGGACGCAATCAGCTTGTGCATCTAAAATCCGGCGCACAGATGATCTTTGATGCTTACAATGCCAATCCCGACAGTATGAAAGCTTTGATCGACAATATGAAACTTCTCACAGTGTCTGGTCGTAAAGTCGGTGTTTTTGGGCAAATGCGTGAACTGGGTTCTGCTTCCGCATCTTTGCATGAAGAACTGGGAACGTGGGTCGGCGCTGCGGGTTTTGATAAAGTTTATTTTATCGGTGATGACTATGAAGCGTTCTCTCGCGGTTTGAGCAAAGTGGGATATCAAAATCCCACTTTGATCGAAAAAGACTTTAAGGACGCTTCCGGACAGGATCTAGCACAATATCTGAAAGCGGGGGATATTGCGGTGGTAAAAGCCTCACGAGGGACAAAGCTTGAACGCTTCGTTTTTCCTTGTGAGCCTTTGGACTTTTCGGAGAAACAGTAGATGTCGAAGTACGCGGAGTTTTAAAAGACTCCGGCGTACTTGCAAAGAGAGCTAGGTACATAAGCCTACTCCCATCTGTGTTGGAATTTTTCGATCTTATCAATCAATTCTTTTTTCTGTTCCGGTGTCAGAGTCTTATGAAGAGCTGCCACCTTATTCAGATATTTATCGATTTTAGAATTCATACGTTCTTGGCGAGCTTTGATGTGCTCTTTGATTTTGGCTTTATCAAGATCGTCGGCCAGAATCATGCTTTTGAAATCGTCTTTCATCGACTTGCGCAGATTTTTTTCTTCAGCAAAATCTTTCTTAAGTTCTGAAGTGATATCTGTGAGCAAAGCTTTTTGTTGAGCATTAAAATCAAGTTTATCAGCGATTTTCTCACTGATCGCGGTCATGCGTTCTTCAGGACTTTTATGGCAACCAGCTAGGAAGCCGACACTGCCAATCGCAAAAAGAATTCCTAAAACCTTGGGCCATCTTCTTCTGTAATGATGGTGGTGATGGTGATGATGTCTCATAATTATATCCTCCGTAGTGGTTGATTTCTGAAATCAGTGTAGGTGATTTGGGAGCCAAGGTGGTTTCTGAGGTGTTAATGATTGTAACAAATTGTAACTGCTTGATTATCTTGGGAAAAAGCCTTTAGCGCCAAGAGCTTTTGGATTATGATGGGCCTATGAATCGCATACTTCTGATCGATGACGATCAAAAATTAGGTGAACTTCTAAAGCAGTATTTCAATCAGTTTGAACTGCAGATCGTGCAATCAATATTGCCATCAGAAGGTTTGCAACTTCTTAAGAAAGATAAAATCGATGCGATTATTTTGGATGTGATGTTGCCGGAGATGGACGGCTTTGAGGTTTGTAAAAAAATTCGCAGTTTTAGTGAAGTGCCGATCTTAATGCTCACAGCGCGTGGAGAAACTTCCGACAAGGTTCTTGGTCTTGAGTTGGGTGTTGACGATTATCTACCAAAACCTTTTGAAGCTCGCGAGTTGGTTGCAAGAATTAAAAGCCTGATTCGTCGTTCAAAAAAATCCTCTTCGTCTTCTTCAGGAAAATTAAAATCAGGCAGTCTGCTTTTAGATACGCAGTTGCGAGCGGCTTTCCTTGAGGGTCAGAATTTAAATCTCAGTACCCATGAGTATGAACTTTTAAAACTGCTGATGTCGCATCCCGGGCAAAGTCTTTCTCGCGATCGTATTATGGATGATCTGCGCGGCGTGGATTGGGAAGCTTACAATCGCAGTATCGATGTGGCGATCAGTCGTCTTCGTCAAAAACTTAAAGACCCAGCGAGGTTGCCTGTGTTTTTAAGAACCGTATGGGGTGAAGGATACTGCTTTATTGCTCCTGTGGAGGAAGTTCTGTGAGAACACATCATCGTCATCGTGACGCTTACAAACACCATCATAAGAAACATCGCCTAAAGAAAAAGCTTCTTTTCCGGATCTTCTTTACGTTTATGCTGACGGCTGTTCTTATCATTGGCGGCCTTGGCTGGTTGGTTCATTCTTTAAAACCCGATCATGGTTTTTCTCCAGTGGCAGAAAAGAATGCGGTTTTTTATCTTTCAGCTCTTCAGCAAAAGTTAAATTCTTCGCTGAATGAAAAAGGCATCGAAGATCTGTATAAAGATCTAAATCTTTATGTCCGTGTCGAAGGATTTGAAAACTTAGCAGATCAAAAAGGACTTCCTAGTTTTTCTGAGATAGAAAAAGAAGATGAACATTATTCTCCCAAGGTGGCCGTTGGAAAACATCACGAATATTTCTTTGCGGAACTTAAAGGGGCGTCGCCACGTACAGCGTGGTTTGTCTCAGCCAAAGAAATCCCTCGCGGTTTTGCGTTTCCATTCGTGGCTGTGGCTGGATTTATTTTCTTAATTCTGATCATGAGCTTTTTGACGATTCGTTGGATGATGTCGCCGATCAAAGTTCTTATGACAGGTGTAAAGAGAATCTCGATGGGGGATTTAAAATACCGCATTAAAACTCGCCAGGGCGGGGAGTTCCAAGTTCTTGGTGAAGCATTTAATAATATGGCTGACGGACTTGAGAAAATGGTTGCCGCGAAAGAACAGCTTCTAAGAGACGTCAGTCACGAGCTGCGCAGTCCCTTAACTCGCGTGGGTGTGGCCGTTGATTTATTAAAAGACGAAACAATCAAGGGATCTATTAAAGATGACCTTAAAAAGATGGACGAACTTGTTTCGGAAATTTTGGAATCCTACCGCTTGCGTGAGGGAGCTTCGTCATTAAAAAAATCTCCGACAGATTTAACGGAACTTGTGACTCACGTGGTGGAGGATTATAAAGACTCCGCTCCTGGAGTTCGTCTAGAAAATCCTGAAAATGTGTCGATCGTGATTGATCCAATGCAAATCGAGCGTGTGCTAAGAAATTTAATTGAGAATGCGATTAAATATGCAAAACCTCAATCTGCACCGATTGTCGTGACGTTGAATTTAGAAAAAGGCGACTGCGTTCTAAGAGTGAAAGACGACGGTGTCGGTATTGCCGAAAAAGATTTGCCGCACATCTTTGAGCCTTTCTATCGCGCTGATGCTGCGAGATCGCCTGGAAAATCAGGGTTTGGATTAGGACTTGCGATTGCAAAAACAATTGTTGAGGCTCACGGCGGCCATATCTTTGCGACAAGCCAAATAGGCCAAGGCTCTGAGTTCACAATTCATTTACCATTAGAGTAAAGAAAGCGCGGGCTTGTCACCCGCGCTGATTGAAGAAATTAAGCTGGAAGATCAAAAAGAATCATTTCTGAATCTTCTGAAGCAGTGATAGCGGCAGTTGAGATGTCAGTAGCTGCGATCGCATCACCGGTTTGAATTGCCTCACCATTGACTTGCACAGAGCCCTTCACAAGTTGCAGCCAAAGCTTACGACCTGCAGGAACTTTAAAGTCTAAATCTTCGGATTTTTTAAGACGGGAAATATACACATTGGCATCTTGGTTGATATCAATGGAACCATTCACTCCGTCTTTAGAAATCACATGCACAAGCTTTTGCGAGTTTAATTCTTTCTCGAAGGACTTCTGACCATAGCCAGGTTTCACTCCGCGTTTTTCCGGCGTGATCCAGATTTGGAAGAAATGCGTTTCATCCTTATCTTGATCGTTGTACTCCGAGTGCATGACTCCTGTACCGGCACTCATGCGTTGCACTTCACCCGGTTTAATCACCGTGACATTTCCCATGGAGTCTCTATGGCGAAGGCCACCGGAGATCACATAAGAAATGATTTCCATATCTCTATGTGGATGAGTGTCGAATCCCGTGCCGCCGGCGATGCGGTCTTCATTGATCACACGCAAAGGGCCAAAGCCCATGTGTTGGGGATCGTAATACTCAGCGAAAGAAAAAGTGTGGCGGGATTTAAGCCATCCATGTTCCGCAAGGCCTCTGTCGTTGGATTTTCTGATTGTAAGCATAAAAGCCTCCTGATGAATCTAGTATCGGCTTTTTCCGTATTGAAAGAAATTATTTAGTTTCTATGTTCTATATAAATTATATTAATATAGTTTAAGGGTTTTCAGAGGGAGGTCTGTTTTGACCATAGATCAGCTTGAGACGTTAGAAATGATCGTAGAAAAGGGCAGTTTTAAGGCGGCCTCGGAACATTTACACAAGACGCAGCCAAGTTTGAGTGTCGCTATTAAAAAGCTCGAAGAAGAATTTGATCTGCAGCTTTTTAACCGCGAAGAGTATCGGCCAAAGCTTACTCCGGAAGGTTTGGTTTTTTACAACTGGGCGAAGCAATGTCTTTATTCGTTTCGAGAACTCAAGACCGTCGGAACAGAATTGGGATCCAAAAAAGTTGAACCCTTTTTAACGATTGTTTTAGATCCGTTAGTCCGTTTTGAAGTTTTAACAGGGATTTTTCAAGAGACAGTTTTAAGCAAGCATCCCACCGAAATGACTTTTCGTTCTGAGATCATGACCGTCGGAGAAGAGTTGTTGCTTTCTGGTGAGGCAGATTTTTCCATCTCTACAAAGTCCTCTGATAACGACAAAATTGAGAGTGTGCCTTTTGATCGAATTGAAATGATTCCGGTGATTGCAAAAACTTTGGCAAAAAAGCATCCGGGCCTGACGTACAAATCTTTAAAGACCTGTCCTCAAGTGATCGTTCTTTCGCAAGGTGATAAGAGCAGTCTTCTTAAGGATGCAAAAGGTTTCGTGGCGGATTCCAAAAAATGTTTTGTGACGGATCACAGTTTGAAACACAAAATGATCGTCAATGGTTTTGGTTGGGGACGGCTTGCACGCAATGAAGTTGAAACCGATCTAAAAAAAGGTCATTTGGTAGAGATTCGCGACGAAAATATAAAACCTTTTACGTTGGATCTACATATCATGCGCATTAAGCACAAACCTATGGGGCCTATGGCGCGCGCCGTGTGGGAACAGCTTTTACAGAATGCGACTTTGAAGAATTCTAAGAAATCTGGGAAAAGAAATTAGATTTTGATTTCCAAGTACTGGCGTTGAACTTCCGCAACGCCATACTTGCGCTCAAGTCGGCGCACGATAAAGTGCCCTCGTGCCATATCTTGAAAGTGATTCATAAAGATAACGTTAATACCAGCGCCACCCAATGCGCCGATGAAAGGCATCATCTGTGCCGCCACTTTTTCCGTAACGACCAATTGAAATCGAGAAGCAATGCTCGCAAGAAGCCGGACAAGAAGAGGCGCGCTTTCATTGGCAATACCTCTTTCAATAAAAACTTTTGCGGCATCCGTAAACGTTTTTGCTAAAGCCGCGCGAGTCATCAGATATCCCGATCCTGCCGCGTCATCCGAGGTCGAATATCCACCAAAGGCAAAAACTTCCAGGCAAGCAAACTTTGTTTCGGGATCGCTGATGTCTTCACCTTCACTTTGCGCAATATCAATAATCGAACGCATGATCAGTGTTGTAGAAATTGGAAGTTCTACGGCCAAAGCTAACGGCCCAAAAAATCCACCAAGCCCGCCAGTGCCAGCCACCATCGCCTTGTGCGCAAAGTTGTTCGACTCTTTGCCATGGTTTTTTTCCATCGTAGAAGCAGCGACTTCAAAAGCCACATGAATAGATTTCTCCGTCGCCTTATGAACAGTTGACTGAATTTTCTTAGGCAAAAGAGTCAGACCCTTCTCAACCGGAGCTCCCACCTTCGCCGCAATCCGCGCCGTGAGACTCGGCTTCTCAAGAAGCTCATTCGCCATTCGCAAAAATTGAAGATCTACTGCATCCATAAGCTTTATTATATGAAAATATAAGGCTAAGGTCCAACAATTGCGCTCACGTTGCTCCAATGGCTGACTCGATGTAAAATAACAATATATTTAGTTCGTAGGAGGGCGTGTGCAGTTCAAAAACGCAAAGTGGTTCGTTGTAGGTTTATTTTTGATTTCCGGAAGTATTTCCTCTGCAGCTTCGTTCACTCTTTCTAAAGGTGCGGGCTATCAGCTTGAACCTCTTTATGGTTATGAAACTGTCTATCGCGATTATCCATCTCCGCATCTCAATACACGCTTGATGTACGGTGCGCGTCTCACGGCGGGAACGGATTTGATTTCCGGGGAACTTGAATACACGAAAGCCTCTGACACGGAGGACTTCTCAACAGCTCCTGAAAAAATCAGAACGGAAGATGAAAAATTAAAACTCGGTGTGCGCTCGACATATCGATTTAATAATTTTTTCTTCGCGACGGGGCGACTTGGTGGACAAGCGACAAAAGAAATCCGCAAAGAAACTTCAGGTGGAGTTGAGACCACCAAAGAAGAACCCGTTAAATACAATCCTTATGCAGGTGCGTCTCTTGGTGTGAAGTTGGGGCCTATCTCAGTGAATGTCAGCTCGACTGTGATTTTCAGAGACGGCGCTGATATGTCAAAGAATGACTATCAAAATACCGTCTCTGTCGGAGTGGGTTACTAAATTCCGGCTTGGCCAACCAAGTAGGCGGCTCGTTGCAAAGCGGGATTGGTAAAGATCTCGCTCAAACTCCAAGTCATCGTGTCGTCATCACGTTTTAAGATTTGATCTAAAAGAACCAACAAATCTTCCGAAGTAACAATACCGACAACTTCGTCATTTTTCGTAATCAAGAAGGCCGAAACTTTTTCTTCAATCATTGCGTCGACAACATCTCGAATAGGCGTTTCGATGCTGAAAGTTTTTATGGGCGAGCTCATCAACTGCTGAACCTTTGTTTCTGGTCCCGGAGTTCTAAGCAAGTCTCTGTCTGAAAGCATTCCGACGATATACTCTTCCTCTGCATCCATCACCGGCAAATGACGAATCCAATAATTCGTCATCAAACGATAAGCCTCAGCTGCCGTCGCATCCTGACTGACGGTTACAATTTTTCGAGTCATATGATCTTTAAGAGCCATTTTCATGGAGCCTCCTTTACACTGTGATTCTACCACTTTGCGAGAGGCTGAACATGACCTCTGTCATATCTCACAATTTTCAAAAATACTTAATAAAATCAATGACTTATTAACTTTTCCTTGCATTTACAAAAGCAGATGTGCTAAACCCTTTAAGTTCCTAGCAAATTTAAATTTATAGGTCACAACAGGGGATCATCGCAGCATGCTTTATCAATGGCTTTATTCGATGGCGGATCAGTTTTCGCCACTGAACGTTTTTCGGTACATCACCGTTCGTACTTTCATCTCATTTTTCACAGCGTTTTTGTTGTGCTGGATGTGGGGTCCTCACTTCATTAAACGTTTGCAGATGAAACACTTTGGTCAAAGTATTCGTGATGACGGCCCTCAAACTCACAAGAAAAAAGCCGGAACGCCAACAATGGGTGGAGGTCTGATTCTTCTTTCCACTTTGATCCCATGTTTGTTGTGGGTGGATATGATGAATCCTTTGGTGTGGGCAGTGCTCATCATCACTTGGGGGTTTGGTTTGATCGGTTACATGGATGACTGGCTCAAAGTGAGTAAGAAAAATTCCAAAGGACTTTCCGGAAAAATCCGTTTGGCTGGAGAGTTTCTTATCAGTGGAGCTGTGATCGGATACCTTGTTCATTTCCACGGACTTAGCACTGCTGTGACAATTCCATTTGTGAAGTCGGTGTCTTTGGATATCGGTTACTTCTATATTCTATTCGGTGCTCTTGTTGTTGTTGGAACCGCCAACGCCGTGAATTTGACAGACGGTTTGGACGGTCTCGCAATTGTGCCAGTGATGATCTCGGCTGCGACCTTGGGACTTTTTGCTTATGTGACAGGTCACTATTCGATCGCCTCTTACTTGCAAATTCCTCACGTCGTCGGTGCGGGAGAGTTAACTCCAGTCGCAGCAACCATTGTTGCCGCAGGTATGGGGTTCTTATGGTTTAATGCCTATCCCGCGCAAGTGTTCATGGGGGACGTCGGTTCACTTTCCTTGGGTGGATTTCTAGGAACGATGGCGGTGATCACTCAAAATGAACTTTTGATGGTTGTCTTAGGCGGTGTTTTCGTGGTGGAAGCATTGTCCGTTATCACACAGGTGATTTCGTTTAAAATGACGGGGAAAAGGGTCTTTAAAATGGCGCCGATTCATCACCACTTTGAATTAGGCGGTTTAACAGAAACAAAGATCATTGTGCGTTTCTGGATTATTTCTATTTTATTAGCTGTATTAAGTCTTGCGACTCTGAAGTTGAGGTAACAAATGTATAAAGAGTTTAGTGAATTAAAAGATAAAAGAATTCTTGTCGTCGGTCTTGGTAAAACAGGTGCGTCTTTGGCGCACTTTCTTACTAAGCACGGCGCTCAAGTGACGGTGACGGATCACAAATCCAAGCCAGAGCTTTCAACTCAGTTGGAGCAATTAGGTGATTTGCCAATCAAGTTTGAATTGGGTGGTCACAGTCCAAAAACTTTCATTGCTCAAGACTTGGTGATTTTGTCTCCGGGTGTTCCAAGCAATTTGAAAATCTTTGATTACGCACGTTCTCAAGGAATCAAAATCACGGGAGAGTTTGAATTCTCTGCGGGATTCATTAAAGAGCCGATCATTGGTCTTACTGGAACAAACGGCAAAACGACTGTGGCGAAAATCACAGAGGCGATCCTGAAAGAATCCGGTATTAAAACTTGGGTCGGTGGCGCGAATGAAAAGCCATTGGTTGATTACTTGCGTTCAGATGAAAAAGCGCAAGTGGTGATCGCGGAAGTTTCAAGCTTCATGCTTGAGCATTGCGATACTTTCAATCCAATGAATATCGTTTTCACAAACTTGGCTGAAAACCATTTGGATCGTTATCGCTCAATGGAAGAATACGTGAATGCAAAAAGACGTATCTTCAAAAACACAAACCAAGCGACAACAAGCATCTTGAATGCTGATGACAACGCGGTTGTTGAATTGGCGCGTGATCCAGCGGTTCAACGTGGACGTATTTTCTACTTCTCCCGCAAGCCAGCTTTGGAACCACAAATCATGAACATCGGTGGTGCCGTGAATATCGGAGACGAAATCCGCGTGCGCACAGGTCCAGAGATTGAAAGCTTCACAATCAAGAACATGAAAATGCGCGGTAAGCATTCTGTTGAAAACGTGATGGCAGCGATCTTGGCATCACGCGAGCACGGTGCGACTCGTGAAGCGGTTCAGAAAGTGATCGATACTTTCACAGGTCTTCCTCATCGTATTGAATACGTGCGCAAAGTCGGCGGAGTTTTGTTCTACAACGACTCTAAGGCGACAAACGTGCACGCAGTTCTTCGCGCATTGGACACTTTCGATGAAAACGTGATTTTGATCGCCGGTGGTAAAGACACGAACTTGAACTACGAACCTCTTCGCAACGCCGTTAAGAGAAAGGTCAAGACCTTGATCTTAGTCGGGGAAGCGAAAGAGAGAATCAACCGCGACCTTGGTGATTTCTCTGAAACGTTCTTGATCGGAACTTTTGAAGAAGCGGTCTTGATCGCTTACCAAAAGTCGAGAATCGGTGACACAGTTTTGTTGTCTCCAGGTTGTTCGTCTTTTGACATGTTTGACAGTTTCGAAGAACGCGGCGATTATTTTAAAGAAATCGTGAGAAAGTTTCATTGATCGGCGAAAGCCGGTCCAATCAGACCGCCCAAGAGGGGCGGTCTTTTTCAATGCCAGGAGGGCCTCCCGTGTCTCAACGTCTTTTTATTCTTTTAACATCTTCTGTTCTTTTGCTTTCCGGATGTTCTTCTGCGTTTAAAGCTCGCCAAGAACAACGTGAAAAATTGGCAGCTAGCACAGGCATGTACTGTGAGTTTGTTAGCGGAGATCTTTTTCCGGATTTGGATGTTGAGTTGAACATGCAGATGGCTCGTCGCTGTGACTCGAACAAAAACTTTTCTATCACAAACTACAAGAACTCTTCGGATCAAACCGGCGTGATTTACTGCTGCTCAACAGCGGGACGTCGTGCAGCAGTGGCTCCGAAGAAGCCGATGACACCAGTAAACAAGCCTGAAGTGACTCAAGATGCAGATGCAGAAGTGATTTCCGAATAGTCCAGTCTTGTCAGTAGCATTGGACGATAAAAAGGACTTCTGAATATACTAAAGTTCGGGAGTCCTACTATGTTGAGATATTTGTCTAGCAGCTTGTTTTTAGCCATCATCACTCTTTTAGGGATCGGCCTCGTTCAAGTTTACTCTTCCAGTTTTATTTTCGCGATTGAGTCCTACGGTGATGGACTTTTCTTTTTTAAGCGACAATTGATTTTTGCGTTAGTAGCGTTTGCGGTTTTGATCGGTACGATTCACATCCCGTTTCGTTATATCGAAAAATACGGATGGGCTTTGTGGTTTGTAGCGACACTCGGTGTGCTTGCGACGTATGTTCCTGGCTTGGGTGTACGAGTTGGGGGAGCATTGCGCTGGATTCAACTTCCTCTGGGAATCCGTTTTGAGCCCGGTGAACTTCTTAAAATTTCTTTCAGTGTGTGGTTTGCAAGTCTCTTGGTAAGAAGAGAAAATCTTCTTTCCAAATTGAAGTGGCATTGGCTGCTTATTGCAATGGTGGCACCACTGGGGCTTTTGTTAAAACAACCTGACTTCGGAACTTTCGCAATCATCCTGATGGTTGGCGTGACTTTGCTTTTCGCTTTTGGTCTTCAGTGGAAATATATCATTGCGGCTCTTGGTGTTTTGATTCCTGCATTTTATTTCTTGGTCATGACAGTTCCTTATCGTCGTGCGCGTGTTCTTGCGTTCTTAGATCCATGGTCTGATCCCGCACAAAAAGGCTTTCAAGTGATTCAAAGTATGCTGAGCTTTCACTCGGGTGGATTGACAGGTGTGGGCCTAGGGCAAGGCCAAGGAAAGTTGTTCTTTCTTCCAGAGGCACACACGGATTTTACGTTGGCAGTATTCGGTGAAGAGATGGGTTTCATCGGTTTTATGATGTTACTGGCTCTTTATGGTTTTGTCGTTTTCCGTGGAATTCAAATCGCAGTGAAAGCTGAGGAGCCTTTTAAAAAAGCAATGGCTTTGGGTTTGTCAGTGACTTTTGGTCTGAGTGTCTTTATCAATGCAGGTGTGGTGATGGGACTTCTGCCAACGAAAGGTTTAACACTGCCTTTTCTCAGTTACGGCGGAAGCTCTTTGGTTTCACTTTGTTTTATGTTTGGTTTGATCCTCAATATTGAAAATTCATTTGAGGAAGATAAGTTTTCCCGCCGCTTCGGCTCGCGTTGGACAACATCGAAGGTGAAGAATTCATGATTAAAAGAACAATTGTGATCGCAGGTGGAGGTACCGGCGGACACATTTATCCGGGCATAGCGATTGCCCGTGCGATTCAAAAAGTAGATCCTACTGTTGAAGTCCATTTTGTTGGAACGGCCATGGGCCTAGAATCCAAGATCGTGCCTCGCGAAGGTTTCCCTTTGCACTTGATCGAATCCGGAAAGCTCAATGTCAAAAGTCCTATCGAAAGAATCAAAACTCTTTTAAAAATTCCTGTGGGTCTTTGGCAGTCTGTCCGTTTGTTAGGGCAATTAAAGCCGCTTTACGTAATTGGTGTTGGAGGTTATGCCTCGGGGCCTTTTGTGTTGGCAGCCAGCACCATTGGTTTTAACACAGCGATCTGGGAACCCAACGCCATGCCGGGAATGGCAAATCGTCTTTTAGCTCGCTTCGTTGATAAGTGTTTTGTGGTTTTTGCAGAAGCTAAAAAATATCTTAAAAATGATCAGGTGACTCAAGTCGGAATGCCCGTGCGTGAAGAAATTGAAAATGCAGTTCACGAGTCCCATAAAGATGAGAAATTTCATCTTTTGTCTTTTGGCGGCAGCCAAGGATCTCGCGTTATCAATTACTGTTTGAACGAAGCCATTATGTCTGGTGGTGATTGGGTTAAAGATCTTTCTGTTGTTCATCAGTTAGGCAAGTGGGATTACGAAACTGTGACTGCCAAATATCAAGGGGCGCCTTGCGAGGTCGAGCCTCATGAGTTCATTTATGACATGCCAAAGTACTATAAATGGGCGGATATCATCGTCAGTCGGGGGGGGGCTAGTTCTATTGCCGAGGCCGCCGCTTTTGGTATCATTCCGATCATCATTCCTCTTCCGGCAGCTGACAATCATCAGCAAAAGAATGCGGAGAGTTTGGTTGCGAAAAATGCAGGGCGCATGATCTTGCAGAAAGATTTAACTCCGGCTAGGTTGATCTCTGAGATCCAATCGCTGCGCAATGATAAAGAATTGCGTGAGCAGATGGTCAAAAATATAAAGTCTTTTTATATTCCTCAAGCGGCGACAACAATCGCAAAGGAAATATTGCAATGAAATTACAACACGCCAAATTTCATTTCGTAGGTATCGGCGGTATCGGTATGTGTGGTCTTGCGGAACTGCTTCACAATATCGGCGCAAAAGTTTCTGGCAGTGACATCTCTGAAAATGCAAATACGGAACGACTGAAAGAGTTGGGCGTTAAAGTTTTTAAAGGTCACGCCTCTTCCAATGTCGGTGATGCCGACGTCGTTGTTTACTCAAGTGCGATTCAATACGGAAATCCGGAAATCTCTGAAGCTCGCGCAAGACAAATCCCCTTGATCCCTCGTGCAGAAGCGCTGGCGGAAATTATGCGCATTAAACGCGGTATCGCGGTGGCGGGAACTCACGGAAAAACAACGACAACATCCATGACTTCAGCGATTTTCTTGGAGGCGGGTTTAAGTCCAACAATCGTCGTCGGTGGTCGTTTTGAACTTATTAAATCCACAGCGATGTTGGGTTCCGGAGAATGGCTTGTTGCTGAAGCCGATGAATCTGATGGAAGTTTCCATAAACTTTCTCCAGAAATTGCCATCATCACCAACGTGGACTCTGATCACTTAGATCACTTTAAAACTTTTGAAAACCTGCAAAAGAACTTCTATGACTTTGCTTTGAAAGTTCCATTCTATGGCAAAGTGATTGCGTGCGGCGATGATCCGATCATTCGCCAAATTTTTGAAAATTTCCCTAAGCGTATTTTATTCTACGGATTTGATGAAAAGAATGATTTAGTTCTTAGCGGTGAGCAAGGAAGTTATTCTTTGTATCGCAGTGACCGTTTGTTGGGCACAAGACATCTTGTGGGTGAATTCCAGCTTAAAGTTCCTGGCCGTCACAATGCTTTGAATGCGGTGGCTGCCATTTGCGCCGGTGTTGCCGCAGGAATTCCATTTGCAACATGCGCTAAAGGTTTGCAACGCTTTGAAGGCGTTGACCGTCGCTTCCACTTTAAAGGTGAAAAACGCGGTATCAAAGTTTATGACGACTACGGGCACCATCCCACAGAAGTGCGCGCAGTTCTTCAGGCGTTTCGAGAAAAATATCCAAAACAGCGTTTGGTGGTTTTCTTCCAACCGCATCGTTATTCCAGAACTCAACATTGCTGGCATGATTTCACAACGGCTTTCAAAGAAGCGGATGAAGTTTTGCTCACAGATATTTACGCGGCCGGAGAAGCTCCAATTCCTGGAGTGAGCAGCGAAAAGCTTGCCCAAGAGATGAAGCACGAGCGTGCACAGTATTTCTTGCGTGACGACAAAGCGACTCAAAAAGTTTTGGGTTTGCTTAAAGAGGGCGATGTGTTTGTCACCCTCGGCGCAGGAGACGGCTGGAAGCTCGGCCTTGATGTTTTAAATCAATTATAAAAGGGCTACTGGATTCTGTTCATGCAGTTCCAGTTGGCCTTAAATCTATTGCCTTGAATTTTCATCGAAGAAGCAAGAGCCAGACATTCAGAGCGACTGAGCTGGCTTTGATTTGCAAGCTTACTCCAACAATACCACCGAACATCATCGGAGTTTTCAGGATCGATATTTCTATCGGCGGCTTCAAGGCATGCCCCTAAATGAATTTCGCCAGTAAAGCGGGTCAAACACTGCCAATCCATTCCAGTTACACTTTGCGTTTCAAATTCGCGCGCGATCTGATGGCATTTTAAGGGCGAATCAATCTCCGTTTCAAATTCATTGTGGCAATACCAACGGTATCCATCGCGACCTTCTGCTGTCGATTTCTGTTTAGCTTCGTACAAACATGTCTGTACCCGAGGGCTCAATCTTTCCGAAGAAAGGGGTAGCTTTAAGAAGTAAGCCATATCTATGCGATCCCGGCGGGGCCATGAAGCTGACATATTGGCGATTGTGATTTTGTCATTCCAGCTGATACGTGAAGATAAAGCGCGAATAGCTTCACGACGCAATGATGAGTCCTGACTTGCAGTCATAGACTTTAGAACGTTTTCTATGTCTTCATCGTAACTTCCAAAACATTGACTGAGTCGTGGAAGAAACGGATTTCCTTCTGCAGAGGCACGAATCCAAGCGCCATGAAGTTCCGTGTTTTGCAGAAGATCTTTCATCGCACAAAATTGATCCGTCACTATGAAGTTTAGACCCGAAGCAAGCCTTTGACGCAGAAGTCTTTCTTGTTGGTCTTGTTTCACGACCGACGGAATAAGCCCAAGGCTTGCTTGTAAATCTAAAAACTGAAATTTCATTTTTAGCGGCAAAGATTTAGCCACGCCAATTTCTTCGAAGAAGCTTTGAAAATTTTGTCGAGCTTCGGTTGATGTTGTGACAGCTTCCTGAAGCAGGTGAAGAAATGAAGGGTTTTTGGTCGCTTCTAATAAAGGCTCGTAATATTTTTTTAAATTTGTTTTCTTGGATAAAAAGACGATGGCTTCTTTGTTTTGATCCTGATTTTGTGAATACGTCTTACAAGTTAAAGCGCGATAGTTGGGATCAACATCTTTAGCTGGCTGAACCATGCGGTAACTTGTTCCAGCAAAAACTTGTTTCAATCGATTCGTATCGGGGCCTTTATTAAAAAACACATCTTTGCTTGTGTTCTTTAACGATTGGCGAAGCAGGGGAGCAGCGACTTTGCCCAACGGGCCCGTGCTTGAAAAGCCATGCAGTCTTTCTACACCTTGAAAGGCGGAAGAAAAAATCTGACTGATGCTCATTCCATATTCCGAGTATCGAGCAAAAGCCACGCGCTCGGCGAGGTCACGGGGGAAACCATTGTGGATAAGAACTTCGACGTATTCTTCGATAGATCTTTTGTCTGGAGCTTTGGTAGACAGAGTGTTGCAGCCCATAAGAAAAACATCTTTAGGATGACTTAAAATTCCTGGACAAGAATTTTCGCAGCTCAATTTCTCAATTTCTTTTAAATCCAAAGTGGTGCTAACGCCTTCACCAAAAAACACACCACCAAAATGACCGGAGACAAGCAGGACGTCACATTGAATTCCAGACTGGCAAGCGCGAGCGAGCCATGAAGGATCCTTGTTCTCTGGAACAAGTTCCGTGATCTCTACATCCTGACCACCATACATATTTTTAAGAACTTCTTTTTCATCACTGGAGTTTAAAGTCATCGTGCAAATGCGCTTCGGCGCAGCCCCAGCGGAAAGAGCTGTAAAAATGAGAAGTCCTAAAATCGAAGCCATGAGTCTGATCATAGTCTTCTTTAGTGCAAGTTCGTATCCACGCTAGTGAATTGTAGAGCGCAGTTGGTGATCCATTCCTTTAACACGTGACGAAAAAGGCAGGTGAAGTCTCATTTTGAGACGCCTTTGTCTGGACTTCACCTTTGAATGCTTTTTAGAATACTAACAAACAAAGAAGGATTTTAAGGATGAAAAAATTTGTTTTAGTTGCGGGTCTTTTATTTCTGACAAGTTGTCAAACACCGAAAGAAAGTTCGTCGGTGATTCGTACGGCGAAAGAGCGTGACGATCATAGCACGGCAGAGGCCTTTGGGACTCAATTCGCGATCTCCACACAAGGTCGCTACGCTAGTAAAGCGGCCGAAGAAATTTTTGCTCAAGGTGGAAATATTATTGATGCCACGGTGGCGGCTTCATTTACGGTGTCTGTTGAAAGACCGCAGTCTACAGGAATTGGCGGCGGCGGATTTCTGCTTTTCCATGAAGCAAAAACAGGAAAGACTTACGCGATTGATTTTCGCGAAAGGGCCCCGCTGCGTGCGACTAAAAACATGTACGTGGGAAAAGATGGCAAGGCCAATACAGATCTATCACAGAACGGTGTCTTAGCTGTTGCAGTTCCAGGAATGGTGGCAGGACTTATCGAAATTCATAAAAAGTTTGGGTCCTTACCTCTTGAAAAAGTCGTGCAGCCCGCGATTCATTTGGCGGAAAATGGATTTCCCATTTATGAAGAATTTCATAAAGCCTTGGAAAATCGTGTCGAACAAATTCGTAAAGACCCTTCAGCAAAAGCGATCTTCCTCGATGCTTCAGGCAATGTTCCGGCTATTGGAACTGTGCTTGTGCAAAAAGACCTAGCGAAGACTTTGCAGCTTATCGCTAAAAAAGGAAAAGACGGTTTTTACAAGGGTTTCGTGGCGAAATCCATCGTCGATCTTTCTAAAAAGGAAAAAGGTTTAATCTCTTACAAAGATCTTTCTTCATACCAAGTGAAATGGCGTAAACCCGTTGAAGGAAACTTCGACGGCTACGAAGTCATTTCAATGCCGCCTCCAAGTTCGGGTGGAGTGCATGTTATTCAATTTTTGGATTTTCTTGAAAACGATCATCTCGCAAAACAAGGTTTTTTATCTAAAAACTCCATTCACCTGGCATCCTCTGCTTTGCAATCGTCATTCGCAGATCGCGCAAAATATTTGGGTGATCCGGATTTCACAAAAGTTCCTGTGCAGGGTTTGATTTCTCCGAAATATATTGAATCACGTCGCAAAGAAGTGCGCTTGGATCACGCAAGAAAACTTTCAGAAGTCGAAGCGGGAAATCCGGCTCCTTATGAATCCACAGAGACAACGCATATTTCACTGATGGATGACAAAGGAAATGCTGTAAGCACAACTCAAACGATCAATGGCTGGATGGGTTCGGGCGTTGTGGCTCCTGGAACAGGTGTTGTGCTTAACAATGAAATGGATGATTTCTCAGCCCAAGAGGGAAGTTCGAACTTGTTTGGTGCCATTGGTGGAAAACCCAATGCCATTGCTCCAAGGAAAACTCCACTTAGTAGCATGTCGCCAACAATTTTGATGAAAGACAACAAGCCTTTCATGGCTGTGGGTGCGCCGGGTGGAACACGCATTATCAGCTGTGTAGCGCAGACGATCTTAAACTACGTCGAATTCAAATTACCTCTTTACGATGCGGTGACAGCAATCCGCTATCATCATCAATGGCAACCGGATGTTCTTTACATCGATCCGCCGGGACCTTCCGCGGAAGTTTTAAAAGGACTTAAAGAAATGGGTTATGACGTAAAAATTGAACCTGTTCCGTGTTATGTGATGGCAGTAGCCAAAGAAGGCGATAAGCTTCATGGTGTCGCAGACCCGAGAGATATCGGAATCAGTATTGCAAAATAAATCAAAACAAAAAAGGCCGAGTGAAAACCCGGCCTTTTTATTTTAATTCATACGTAAAGCTTACGATGCATCATTCAGTGGTAAGAGGTCTTCATGATTTGTCGAAGGACGGTTTTGCGCCTGCACTTTCGGAATTGAAGGTGGAGGGGTTTTCGTCTTCGGCGTCATTTTGGTAGCTGTTTTTGTGGCGACTTCGTTGTTGTCACTGCGTTTGCCTTCAACAATCAAAATCAAATCTTGAACCATCGAGTGCATTTGTTGTGAGCGCTCTGAAAGAACTTCCGCATTCGAAGCACATTCGCCAGCAGCCGAAGCATTGTTTTGTGTCACGCGATCTAATTCATTGATCGACATATTGATCGAATTAACACCTTGAGCTTGCTCGGAGCTTGCCGTTGAAATTTCGATATTCAACGCTGTCAGTTTTTCGATTTGCTGAACGATTTCATTAAGCATCGCGCCGCTTGCTTGCACAACTTCATGGCCATTTTCAATTTTATCTACGCTGTCTTTGATAAGACC
The DNA here is from genome assembly GCF_037996825.1 of Bdellovibrio sp. BCCA. NCBI lineage: Bacteria > Pseudomonadati > Bdellovibrionota > Bdellovibrionia > Bdellovibrionales > Pseudobdellovibrionaceae > Bdellovibrio > Bdellovibrio sp. BCCA. Next base: position 3,070,408 of record NZ_JBBNAC010000001.1, on the reverse strand, counting down.
CGAAATTTCTTTGGCTGAGGTTGCACTTCGTTGCGCCAAAGCGCGGACGGCTTCGGCAACAACCGCGAATCCTTTGCCTTGTTCTCCGGCGCGAGCCGCTTCAACTGCAGCATTTAAAGCCAAAAGATTTGTTTGAAAGGCGATATCGTCGATAACGGTGATGATTTCTTCGATTTTTTTAGAACTTTTTGCGATTTCGTCCATGGAAAGAATCAGTTTCTCAACTTCCTCTTTGCCTGTGCGGGCTTTTCCTTGGGCGCGTTCTGCAAGGTTTCTTGCTTCGTTCGTGTGTTCAGCATTGAGCTTAATCATGCTCGACATTTCTTCTGTTGCTGAAGTCGTTTGTTGAATTGAGGCAGCGGCAGTAGCTGCGGCATTATTAAGATCTTGAGATGATTTCGTGATCTCGACACTTGCGTGTGCAACGCCAGTTCCAGTGTCTTGCAGCTTTTCTGCAATACCAGAAAGAGCTCTCATTGGTTTACTCAAGAACATAAACGCTAGAAATAAAGCGATGAATGAAAGACCTGTGGACCAACCGATAATGTACCAAGTGGCATTCATGGCTGCGGCTTTTACTTCTGCTTTGCTAGAGATCACGGCAAAACCGCCGTGCAGTTTTCCATCAGACCAATTTTCCATCGGATAACCTAGAATGTCTTTGCCATTCTTCCAAGGAGACGTCGCTGGATCACCATGGCAACTAAAGCAACCTTGCGAGGCCGTTAGACGGACCGGACGATACACAATTGTTTCAGTGTCTGTGGACACCATTTGCTCTTGCAGTTTTGGATCGGCTTCAAACTTTTTAAGAATTTCTAATTCTTGGGCTGTCGCGCGATTGTTAGGGTTGCGTGGCTCGTCAGAGAAGATGCGGAAAGTGTAGCCTTCTTCCTTTGCGCCCTCTGCGCCCACTTTCATCGCGGCAAAGATAGGGACTTGTTTTAAGATAGTGAGCTTCGCTTCTTTGGGGAGATTTCCGTCAGGATGTGTTGTTGTTGCTTTTTCAATGCTGGCTTCGAGGCCACCTTGGGAAGCTATGTAAGAACGAACAGCTTCCAAACGAGAAAGAATGGCTCTTGATTTTTCAATGAGTTGTTGTTCGCCTTGCCCAGAGATACGTGCAGAAGAGACAAAGACTGCGGCTGCGGTACAAATAACACAGGCGAAAACAATGCTCGCCATAACTTTCGTGTTGAACTTCATAATGTTAACGCTCCTTATTGATGTATCTCTTATCGAACCTGTGTTCGTGATACATTCGTTATAATGGTGCAATTGTCGGAGCGGTATTTATGAGTCTTCATCGGCCAAACGAGTGATTTGGAGTCTAAAATAAAAAATAATTGAAAATAAAATGACAGGCCGAGGACTTCGTAATTTTTCTGGATCAAGAAAATGAATAAGTTTTAATGCAGTTTCTGTTTATAAACTCTTATTTTCGAACGACTTTGGTCTTGTTTTGCGGACACCATTTCAAAGTTTGTTCGGATCTTGATAGTCTAAAATTCACGGCAGCAAAGGATTTGCGGAAAGATATTCAGTGAAGAAGCTCGTTTTACAACTCATCTTTGGATTTATTGTTCTTCCTGTTTCTGTAGCGGGAACTCTTTATTATCTGAACAAAAACGGATTCTTTAATATCAGCAAAGTCGAAGTCATTTTAGAAAATCCTCCTGTGGGCCAAGAGCAATTTTTAAAACCAAATGTCGATGCTCTTGAGGTGGCACTTGCAAAGTACAAAGGGATTTCTCTTTGGAATATCAAGCTTAAACAAATCTCGCGCGAAGTTTCTTCACAAAATTGGGTTGAAGGTTTGAACATCAAACGCAGTTGGCCTGCAACTTTGTCTGTGCGCGTGCGCCCGCATGAAGTGAAACTTCTCTTCATGTCGAAGAATGGAAAATTAGTTCCTATTATTAAAGATGGAAGTTTTTTAGATCCGATTGAATCCAAAGAAGCTCCCGATGTGGCTCTGTTAGAAGGTGAAACTTTTCTGAAGAAAACAGAGCTCAGAAAAAAAGCAGTGGATGTGATTGAACAAATTCCTGCTGAAGGATCGTTCAGTAAAAAAACAATTTCTGAAATTCGTTATGACAACAAAGAAGGTTTTTGGATGACCTTGATCAAAACCGGTGTGCAAGTAAAAATGGGTGAAGATCAAGTGGCACTAAAGGCTGCACGTGTAAGTCAGGTCGTAGATTATCTCGACTCCCGCCAGTTTGACGCTCGCGTCATAGATGCGAATCTGTCAAAGAAAGTCCTTGTCAGGTTGCGTAAGGATCCCTAAGCTTAAGTCTGGAGGACCGATTAAAGTCGAGCACATTTGGCTCGAATACCTTTTAAAATGATTTTAATTGGTGGTCCTACAACATAAGTTTAAGCATCCGTGAGGACTTAAGGATGAGTACATCAAAACCGAAAGCACCGGTATTGGCTGGCTTGGACATTGGTTCTACCAAAGTTTCATTCGTTATTGGAACAGTCAATCCCGACGGAAAAATCGAAGTTGCCGGCGTGGGCAGAGCCCCAAACACAGGCATTCGCCAAGGCGTTGTGGTCAATATTGAAGCCACAACCGAGTCTATTAAAAAAGCAAAAGAAGAAGCAGAACTGATGTCAGGCTACTCCATCTCTGAAGTATGGGTGGGAGTTGCTGGGACACATATTTCCTCTTTCGATTCCAAAGGCATGGTCGCAATTAAGAATCGCGAAGTCACTGCTTCTGAAATTGATCGCGTGATTGAAGCAGCAAAAGCGGTGGCAGTTCCTGCGGATCGCACAGTTCTTCACGTTCTTCCAAGAGAATTCAAAGTCGACGGACAAGATGGGATCACAGATCCTATCGGCATGTCGGGCATTCGTCTAGAAGCCAACGTGCACATCGTGACAGGCAGTCAAAGTGCCATCAACAACACAGTTAAATGCGTAGAAAAAGCAGGTCTTAAAATTGCCGGCCTTGTGCTGGGTCAATTGGCTTCTGCAACAGCCGTTATTTCTAACGACGAAAAAAATCTCGGCGTGTGTGTTGTCGACATGGGCGGCGGCGCTTGCAACGCTTTGTATTTTGTGAACGGAAGTGTGGCGCATTCATCGACAATTCCGGTGGGCGGTCAACACTTCACTCATGACGTGGCTGTAGGACTTAGAACTCCACAGTTTGCGGCAGAGTCTTTAAAAATTAAACATGGTTGCGCAATGGCTTCCATGGTGAATGAAAACGAAACTATCGAAGTCGAAGGTGTCGGCGGCAGAAAAGCCCGCGTGATTCCTCGTAAAGACTTGGCCGATGTTATTGAGGCCCGTGCAGAGGAAACTCTGAACTTGGTTGCCAATGACATTCGCATGAGTGGCGTGATGCCGATGTTGGGATCGGGAATTGTTCTTACAGGTGGCGCGAGTCAACTTGATGGCTTGGTGGAGATGGGTGAGTTTATTTTTGATATTCCGGTTCGCAGAGGTGCGCCTCGTGAAATCGGAGGGCTTACGGATGTTGTGAAGTCTGGAGAATTCTCAGCAGCTGTTGGATTGTTGTTGTACGCTTTGGGGCAAAAGAAAGATTTGCTTCATCACAATCAACAACAAGAAGTCAATATTGGTGAGTCGCTCGACGGTATCACTAAGAAGATCAAAGATTTTTTTGGACAGATTTTTTAATTTTACTCGGTGAGGGCTGGAGGCCCTTGATTCTGTGGGGAGGATCGAATGTTTGAATTAGAAGAAAATATCAATATAGGTGCAAACATTAAGGTAGTTGGCGTTGGCGGCGGCGGAAGTAATGCTGTTTCAACAATGATCGAATCCAACATGGCTGGTGTTGAATTCATCGTAGCAAATACAGACATCCAAGCTTTGAATGCAAATAAAGCGTCTAACAAAATTCAGTTGGGCCTTGATTTGACAAAAGGTCTTGGCGCAGGTGCAAACCCAGATGTGGGCCGCAGAGCTGCGATTGAATCTTACAATGAAATTGTTGAGAAATTGGAAGGCGCGGACATGGTGTTCGTCACTGCGGGTATGGGTGGCGGAACAGGGACAGGTGGCGCTCCGATTGTTGCGAAGATTGCGCGCGAACTTGGCGCATTGACAATCGGTGTAGTCACTAAGCCCTTCCTGTTTGAAGGTAAAAAACGCGGCAAGCACGCTGAAGGCGGTTTGTCTGAACTTAAAGACAATGTTGATACATTGATCGTGATCCCGAACCAAAAACTTCTTTCTGTAGCGGCAGAGAAAACTCCTCTTCTTGAGACATTCAAGAAAGCGGACGAAGTTCTTTTGCAAGCGGTAAAAGGGATCTCTGACCTTATCAATATCCGTGGTTTGATCAACTTGGACTTTGCGGATATCCGTACGGTGATGTCTTCTAAAGGTATCGCGATCATGGGGACTGGTTCTGCAAAAGGTGACAACCGTGCGGTAGAAGCAGCAACGGCAGCGATTTCTTCTCCTCTTCTTGAGAACGTAAAAATCGATGGCGCGACCGGCATCATCATCAACGTGACTGCAAGCTCAAGCTTGTCATTGTACGAAGTGAACGAAGCAACAACTTTGATCACGGAAGCGGCTCATGAAGATGCAGAAATCATCTTCGGTGCAGTTATCGACGACAACATGGGTGATGAAGTTCGAGTAACTGTGATCGCAACGGGTTTTGATTCTCACGACGTGAAACTTGTGAACGACATGGCACAAGTAAATCAAATGCAAAATTTCTTAAACCAACAAGCGGCTCAGTTTGGTGGTATGAATATGCAACAACAAATGATGCAAATGCCGCAGATGCCTCAAATGCCACAGATGCCTGTGATGCCGCAAATGCCTCAGTACCCACAAATGCCAGCGATGCCGACAATGCCTCAGATGCCACAAATGGCACCTGTTGAATTGCCACCGATCGCGGCTGTGCAATCTCAAGTGATGAATTTTACCCAACCTCCACAACAGGAGGTACCCCAGGTAACTGAGACTGTTGTTGTTCCACCAGTAGCTCCAGTGACTCCGCAAATGGCGCAACAAGCAGCACAAAACGTGATGCCACAAGCTCCGGTTCAACAATCGACTCCAGAAGTTGCAACACCAATTCAACCGCAAGTTGAAGCAGCTTCTCCTCGTGATTTGTTGCTGGCTAAAGCTCGTGCTTTCAAAGAAAGCCAAGAGTTGAAAGCTCGCCACAACAATCCAGAGCAATTGTCCATGAACGTAGATCATGAACAACAATCTTTGGAAGAGGCTCGTCGTATGGCGCGCGAGGTTCTTAGCTCTCCATTCTCTTCTCAAAACTTGGAAGTTCCTGCCTTCATCCGCAAGAAACAAGGTTTTGATTTGAAACAAGACTAGTGGAAGCCTGGTTCTTATCCGACATTCACTTAAAAACCGCAGAAGAGCGCAACGGACAAATCCTGTTGCGCTTTTTGCGTTCTTTGCGGGAGAAAAATCCGCAGGACATTCATCTTTTCCTTTTAGGTGACATCTTCGATCTTTGGGTCGGAGGCCACACTTATTTTGCCAGAAAATTTCAACCCCTCATGGATGCGCTTCGTGATCTCAAACAAGCCGGTGCGAAGATCACTTACATTGAAGGCAATCATGATGTGCACGTTGAAGGGTTCTTTCAAAAAAAGTTGGGCATCGAAGTTTTTGTCGAAGCTCAATATTATCTGATCGACGGCCTGCGCGTGCGTTTAGAGCACGGAGATCTGATTAACCTCAATGATGAAAAGTACTTGAAGTATCGCAGCATCATTCGTAATCCATTCATTAAACCCCTTGGAAACATTCTTCCAGGTCAGTTTTGGGATCATATCGGGAACAAAGCGAGCAAGAAAAGCCGCGCACGCAGCGGTCACTACCGCGTTTCCAATGAAGGACCGTTGATTGAAATGGTTCGTTCCCATGCGATCAAGGCTTATAAAGAAAAACCTTTTGATATGATCATCTCAGGGCACATGCACGTGTTTGATGATCACGTTGTCGAAGTGGATGGACACAAGGTTCGTTCGATCAACCTCGGCTCATGGTTTGAAGAGAAGGTCAAAGTCTTCTGCATCCGCCACGGCCACGGGGAATGGGTCTATATCTAATTATTTTTGATCTACTCTAAAAGAGGAATGCCGAGGTCGTTGAATTTTTGAACGCGACGGTTGTAGAGATCTACGACGTAAATATTTCCGTAGGAATCGCCCGCAATGTCGACGGGAACTGTGAATTGGCCGATGGCGGATCCTAGCTGGCCGAAGCTTGTGATGTAATTGCCGCCGCTGTCGTATTTGTCTACTTGGTTGGTGCTATAATTGGTTGCAAAGATGAAACCTGCTTCATTGGCGTAAACACCATAGCTCGGGCCATTTCCAAAGCTAAAAAGGAAGTTGCCTGCGGCATCGTATTTTAAAATTTTACTGAGCGAGACATCGGCCACAAAAATATTTCCGTCTTTATCAACGAAAAGGTTCACAGGTTGAGAGAGTTGTCCGGGGCCTCCGGAATTTCCGATCTCTTTTATGAAAGCACCTGTTTTATCCATCTTCTGCACCCGGTGATTGTTGATCTCCACGACGTAGATGTTGTCATCTTTGTCGATATGAATGCCGCCGGGACCATCGAGCTGTCCCGGTCCACTTCCTACAGTGGCAAGGGTCAGAAGGTAAGTGCCATCGGCGGAAAATTTCAAAATCTTATTTTGATTGGTATCTACCACAAAAATATTGCCGTCAGAATCAACGGCTGAATCAAATGCATATTGCAGTTGTCCAGGACCGGCGGCATTACTGCCAACTGTCGTCAGGTAATTTCCTTGAGGGTCAAACTTCACAACTCCTTGAGGTTTGGTGTTGTCGGGGGACTGTGCGACGTAGAAATTATTTTGTGAATCAATCCAGAGTCCCGTCGGCTGAGCCAAAACTTTTTCAGACTCTGGATAATCGGCAAATGATTTTTGATAGACACCGTTTTTATCCCAAAGTTCAATACGTTTTTTATCACCGTCAGCAATGTAAATTGAATCATTCGCATCAAAGAAAATAGAATAAGCAACTCCAATGGCATCATGTCCACCGGTATCACCTTTATATGTCGCTATATATGTGCCAGTGGAAGAAAATTTAATAATTTCTTTACGTGAGGCTTCGGAGATATAAATGTTTCCTAAGGAATCGACACTCACGCGGGCTGGTTGTTGTAATTGGCCGACACCGTTTCCCGCGACTCCAAATTTCATAGAGAAGGTTCCGGAAGAATTAAATTTTTGCACGCGGTGATTATTATAATCGGTTACAAAAACATTCAAACTGTCATCAACATACAACCCATAGGGACACTTTATTTGACCGTCACCCGTGCCCCAGCCTAAGCCAATATTTTTGTTGAATGTGCCATTGGGATTAAAAACTTGTACGCGGTTGTTACCGCAATCGGCAATATAAATAAGTCCGTTCTTATCTATGGTGAGATCTGTAGGTGAATCCAATTGTCCATTGGCGAACCCTGAAGAGCCGACTTTGCTTTGAAAGTTTCCATTACGGTCGAAAACTTTATAAGAATTCCCGGCGAGGACATAGATCAGATTGTTGTGAAGAACAGCCCGCACCGGATTTTGAAGTTGGTTGTCAGCAGTTCCGTTAGCCCCAAAACCGAGAACTAATTCATCCGTGGCAGGATCATACTCTTGAACGCCCATACTCGTTTCATTCGCATTTGTAACAAGCAAATGACCTTCTGGGGTTAACTCAACACTGAGGGGAAATGCGAAAGAATATTTCGTTTTATTAGCTAAAGGGAAATGTCCAGGAAGAGGACCAACGGGACCTGGATCGTTACTCGGTGGAGCTTGTATGGGAGCCAGAGAATCCAGCGGCAGCTCCGCTAGATTCATATCAAGAGTGCACCCCGTAAGAAGGAGCATTCCGAAAAGCAATTGGAAAAACCTGTCTACGTTCATGAATTCCCTAAGTTTATTCATGATCTTTTTCGGTTTTTAACAAGCTGGGCTAAAGCTATTCCAATAGAATCCGCATGAAATCTCAAAATGAGACGCTGGATATTAGCGTTCTGTCACCTTTGCACAGTAGTACTTGTTTATTGCGACCTTTAACTGAGGTTCGTTCTCACAAAGGGATTCATTCAATGCTTGACCGCGAAGGCGCGCATCACTGAGCACCATCACCATTTTTAAATATGTTGGAGTAAGAGTCTCGCGGATTTTAAGGACGACATCGCGATAAGGTTTGCCGGGATTTCCCGCTTCATAACCACGAGCGCACAGTTCTTTTTCAACAGACTCTGGCACAGAAGAATAAGTTCCGGCCCACAAACCCCAGAGGCCCGCAAGATAACCAGTGCGGTCTTCGCCGACAGTGCAGTGGAAGTACAAGCTTTTATTTTTTTGAACGGCCTGTTCAATGGTGCGCAATGCTTGAATGGTCATCGTGCAGGCACTTTTAAAATCGTGCAGATCTTTCCAAGGAAAGGAAACATGAGTGATGGAGCGTGGGGAGATTCCTAATTTTTGAAGAGCTTCTTGTTCTTTTAAAACTTCACCTTTGGTATCGGTTTTAAAAATCAAAAACTCGGTGACGCCAAGACTGATCAGCTCTTGCATTTGTTTTTGGTTGGCTGGCGCTTTTCCGCGAATCACTTGCGCCTCGCCAGATTTGTAAATGATGTGGGCGTTAGAGATAGAACTTCCTTCAACAGCCGCAAAAGAAAGTGAAGAAGCTAGTAAAATAAAAGAAAGAAGAAGTGTTTTCATGAAGAGCTTTTTATAGCAAATCTTCACAAAAACAAAATGGGCTTGATAAAAAATAATATTCTCTCAAGGAATAATATCGATTTCATTATTCCCTGAAAGGCATTTTATTCGTTTTGAGAGCTATTCTGTGAAGTTTTTGAAGTTCTCAAGGGAAGCGGAATCCAAAACGGATTTTGAGTCTTGTAAGGGTTCCTTGATGCGCAAGACTTTTCCTTTACGCAAGTAAACCATTTCAATGGTCTTTTCATTCTTACGAGCCGCTTCGCGAACGGCTTCCTTAAGATCCAGCATGCTGTGCACGCGTTTACCGCGGACCAACTTTAAAACATCGCCAGCGCGAACCTTAGTTTTAGTGTTCTTGGCATTTTCCACACCAAGAGCCGCACCATCAGCAAGGTCTGTCAAAGACGGAGCAAAAAGGACATTGATGTCTTTTCTTTGAGCCGTAGGGTAACAAAATCCCACCGTACGATAAGCTTGAACTTTTCCATCGGGAGACGGCGCTGATTCCGTAGAGCTATCAAAGTATTTAAATCCGCGCTTCAAGCAGGTTTCACCTACCACGCGACCGACATAAGAAATCACATAACGAGGTTTGGTGCCTTCTTTAATATTAGAGTGAACGTAGAACATGTCGTTATACTTTGTGTCCTCAAGACGAAATCCAAAATCGGACTGGGATTGTTGTTCTTTAAACTCCGTCGTTGTAGCGCAAGCGACTAAAGAAAAACATGTAATAGCAAATAAAATTTTCGACACACGAACCTCACTTGTGGACATCTTTTTATTACACGTGTTTTTGCTCTTAGAGCCAACTATTTTCCCATGAAGGTCTTGTGTCTAAAATAGTCGTTGTCCTTAAGTGAAGGAGCTTTCTAAAATAATTTCTCGGAGGCCTTATGAAGAAACTGTGTTTGCTGCTTTTGTCTCTCCCATGCTTTGGATGGTCCCAGAATAAACTTATTCATGGGAATAACGAATTCGCTTTTGATCTCTACAAAAAAGTCGCAGCCAAAGACGGAAATGTGTTCTTTTCGCCGTACAGTATTTCCGCCGCGTTGGCGATGACCAGTGCTGGCGCTAAAGGCAAGACACTTCAAGAAATGAACAAGGTTTTGTATCTGTCGGCTAAGGCTCACGATGAGTTTCAGTCTCTAGAAAAAGATATCAATGCAGCAGAAGGTTACAAACTCACCGTAGCAAATAGCGTATGGGTTGAAAAATCAGACTCTTTCAAAGAGCCGTTTCAAGAAATTGTAAAAACGAAATACAACGCTCACTTTGAAGCTTTGGACTTTAAAAATCAGCCAGATCCATCACGCCTTATCATCAACAAATGGGTGGAGCAAAAAACTCAAGATAAGATCAAGGATCTTTTACCTCCGGGCTCTATCAAAGGCGGAGAAACGGATTACACGGGTCTGGTGCTTGCCAATGCAATTTACTTTAAAGGAGATTGGCAAGCAAAGTTTAAAAAAGAAAACACATCAGACCGTGAATTTCACGTTTCGGCTAAAGAGACTCAGAAAACTTCTTTTATGAATATCAAAAGTCGTTTTCATTATGCGGAGGATGAGAAATTCCAGGTTTTGGAAATGCCCTATGAAGGTGGCGATGTTTCGATGGTGGTCTTTTTACCTCGCAAGGGAAAAGATCTTCATAAACTTATGCCGAAGTTTGACAGCAAATATTTTGCGAAGATCTTACAAAAGATCACAGACAGCCCGACGTCTGACGTGATTGTGGCATTGCCAAAGTTCAAGCATGAATTAAGTTTGGAACTAAAACCGGTTCTGCAAAAAATGGGTATGCCATTGGCGTTCACTCGAAAAGCAGACTTTACGTCCATTCGTGATCTGAAACCTGGAGAGTCTCTTTTCATCGATCAGGTTTATCACAAAGCTTTTGTGGCGGTGGATGAAAAAGGAACTGAAGCGGCGGCGGCAACGGCTGTTGTTATGTCAACCTTAGGAGCCGCGCTGCCCATGAAGGTTTATGAATTTATCGCCGATCATCCATTTATGTACGCGATCTATCATAAAAAATCCGGATCTATTTTATTCCTCGGGCGCTACGCTAAACCGTAGTTCTTGAAGGTCAATGAACCGACGTGCCACCAGCCAGAGAAGAAGAGAAGATAGGCGATGACTCCAGCGATCAATCCTGCAACCAACAGGATGATCACGGATTTTAAGAAGACCTTCATCGGCTCCGGAACTTCTTCCTCACCCTGGTCTTTTTTGTCTTCTGGAATGGTTTCCATAAAGAACTCCTTCAATTTAATTTTATTCGGAGTTTCAGACTTGTAAACCGATAGCGTGTCGATGTGCTTGAAAACATGAAAGGCTTCAGAAAAACAAAAGGCTCTCTTATCGAGAGCCTTTTGTAGGTGATCAAAACAATTTATTAAGAGCTTAGAAATTCATTGTGTAACCAATAAGACCTTGAACGCCTGACATTGTTGTTCTTAAGTCTGTGCCGTTTCTTTCAACTTCTTTGCTGCCGCCACACTGATCAATACCTGGAATATCGGTGCCAGTTGAACAGTTACCACCTGAAGAGATATTTCTTTCAATTGGTAGATAGCGAAGATTTCCTTCGACAGTTAAGCAGTGAGAGTCAGTGAAGCAAAAATCCACACCGATACCACCCATCGCACCAAACGCACTCCCTTTGAAGTCGAGATTTTTAGAGCCAGCAGTGATGGAGCCATTTAAGCTTCCGTATCCAAGACCTGTTTGCATATAGAATTTAATGAATGAATTCTCAAGAGGATAAATACGGAAAATAGGGAAGACTGTGTAACCGTTTAGATTGTATTCGTAATTTCCACCAGGGCCTGAGCCATCTGTTTTCTGCATAAAGTAAGAAGGACGGAATACAAACGCATACATCGTACCGCTAAAACGGTAACTCCAGTTGGCGTAAAATTCCCAAGCACTACCTAAATTTTTAACATTGGCGCCGGCGGCCACAGCATCATCAATCGCACCATTTAAATCATTTTGTCCCGCGGAAACAGTGGAGATACCGATACCTAATGCCATGTCTCCAGAAAGTCCGCGTCCGCCACCAAAACGTCTTTGCGCTTGAGCATCTTGTGCAGAGAGCACAGAAAAAAGAAGAACTGTCGAAAGAAAAAGACTTACTTTATTAAAAGTCCTCATGAGAATCCTCCTGATCCAAATAGACTCGCATCCTACGTTCTCTATTAGAGTCCTGTAATAAAGGTTCGTATTCAATACTCATTATAACCTTTTTGGACAAAGGACGGGACCTTCTTTGGTCGTGGGTTTATTATGAGACATTTTATTCTCTCTATGGGATGCTGCTTTTATGAAACATCTTGTAGAAAAGACACTCTCCACTCGTCAAATCTTCCGAGGCCGCTTTTTAAAAGTTGAACAGGATCAGGTGCAGGCTCCTGATGGAAAAACCTACGTTCGCGAATACATTTTGCATCCAGGCGCGGCAATGATGATTCCGCTTCTACCGAATGGAAACGTCGTGATGATTCATCAGTATCGTCACGCTGTAAAACAGGTCTTCTTAGAATTTCCTGCAGGAAAGCGCGATCACGGTGAGGAAACGATTTTAACGGCGCAGCGGGAGCTCAAAGAAGAAACTGGATATGAAGCCAAGGACTGGAAATTCCTGACCACAATTCATCCGGTGATTGGTTACTCTAATGAGCATATTGATTTGTACTTAGCGCGTGAATTGACTCTCGCTCAGCGGCAATTGGATCATGGCGAATTTATTGAGGTCGTCGAAGTAAAACCCGATGAACTTATGAAATATGTTCGTGAAGGAAAAGTTAGCGATGTGAAAACCCAGATCGGGGCTTTTTGGCTTGATAAAATCCTGCGCGGGGAGTGGAATTAAGAGGCAAGGAGCCTCTTATGCACATTCAATCCAAAGACAGTTTCAGAACGAAAGAAAAGCTTCACGTAGGAAATAAAAATTACTCAATCTTTAACCTACAGAAAATCTCGCATCCAAATATCAAAAAACTCCCGATCTCACTTAAAGTTCTTTTAGAAAATCTTTTGCGGCACGAAGATGGTCTTCATGTTGTGAAAGAAGATATCGACGCTATTTTAAGTCTTGATAAAAAATCCTTAAGCCGCGAAATTTCATTTTTTCCAGCGCGCGTATTGATGCAAGACTTCACCGGTGTTCCCGCCGTCGTCGATCTTGCAGCGATGCGAGACGCGATGAAAGCATTGGGCGGAGATCCGAAAAAAATCAATCCCCTGGTTCCCGTGGATCTCGTGATCGACCACTCCGTCATGGTCGATTCATTTGCCACTCCAAAATCATTTGATGAAAACGTGAAGATGGAATTTGAAAGAAATCACGAGCGTTATGTCTTCCTTAAATGGGGGCAGAGCGCATTCCAAAATTTCAAAGTCGTTCCTCCGGGTACAGGCATTTGCCATCAGGTCAATCTTGAATACTTGGGAAAAACAGTGTGGCATGCAAAAACAGATCAAGGTGAGATGGCTTTCCCGGATACTCTTGTCGGTACAGACAGTCATACAACGATGATCAACGGTCTTTCTGTTTTAGGTTGGGGTGTTGGTGGTATCGAAGCAGAAGCGGTGATGTTGGGCCAACCTTTGAGCATGTTGATTCCTGAAGTTGTAGGCTTCCGTCTTGAAGGAAAATTAAGAGAAGGCGCAACTGCGACAGATCTTGTTTTAGTGATCACACAAATGCTTCGTAAAAAAGGCGTGGTAGGTAAGTTTGTTGAATTCTACGGACCCGGTTTAGGATCCATGGCTTTAGCGGATCGTGCAACAATCGCTAACATGGCGCCAGAATATGGCGCGACTTGCGGATTCTTCCCGGTAGATGAAGAAACGCTTAAGTATCTTCGTCTTTCGGGCCGAGATGCCGACACGGTTTCTCTTGTTGAAAATTACGCGAAAACAACGGGCCTATGGCGCTCTGAAGAAGATGAAAAGCATTTCGCCTTCAATGACACTCTTCATTTAGATCTTTCTACCGTAGAGCCTTCCTTGGCAGGACCGAAGCGCCCGCAAGACCGCGTGCTTTTGAGCAACGCCAAAGAGGATTTTAAAAATCAATTGGTCGCAGGATTTCAAGTCGGCCGAGATAAAACAGCAAAAGATCACTCTTCTATTGCTGTTGAAGGTTCTAGCTATTCTGTAGGTCACGGTGACGTGGTGATCGCAGCGATTACAAGTTGCACGAACACATCGAATCCTTCCGTGATGATCGGTGCGGGCCTCGTGGCAAAGAAAGCCGTTGAAAAAGGTTTGCAAGTGAAACCTTGGGTTAAAACCTCCTTGGCTCCAGGATCGCAAGTCGTGACTGATTATTTAGAAAAATCGGGAATGCAAAAATATCTTGATGAATTAGGTTTTAATTTAGTCGGCTACGGTTGCACGACTTGTATCGGAAACTCAGGACCACTTCCTACGCCGATTGCAAATGCAGTTGAAAAAGGAAATTTAGTTGTCGCTTCAGTTCTTTCTGGAAATAGAAACTTTGAAGGTCGTATTAATCCTCATGTGAAAGCAAATTATCTGGCCTCGCCAATGCTTGTGGTGGCTCACGCACTCGCAGGAAGCATGGAAATTGATATCACGAAAGAGGCCTTGGGAAATGATACCCATGGAAAGCCTGTGTATTTGAAAGATATTTGGCCGACCAATCAAGAAATCCAAGACTTGGTGAATAAAACGGTTGAAACAAAAATGTTTGATTCTCGTTATGGCAATGTCTTTGCGGGTACCGAAGATTGGAAAAAAATCCAAACAACTTCCTCACAAACTTATTCGTGGGAGCAGAGCACTTACATCAAAAATCCTCCGTACTTTGAGGGTATGACTAAAACGCCTGAGAAACTGCATGACGTGCGTGACGGAAGAATTTTGGCCATCCTGGGTGACTCGATCACGACGGACCATATTTCTCCTGCCGGAAGTATTAAAAAAGATTCTCCCGCTGGAAAATATCTTATGGCTCACGGTGTGGAACCAAAAGATTTCAATTCGTATGGATCTCGCCGTGGAAATGATGACGTGATGGTGCGCGGAACTTTTGCGAACATTCGTATCAAGAATGAAATGCTTCAGGGTGTGGAAGGTGGAATGACGAAGCATATTCCTTCCGGAGAAGTGCTTTCCATTTACGATGCTTCTGTGAAGTATCAACAAGCCAACACACCTCTGGTCGTGGTTGCGGGTAAAGAATATGGAACAGGGTCGTCTCGTGACTGGGCCGCCAAGGGCACGCGCCTTTTGGGAGTCAAAGCGGTCATTGCAGAAAGCTTTGAGCGTATTCACCGTTCCAACTTGATCGGCATGGGCGTCTTGCCTTTGCAATTCCACGAGGGAACCAATCGCAAAACTTTAAACTTGGATGGCACTGAAACAATCAGTATTGCCGGTATTGAAGCTGGAATGAAACCACAACAAGATTTAAAAATCGTGATCACAAGAGCCAATGGCCAAAAAGAAGAAGCTGTCGTGCGCTCGCGCATCGACACCGCCGTCGAACTGGAGTACTACAAAAACGGCGGCATTCTTCACTATGTCCTACGCAAGTTAACATAACAGCAATAATCACAAATCCTCCTCTCATCCGGGGAGGATTGGTCTCTGTCGAACTTCTAAGCAGAAGTGCCACTTCCCGGTTCTTTCAAGAATTTCTTTAAACTAAAAAGCGCTTAGCTTTCCCAATAGCATGCTTGGACTTGGCAACAGAATTGCTCAAGGAATTTCGTCTATTTATATTAATGACCGATATGGGAGCTCTTATGAACGTAGTGAAGTATGGTGCCCTGGCGTTGACTTTGGTGATGAGCCAAACAGCCTCTGCCTCTTTTTGGGGTAAAGTCAAAAACGCCTTTAATGATTGCAAATATGACGAGACTGAATATCAACAGGTCTATCAATTTGAAAAAGAAACTACAGCGAAGTTGGATGAACACTTCACAGGTCGTTTCACTGAACAAGATTTCACGGATAAACCTTGGATGAAAGACTTTCGCTACGTGATCGTGGTGAACAAAGCTTCTCGTGGAGCTACGGCGCAAACGATGCGCGTTTATGAAAGCGGTCTCTTGATTCATCAAACGAAAGTTTCTACAGGTCGTGAGAACTTAGAACTGCGCCGTAAAAACAAAGTTTGTACGGGAGCACCTCCAAAATCTTATTGGTCACAAACACCAACGGGATTCTACACGCCGAAGTATCTTTCTAAAGATCACAAATCAAGCTCGTGGGATTCTGATATGCCATTTGCGATCTTCTTTGATCTCGACAATGGCTTAGCTCTTCACGAAGTGTATCCAAAGTATAAAGAATACTTGGGAAGCCGCGCTTCTGGCGGTTGCATCCGTCAAGATAAGGAAACAGCGGCTGCGATGTTTGAACGTGTTCAAGCGACAGAAGGCGCAACAGTTCCAATGGTGAATATCGATGGAACTCCAGTTTTGGATGAACAAGGTCGAGTGAAGTACGCGAACCAACAATTCTGGACAAGCGCACGCACAGGTGAAACTGTGAAGTTTAATACATTCAGCGCTTTGATTATTGTTGAAGACGTAAAAGAATAGCGGAAAAAAGACGAAATTAGTTTTAGGGTCGCAGGTTCTTAGACTTGCGACCCTTTTTTATTCTACTGGCCATTAACCATCAAAATAAACGCATATTCCGTGGCTGTATCTTTAAGCTGATCAAATCTTCCCGAAGCTCCGCCGTGACCTGATTCCATATCTGTTTTTAATAAAATCACAGAGTCACCTTTGTTGTTCTCACGCAGCTTAGAAACCCATTTCGCCGGTTCCCAGTATTGAACTTGAGAATCATGCAAGCCTGTCGTCACTAAAGTATTCGGATAAGCTTGCGGCTTCACGTTGTCGTAAGGGGAGTAAGACTTGATATAGTCATAAGCTGTTTTGTCGTTCGGATTTCCCCATTCGTCATATTCGGAAGTCGTGAGAGGAATACTTTCATCAAGCATCGTTGTGATAACATCAACAAACGGAACTTGCGCCACAATGCCGTGGTAAAGATCAGGACGCATATTCATGATCGCACCCATCAAAAGACCGCCAGCACTTCCACCCATAGCGTAAACGCGTTTGGGATCGGCGTATTTCGCTTTCACCAGAGCATCTGTGCAGTCGATGAAATCATAGAACGTATTTTTCTTTTTCAAAGTGCGACCGTTGTCATACCAGTCGCGACCCATTTCCGAGCCCCCGCGAATGTGCGCTTTTGCATAAATAAATCCACGATCCACCAAACTGAAGACGTCACTGCTAAACCAAGGGTCCATATTTGCACCGTAGGAACCGTAACCATAAATCAACATCGGTGCCGTTCCATCGAGCTTTTTATCTTTCTTCATAATTAAAGACACCGGAACTTGCGTGCCATCGCGAACGGTAAAGAAAACTCTTTCAGTGCGATACAAGTTGGCGTCATAGTTCGGAACTTCGTGGGTTTTCTTAAGCTCCTGCTGATGTGTCTTCATATTGATATCGTAAACCGAAGGTGGTCGGCGCATAGATTCATAATCAAAGCGCACCCACTCTGTATCGTACTCACGGTTGTCGCCAATGGAAGCTAAATAACTTTCATCAGCAAACGGAATATAATAAGAATGTTGTCCTTGGCGATCTGTGATCTGAATTTGTGTCAGTCCGTTTTTCCTTTCTTCAAGAACGAGATAGTTCTTAAAGACTGTGACATCTTGCAAATAAGTGTCTGGGCGGTGAGAAATCAGCTCTTTCCAGTCCTTAACTTGGGTGTGACCGATTTCTGCTGTCATCAACTTGTAGTTCTTCGCATTTTTATTGGAAATGATATAGAACTTGTCGCCACCGTCCGTCACAGAATACTCGTGTTCTCTTTCTCGGGGAGCAAACACCTTAAATGTATCATAAGGTTTGTTGGCATCCAGATACATCACTTCGGTCGTCAGTGTGCTTTGCGTACCGATATAGATGTATTTTTCTGAAAGAGATTTATAAACATAAGTGGAGAACGTGTCGTCCTTTTCATAATAGACCAGATCTTTCTTGTGCGTTTTTAAGCTGTAACGATAAATCTTTTCTGAGCGCAAAGTTTCTGGATGCTGTTCAGAATAAAAAATAGTTTCACTGTCATTGGCCCACACAACATTCGGACGAACATTTTCAATTTTATTCGGAAGCATCTTGCCGGTTTTTAAATCTTTAAAATATATCGTAAAGAAACGGCGACCGACCGTATCGACAGAGAAAGCCATCAGCTGTTGATTTGGACTTACCACAGGACCCGTGGACTGGTAAAAGCTGTGACCTTTCGCAAGTTCAGGAACATTGATCAGAATCTCTTCGGTTCCTTGCAAAGAACCTTTTCGACGGGTGAAGAGGGGATATTGTTGTCCGATTTCATAGCGACCTTGATAGTAATAATCACCGTCTTTAACGGGAGCCGAGGATTCATCTTCCTTTACGCGAGATTTGAGTTCTTGGAAAAGTTTTTCTTCTAAAGACTGAACCGGTTTCATCACTTCGGCCGTGTAAGCATTTTCTTTGTTTAGATAATCAATAACTTGAGGATTTTCTCTTTCGCGCAACCAGAAGTAATCGTCTTTGCGCAGGTCTTCGTGTTTGTTAAGTGTGACTGTTTTCTTTTGCGGCTTTGGATACTCGTGTGGAAACTTATGCATGCAAGAAACTCCCAAAAATAAAAAAGCATAAATAAATCTTTTCATGGGAGAAAGGCTAACACGAATCGCGGTCCCTGACACTAAAGAGGGACCGCGACTTAGGTCGAGTTAAGGACGGGCTTCGCGCGATGAAGAGGGACGGGCTGTTTTATCTTGTTGGGAGGTGGCTTTATTGAATTCTTCCAAGAACGTTGTTCTTGCGAACTCTTCAATCGAAGTTGCCGTGGTGTTGATTTTATCTCTTTGTAAAGTTCCCGCGATGGTTCCATTTGTAAAGGCTTCGGACATTTCATTATAAGCATCCGCCCAATCTTCCGAAAGTCCCGCACCGATAAAATAATTTCTCATTTCGGCCGGAGGAACTTCGACGTATTCCAATTCAGGTTTTCTGATGGTCTGTCCCAGAACGCGAATAACTTCATCAAACGTCAAATCGCGCTCCCCTAAAAGGTACTCAATATTGCGAGTTTTAAAATCCGGGTTCATCAATAAGAACGCCGCCCGCGCAGCAATGTCTCTTGTTGCCACCATAGGAAGAGGAATGTCTCCGGGAATGGTGCCGTAAAAACGATTCGTAGAAAGAATCGTGGGGATTCCGGTAAGAAGATTTTCCATAAAGTACGCGGGACGTAAATGCACGATATCGGCCTTTGTAACTTCATCCAAGCGTTGTTCTTGATCGTGAAGTCCTAAGACGGGTCCGGTGCCGCTTTCAAGGTCAGCGCCCACGCTGCTGAGGTTCACGATTTTCTTAACTCCAGCTTCCTCAATGGCCTCGGCAATAACTTCGCCGAATTTGTTTTGGAAGTAGCGCGCTTCGGGAGCGCTGACATTGGGTGGAATCATTGTAAAAACCGCGGAACAGCCTCGCATGGCATCTGATAAAACAGCCACGCTGTTGGCGTCACCCTCAACAAACTCGGCTCCTCGGAAGGCTTCTTTGTTGGGAAAGTGTCTGGCGTTGACTCGAACTTTTTGTCCGTTGGCTAAAAGGTGACTGACGATTTTAGAGCCAACATGGCCAGTAGCCCCCATAACGAGAATCATAAAAAAACCTCCTTGTGATCTTCCCATGGTAGGACTGAAGCAAGGAGGTCATGTACTTACAACTTATTAATTTAAGATTACGCCTTGGCGTCTGCCAAAAGTTGTTCTGCGTGAGCAACTGATGTTTTAGAAATCTTCTCACCGCTGATTAAACGCGCAATCTCTTGCACGCGATCTTTGGTTTTGAGTTCTGACACAAGCATCGACACAGAATCTTTTTGCGGAGATTTCTGAATAAAGAAGTGAATGTCACCAAAAGCCGCGACTTGTGGGAGATGCGTGACGCAAACCACTTGTTGTCCTTTAGCAATGGTCTTTAATTTTCTTCCGACTTTTTCAGCCGTTTCACCAGAAACTCCTGTATCGACTTCGTCAAAAAGATACGTGCGAGGTTGATTTGTAGAACCGACAACACGTTTTAATGACAACAAGATACGGCTTAACTCTCCACCGGAAGCAAACTTAGCCAAAGGACGTTTTACGTCTTTAGCAGAAGTCTGGCTTAAGAACTCAACGTCACTAATGCCTGTTGAAGAAAGCTCTGTCATTTTCTCAACGTTCACGTGGAAAGTAACACCTTTCATGTTCAGTTCAGCAAGCTCTGCATTCACGCTGTCTGCTAGAAGGTCAGCGCCTTTCATGCGGCGTTTGTGAAGATCTGCACCCAAAGCTTCAAGTTCTTTTAAGATAACCGCTGCTTCTTTTTTCAAAGATTCGATCTTCGTTTCTGAATTTTGCAAATTGGAGATTTCAATTTCCATCTCCATCAAAGCCTTCAAAATATCATCAACGCTTGTGCCGTATTTCTTTTGCAGCTTACGAAGATCGCTTAGGCGTCCTTCGGCTTCTTCAAGACGTTGCGGATCTGAATCAATTTTCGAAGCGTACTGACGAAGTTCGTAAACACTTTCATCAATCAAAGCTTTGGCTTGTTCTAAGTTATCAAGTTTTGCTGCGATTTGCGGATCAACACCGGAAAGCTCAAGACCTTTTTTAAGAACAGCGTTCAAACGGCTGATCGCGGAATCGTCATCTGTGTAAAGAGCGGCCTCGGCTTGGTCCACGAAAGAACCAATGCGCGAAGAGTTTTTAAGTTTCTTCACTTCAACTTCAAGTTCTTGGTCTTCCCCCGGAGAAAGATCCAAGTTCGCAATCTCGTCACGTTGATAAATCAAGAAATCCAAACGCTGCGCTTTTTGTTTGGCATCGCTTTCAAGTTTTTTGATTTCTTCAAAGATACCGTAATAGCGCGTGTATTTTTCCGTGAACAACAAACGCTTATCCCAAGTTCCTGAATACTGATCCAAAAGATCCAAGTGATAAGCTTTAGACATCAAGTTGCGGTTTTCATGCTGTCCCGTCATTTCAATGAGCGGTGCAGAGTGACCGGCTAACTCTACTAAAGGAGCCACGATGTCGCGTAAGCTATTCAAGGTGCTTAAGCTGCCGTTAAGATAAACTTTCGATTTGTCTCCAGCACTTAAAACGCGACGAACGATCAAAGTGTCTTCATCCACTTCAATGCCCATGTCCTTAAGATTTTCCATAATGTCAGGACGGCGGCTGATATCAAACGAACCTTCAATCGTCGCTTGAGAAGCGCCTGTACGAATCGTATCGCTAGAACCTTTACCGCCCATTAAAAGTGACAAGCTTTTTAGTAAAACGGATTTTCCCGCACCAGTTTCACCACTCAAGATGTTCAAACCATCTTTGAAAGTGATGTGCAAGTTTTCGATAATCGCAAAATTCGAAACCTTAAGCTCAAGCAACATAGTAACCCCTCAGAAGGTACGCCGTACCTTTTTGAAATGCAGCGCAAAATTAATTTCGATCCCCAAATTTAAGTTTCTCACGAAGAAGATGGAAGTAATTGTGATTTGCCTCGCGCACCATCCAATGATCGTAGCAAGAACGCGTCAAAATCACTTCGTCATCTGCTGTAAGTTCTGTAACCTTTTGTCCATCCATGATGAAATGCGCTTTTTGCGTTTTTCCATCAAGCTTAAACGAAAGTTCGCGGTCATCAGGGAAGATCAAAGGACGAGACGTCAAACTGTGCGGCGCCACAGGTGTTACGACAAACACCGGAGACTCAGGGTGAAGAATCGGTCCCCCCGCAGCCAGGTTGTACGCTGTTGATCCCGAAGGACTTGCCACGATAAAACCGTCGGCTTTAACTTCACTCACTAAAAACTTTTCTGAATAAATCGCTGTGTTGATCAATTGGCTCATTGAGCCTCTTTCGATCACAAAGTCATTCAGAGCGTGATACTCGCCCCGGACTTTTCCTTTACGCAAAATTTTTGCGAAAAGCATGGAGCGCGGACGAAGAACCATTTTTCCGGCCAAAGTTTTTTCAAGAATATCAAAAACAGATTCGGCATTATGGGCTGTCAAGAATCCCAAGAAGCCCATATTAAAACCGAGCAAAGGAACACTGCGGCCCTCAAGCAAACGAACGCCGCGCAAGTAAGTTCCATCACCGCCAAGGACGATCACAAGTTTGATCTCGTCCATTTGCTTTTTCGTTTTAGCGGCCTTCGTACCAGGGATCACTTTTTGTTCTGGAGCCGTATAGACTGCAAAACCGTGATCCTTCAAGTAGTCAGCAACTTTCTTAGCCATCGTCACAGCCTGAGCTGTTTCTAAGCGATAAACTAAAGCAATGCTGCTGCCTTCTTCGAGAACTAGTTTATCTTTTGCCATTTTGCCCATTAAATAAGTCCGTCACGTCTCAAAAGTGCATTTGGATCTGGCTCACGACCACGGAACTTTTTGTAAAGATCCATCGGGTGCTCAGTTCCGCCGCGGCTCAGGATATTGTCTTTGAACTTCTGAGCCACTTCGTGATTGAAGAGACCTTTTTCTTTGAAGTATTCAAAGGCATCAGCATCCAAAACTTCCGCCCATTTGTAAGAGTAATAACCTGCAGAGTAACCACCTGCAAAGATGTGGCTGAAGCTGCAAGAGTTATTTGCGCCTTCCACCTTAGGGAAGAGACGAGTTTCGGCCGTGGCCTTTTCCTCAAACGCATCCACGTCTTTGATTGTCGAAGGATCTGTGGAGTGCCATGCCATATCCATCATACCGAATTGAAGCTGACGGCAAGACATGTAACCCGCTTGGAATTTTTGTGAAGCTTTAAGCTTCGCAATCAAATCCGCAGGCATTGCTTCGTTTGTTTCATAGTGACGGGCAAAAAGATCCAAACCTTCTTTTTCTCCCACCCAGTTTTCCATGATTTGTGATGGAAGCTCTACGAAATCCCAATAAACATTCGTACCGCTCAAAGACGGATACGTGCACTCAGAAAGCATGCCGTGCAAAGCGTGGCCGAATTCATGGAACAAAGTGCGAACTTCGTCGTAAGTCAAAAGCGAAGGCTTCGTTGGAGTCGGCTTCGTAAAGTTACATACGATGCTCACGTGGGGACGCTTCATATCGCCGTTGATCAGGCCCTGGCCACGGAATTGAGTCATCCATGCGCCGCCTTTTTTCGTCTCGCGAGGGAAGAAGTCTGTGTAGAAAAGACCCATGTATTTGCCAGAAGCTTCTTCGTAAATTTCATACGCTTTTACTTCTGGATGGTAGACCGGGATCTCTTTGTTTTCTTTGAACGTCAAACCGTAAAGTTTTTTCGCGTGAGCAAAAACACCATCCACAACTTTTTCAAGTTGGAAGTACGGACGAAGATCTTCTTCATTGAAAGAATATTTTTCTTCTTTGAGTTTTTCAGAGTAGTAACCGAAGTCCCAAGGCTTGATATCAGTCACGCCATCTAATTTTTTTGCGAATTCAGTGACTTCTGCCAAATCTCTTTTTCCCGCGTCTTTGGAAGCCTTCAAAAGTTTTGTCAAAAACTCTGTCACTGTTTCAGGATTTTTCGCCATACGCTCTGCCAAAACAAAATCAGCATGAGTTTTGAAACCCAAAAGTTTAGCGCGTTTGTCGCGAAGCTGTACGATCTTTAAAACCGTGTCTTGGTTGTCAAAGTCGCCTTTGTAAGCACGGGAAGCGTAAGCTCTCCACATTTTTTCGCGAAGTGGACGGCTTTTCGCATAAGTCATGAAGGGCAGGTAGCTTGGGATGGAAAGAGTGAAGAGCCATTTGCCTTTTTGGCCTTTGGCTTCGGCCATCGCCGCCGCTCCTTCAAGGATGCTTTCTGGAAGACCTTCGACGTCTTCTTTTTTATCCAAGAACATTTCAAAAGCATTTGTCGCTTTCAAAACATTTTCAGAGAACTTCGGTCCAAGAACAGAAAGCTCTTGGTCGATGTGACGAAGAGTCTCTTTGTCTTTTTCATTCAAAAGCGCACCGTTGCGAGTGAAAGATAAATAAGTTTTTTCAAGCAAGCGAGTTTGCTCTTTGTTTAAGTTCAAAGAAGTACGCTTATCGTAAACAGCTTTCACGCGTTTAAAGATCTCATCATCCAAAGAAACGTCAGAAGCAAAAGCCGTGAGCTTTGGATAAATTTCTTTCGCCAAAGCTTGCAAAGACTCATCCGCATTGGCCACTTCCAGATTGCCGTAGATACCGGCGATTCTTTCTGGAAGCTCGGAAGCCGCTTCTAAAGCCGCGATCGTGTTTTCAAAATCAGGGGCTGCCGTATTGCTTTTGATTTTTGCCACGTTTTCTTTGGCAAGCTTAATGGCTTCATCAAGAGCAGGAACGTAATGCTCCACTTTGATCAAATCAAAGGGTGTCGCCTGGTCTTTGTTTGTGAAGGGTTTTAAGAGAGGATTTGTCGTATTCATGAGGGACCTCCAAGAGAGTTAAACAACTCTTCTTTTCTTTCATGAACCCGCCGGAAAATCAAAAGGTACCTGCTTCCCTTTGTGTCGATTCGGGGCGCGTCGCTTCCGAATCGACACAAAGGGAAGCAGGTACCTAAAAGGAAAGGGCCCTTGGTGGTTTTATCCGTCCAAGGGCCCGTGATATTGCGGCGTATTATTCCGTCAAAAGACGGTCGAGGAGAGCCGCTCTCGCTCTTTTAGTAATTTACGCAAACTCCAAGATTTGATCCGGAAAAGACAGGACGGCACGTCGCCCCTGCGCCGCACGTATTTCCCTGATCCAACAAACAGCTCTGAGTGAGGGTTCTCGAGCATTGTCCGTTAGTGCCACCTGGAATGTTTGAATATTGAGGATAATTGATCGTGGTTTGTGGAGCGGCAGTTGTGTAGCCCCAGCCATATTGCCACGTGAAGAACCAGCCTTGGTAAGGCTGAAGAAGTTGCGTGTTCACGCAACCAAGTCCCATAGTCGCATTGTAAATCGGTTGATAACCCGCGGGACAATTACAGAAACCATATTGATTGAAGTAGTTCGTGTAATCGTAAGCGTAGTTATACATTCCCGGATAAGGAATGAAACCGTAGTACTGGGTGTACCCAGTGTTATTGCAATACGCTTGACCGTTGATGCAACTCATTCCCAGCGGTGTTGTCACCGTGGTTGTCGTCGCACCATTGTCATTCCCTTGGCAGGCTGCCAAGAAAAGCGCAAAAATGAAAAACACCAGCCTTTTCATCGGGGGGCTCCTTCATAAAAAAATCATTCAACAAAGAGACAGAATCCAAGTTCTATGCCTTATGAGGAATTCTCCTGGAGCCCTTATATTCGAGAACAAGGGCAATTTTTCCATTCGAGGTGCCCCTTTTGGTCACCCTGCGCCGCAAAAGGATAGGCAGCGAAAACCGTATTTTGAAGTTTTTAGGGGTTGGCAGTCAGCACCTTTGTCTTTACCCTTAAAGAGTATGATTCGAAGGGAGTCGATCATGAAGTACATGGGATGTTTGATGGCCTTTCTTTTGGCCGTGCCCGCAATCGCAGCGGTGCCTGCACAAAAAAACAAGCCGACAGCGGCTGCAAAAATTCTTTCTGGCGAAGGTGTGAGCTTTGGCGGTCTTGCTGGAACGGGTTTCACAATGATGGATCTTCGTCGCACAGCGGACACAAAGAAAAAAATTGAGCGTGTGGTGATTGATGTCGGCGACATGAACGGCGGATTGGTTCGCGGTTGGCCGGGATACTACTATGCGGAGCTAAAAAAGAATCCACAGCGCCTGGTTATTGATTTCGCACAAATGCCAAATGCAAACATTGATCAAACGCAAATCGCATCTCGCTTCAAAGGTTCGATGGCGGTGATGAAGTCTTCCATGAGCTTAGATCCTGTCGACAGTTCTTTGAATCTGACTTTGGATTTAAAACCCAACACAAAAGTGCGCATGTACCAAGTGGCTGGCAAAAAAACGACGAGCAAAGTCGTTATTGATTTGATCACGGAGTAAAAGGCGATGTTTCGCTTTTTGCTTCCGCTCCTGATTTTAATTTCTTCTAGTGCTCAGGCGCGCGTTTTTGATATCAACAAAGAAACATTCGCGGCGTATTTCGCGGTCTCTGGTGGAGGTTCCCAAATCGGAACTTCCGCCGTGGACGGTGAAAGCGGCAGCGGTATTAGTTTCAGTGGCGGCTCCAAATACAATTACACCGGAGAGTTCGGATTTCTTTACTCTCGTCGTTTTGCAAGTCTTCGTTTTGGATTTGAAATTTTAAAACCGTCAGCGCTGGAGTCAACAGCCAGCAACGGAACGTCGGATTTGTATTCTGCAAAAAGTGATATCTTGGGTTACGTTCCCAAACTCACTTTAGAAGTGAACGTACACGGAACCAACGACAATCGTTCTTTTATTTCTCTGACGGCGGGCTCTGCCAGTGTCACGATGAAAAATGATTACGTTCTGACAGCAGCCGGGCAAGCCGCGTATGCGGGAGTGGCCGATCACAGTGTGGAAGCCAAAGGATCAGGAACTTTGTTGGCCGCTTCTTTGGGGTATGAAGGCATCATGACGGACACAACAACTGTTGTTGTTGAGTTTGGTTATCGACAATTGAAAATCGACAATTTGAAATACTCTAAAGATGTCACAACTTTTTCTGGTGCAAAAACCAGTGGAGATTCCGTGCTGACGTCCTCGGGTAACCAAAGAGATTTGGATTTTTCCGGCGGATTCATCTCGATTGGATTTCGCTTCTATATGTAGTGTCCAAATGGGGCCGTCTGAGCCCCTGGACAAAAGTCTTTCAGACGAGAATGTGCGCAAAAATAAACCAAAATTAAGATATCCTGGCTGAGCTTCAAGGAGTGACCAGCATGAGCGTTTTGTATCGTCTGAAGGGGCTTGAATATTCTTATCTTTGGAATAAACAACAAGTTCCCGTTCTTAAAGGCATTGATCTTGAGTTAGAAAAAGGCTGCTTCACTTGCATCGTCGGTCCTTCCGGAACTGGAAAGACAACTCTTTTAAATCTTTTAGGATTGATTGATACTCCTTCCAGCGGTCATATCGAATTTTCCGGCGAAGACGTCACTCACTTAAATGAAAATGAAAAAGAACAAGTTCGTTTGCATAAAGTCGGATTTATCTTTCAGGCCTTTTATTTGATTCCGACTTTGACGGTTTTAGAAAATACGTCGTACTTTTTGCCTTCTTTAGGGTACACGCACGCAAACGCGCAAAAAACGGCGATGGAGACTTTGGATCTTTTAGGTCTTGCAGATCATGCGAAGAAAAAACCTTTGGAATTATCCGGTGGTCAACGTCAGCGTGTAGCAATTGCCCGTGCGATTGCAAAAAAACCCGAAGTGGTTTTGGCGGACGAACCAACGGCGAATTTGGATTCTGTCACGGCTGAGAAAACCATTAATGCTTTTAAAGAATTGCAGAAAGCTGAAAACACCAGCTTTATTTTTTCGACCCACGATTCTCATCTGGTCAGTTTTGCAAAATCCGTTTATCGCATGAAAGACGGACAAATCGAGGGGAGAGCGTAATGTTGGAACTTATCAAAATCGCGTGGCGCAATCTTTTTAGAAATCCTCGCAGAACGCTCGCAAGTCTTTGCACGGTGGCTTTAGGAGCTGCTGGTCTTTTGATTTATCAGGGATTTAATACCGGAGTTATGAATCAATATCGTGAAGGTGTGATTCACGGTTATTATGGACACGGCCAAGTGTTTCCACCGAATTACTACGGTAAGGTGCACGAGCAACCTTGGAAACTTTGGTTTGAAAATCCTGAAACCGTGGAAGAACAAATACGTTCTTCTTCCGAAGTCGTGCAAGTTTTCCCGCGCGTGAGCTTTTATTCTTTCATCGTTAAAGGTGGCATCACTCTGGGTGGTAAAGGGGAGGGTGTGATCCCTGAGCGTGAAAACACGTTCTTTACTTCAATGAACTTTATCGCGGGAACCGATCTGCAACATCCTGATCAGATTATTTTAGGTAAAGGTTTGGCAGAAAGTATTGATGCGAAGGTTGGCGACACCGTGACGTTGCTAACACAAACAGTGAAGGGGCAATTGAACGGAGCGGATCTCACTGTGGCCGGGATTTTCTTTACCGGAAAGAAAGTGATTGATGACTCTTTCTATCGTGTGGATTTAAAACAGGCGCAACAACTCTTAGATACAAACCGTATTGAGATGTTCTCTTTAGCAACAAAAGGCGTTGGAGTTTGGGAGAAAGCCGAAAAGGAAATTCGCACGGCCAATCCTCAGCTAGATCCGATTCGTTTTGAAATTCTTGATAAAAACTATTATCAAAACTCAGTGGATTTTCTGCATGCGCAATTCACTTTCATTCGTTCTATCATCCTCGTGATCGTTGCGATGGGAATCTTTAATGTGATCTCTGTGGGACTTCTTGAAAGAGCGGGAGAGATGGGGGCTTTGCGAGCTAACGGTGAAAAACGCAGCCGTCTTTTTAGAATTCTTTTGGTTGAAAACAGTCTTTTGGGAATTTTGGGTGGCTTCTTGGGAATTTGTCTTGCGGTTTTGATCGATAAAACCTTGCTGGTGAAAGGTATTCCGATGCCACCAGCTCCGGGAATCACGCGGCAGTTTGTCGTGTTCTTGGATATTATGCCAAGCCACTACACTCAAGCCTTGTTGTTACCTATGATCGCGACGGTGCTAGCGAGTTTGTATCCAACAATCAAACTTTTGAAAAAATCTATTCCGGAACTTCTGCGCTCGACTTAGTTATTCGAGCGACATTGTTCCATCGGATTTAAATTTCTTTACATTGTTATTAAACTGATCGGCGACGAAGATGTCGCCGTTGCTGTCAGCGTAGATTCCGAAGGGCTGGCGGAAGTCTACATTTGTGAATTCAGAAATGTAGTCGCCGTTACTTTCATAAACTAAGATTTTATTTCCTGTGGCGTTGGCAACATAAATGCGCCCTGTATTTGGGTCGGCAGTGACTCCCAATGCCGTTCCGCTAATAGTTCCAGGTCCTGCATCACCAAAGGTGTCAATCACGGTGCCACTTGCATTGAGACGTTTTCCAATCGAAGTTGCGCCGTTAAAATCCATGATTAAAATACTTCCGTCAGGTTGACAGGAAACCCCAATAGGAATGGTGTATTGTCCTGCCGCAAATGAAGTGGGAACTCCCGTTGAAAGAGGAAGTTTGATCAATCCTCCTCCGCCTGCGTCGGCGATAAAAAGAGTGTCGTCTTTATCAATGGAAAGACCATAAGGTGTGGTGGCCGAGGGTACAGCCAGAAAGCCCTGAGCATTTCCATTGAAATCAAATTTAAAAACTTTGCCGCCGTTCATGAAGTCAGTCACGTAGATGGTGTTGTCGCTAGAAATAGCAATCGCTGTGTAGTAGGAACCTGACGTATTTCCAAATGTCGTTTGCCATTCACCTTTGGCATTGAACTTATGAATGCCATTGCCGGAACTTACAAAGAAAAAACCATCCTGAGACCGCGTGACACTGAAAGGATTTGAAATCAGCTTTTTATACTCTTTATGAAAAGCTCCGTCGGCGGCGTTGTAAAGAACTAAACTGTCGCGATATGCAAGATAGTAAAAGCCGTTGTACCTGGTGACGGACATAGTATTGCTATCGTACGGGGCTGATCCTCGTTCTGTTCCGTCGCGTGACCATTTCGGAGTGCCACTTCCGTCAAAGGCGGTGAACCGTCCCTCAGTACCCATCCGCTCCGTCAATACAAAACTTCCGTCAGCTTCACGCATGAGA
Source organism: Bdellovibrio sp. BCCA (assembly GCF_037996825.1). NCBI lineage: Bacteria > Pseudomonadati > Bdellovibrionota > Bdellovibrionia > Bdellovibrionales > Pseudobdellovibrionaceae > Bdellovibrio > Bdellovibrio sp. BCCA. Next base: position 3,040,862 of record NZ_JBBNAC010000001.1, on the reverse strand, counting down.
CCAGTGACGATTCCATTGGCAATATTCCTGGGCCAAGTGAATTTGGAATTAAAAGAGCCATTCGCGTTAAACTTTTGCAGACGGTTTGTCCATACGTCTACGACATAAACGGTTCCATCCGTTTCTACAAAAAAGGAATGTGTGCCATTGATTTCTCCGTCATTAGATCCTTGAATAGAACCATACGTCGTTTGTAGCACTCCGGCAGCATTGTATTTACGAATCTGGCTGAATGCGGAAATATAGATAGAGCCATCAGCCGCAACATAAGGATTTTCAGGGAATGCCACGGCTCCGCCGCCTTCGTCTGTGTACGTGATCACTTCGCCAAGAAAATTACCATTCATATCGAATTTTCTAACAAAGCGTGTGTCGTTGGGATTCGGATCATAGGAGCCGGTAATATAGATGATGCTGTTGCTATCAACTGTGAGTCCGGTAATTTGTGATACACCCGTAGGAGTGAATCTTTTGAGAAGAACTCCGGCATCTGTCGTGACGTAAATTTCATCGCTAAAAGAAACAAAGACGAAGCGACCCGCAGGGCCCGCTGTGATGTAGTTTTTAAATTCACCTGTAAAGGCAGGATCGCCTAAAGGGAATTGGCCTTTGAGAGTGGTCTTACCGGGCGATTCAGAGTTGAGATTTTTAGATCCTCCGAACATTTCTGCGTTGATGGAGCAGGCAGATAAAGCGAAGGAAAGGATAATCATTGTGAGGAAATTCAGCGACGTTCCGTTAGTCATTCATACTCTCTAGTTCGGGTTCTTACAATTTTTCGGGAAATTGCGAGAACCCCTAGAGAGTTGAGAGCCTTATTATGAGGTCCCTCTATTTTTATTGTTTCCGGCATGTTCCGGAAGCGCGTTAACTTCTCAAGCTGAGATGAATATATGAACTATTCGTCAGACTTTTCGACGTGGCTTTCAATGGCCTTCTTTGCCACGGTACCCGTAATACCGACCCATTCAGGAAGAAAAAACATAAAGAAGAGATACACGATCACAGAAAAAATCGACACGGCACCAATACCAAGGATGATCCAGCTTTCCATAGGTCACCTGCCTTTCACTGCTCATTATAAGGCGAAGATAGTGAAAGGGGTAGAGACTCACTTCTTGAAGGATAGCACAAACTTCCCATTTTATTTCCAAAACGAAGAATTATTGCTAGAATCGGGCAGGAGAAAAGTCATGCCTGTTCAGAATCCAAACAAATTAAAACTCCACCCTATGCACGCCTTTGGCGTCGTTGGAAATCTGCAAACGCCACTTCGAATTCAAAGATTTGAAGATCGTTTTGAACCTCTTGTGCCATTTCCGCACAAACACAGTTTTTATCATTTGGTCATCGTGACAGCAGGGCGCGGATGGCATGAGATCGACTTTCAAAGATATCCCATCGAGAAAGGCCGCGTATTTTTGATGAAACCGGCTCAGGTGCATTCGTGGGTCGTAGATAAAAACTCCAAGGGATTTGTGATTGAATTTGAGGAGGATATTTTAAGTTCGTTACCGGTCTATGCACCGAAGATAAAACATCTGCTTAAAAACCTGTCGGATAGTTTTTTGGTAAAATCCAAAACGGATTTGTTGAACTTGCAAAATCACTGTGAGTCCTTACTTAAGGAATATGAAGAAAAACAACGCGACTATGAAATGGCGCTTTCTCTATCTTTGTTTTTGCTGCTGATCGAATTTTCGCGATGGAGTGAATTAAAAGAATCTGCGATGTCACAAGTGGAAGGATTCGCGACAAAATATTTAAATCTCGTTGAAGACAACTATCGCGTGGAGCATGAAGTGGAATTCTATGCGAAGAAACTGGGGATGACTGCGAAAGCTTTAACGATGAAGATAACGCGAATGACAGGGCGTTCGGCGCGTGCTTTGATTCAAGAGCGTTTGATTTTGGAAAGCAAACGGCTCTTAGCCTATTCGGATTTGTCTATCACCGAAATTGCAGATGCATTGGGTTATCAAGACGCCAATTATTTTTCGCGGTTTTTCCGAATGAAAACGCAGAAAACTCCCGCTGCGTTTCGGCAATACGCAAAGAAAGTAACTTAAAAACTTCGCAATATTTCCTGGTAAATGACTTCGAAAAAGATCTGAGTGTGGTGTCACTGCAAATCGTCAACTCCCTAGACAGCGGTGCCAAAGTGACGATTTACGCAGCATTCTAGAGCGCCAGTTCTAATTTGTTCATGTTTCATCCTGAGTCGTGGTAGGTACGGTACTTGCTCTTCCGAACTATCGGAGTCAAAAAATTTATGAGAGTGTCCGTTCTTATTAACTCAAAAGCAGGTTCTGTGAATGCAGAACTCATTGAAGCGAAGGTGCGTGAATCTTTATTCCGCTGTGACCTTCGTTTCTGCCGTCCGCAGACGCTGACGGAGATGTGTGACTTCCTGCATGAGGAAAGAGAACAAAAAACGGATGCAATCATTATTTGTGGTGGTGATGGCACGATCAATGTGGCCTTGCAATGTCTGATGAAATGTCAGGATCTCACTCAAATTCCGCCGATCACTATTGTTCGTTCGGGAACTGCTAATGACTTGGCTCATGAAATTGGCGTGTCTCACCGTATTGATCACGCCGTTCGCAATATCTTTGAAGGTGTTGTTAAAAACATCGATGTCATCGAAATCGGTTCTGGAGATCTTAAGAAGTACATGCTGACAAACGGAGGTCTTGGACTTCCGGCGATGGCGGCGGAACTCGCTAATAAATTCAGATCCAATCTGCAAAATCTGGCGAGCTGTCCGAAAACGGCTAAAGCCTTCCGCTTCCTTGCAGAGAAAAGTTATTACGCCGTTAAAAAAATGGGACCAAGTGTGTATTCCATGATGACCGCAGAAGCGATTCGTACTTGGAATCCAGACGGGTGGGGTCTAGAAATTTCCATCCCCGGTAAAGTGAACGTAGAAACATCCTCTCCCATCGTATTGATCAACAATCAACAGAGCATTGGTGCGAGCTTTTTGCCGGCGCCATACACTTCAAATACCGATGGAACTGTGAATCTGCTTCTTTCGGAATCACGAAACGCTCCTGAACACACATTGGCAGCTTTGCACATTCGTCGTGGCAGTGTAGAAAAATCGCCGATTTTCAAATCATTTGAACTTAAAGAGTTCAGACTAAAGAGCCAGAACCCAGGTCGTTCTTTGACTTTTTTTGGGGATGGCGAGATCCTGCTCAGAGATGTTCAGGAGATTTCTGTTCGCTGCATACACCGCGGACTTCCTGTCATGGTAAGACAATAACTGGAGGTCTTCGTTGACCAGACCGCGCATCCTTGTAACCGGAGGCACAGGTTTTCTCGGGAAAAAAGTCATTCCTCTTCTTCGTGAAAAATTCGAAGTGGACGTGCTTTCCCGATCGGGCAAGACAGAAGTCCAGGGCGATCTAACTCAGTGGAATGCGGGACTCGATTTCGATTTCCTCAAAAATAAAAAATATTCTTTGTTTCTGCATATGGCGGGTCTTTATGACCTGACAGCTTCGAAGGTCGATTGTTACCAACACAATATCTCGACCATGGGCACAGCACTGAAAGTCGCTGAAGCTTTGAACATTCCTTTTTTCTTAAATACAAGCACGGTCGCTGCCGGAGTGAACTCAAGTCTCACTTCTGTAAAACCATTTGATTTGAATTTTTCAAAACCATTTCCTGATGCGTATTCTGAATCCAAAGCGTTAGGAGAGCAGGTTCTGCACAACTGGCCCGTACAAAACGTCAAAGGCCGTATCAATCTTCGCTTGGGAGTTTTGGTTGGCGACACGAAAACAGGAAGCATCGAACGTATCGATGGGCCTTATTATGCCGCTGAAGCTTTTAAGAAAATTAGAACGGTGATTGAATCTTTCCCTACAGCTGTGCCTCTTCCAGGAAATCCCAATGTGCGTTTGCCATTAGTTCCTGTGGATAAAGCGGCGGCGGCGATTGTGAAATTCTGCGAGTGGACATTGGCAGACAAGCCACAAGGGTATCTGAGCTATCACGTCACACCGACTTACGGACTTGGTGCAAAAGATTTTTATATTTCGGCACTGAAAAACCAAGCTATTCCCCACAAGGGTGTCGTCTTGGTTGATCAGATTTCTGAGGCATTGATTTTAAAAGTTTCGAAATTCCTCGCAAAGTTTCCTGAAGAAGAATTGTATTATCTGATGAACTTCCCAATCTATGACACGCAAACGACGCGTGAAATCCTAGGGGAGAACTGGTGTCCTGAGTTTAAAGAATACGAACAAACTTTCTGGAGCGGTTATGAAAAATTCGTATCGGATCGCTGAGATTAGTTTTGGTCGTCCTCATTGGGATACGGCTTATGAATTTGATTTCGAAGGAAAACACTTCGAAGTTCAAAGATTCAGTGCGAATTTTTCCGTTGAGACCGTTCGTCGTTTGATTGAAACCCTTCGCAACCAAGTCGATGCTTTTGCATTAACAAGTTTGCCACCCGTGATTAAACTTGATCAGAAAAGCTACGTGCATCGGCAATATTTGGAAATCATGGGCATTCCTTCTCCAGTGCCTTTGTGTGATGGAACGGGCTTGCGTGAAATCGCCAATATCAATTCATTGGTGAAACATATTGAAGCAGGGAGTATTCAGCCTGAGCGCGGCGTGTTTTTCCCATCGGCGGTTTTTTCTACGGAGCTTGAAGAATACATCCGCGATCGTTACCGCAAGTCGGTTTACATTGGCGATGCGTATTCTCTTTTGGGTGTGCCTTGGTTGATTCAACCTTTTCCGGGACTGATGACTCTTTCGAAATTGGTCCTTAATGTCGCCAACTTTAAAGATCTTCGTAAGAACACACCGCTGGCTGAAACAAAGCTCCAAAAAATGAGTCGCTCAACTTTGGCGGCGCAAGTTGAAAACATTCAGTATGTTTTCTGCGATCTTCCTTTCCTTTTGCTTTTTGATACCGCAACAGAGTTTGTGCGCGGAAAAGACTTGGTGATTTGGTCTTCGCATCCGTTGATGGAAGAGGAAGCGCGCAAATTTTCTCCAAGAAGCATCATAAATCTGTTCCCTGAAAGCTATCGTATTCATCCGTACATGAATTATTCGGTTTTGGATGCGACTTTGCGTTTGTCCCATGGAAGAACGGCACCACTTTCTATTGAAGAGTGGGAACAACTCATCACTGAAGACACCGAGATTCGCCAAACAGCACGCAAATACGTGATGACGAAGAAAACTTCCACGCAGATGAAGATTTCTCAAGGGATGAACAACGTTAAAAGTAAAGTTCTGCGTCGTGAAGAACCTGACTTTGCTTTCGTCGTTCACGCTCTTTCACATCGAGATATTCTGCGTGCGCCGGGCTTATCGATGTTTAAGCACATGCCTAAAGAGTGGAATGATCCATTTGATCGCATGTTCGCAAAAACGCCGAGTTTCGTTTACGGTCATATTAAAAATATTATCAGCGAAGAAACCGGACAACAGATCAACGGTATTATTTATGCTTTACCGGCGACTCCGAAGGTTCTAAAAACCACGGACCCTGAAGTGATTTATAAAAAGATCGAAAGCATTTGTTACGACGCCGCCAATCGCGGTGCAAAAATGATCGGTCTTGGCGCCTATACAAAAATTGTGGGCGATCAGGGAATTACCATCAATCAAAACAGTCCCATTCCGGTCACTACAGGAAACAGCTTAAGTGCTTCGGCCACTTTGTGGGGATTAAACGACGTCGTTAAAAAAATGGGTCTTCTTAAGAATGATCCAGAGACAGGTTTGGTTGATGGAATGGCCATGGTCATTGGCGCCACGGGCTCCATTGGTCAAGTGTCAGCAAAACTTTTAGGCCTTGTCTTTAAAAAAGTCTGCCTTGTTGCTCCTCGTATGGAGCGTCTGTTGGAACTCAAAGCAGCTATCGAGAAAATGTCTCCAAAGTGTGAAATCATCGTTACGACAGACGCCAACGAACTGGCCGGTGAAGCGGACGTTCTTGTGACAGCGACTTCGGCGATAGATCACAAAATTGTTGATGTGATGAAATTAAAACCGGGAGCCGTGGTTTGTGACTGCTCTCGTCCTTTGGATTTTGACATTGATGATGCAAAAAAACGTCCCGATGTTTTAATCATTGAATCCGGCGAACTTGTTTTGCCGGGTCCCGTTCAGCTCACGTGTGATATTGGTCTTCCGGGGAACACGGTCTATGCTTGTTTGGCAGAGACAGCTCTTTTAACTTTGGAAAAACGATACGAAGCTTTCACTATGGGACGCGATATAGAGTGGGACAAGGTGAAGCAGATTTATAAAATGGCTCAACGTCATGGGGTTCAATTGGCGGAGATCCAAGGACACACAGGTATTATTACCGATAAAGAAATTGAACTCACAAGACAGCTGGCATTATCAAAAAGAAAAAAATAGGGAGATGTCATGAAGACGTTTTTACTTTTGTGCGCGTTTGCGTTCTCCGTCCAAGCAGGGGCTCAGGAAAATCCGGAAGAGTGGCTAAAGAAGGCCGACAATATTCGCAATCCTTCCGCGTCTTATGAAATGAAAATCAAAGTTGAAACTTCTGAAAATACCTCTGTGTTTCAAGTGTATTTAAAAGGACAAGATAAAACCTTGATTGTGACCAAAGAGCCTGCGCGCGATAAAGGCCGCAATATGTTGATGCTCGATCGTGATTTTCATGCCTATGTGCCGAACTTAAAGCGTTCGATGCGTTTGTCTTTGGCGCAAAAACTTTCGGGCCAAGTGGCTAACGGGGATATTTCAAGAACTCGCTGGTACGGGGATTATACCGTCACAAAAGAAGGTGAAACGGCAAGTGAAGTGCAGCTTCTTTTAAAAGGCAATAAAGACAATCTCACTTATGCCTGGATTCGTTTGTGGCTTAAAAAAGGCTCATTTGAACCCTTGCGTGCAGAGTATTTGGGTCTGAATGGTAAGACGGTTCTAAAGCGTGCTAGTTTTGAAGATTATAAAAATATTGCAGGTGCTATGCGCCCGGGCACTTTGAAAATCGAAGATACCAATAAACAAGTCAGTTACATCCGTATCCTGGGGATGAATAAAAAAGACTACCCGGATTCCTTCTTTACAGTTCGTAATATGGAAAGCATGAAGTAGTGCGTTTCGGCGTTCTTCTTTTTCTTTTATTGAATACGGTCATTGCGCGCGCAGACCTCACGGGTGCTGCACGCTATGACTATATACAAGGAAAAGAAGAGGAGCTTGCCAATCGTTTGGTGGTGAAATCCAAACTAAACTCCAATGTCGGACCTTTTGGAATTTTCGTGGAGGGTTTTGGCGAGTTCGAGGGCAATGAAGATCAGGCTTTCATTCGCAGATCTCCTTCGCGCGGATATCTGCAAGAAGCTTATTTCGAATTTAAATTAGAATCGTTTTTTGTTCGTGTCGGAAGGCAAGCATTGCGTTGGAGCGAAAGTTGGACCTTGCCGTCATTAGATGTGTGGACGGGCCGTCGTTTTAATCGTTTGTTTTTTGATCCTCTTTCAGATCAGTTAACACATTCTACGGGAGCCTCTTTTTCTTATGCGAAAGAAAACTTCTCGGTGGAATTAGTTGGCATTGGAGAGCTTGCAGAAAATTTCTATCCGGTTCCCATTCCTGAAACGGAAAATGAAAAGAACACAAGCTTCGGAGGCCGTGTGAAATGGAATATGGGGGGCTTTGGCTTTTCGGCCATGAGCGCTCAAGTCCTTAAGAAATATTATTATGGTCTTTCAGGAAACTACGCTTTTGATACCGCCGTGCCGAAGTTTGAAGTGGGTTATATGAATGACACCACTCCGAATTTGCCAGTCAAACGCGATCAAATGTTTGCAAATATTGGCTGTGATTTATTTTTAGGAAATTGGATCATCTTGCCGCAGATCAGTTATTTTGAAGTCAACGGGCTTACTGAAAACGAAGCGCAAACGGCGTTTTATATGACGGCGCAGTGGAATCCCAATCGTCATGATATCCAAATGCAGGTTTATCAAAATCCTAAGAGTGAGGACGCTTTTGTGAGCGCCAGCTATGGATACAATCTCACAGATTATTTTACGGCATCGGCTTTTGTGCAAAATTATGAAGGCAAACAAGGCCTTTACAAAATCTACGAAGACATCACCGGGGGACTTGTGATGGGTGTGCGTTTTGAATTAACCGGCAATCTAGCATTTTAAGGAGTACGTGTGGCAAAAGAATACTTTTCAGATTTGAATTACACTTTGTCGAACGAAGACACACGCATCGAGTTTGACCTTTTACCCGAAGGCGCGGAACGAGTTTTCAGTATTGCGGGTTCGGGCGCACGCTGTTTGCCTTTGATTGCGAAAAATCCCAAATACTTAGACGTCATCGATATGTCGGTGAGTCAGCTTTATTTATGTGAACTGCGTTTGCAGGCGATGAAGACGCTCACTTACGAAGAATATCTTTTTTTGATGGGATATCGGGGAGCTCTTCAAGGTGGCAGTGATTCCGGCGATGACAGAGAGGTTTTATTTAATAAGCTGACATTGTCTGCAGAGGCGAAGTCCTACTGGGTTGAGCGTAAAGAAGGCTGGAAACCACACGGTTTTATTCTGCTCGGCCGTTGGGAATCTCACTTTCAAAAATTGGGATACTTATTTAGAGAAGTTCTGCAATGCGATTTCAGCAAAGTCTTTGAGGCTCAATCACTTAACGAACAAGTTGAGCTTTATGAAAAATACTGGCCAAAAATTCGCTGGAACAGTTTTATTCGTGTCGCGGCCAGCGAGTACGTTTTTAATAAGTTTTTATATAAAGGACATTTCTCTGGAAAGTCCGAGCATAAGACCGAGCAGCGTTCTCCATCGCAATTTATTATGGAAGAATTTAGTCGCATCTTTAAAACGCAATTGGTGCGCAAAAACTATTTCATGCAGATTTTGTTTTTAGGAAGAATTGCTTACGAAGAAGGCCTTCCGCTGGAAGCACATCAACATGTCGTTGAGGCCGTTAAAAAATCGAAAACCGAAATACGTTATTTAAACGGAAATCTTTTAGAGCATTTGCCGCAACATCCGTACGATTTCATCTCTTTGTCAGACACGATTTCTTATCTGGATGGCAAAGATGCCAATCAGATTTTGCAGAAACTTTCGAAAGAAACCAAATCCGGAAGCCAAATGGTGATTCGTTCTTTCATGCGCGCCCCGACTGCTATTGATGTGACGGGGTGGAAAGCCCTTGCTGACAAAGATCAGTGGGCGCAAAACAAAGACGGCACCGGTGTTTATCAATTTCATATCTTCATGAAGAGCTAGCCGAACAGAGGGCTGCCTTAAAAAGCAGTCCACTTTTTTGCAAACGTAGTAAACAATGACGAGTGTACAGGGAGCTTTATGAAACTTGCCGTTGTGTCTTTTGTCTTTTTCATTTCATCTTTTTCGGTAGCTGCCACGAAAGTGTCGCAAAATCTTTCTCCCAATGGAGGAGAGAGCGAAATACTTTTAGGTGTGGCGTACCTTTATCAAAAAGCGGGTGTTGATACCATTGGAGAAGCAAAGTTAAATGGTTACGCCGTAATCGGTAGCTATTACTACGGCACAACGGATGAACATGCCTTTGGTGTCACGCTGGGCTACGCTTCGTCAGAGACGAAAATGGACTACGTCTCGGCGACAGATATTACCACAAAATCAAAGGGTCTTACGGATATAAGAGTAGGCTATAAGGGAACTTATGGTCGTGATAACATCACATTTTTCACCAATATGGCTTTATCTCTACCAACAGAAAAAAGAAAATTTAACGAGGACAAAAATGAGGATAATGTTTCAACAGGACGTATCACTCCTCATGTCGAAGCGGGCTTGGTGAATGCTAAAGAAAATGTGTCTTTCGGAGCGCTTGTGGCTTTGGACTTTCCTTTTGAAGGTGATGCTGAAAATACAGAAAGTGGAATGACGACGGCGGGTAAATCGTCAGGCGGAAGCAAAGTTAAATTAGCGACTTTCGTGGAATTTAACAATATCGCTCATCCTAATATTGAACTGAGTTACAACTCCACAGATTCTACGACTTATAAATTTGGTACCACAACACGAAGATATTCTGACATCAAGATGGCTTCTTTAAATGTCTCCGGTCGTTTTGAAATAGTTCCTGGTTTTGAGTTGCTCCCGGAAGCCCAATACAACCGTCTTATGAACAAGCAAGACCTACAAATCGATACTTACGAAGATTATGGTTTTGGCCTCGCAGGTCGCTTTGTATTCTAGAGTTGTAACATAATTGAGACAGAGTTCGTCTCATCCTTAGTACTATTTAAGAGTCTCATTTTGAAACTCAAGGGCCCTTTAAAAAATACCGATATTTAAAGGGTCATGAACAAATGGGACGTTCGTAAAATCAACATTTTAGCGCCACTTTTACTATTTCTTGTCGGATGTTCTGACACGACTCCCTCGGTTTCTATCCTTCGTTCGATTGATGGCTTTGATTTTGTGACCACGAATGTGGTGACAGCAAGCATGCACTCCGTTCCTTTGCAGGCGAATTGCTCTGCGTTTGTTGGACAAGTGGAAATGAGTTTTGATGGCGGAGCCACATGGTTGCAACCCACAGCTTATGATCCTTCGGCAAAATCGAAATGTGAAAACGGCGCGTTTACCGTGACACTTTCAAATACGAAATCTCCGTGGAGTGGAATGAGTTTTACGAATGGCCAAGTGGTCTCTGTAAAGTTTCGTGCGCTTCCACGTATTGGCAGTTGGATTTACCGCACGGTGAATGTGAAGTATTCACCTTCGACACCGATCAGCCAAGAAGTTCTCGCAGGCTCACAAACGCAAACGGGAACAGGATTGATTTTGCACGGACGCGTGCGTTCGCAAGATCAACACATAGCTAATGGCGGTGGCTTTACTCTTAAAGGAAGGATTACTCAATGAAGTTAATTCTTTCTTTGTTCACCATGATCTTAGTTTCTCAAGCACAAGCGGTAGCACCGTCACCAGGTTCTCTTTTTACTTATGAAGGTGTGTTGACAGACTCCAGCGGTACGCCGATTACGACGGCACAAACTGTGACCTTCCAAGTGATCTATGGCTCTTCTTGTATTGTGTATGAAGAAACACAAACAGTCCCTCCAGGATCACAAGGCGAGTTCAGTGTAGTTGTCGGATCAGGATCAAGGACAGACACAACAACAAATACGGCTGCTCGTATTTTCGCTTCTTCTGGAAGTATCGAGTGTAGCGGGGCAAGCCCCGTCAGTGTGAGTGGTTTTGCGACAAGATCCTTGCACATCAAAGTGGGCTCGACGGATCTCACGCCGGATGTTGTGATTGGTAATATTCCGTTTGCCATCAACTCTCAAAAGCTAGCGGATAAGGGGCCTTCTGATTTTGTTCAGATAAATGGCACGGTCACGCAAACGGGAATCGAATCTGTTTTAAATATTTTCTCGACGCCTTCAACGAATGGACAAATTCTCATTGCCAACGGAGCCACTTACCAACCTGGTAATATCATCGCGGGTTCCGGTATCGCAGTGACTAGTGGTGCAGGATCTATTACGATCGCTGCGACAGGTAGCGGAGGTGGTGGCACAGTGACGAATGTGACAGCCAACGCTCCTTTGACTGTTACGAACGGAGCTACGACCCCGGCATTGAATCTTCCCAAAGCAGGTGCTGGAGCTGATGGTTATCTCAGTGCAGGCGATTGGAACTTATTTAATTTGAAATTAGGTACGGCTCTGTCTACCGGAAATGTTTGGGTGGGTAGCCCTGGAGGAGTGGCCACTGAAGTGCCTGTCTCTGGTGATGCCACTCTGACATCTTCAGGTGCGCTGTCGCTCACGAATGTGGGAACGCCCGGCAGTTACTATAAAGTGACAACCGATGCAAAAGGTCGGGTGACTGCGGGGGTGAATGCTCTTGCAGTAAGTGACATTCCAAATTTGGATTGGTCAAAAATCACGAGTGGAAAACCTACGACGTTGGCGGGTTACGGAATTACGGATGGAATTGAAAATTACGGTGGCACTCCGGGAATTAAATCTGGAACCGACACGTCAAAAGGTGCGGCGGGCACGGCGGGTCGATTGTATGTTGCAACGGACACGCAAAAAATCTATCGAGATAACGGTTCTACTTGGGATCTTCTAAGTTCCGGCGCAGCCAGTGGTGTAACGAGCGTCGGCACTGGGACGGGATTAACGGGCGGAACAATCACTTCTACTGGAGTTATCTCTCTTACAAATACTGCGGTGACACCAGGAAGCTACGGTTCTGCTACGCAAATTCCTACATTCACTGTGGATGCTCAAGGTCGCTTGACGGCGGCTTCGCAAATAACACTCGGTGGAGTCTCTCCAGGTGGAACAGCCGGTGGAGATCTTTCAGGATCATATCCAAATCCTTCCGTGGTTAAAATTCAAGGCAAGGATGTGAATGCAACCGCGCCGACCGCGGGGCAGGTTTTGCGATATAATGGAACGAACTGGTCTCCCACAGTTTTAAATTTAGCTTCTGACATTACAGGAACATTGGCCGTTTCAAACGGTGGTACAGGAGCGACAACGCCGACGGCCGCTCAAGTAAATTTGGGTTTGGGAAGCGCCGCAGTTAAAAACATAGGTTCAGTTTCGGGCAGTGTGCCTGTGATTGGTGTAAGCGGCATTACGAATAACTCAATGTGTACATCAGACGGAACGGGCTCTGTTATTTGTAACACGGCTATGCCTGTGAGTTCTCAGTGGGTCACGTCGGGTGCTAATGTGTCTTATACCGGTGGCAATGTGGGAATCGGAACAAATAATCCCGCAGTTCCTTTAGATGTGACAGGCACGACGCCTGTTGCGTTAAGCGTGAAAAGTTCCTCAACGCTGTTTTCCGGAATGAATATCGTCGATAGCGCAGGAACATCTGTTTACTCTTTGAGATCTTACAGCACGGGAAGTTCCTCTCCGGCTTCTGGGTCGTTTGCCATCGTGAATGGACCTAATCCAAGACTTGTCATTGATCCGGCTGGTAACTTGGGCCTTGGCACGAACACTCCGGGACAACCCCTTGCGATTTGGAATGAATTTACCGGCACTACAGGCGGTTATGGTGCAAATATCGATTTACGAACCTACGGTGGCGCCTCTGTTATTTATGGTGCTGGCTCTGGCGGGACGCGAGCCGCGCCGAATGCTCTTGCCCCGGACAACACCCTCTTGATTCTTTCGGGAGACGGATACGATGGCGCCAATTGGCCAAGTCAAAAAGCCACCATCAAGTTTAAAGCCGCTGGGAGTTGGGGGGGATCGAGTACTCCGACTTATATGACATTTAGTACGACGCCGATTGGTAGCACAAACCAGGCAGAAAGAATGCGTATTGATTCAAATGGTAATGTGGGAATCGGTATAACGAGTCCGGGTTATACGCTTCATGTGAATGGTCCTGCTGCGGGAACATCGGCATGGCAAACAACGTCCGATAGACGATATAAAAAGAACATTGAGGTATTGCCAGGAGCCTTGGCGAAAATTCTTCGACTCAGAGGTGTTTCGTTCCAATGGAGACAAGAAGATTTTCCATCTATGAAATTCATGGATGGTAATGACATCGGTGTTATTGCTCAGGAAGTAGAAGCTGTTTATCCAGAAGCAGTGACAACAGGAACTAACGGTTATAAAACGGTTGGCTATAGTAAGCTCGTTGCACCGCTGATCGAATCAACTAAAGAACTTTATGGCATGTGCAAAGCCAATGAAGAACAAGTTAAAATGCTTGAAAGAAAAATTGCGTCTTTGGAAGAAGCGGACAGCAAAAAAGAAAATCGCATCCGGACTCTTGAGAATGAAAATGAAGAATTGAAAAAAGATCTCAAGATGATCAAAGAAAAGTTAGGTCTTCAATAATTAGAATCTCGCTCTGAGACTCTCTCATCTCATACTCGAACGTTGCTCCCAGGTTTCTTTAATAATTTTTACAGTTTTGTTAAAATTATAAGTAGAGATTAAGAGGGACGTTGTATGGGAAAATCACTATTTATCGCGGCACTTCTATTTTCTTTGTCTGTGCAGGCAAAGAATCAACAAGATGACATTCGTTATAGAAAAGGAATGTTAAAAAAGATTTCCTGTTCTTTCTCCGGAATTAGCCGCACGAATACGGGTTCCTCTATAGGTTCGATAGATTTTCCTGCAGATCCGGCAAATACCGTGTGTGATCCTCTTTCAAATAATTCCAGTTCCTCTCCTGAAATGGGTCTTTTAGGTAAGCTTATTCTGCGTACGCCTGAAATGGGTGCGAAGGTGAACAGCGTTTTGGATTACTACAACAAAGGCCAGAAGCTGGATCAGAATTTGTATTTCGCTGACGTCAACGTTCCTACGCGTCCGTTTACAGAGGGATTTTCTGCGCAAAATGGCGATGTGCTCACGGATTCTCAGGGCAACAAGCTGATCGAAAACTTTGCGATAGAATATACTTCCGTCTTAAAACTCACAGACGCTGATAAAGAAGGTGATTATGAAATCGCGACGTTGTCGGATGATGGCTCCCGCGTTTTTATTAAAGAAGGTGATAAGTGGAATGAGTTGATCAACAACGACGGCAACCATTCGACTCGCATGGGCTGCCCTTATCGTACGATCAATTTAAAAAAAGATTCTGAAGTGCCCTTAAAAATTCTTTACTATCAGGGACCTCGCTATCACATCGCCAACGTTCTTATTTGGAAACTTCATAAAAAAGCGCACTCATGGAAAGAACCTTCGCATCACTCGCTTTGTGGTATTTCGACCAATAACTTTTTCTTTAACTCTAGCAATGGCAAAAGAATGCCGGCTATGACTATTCTTGAGAAGAGTGGTTGGAACGTTGTAGCTCCGGGCAATTTCAAAATGCCTGAAAGACAGCAGAATCCTTGCGTTGAAGAAAAATTGGCTATCAGCGATTTCCAAGTGACTTCCGCCGTGGCGCCGAATGCCACAATCACGTGGAAAACCACAGTTCCCGCAAGTAGTCAGCTGCATATCGTGAATATCTACACAGGAGAAGAGATCTTCACTCAGGTGGATAATAATCTTCTCACAGATCACACAGTGGAAATTTCCGGACTTGTTCACGGTATCTATTATCAAGTGCGTGCGATTTCGAAAGATGCAAAAGGCAATGAGGCTATGACCGCATTTATCAATTTGCTGCCATAGATTTTTCACTAATTCCGTCTCAGAAGTGTACACAGTTTTGACACTTCTGAGACGTCATTGAAGTCTTTTCACAAGCGAAGCCCAAAAATGTCGCTGATTCTTTAGGTCTTATTGCGGCTGTGATATGAATGCCCCCACTTTAATTTACAAGTGGGGTTGTATGAACCTAAAGCTTTTAGCAGGAGCCTTCCTTATCGTAGCGGGGGCTTGGTCTCAACACAGTAAAGCCTATTTTATCGCTTCAGAGCCGGCGCAGATTCGCGCAGGTGTTCCTACGGATGTCTTCGTCGCAGGCTTCGGTAACGATCAAGGCACGCAGTTTTTGAAAGCCGCGATCTTAGCCGCAAAGGTGTCTCGCGATCGTTTCCCACAAAGACAAAGAGTCATTATCAGTGCGGTGAACGAGTCGTTTGAAAATGAGAAAAACATGCTGGCGTCAGCAGGTTTTGGTTTCCGCAAAGCCGACAAAGACGACCTTGAAAAAGGGCGTTTGGTTTTAGCTCTCCAGTATTTGAATTCACCTGTGACATCGTTACAGTTCTTTGGTCACGCCAACACTTACAACGGTTTCCGTTTGCAATCTAAGACGGACCGCTTAGATCAAGAAGATGCAGAGTTTCCACAGATCGGAAGCGTACTAGCTCCGAATGCCTTCGTTGTTTTCCATTCTTGCAACTCAGGATGGCTTTTGGCTCCCGCGGCTGCAAAAATGTGGCGTCGTCCGGTGTTTGGAAGTTTCAATGCCGCCGATTTCCAAGAAATGATGACAGATGGCAAGTGGTATTATCATGATGTCGGCCAATATCCAGAAGGCTATAGCCGTATTGGAAATACGACGCGTATCACTCGTGGTAGCATTGAGTGCACAAGTCTTAAATGCATGCGTTTAAAACCTGTGAACGCCGCTTATCAAGATAGCTTCGGTAAATTCAGCAAAGGTTTGGGTTTCTATAAGGTGTTTTCAACAGTGGACAGCTTGATTCCTCAAGCTTTGATTCATTACACACTTTTAGTTCCTTCTATCACACCACTTTCTTTGCAATCTTCACGTGAAGAAGTTCTTTCCGTTGTAAAAGACTGGATGTGCCCAGGTGATAAGAGCGGGAACAGAAGAAATGCATGTGCGCAGGCTATTGATAATAAAACATTTGAATCCAACCGCACGCTTAATTTCTTCCAAGGCGATGCCGTAGCTTGTACAAATACGACGTGCTTCACGACGATAAAATGCAACGCCTTTAAAGCGATTGTTGGTGCTGTTCCATGTAAGACCAAAGAGTTGGATGATCAGCCTTCAACAGTTTTCAGTGATCAGATGAAGCAGATCATGAAGGGTCTTGATCAGTTCGAAAAAGGCCAATTGTCACTTTAGTTTGTAATTAAAGATGAAATGAAAAAGGGAGCTTTGAGCTCCCATTTTTTATTCTGTCAAAATGCGGATTTCGCCCTTTCCGGCGTCGATTCGCACGCGTTGTCCGGTTTTTAGTTTTGTCATTAGTCCTCCGGAGACCCCAACAATCGTCGGAAGTCCCAATTCGCGGGCTACAACGGCCGAGTGAGAAAGCAGACTTCCGCGCTCAATGAGAAGTCCTGAACAAGAAGGGTAAAGTGGAACCCATCCTGGATCGGTTCTGCCTGTAACGAGAATTTCTCCGTTCAATCCTTCTGCATCCTTCATGTTGTTTACAACACGAACGACACCTTCAATCACACCTGGGCAGCACGGAACTCCGTAAAGCACGTTGGGATCGTCAGATTGCGGAATTTCTCCGCGGAGCAAATCGCCGTCGGTAAGAACTTGCGGGAATTTGCACGCCACACCGGCCGCACCGAAACTCATAAAGCGATCCGGTGGTGGAAGAGATTCTTCATAACCTTTGAACTCTTCTTTACGAAGTTCAATGATTTTACGAAGCTCTAAGGAAACGGCACGACCTTCAATGAAGGCCATGATTTCTTCAACAGTGAGGAGGAAGATATCGCGTTCATTTTCTAGCTGACCCAAGCGAGTGAGTTGGTAGCCGATGCCTCTGAATAGATGGCGGGCGATACCGAAAATCTTGGTACGGGCAAAGCGCAGGTTCTCACGGTTGCGAACCGCTTTGCGGGCTTGATTTAGGATTCTAAAATAGAACCAGCGTTTAAATCCCGAAAGCTTTTGATTTACAAGAGCTTCAGCTTTATGGCGGATTTCAAGCTCGCGCTTTTCCATCTCTTCGATGTCGTAAGATTTCATGCGCACGTAGCTTTGAATGGCACCAATCGCAAAAGTCGGATCGTCGTGAAGATCTTGCGCTTCAAGTTTTAGTTCATTGATACAGCGGAAGCCATATTTGTCCAGGAAGTCGTCGACCTTGGCTTTAAACTCGGGATGATTTCCTTCAGTGAGTGTTTTCCAAGCGACATCAATCGGTGTTGCCAAAATCCATTCGCGTAAAGCGGGATTTCCTTTATCAACCCAAGCTGCGATTCTCATCAAAGTTTTTGTCGGCTCTGTGGATTCCAGATCACCTTGACCGCAAAGAAGGTCGTTTTGCAAAGAAGCTCCGTCATTGCCTTCAGCCACCCATTTTTCTGTGAGTTTTTTAAGAAGACCAAAGAAGACCATGCAAAGGTAGTCATTGATGATGGGCGCCTTCCAGTTTCGCAAAACTTCGCCATCTAAATATTCATAGAACTCACGCAGTTCATTCAAAGACATACTGCGGAAGTTCTTTTTGCGGGCGTCATTGTAGGTCGCTGTGAAATGAGTTTGGAATTCAGTCACAATGCTGTTGATACGTAAAAAGCGCCACAACGTCATCGTCAAAAGCCATGCCTTATGAGGAGGCGAATAACGCACCGGTGTTTTCATAAAATCAAACAGATGGGCAAACTCAGGTTTTAATCCTTGTTTAACCCCCATCATTGTTTCCATGAAAGCCTTATTGTCACTAGATCCTGGAAGCATCAAGATCAGCTTGTACCAATTGATCAAGTTATAATAGATATTCCCGCGAATCAGACCCAGCATATTGCGGAACATCTTTTCATTTTTATCAATCAAAGATTGCGGAACACCGATCACTTCGCAGAATTGAATATACACTTGACGATAAGCTTGGCTCGCAAAGCTGAACGTCAGTGGGGACGTTACACCCGAATAACTTTCAATAATGTTTGAGTTATCCCAAAGAGTGGCTTCGCTGCCATTGATGTGCGCATCGAAGAATTCTTCAGGCGGCAATGAAGTGATAGGGCGGGTTTGCACGCAGTAAAGCTTGCCGTTTTCAAAAGCCCATTCACAATCTTGAGGCGCTTCGAATTTCTTTTCTAATTCCAATGTAAGCTTAGAAACTTCTTTTACCTGAGTGTCTGTCAATGATGAAGCTTTGACTAAGTTTGCTTCGACGTGTGTTTTCACCAATCCACCTTCAGGGGCTTGGCGAAGGGCCTCGGGTTTATCTACGATATGAGGTTTAAAAGTAAGATCATTACGATGAACTTCATAGTGGTCGGCATCAAGCTCACCGCTCACGAGACCTTCTCCAAGTCCCCAGACGGAACTCACCAAAAGATGATCGCGGTCCAAAGCTTTGATTGGATTTCTAGAGAATGCCACACCCGCTGCGTCAGCATTCACCATTTTTTGAATGATAACGCCCATCGAAATTCCTTTGATTCCGATGTTTCGCTCAATACGGTAGGCAAGAGCTCTCTCTGAAAAAGCGGAAGCCCAGCATTTTTTTAAAGACAATGAAATCGCATCCATTCCTTTTTGAAAAAGATAGGACGAAAATTGCCCGGCAAAAGAGTTCTGTGCCGAGTCTTCATCAAGGCCACTGGATCGCACAGCTACGAACTGAGTAGTGAGCTGCGTTCTTGTAAGATTGGATTCAATTTCTTTAATTAAGGCCAAGGGAATCTGCGCCTTCAAAAAAGCGGCTTCGATATTCTCGGCACTTTTTCCTAACTGAGTCGGATCAATCAGACTGTCGGGATTTAAAGAGTTTGAAGAGATAAATTCTTCATAAGCTTCTGCACTGACGCAGAACCATTCCGGAACCGGAACTCCTTTTTGAGTGAGGCGAGCCATATTATAGGCTTTTCCTCCACCGGATTTTTTGAATACATCAAGAGTGTCTTCAGAAGTAAAAATTCGTTTCATATTAACCTCTTGTTAGCCAAAGGCTGAGTGGAATGACATATAAACTAATAAGCAGACACAGAGTTCCTGCAGTTTCGACAAGTTTGAACTTTGCTTCGTTTGTCATAAAGGCAAACCAAGATAGAAGCAACAAAGCGGAGCCCGCGATAAGACCAAATAAAACAACTTGTTCTTTCATCAAAATCGCCGCGATCCAGCTTACAAGCTGCAGGAAGATAAGAATAACCGCGACACCTTTTCTGCCATAGACAGACAAATAAGTTTTTAGAATAGGATGCGCCTTTGGATCCATTTTACGTGCGACTTCGTAAGTAAAGAAGCATCCCAAGATCACAAAGCCCGCAAGGTAAGCCAAATCCGAGTGAATGGCTTCAGGATTTAAAGAAGCTGCGGCATAGACTAAAAGCAAAACGATAATAATCTGATGAGTGCACGCATAAAGAAACGGTTTATTCGCAAGACTTTCACCGACGAAGAACTCTTTATACATCAAATAAAGATACAGAACGATCAAGGCGTAAGTAATGGCCGAAGCACCATTTAACAAAAAAGAAAGTCCGGCAAAGGCCCACATCACTATAAGCCCAGCATTAACGACTTTTTTCATCGCAGCAACACTGACAAGTCCGCGAGGTAAAGGGCGCTGCGGATGAGCCACCACATCCTTTGAATAATCTTTCAGTTCGTCCATCAAACGAAGTTCAATAAAGAAAAAAAGCAAACCGACAAAAGGAATGAGAAGTTTCCACGTCCACGGCGTTTGCATCACCGCTTTTGCTGTCATGACAAAGCCGCCAACAATCAGCGCATAAGAGGCCAAAGGCAAACGTTCTTTTATAAAACTAAGCCACGCTGTCATACTGTTTTACTCCCGCAAAATATCCTAATAAAGAAAGTCCCGCCATCAGAAGACCCAACTGAGGAATCCATTGTTGTTGAATAAAATAAGCACCTAAAGGGGGGCATAAAACTTGGGCCAAGGATTGAAGAGAATTAGAAAACCCCAACGCCAACCCTTCTTCTGATTTGTGCAAGCTTTTGGTGAGTCGGCTGGTCACCGTCGGACGAATCAAAGAGTTGCCAATTCCAAAAACTCCGCAAGCCACAAAAAATATAAAAACATTTTGGGAAAGACCAACACCGACGTAGCCCAGCAATGTAAGAATGAAACCTGTAGAACTTAGATTTTTATCGCCAAAACGTTTTTCCAGTTTCGGAAGCATAAAACCTTGAATAACGATGCCGATGACCCCGAGAGCTCCGAAAAGATAACCGATTTCAGACGGGCCGTATTTTTCTCCATGACTGTTGGTAAAGCGCATTTCCATGATGAGGCCCAAGCCCGAAATCAGAAAAGCAAACGAACAGAAAAAGAAAATAAACTGTAAAAAACACTGGCGAGGACGTGGTTGAAGAATAAACTTTTTGACAACGCTTCCTAACGCCGGACCTTTTCCTTTTGATGGAAGACCTTTGGGAAGCAGGACGGTTGTTAGCAAAATACTGACGCAAGAAAGCGCGAAGCTAGAATAAATCGGCACAGACCAATTGATTTTCGCCAAAGCTCCTGAAATAGCAGGGCCTATGGTTAAAGCGAGACCAAAAACCGCACCGAAAAGACCGAAAGCTTTGGTTCTGTTTTCATCCGCTGTGGAATCCGAAATCATGGCCTGTACCAAGGATAAATTTCCAGCGCCAATGCCCGAAAGAATGCGTGCAAAGAAAACAAACCCAACAGTTTGCGCTGAAGCGAGAAAGAAAAATCCGCTCGCCAAAAAGAACTGACTTAAAAGTAACAAAGTCTTTCGACCAAAACGGTCTGAAAGACGGCCTAATACAGGACTGAAAATGATTTGCATCGCTGCATAGGAAGCGGTGATGACTCCGGTTTCAAAGACGCTGGCTCCCAATTTGATCGCAAAGAACGGCAAAAGCGGAATGATCATCATCATTCCGAGGATGTCGACAAAGACAATCAAAAGAAGGGGAGTCAGACTTTTCCAATTCATCGCGGTGTGATTTTAATGTCCATCGTCGGGCCTGGCCATAAAGACCAAGTCGGTTTTGGTTTGATTTGCGAAAAATTCGTGATCTCAAATTTATATCTTTGTACAATGCGACTCATCGCAAAAGTCATTTCCATAAATGCAAACTGAAAACCGATGCATTTACGGGGACCACCACCGAACGGAATGTAAACTTGTTGATGGCGTCCTTTAAGGTTCTCCGGTAAAAAGCGATCGGGATTAAATGTCATTGCATTTTCCCAGAAATCACCTCGACGGTGCGCCACCCATACTCCTAAAAATACCGTAGAATCTTTTGGAATGGTGTAACCGCCAATCACGTCTTCTTCAAGGTTGTCGCGAGACATGATGTAGTTTTGAGGATAAAGGCGTAAAGTCTCCTCAATCACACGTTTGATGTAATTAAGATTTTGCAAATCCATAAAACCAGGTGAGCGACCTTGCAAAGCCGTATCGACTTCGGCTACGGCCTTTTGATAAATATCCTGATGGGCAAAAAGATTATAAAGAGTCCAGCTCATTGTGTTGCCGCTGGTATCTGTACCGCCCAAGAACATCGTCAAAACTTCATCGCGAAGTTGTTTGTCGGTCATTCTTGCGCCTGTTTCAGGATCTTCAGCATAGACAAGCATTGAAAGCAAAGTGCCTGAGGGATTTTCTCTTTGTCGTTCTTCGCGAATCATGCGGTAAACGACGCTGTCTAAGAATTCCATGGCCTTTTTAAATTTAATATTGGAAGGCAAAGGCAAAGATTCGGAAATATCCAAGGGATTCAGAGTACGATCGACAGTGAATTGAAGTGCGTATTTGAAAGCCTCAATGATGTCATTGATTTCTTTTTCAGGAACTTGAGAACCTAAAAGAGCGCGAGCCACGATTTCCATCGCAAGTCGTTGGAATTCTGTGGTGGCTTCAATCAGTTCGCCTTTTTTTCTTTTTTCATCCCAACGATCCAGCATTTTATCGACGTTGTGAACCATCAGTTCCGAAAGTCCGCTTAAGGCTTCGCGATGTAAATGCGGATTCATTTTACGACGTTGTGTCAGCCATTCTTCGCCTTCACTGGTAGCAAGACCTTTTCCAAGATAGCCGCTGGCTTTTTCAAAGGTGCGACCTTTCCAGTACTTTTTGTGGTGGCTTACCAAAACCTGCTGAAACAAATCAGGGTGAAAAATGATGTAGCTCGTGCGCACACCAAAGGGAAGCTTGACGATCTCGCCGTACTTGCGGTGAGTTTCTTCAAGATACTCCAGGCGATTCCAGATAAGTTTGTGAGTGTTCGCCGCAAATTCTAAAAATGAAGGTCCTGGTACTTTGCTCATAACGTTCCTTACAAGTCCTTTTTGTAAAGTGTGTATTCATGCGTCCACAGGTGTTTCTGTTTTTTACCGTAGGACTCGCTTTGATTTCCGGCCTTCACCAGGGCGGAAATAGTTTTTTCCAACCCCTTTGGTACAGCGGTGATAAGACAGTGGTGAAGCATGGCGTTTGAAAGACCATTTCCTCTTGCAACAGGATCAATGCCGACTGTTTTAAGGACGAAATAATCTTTTTCGATGACATTGAAAAAGTAACCAACATCTTCTCCACTCGGTGAGACTGCAAAAACAGCATGCTCTAAATTTTCTTTCTTAGCCAGAGGAACATAGAATTCTTTGAAATAGTCTAGGGGCACAGGCTCAAAGAGAAAATTCTTTTGAAAAGCCGCCATCGTAATACGGTGAAGAGAAGGAATATCTTTTTGCAGCATTTGTTCTGCGATCAAGGGTCTGAACGAAAAACCTTTTTGCAAAGCTTTTTCGTAGTCCGCCTTTGTACTCTCGAAAAGATCTTTCAGACCTGTGTATCCATTGGAGTGATAAGAAGCATAGTTTTGAAAACCAAACGATTCAAAATATTCAGAATAAGCACGAGGATGGTTTGGCTCCCAAGAAAAAACTTGTGGATCTTTCCAATCCGTGCGGAATCGGTAGGGAAGCCACGTGTTTAAATTCACAGGTCCTACCGCCGCTTTAACACCTTTTGAACGCAACCAGGAACTGGCTTTCTCTAAAAGAGAGTGCGCCGTTGATTTATCTTTTGCTTCAAAGAAACCAAGATAACCGTGATCTTTATAGAATGGCGATAAGTTCGCACCAATACGTCCAATGACGTTGTCATTCTCTGTGGCAATCCAGAATTCGCAAGGGAATGGTAATGGTCGACCGAGCAGAGCTTGAGTCCAAACTTCTGGCGCCATACCGAAGGCCTCTTCTGTTGTGCGCAAGAGAGAAGGTGCTTTCGCGAACAAAGAGTCAAACGCCGATTTATCTGATGTTTCAGAGCGAGCTAAAATTTTAAAGGTCATGAAGACCTGCCTTTTTTAAACTTTGTAAACGGTCAATACGGGCACGGTGTCTTCTGTCGCGAATAATTTTAGCTTCGTGCACGGCTTGAATGACCGGGAATGTTTTTTTAATATCCAATTCTTTGCCAATCAAATTTTCTCCGACTAAGCAAAGACCGGTTCGAGTTTTATGAAGAAACGCTTTGCTGGATTTTAAAAATGCGTAGACTTGTTGCTCAAGTTCAAAATCTTCCAAAGATTGCTGACTTCGGCCGGAGTACCACCAGCCTTTTTCATCAGAGACAATACGGTCACCCATTGAATGCCAAACATGTCCTTCTGAGTCTCTACGCTTGTTCTTTTTGTTTTCTTCCGCATTGCCAATGTATTCAGGGCAAACATGAGGGCCTGTCACCCAAAGGCCTGTGTCTTCAAATTTTGATTGAATATCAGATGCCGGATGACCGACGAAAAGCGTTTGGAAATATCCTTTCCCTTCAGAAAAAGAAACAGCTTTACGTGCATCTGCGTGAGCGACGGGTTCAGCTTCACTGCTTCCGTAAAGATGCTGAAACTGAGACTCGGGCCAACGTTTGAAAGCCTCTTTAAAAATCCATGTGTCCGTCAGTGCTCCACCGACATGAATGGATTTAAGCTCTGGTAAAACATTTTGATATTTGAAAAGCTCTAACAAAAATGCAGGGCCCGTTGTCAGGGTCACAGGTTGCTGCTCTTTGGGAAGGGCAAAGATGTGTTCAAGCTGGCTCTTCTTCCACTTCGGATTTACAATCACCGAGGTGCGGCCCGCTGCCAGATTCGCTAAAGCAAAGTTAGCAAATAAAGTCATATCGGGTCCTTCATGTTTTGAAAGTCCAAGGGAATGATCGAGAGCATGATATTGGTCAATGAGGTAGCCTTGATTGCGGCGCACGCCTTTGGGTTTTCCCGTAGTTCCCGTTGTGAAAGTGATAATCCCAGGAATCTGCGGATCGACGGATTCCGCTTTGAAATCAGAAGTCGGCTCTTTAAAAAGACTTGTTACGTGCATCCAGCGGGGAATATGGCGAATGGAAGAAACGCGAAGGCCCCAGGGATATCCCCACCAACGAGTCACAAAAAGTTTTGGTTTTACCAGATTAATAACGTGTTCAATATCTGTGACTGGCATCCACGGCTCGACCAGGATGACCGAAACTCCCATGCCTAAGGCAGCACAAATGATCGCATAAAGTTGGGGAGTCAAAGTTTCCAGAAGCAGCAGTGAATCTCCGGCTTTGAGATTCATTTTTCGCAAAGTGACTTGGGCTTTACCGCCGTGGTGCAGAAGCTCGGCAAAAGAAATCTGCTCCGTCGGAGAAAGCCAAATGGCCGTCCGCTCGGGATGTTCTTTTGCCTTTTGCGTGAAGAGCTCGACACAATTCATGGTGTCCCTAAGTCGTGTTAAACATACAATTCTTCGATTTTATCCTTAAATTTTTGATCCAACACTTTGCGCTTCACTTTCAAAGAAGGAGTAAGTTCCCCGCCTTCAATCGTGAATTCATTGGGAAGAACCAAATACTTTTTAATGCTTTCGTAACTTGCCAGTTGCGCATTGGCATCAGCGACGGCTTTGCGGGCAATATCTTGCACAAAAGAAGAATTCACCAAAGAATTCCAATCGCTGTAGCTGACATTTTTTTCTTTCGCCAATTGTTCAACGGAAGGGCGGTCCATCGTCAGCAAGGCCACGATGTATTTCTTCTGATCGCCATGGATATGCACATGCGCGATATATGGAGAAAGTTTTAACAAGCCTTCAAGGCGCTGAGGTGCTACGTATTTACCACCGGCCGTTTTAATCAAATCCTTTTTACGATCCGTGATTTTTAAATCACCACTGGGAAGAATTTCACCGATATCGCCGGTATGAAACCAACCGTCTGTGAAAGCTTCTTTCGTGGCTTCCGGGTTTTGATAGTATTCCTTCATCACCTTGTCGCTTTTAACTAAGATTTCTCCGTCTTCGGCAATTTTTAATTGCACTTCGCCAATCGGACGACCGACGCTGCCAAAGCGATAGTTAAAAGGTGTATTCACGGTGATCGCCGCGGTTGTTTCTGTCAGGCCATAACCTTCCAGAATTAAAATTCCTGCAGAGTGAAAGAACAAAGCGATGTCTTTTGAAATCGGAGCACCACCGCTAATAGCAAAACGCAAACGACCACCAAAAGCTTCCGTGATTTTTCCTAAAACCAGCTTGCGAGCCATTTCGTATTTTACCAAAAGATCCAAAGGCAGAATCTGTCCGCTCATTTTGTATTCGCCGACTTTTTTACCAATGGAAAGAGCCCAATTAAAGACTTTCATCTTCAATGGCTGTGTTTGTACTTGCGCCCAAATAGCCGCATAGATTTTTTCAAAAATACGCGGAACGGAAACCATGATAGTTGGACGAATTTCAGTAAGATTGCCCCGAATCTTTTCTAAGCTTTCAGCATACGCCATTGTAAAGCCGATATACAAATGACCCCAGTGTTCGATACGGCCCAAAATATGAGCATAGGGAAGGAAGCTCAGTGAAACGTCTTCTTCTTTGGCACCACAGAAGGGAAAGGCCTCTGAAACTTCACTGAAAGCCTGAAGGTGAGTAAGAACCACGCCCTTCGGCCTTCCGGTTGTTCCGGATGTATAAAGAATCGTTGCCGTGTCGGAAGCTACGATGGTTTCGCAAGTTCTACGATATTGATCGGGATGTTTGACCAAATAGTCTTGTCCCATCTTGTGCACACGATCCCAAGTGATTGCGTCAGGATTAGGGCAAGTGTTTTCGAAGACCACCAACTTTTCAATCGTCGGGCATTTGTCTTTAACAGTTTCGAAAATTTTCAAAGGGCCGCGAGTTTCACAAACCA
This sequence comes from Bdellovibrio sp. BCCA, assembly GCF_037996825.1. NCBI lineage: Bacteria > Pseudomonadati > Bdellovibrionota > Bdellovibrionia > Bdellovibrionales > Pseudobdellovibrionaceae > Bdellovibrio > Bdellovibrio sp. BCCA. The sequence goes on along the minus strand of NZ_JBBNAC010000001.1, from coordinate 3,014,293 downwards.
AAACGCGTGCCTGACAGTTATTTAAAATATATTCAACATCTTCGGCCGTGTTGTTCTGATAAATAGGAACGGTGATCGCTTTGATACCGAAGATCGCAAGATCCATGACTGACCACTCGTAACGTGTATTCGCCATGATCGCAACTCTATCGCCTTCTTTGATCCCCATGGACAGAAGGGCAGACCCGACATTTTCTACATCTTGGTAATACTCGGGCCAAGTTTTTGAAGTCCACGAACCATTGGTTTTAAATTTCACAGCGGTGTGATTGGGATTGCGACCGCGCATGCTGAGAATAGAATGTCCCAAAGTGGTGGGCTTCGTCATGATGATAACTCCCAAGTTGCAAATGTATAACGAAGGGGATTACTTCAAATACAAGTCTAAAATTTTTCGTTGATCCGCAGGAACTGTGACAGTGGTTTCTGCTGAAAGTCCTGTGGTTTTATTGCGTGCTTGAATCTTAACACCGACTTCCGCTTGGATGAGATAAGCATCTCCGGAAGGTTTGATGTTAACAGGAACTCCGGCGATGCGAAGTTCAGGATTAGCTCCACCATTCACAATATTGATGATGACGGAAGCCACACGAGGAAGTCTTTGCATCGTTCCTGTGAATGAGTAAGCTTCATAAGTCGGAGTGATTGTTGTCACTAAATCCGTGTAACCTTCTTTAACAAGACGAAGGCTAAATGGTGTGTTTGCTTTCACAGTTTTACGCGCGGGAGTAAATTCACCTGTATCTACGCCATCAATAACAACGCGGGCACGGTCTGGATTACTGTAAAGCGTGACGGTGTATTCAGGAGATGTCGCAGACAAATCCGTTTGTTGAATACCGTTGTTGTTGCTGGCTTGGTTTTCTCCACCGGAAGTCACTGGCGCCATACCGACAGCGGTCGGTGCTTTGTTAGGAGATTTTTTCGAAACAAAATTATTAAATACCCACCAGCCTCCGATCATAAGGATCAAGCCGATCACAGCTTTCATCGCCATGCCCGTGATATTTTCTATCGACGATGCTGAGGACGCTGACTTCGGAATAGCCGGGCGAGTTCCCGCATATCCCCCAGAAGGAGTGCGAGTCATCGTGTTGTTGCCAGAGGCAAATGTTCCCGTAGCTTGCGTGCGAGTTTGCGTGATATTGGTATTCGTATGAGTGTTGGCTGGAGCCGCTCCCGTTGGACGTGGAGGTGGCTTTAAATTATCCAAGTTCACACGAATATCTGTGGAAGTATCTAGATTTAATTTATCATCATCACTGGCTTCTGCGGCTGTGGGGGCTGCTGCTGGAGGACGAGGTGCCGAGTTGCCGCGAAGATCCGTCTGTGTCACAACGGTTTTATCTTCCGGATTGTTTCCTTGGATTTTCGCGAACTCAACAAGCTTGCGGCGTTGTTCAAGGAAGGCCGCAGAAAATGCGTTCTTCATGAAAACGCTGAAATCGTGAGGAGAAAATTCAGGGTATTGCGTATTCAAGAAACGATTCAAATCACGGTGCAAGGCCGCCGCTGTTTGGTAGCGAAGGCTCTTATCTTTTGCCAAAGCTTTATTAACAATTCTTTCCAATTCCGGAGGAACGGAAGGATTGATCTTACGGATGGAAGGAACTTGGCACTCACGAATTTTTCTTAAGATCGCCGCTTCACTATTGGAAGTGAAAAGACGGTCATTGGCCAAAAGCTCCCAAAGAACGATACCTAAAGAGAAAATATCCGTGCGTGGGTCAATGGCTTGCCCGTCTGCTTGCTCGGGACTCATGTAGCCGTATTTTCCTTTAAGAGTTCCGGCTTTTGTAGCTTCGAGCTGTGTTTCTGCTTTAGCGATACCGAAGTCGATGATTTTTACTTCACCTTCAAAACTGACCATGATGTTTTGTGGACTCATGTCACGGTGAACGATGTTCAAAGGTTTTCCCGTTGTGCCGTCGATGCAGCGGTGAGCGTGATCAAGTCCGGCAGCCACTTCTTTCATCATGTAAACGATCTGTTCGATGATGAATTGTGTGTTGGACTTTTTAAGCTCATTGAGAATTTGGCGAAGATTTCTTCCTTCCACGTATTCCATGACAAGGAAGAACTGGCTTCTTTCCACACCGAAATCGTAAATTGAGACAACGTTTCCGTGATTCAGGTTCACGGCGATCTTTGCCTCTTCTTTAAACATCTCAATAAATTCTTGATGATCGGAATATTGGGGGAGGATGCGTTTGATAGCGACAAACTTATTGACGCCAACCGCTCCCGTTGACTTAGACAGGTACACTTCGGCCATGCCGCCTGCAGCGAGACGCTCTAGAAGAATGTACTTACCAAACTGCTCTACGGGCTGAGACATGAATTCCTGTTCCCCTTTGAGAAGTCTATCGGTAAAATAAAATTAATCCTTAAGGAGATTTGTCTATGAAATGGATAGGACTGACCGGAGGTATAGCTTGTGGCAAGAGCACCGTGAGCCGTATGCTTAGAGAACATTCCATTCCTGTCATTGATGCCGATGAAATTGCCAAAGAAGTCGTGAAATCAGGATCTCCTGGACTTAAGTCTGTCATCAACGCTTTCGGAAGCGACTTCCTTTTGGAAGATGGATCGTTGGATCGTCGCAAATTAGGACAACATGTTTTCGGTCATCCGGAACTTTTGCATCGCTTGGAAGGGATTCTTCATCCGTTGGTGCGCGAAGAAACGCGCCGTCGCCGTCGTCTGCTTGAGGGCATGAATGAGGCTTTGGCTGTTTACGATGTGCCTCTGCTTTTTGAAACCAAAGCTCAAGATCAGTTTGATGGAATCATTGTTGTGAGTTGTACAAAAGGGCAACAACGGGAACGTCTGCAACGTCGTAACAAATGGACCGACGATGAAATCGAGATGCGAATTGCCTCGCAAATTCCCATTCAATTTAAAGAGCAAGAAGCTGATTTTGTTTTGCACAACAATCGCGATGAGCAACATCTTTTAAAAGAAGTCGATCGTTTGCTGGCGTGGCTTGAGAATCAGAAAAAAGAAACTTAAAAAGAAAAATTATAACCGAATTGCGCAAAAATATCGGGTCCCGTGATCGCGTATCCGACACCAAATTCAGAGATAAAAATTTCTCCAAATCCAATCGAACCGCGCAGTCGCAGACGGCGGATTTCTACCAATCCGCCCAACTCTCCAGATCCTTCTAAAAACATATTTGCCGAAGCTCGCACATAGGGCATGTAAGTTTCTTCAGGACAGCAATACCAACGCCGTCCCACCGAGATGCCGACGAAATTCGCGTTGTTCACTTCAACTTGATAATCCCACACAGGGAGCGATTCGTTCATCGGAATATAGCGTAAGGCTAAAAACGGTCCCTGATGATATTCGTCGCTCTCAATGTAGTTTCCTCCCGCAAATCCCACGGAAGTGTTTAAGTAAAAAGTAGGGCGGTCCTTGATCATGGACGGGGTCACGGTTGCGAGCAAAGGATCATCTTCCGCGGAAAGCGGTGTCGTTTCTAAAGTGGTCGTTGTTTGAGGCGCTGCCAATGTGGCAAAACCGCTCAAGACCAAGGTCAAAAAAAAGAGAGGAAGAAAAACTCGCATAAGACAAAGTATAAATTATGTCTACAATCAAGTTAACGAAAAATTTGGAGGCAAAAATATGTCGAAGCGAGGATCGTTGTTCCTCACAGGCCTTATTGCACTGTTAACTGGACCTGTCGCATCCGCAGAGAGCATTAGCACGACCATTCATCATCACTATCAAGCGCCGCGTGCATTGGGGATGGGAGATGCTTTTGTTGCTGTTGCGAATGATTACACCGCGCTGTTTTACAACCCGGCGGGTTTGGCGAGAAGAGAAGACGGGCAGATCAATCTTTCCATGAGCTTTGCGGGAACTCCGGGGGCGATGGATTTTTACAATGAATACAAAGACATTGAAGAATCCAATAAGACGGAGTCTGAAAAGCAAACGGCGTATCTACAGCTTATTGAAAAACATTATGGTGATGTCTACTCAATTCGCGCAGCTCCACTTGAGGGCGTGTGGGTAAGACCCAATTGGGGAATGGCCTTTATTCCTTTGGATCTGAGTGTTGAGACCGCCATGCACAAACAAATTGGTCCGACACTTAATACGACTGTCTATGCGGATACAACTTTAGCTATGGGATACGGAGACGATCTTCACTGGTTTGACTATGGTCGTCTTTCTTGGGGTATTACTGGCAAGTTTGTGAATCGCGGATTCTTTAGTCAGCCTATCGCGGCGATTGATCTTGCGAAGAGTAGCGAGATTGTAAAGAAAGAAGATTTGCTTGAGGGCTACACCGTCGACGCAGACATTGGCTTGTTGTGGACACCTGAACTTCCTGATTCGGGGATTTGGTCAGTACTTCGTTTAGCGCGTCCTACATTTGGCGCCGTCGTTCGTAACGTCGGCGAAGTGGGCTTTGGACAAACTATGAAGCTCCTTAATAAAGAAAAACAGGATGGCACTCCCGAAAAACTTTATCGTGTGGTGGATTTAGGTTCTCGTTGGGAATATCCATCCATGTGGATTTTCGGTGGTCGTGGCGTTCTGGATGTGCGTGACCTGGGACATCCTGATTTCAATTGGAGAAAAGGTGTTCACTTGGGTTTTGAATTTGATTGGACCGTGAGCACATGGTGGAAAGGGCAGTACCGTGTGGGTTTAAGCCAAGGCTTCTGGACTGCAGGGTTGTCAGCAGAGCTTGGGATCTTCAATTTGGATCTTGTCAGTTATGCGGATGATGTGGGTACGAAGAATACACCGATTGAAAGCCGCGTGTATGCGACGCGCTTGAACTTGGATTTCTAAAGAATAGATTAAATTAAAAAAAAAGCCCGCTTAGGCGGGCTTTTTTATTTTTTGGAAGATGGCTTATTTAGTTTTTCCAGTTTTGTAGTAACTCTTTACCGATGGCAACAAGCTGATTTGGATCTGTTGTCGCAATATCGTAACCGGAGTTAGAGACTGCGGAAGTAATCTGGCCGCAAATCTCATCGTTTGTGCTAGTACCGGAACCGCAAGTCGATGTGTAGACAGTTTGAATTGAGGTTACGATAGATGTAACTGTGGCCTCAGCATCAGGATCGTTAGCATTAAGGCCCGTGATTAAATCATTAATAGATTGTGTAATTTCAGCTGTGTCACAACCTGAAAGGTCTGCACCACAAGAACCCATCGGTGCAATGCTTGCCAGTGTCGTCGCACTTTTTGCCATGGCTGCAATCAACTTCATTCCGGCACTTCCTGATTTATTGCAGTCGCTGAATGTTGAGTTGACGGCAGTCATACTTGGGAATGAAAGAGCAGACAGCATTCCCGCCGCACCTGCATTTCCGTTAATTGCATTTAAAGCGTTAGAAAGATTTTCCGGGCTTGTGACTTCCGCGCCGATAAATCCAGCAGCACAACGAAGGGCATAGGCTTTTTCGGAAGTCAGTCCGTCGATTTTGCTCATGCAGGCTGTTGCTGAAGAAGAGTCTGTCGCTTTGTCGAGGCAGAACTGCGCTTCTGCCAACATGTCTTTTTCTGTTTGCTCAGCTTCGCATCCTGTAAGTAAAGCTGCCAAGCCCATAGCTAGAATCGTCGCTGTTGCCTTATTGAACTGCATTGTCTTTCTCCTTCAGAGAGTCCGATAGATATAAATCCTTATCGGAATTACTACGTAGGTCTTAACTCATAAATGCATAGGAATGCGTTGCCTTTGAGATGGCTGGACTTTCGACGGTATTTTCTCAAAATGTCTCAATATGAGTCCGGGATCTGCCGATAAGTTTTTCGATATAGTTCGAAAACCTTTAGCGAGGTATCTATGAAAAGGATTTTGTGGATCGCGCTCATACAGATTTTCTTTGTGATGGCATTTGCCTACGATGCGAATGCGCGTGAGCGTCACAGTTTTTATTCAGGTGTTCGTTGCCTTGGAATGGGCGGCGCTTGTATTGCGGTTACGAATGATGAGACGGCTTTGCTGGTCAATCCCGCCGCTCTTGGAAAGCTTCGTGATTTTTATGGTACGATCATCGACCCCGAGGTGGAGTTCGGTTATCAAACACAAGGCTTCTATGGTGAAAAGACATTTGCAAATCCTTACAGCCTTGAAGACGTCGCTTCAGCTTTAGATAAAAAACGAAGTGCCTACTATCATGCCAAGGCTCAAGTTTTTCCTTCCTTCGTTGGAAGAAATTTCGGCATTGGTCTTTACGGTAACTATTTATTAGATGCGGAGATGTCGAATGATGGTTCGACAATTGATGCTTACTACCGCAACGACTTGGCGTTTGTTTTAGGATTCAACTTTCGTTTTTTTGATGGCCGAATCAAACTGGGTTTTAATACAAAACTCATCAGTCGTGTTGAGGTCGATAATCCCTCTCTCAGTTCGACGGGCCCTCTTTCTTACAGCTCCATTGCCAGTGAAGGTGTGGGTCTTTCAACGGATGTGGGTTTGATTCTTTCAGCTCCATGGCAGTATCTTCCAACAATCACTGCCGTTGTTCGTGATGTCGGCGGTACGAGTTTCGATCAGGCACATGGTGTCCGATTAGACACAGCGACTCGTCCCAATCTGGTAAAACAAGACGTAGATGTCGCTGCCGCAATCTTTCCTATACACACGAATTATCTCCGTTCCTCTTGGACGGTGGAGTACCGTGGCTTATTAACATCAGGTGATGAACCCGATAAAGCGAAGCTGCTTCATGCTGGGATGGAGTTCAACTTCGGAGATGTGTTCTTTCTTCGTGCCGGATATAATCAAAGGTATTGGACCGCTGGTATGGAATTGTCATCAGAACGTTTTCAGTGGCAGATCGCGAGTTACGGCGAAGAAGTCGGCACAGTTGACACACCTAAAGAAGACAGACGTTACACATTTAAGTTCGCGTACCGCTTTTAAGGATGAATATGAAGTGCAGAAACTTAATGATCATTCTCTTATGCCTTCTTCTGACCACCTCGTGTGGGCAGCCTAATGTATTAACTGAGTATTCCAACACGGACTCGGATGAAGCTTTGTATTTGGATGCAAAAAACAAAATGGATGATTTCGATTGGGATGGTGCCATTGATATCATGACCAATCAGCTTTCTGCTGGTTACCAGGCTCGAAACGACGTGAAAACAAGTCTGATGCATGCGTATGGCGGTAAATGCGGAATTTCTTTTTTTGATCTCATTCACAGCTTAAGCAATGTCAGTTCAACAAAAATGTTTGAGTTCGTTCTGCAACTTTATGCAAATAAAGTCGTGGATGTGACGGCGTGCGACCACGCTATCACAGTTCTTAAAAGCATTGGGGCGACAGCTGCTGAAAGAACAAATCAACAAAATGCTTTTGCGGCGATTCTTGGGCTCACTCGCATGGCGACTACAATCCATGCAAAGTTTGATACGGAGTCTTCGGGCTTAGGAAACGGCATTGTGGACGCCGGTGCGGATTCGTGCGTGATCGGAAATGGTGTCGGACAGCTTTCCGATGCTGACATGAATAGAATCATTGCTGGCTTAGGACTTGTGTTTGAAAATCTTTCGGCCCTTGGGGATCAGCTCACAGGCGGAACTGCGGGTTCTTCATTTGACGCGGCTAAAACTCTTTGCGAAACAGCGGTGCCGACTTTGGATAAGACGACACCACAATCTTTAGATCCGGGTGTTCCCGCTGGTATTAGTTGGACGGACTTAGGCCATACAAATCCGCCGACGTGGCCTGACTTGGGATTGCCTGCGGATATTGCAGATCCCATCAATTGTTTAAATACTGACGAATCAGCAGTGACAGATAAAATGCGTCGTATTTTTAGAAGAATGATTAAGGATGCCAATCTCGGTGTAGGAATGGCGGCTTCTTGTGACATTACGAATATGACTTTTGATTTGAATGCTCAATCGCCACCGAAAGTGGACGTTACAATCAACTGTTGTCCGGGGCTTGCGAAACCATGAGAATTTTGTTTCTTGTTTTTATGCTATTTTCAAGTCACTCCTGGGCGCAGTCTCTGGGAGATACCGCACGCTCTATCCGTGCTCGCGGAATGGGTGGCGTTTATATCCCGTTTGTGGGGGGAGCCGATGCTCTTTTCGTGAATCCTGCGGCTCTTGGAAAAGGTTCCGTTCTTGATATCAAGTTGATGGAGTTGACGGTAGGAACAAATACAGAACTCATTGAAAATCTCTCTGCGTTTCAAAACATTGATGCGAATGATCCGACGACGTTCAATCAGTTTTACGGAAAAAAAATGTGGGCACAAGCGACTGGTAAAGCTGCCGTTGCCCTGCCGTTCATTGCTCTGGGGTATTTAAACGACAGCGAAGTGTCCGTTGAATTGCACAATCCCGCATTTCCTCAGTTTGAAACTTACTTTAGAAATGACGAAGCAGTTTATTTAGGTTCGGCATTTCCGATTGGTCCCGCAACTTACGTGGGGATGAGTTTAAAAAGAGTCAATCGCTGGGGAGGAAACACTCAGGAGTTGGCTGTTTCTGACGTAGCGGATGCTTCGAGTCTTCAGGACATCGGAACTAATTTCCAAAATAAAGGAACTGGTTACGGATTGGATATAGCAATTTCAACGGAATTGCAGGCGCCTGTTTTAAAACCAACCTTAGCCCTGGTTTGGCAAGATGTTGGTAGTACCGCATTTAAACAAACAGCGGGAAGCGATGCTCCTCCTCATATCGAGCAGAATCTTACTTTTGGCGCAGGACTGGGTGTGGATTTGCCAGGTCTGGATTTGGCGTTGGGACTCGAAGCAAGACATTTGATGGAGCCTGATATTGAATTGGGAAAGAAAATCCATGTGGGTGCTGAGATTTCTTTGCCAATGATCGATTTACGCGCGGGTTATAATCAAGGATATCTCAGCTATGGCGCGGGAATTAATTTACTAATATTTCAGTTAGATGCAGTTAGTTACACAGAAGAGACGGGGTTCTACCCTGGTCAAGCTGGGGACGCTCGTTATATGGTGAGTCTCAGTTTTGATTTAAGCTTTGATGCTAACTTCAAATTCACGGATAATAACGGCAAGAAGAGAAAACTAAAACAACGCCGGTAATCCAGAAATGCTGCAAATTATTCCGATAGAAAGTCGATCTCAAATCACAGAGATCTTTGCGAAATACAATCCACGGGAACAGTCGTGGCTTGTTTCGGATTTGCGCACAAAGTTCGAACTTCAACAAAAAATTCTAGGACGCGAAGGTCAGTACGTCGACGAATCTGTTTTACGTGCGAGCGACCTTTGGAAAATTCTTTTAAAGCGTTTAGATCCAGGTCTGCGTTTGGTGAGCGATCCATTTGCAAGATCTCTTCTTAGAACAATCATGGATGAACATGCCGAAGTATTGGGCGTGAACTCCTCTGCCGAAGACACGGTCTTCTCTTATATCGATCAAATGGCGGCGATCATTTTCCATCCAGAAGGGACCACTCGTTTGGAGGAGTGGTTTGCGACACATCCTGAATCCATGAACCGTTGGAAAGAGTGGTATTTAAGAGCGCGTTTTTGTGCCCTTAAACTTTTGCAGGATCATCGCATTATCACGGCCGACTGGATCACGGCTTATCTGCAAAACTTCAACGAACTTGAAAGAGTGTGGAATATTCCATTGATTGTCGACCTCAGTGGTGAGATCTCTCGCGTAGAAGCTGAGATCTTGCGTGTGCTTTCTCGTTCTGTAGACGTGGTCGTTTTAGAACCCAATCCTTCTTGGAAGTCGGATTTTCATTTTCTTTTAAAGCCGTATGAAGATTTGCGAGCGCAAAGCCAGACAATTGAAACTTTACCTTCTGTCACCAAAAAAGAGAAGCGCATCGAAGTTCTGCGCTTTTCAGGAATGCTTGCAGAAATCAAACACAGCGTCGGACAAGTTCGTGAATGGTTGAACGCAGGAATCACGGCAGAGTCTATTGCCGTAATTGCTCCTGATATCGAAATTTATTGGCCTGTCTTGCAAGCCTATTTGGAAGAAGAAGGAATCCCGGCGCAAAAGGATATCACTCACAAAGCACAAAGCTTGCCTTCGGTCACTCGTTGGCTGGCATTGCTTCGTTCTAAGAGCGGCCGTCTTTCAAGTTCAGATTTGGAAATTTCTTTTTTTGATAAAGAAGAGTCGCAGCAGCTTCGCTATGAAGAATTTAGATCTTTGTTTAAAAGTCTGTATGTGAATGAAGATCTTGCACGCAATGATATCGTCTATAAAGTTTTCCACGAACAGTTAGATCTTACAGGTCTTTTGGGACGTGACGAGTTTGTTGCTAAGGCCCTGCTTTATTGGAATTCTTCAGAAACAGATATTGTACAAGTGGTTTTGCGTGAACTTCTACAAAACGCCACCAGCTCTACAAAACTGATTTGGAAAGAATGGCTGAGTTATCTTGAAAGTATTGTCGCCGCTAAAGAATACACTTTAGAAAAAGGAAATCCTCGCGGTGTGATGGTGACCAAGCTTATGTCTGCGCACAGTGAAAAAGCTCAGTATCGTATTTTCATTGGCTTGACGGACGAGTCCCTGCGCGGTCGAAACAAAACACAGCTTTCTGGTCAGGATTACTTCGAACTTGCAAAAGATATTGGTTTTTACTTAGACAATCCTGATCAAAGTGATCTTGAGTTTGAACTTCGTCTTTTAGCAGAAGCTGAAAGTACGGAAGATATTTACTGCTTTGGTGCTACGGATTTAAGTGGCTCTCTTTGTTCTCCGGCGACATTTTGGATGAGTCTTAAGGGTGATCACGAAAAAATTACTCTCCCAAAAGAAACTCGCTGGGATGAGCTTCAGCATTCTGAAGAGCGTGGCGGTCGCCCGTGGATTGTCTCGCGCAAAGAAAATATTCAAAAGCGCATTGCTCAGGATCTAGGAAAGTTAGAGCCTGAATTGATTTCGTCTTCCGAGCTTCCGCGCATTTCCGCTTCCGCAGTAGAAAGTTTCCTTGAGTGTCCTTTTATGTTTGCGGCGCAAAGATATTTTAAACTCAAAGATCTTCCTGATGTTGATTTAGATGTGGACCACCGCACACGTGGACAGTTAGCTCATGCTCTTTTTGAAAAGCTCACGGTCGAACCTATGCGCTTTGACTGGAAGGCAGAGGAGCTAGACCAGATCTTGGAAACTGTTCGGGTTGAAAAGAAACTTCTTTTTGCTGATGAGCGATTGTGGATTCCTTTAAAAAAGAAACACATCCAATTAGGTCTAAGATTCCTGGATTTTGAAAAACGCTGGCGTGAAGAATTTAAAAAGACTCGCACGCTTGCACGAGAAAAGCGTTTTGAGTTTTATTTTGATCCAAAAACGGAAGAGATCTCACGAGAACCGAAAGACAATTGCTTCCGTATCTCAGGGCAGATTGACCGTATTGACGGTGACGATAGCAATCACCTGGTTGTCGTGGATTACAAAAGCTCCGCCGGTGGAATTTCCGCCCACGGTTCATGGTTTAAAAACCGGGAACTTCAGTTGTTATTTTATATGTGGGTGATCGAAAAAGGTCTTCTTGAAGATATTGGCGGCGAGGTTATTGGTCTTTTCTACTATGTCTTTAGAAATTTTGAACGCAAAGGTTTTAAAATCGAAGATTTAGCGGGAATGCTTTATCCGGCCTCCAAGCGTAAAGATAAAAATGCCACGTTTGAGGCTAAAGAACGTTATATGTCGGAATTTAGCACGGTTTTGATGTCGACATTGGATCGAATTAAAAAAGGCGAATGCCAGGCGGAACCCGCTGAATATAAAACCTGTGTGAACTGCGAGTGGAGGCGACAATGTCGAGCACCACATCTGAATTAAAGAACACCATCCTGCGCGCAGGCGCAGGGGCGGGGAAAACGACGACTTTGACACAAACTTTTTTAAAGTTTGCGAGTGATTTTAAAAACAATAACGGAAAGTTCCCACGCATTGTTGTAACGACATTTACAAGAAAAGCCACACAAGAGCTTAAAGAAAGACTTCTGAGCAAAGCCTTGGACGACGGTCGTGATGATTTGTTTCAATACGTCAGTTCTAAATCCCAAGTTCAGATTTCGACAATTCACGGGGTGTTAAGTCTTTTCTTATCTCGCTATGGTTCTGCGATTGGATTAACTCCGGATTATAAAATCATGAGTGATTCGGAGATTCGTAAAGGCGCGCGTAAAATCATGCGCAAATATCTTTTAGAAAGTCCGCAATTGCAGGAACTTCTTGAAGAATATGATTTTCAAACTTTAGAAGGTGCTTTGCTAAAGTATTTTGGCGAAAACGTGATTTTCCCGCAGATGAAGTTTATCGCTAAAGACGAACTTCAAAAAGAAGCCGCGAAAATCGTTCAAGATATTTCTGGAAAGTTAAAGCGTGTTTGCACGGAGATCATGCAAGAGGCTTCCAATGAGAAATGGCAGGAATACGCACAGTCTCTTGCCGGTTTTGATTGGACAGTCTCAGACCAAAACTGGGATGGCTTTTTTGAAAGACTGGATAGCTTCTGGGAGTTCACTTCAAAGCCTGTTTTCCGTAAAGCGACTCCGCCGTTTTCATTAAGTCTCAACGAAGAACTGGAAACTTTGCGTGATCGCATTGACGTTCTTTTAAGTGAGCCTCGTTATCGTCCGGCGTTCTGGGAAAAGCATCAAAAGAACTGCGAGCTTTTTGAAGAACTCGCGCACAATTTCTGCAGGGACTTTATGCAAACCAAACTGGAAAACGGTTTGCTTTCGATGAGCGATCTTGAAACTTTGGCCTTTAAAATAATCCAGGGGTCACCTGAAGCTGCGAGTAAGTTTTCGCATGAATGGGATTTCTGGATGGTCGATGAGTATCAGGATACCAGTCCCGTTCAAGTGGAACTTCTTCGTCATTTGATTGGCGAAAAACCGTTGTTTGTCGTCGGAGACCCTCAGCAAAGTATTTATCTTTTCCGTGGGGCCCGTTCTGAAGTGTTCCAGGAAAAAGTACAGGAGATTCAAGATCAAGCGGGGGAAGTACAAATCAAACTCGTGAACTACCGTTCGTCTCCGGAGGTTCTTGAGTTTTTCAATCACTACTTTACGAAGCTCAGTCCTCAGTTTGCAGCTATGACTCCGGCCCCTGATAAAGTTAAAAAAGGAAATGACGAACCCGTCGTGCAAGTTCTTTTAACGGAGACCGGAGAAGATGACGAAACATCGGCGGAAGTTTTAACGACGGTGGCTAGAATTCAAGAGCTTTTGAATTCCGGTGTGAGTCCAGAGCAGATCTGTGTTTTGGGAAGAACTCATAAAACATTGGAAGACATTGCCAAAGTGGCGCAAGAGTACGGCGTTCCGTTGCAGCTTCATAGTGGCAGTGGATTTTATGAACGCCGTGAAGTTTTAGACGCTTTGGCGATGCTAAAGTTCTTAGTAAATCCTCACGACAATGCCAACTTTGTCGCTCTTTTAAGATCACCGTGGCTGATAATGAGTGACAGTGAAATTGCAAGTTACTGCCATAGTTATAAACATTCTTTTTGGAAAGAAGCCCTAAAGACCCTGGAACAAAAAGAAGAAAATCATCCGTTAAGAATTTTAAAAAATCTCTTAGCGCAAAGTGAGATCAAGGGACTTTCTTGGACGCTTAAAAAATCCTTGATTGATCTGGGGCTTTTTGATTACTCCGCAAAGATTGATTCCACAGGACGACGTGAAGCGAACTTGTGGAAAGTGGTTTCTTTATTAAGCCAGGAAGAGCGTCGACCTGGATTTAATTTTTTAGATTTCCTCGATTCAAGCCTGGAAACGCTTTCGGCTGACGAAGGTGGCGAGGACGCTGATGCAACTCCGGTGATTGAACCTAAGCGTGTGAACTTTATGACGGTGCACGCATCTAAAGGTTTGCAATTTGAGCAGGTGATTTTGCCGGGAATGGGACAAGATCCACGGAACAGTCATGCGCCTGTTTTGAGTATTCGTGAAAAAGATGGTCTGTGGTCTTTGAAGATTCGCAACGAAGAAACTCAGTCTATGGCCGGAAGTATTTTGGCGGAACAAATCACCGAAGAACTTCGTCACCGTGAAAGTGAAGAGTTCAATCGTGTTTTGTATGTGGCTTTGACACGTGCAAAATCCGGTGTGACTTTACTATGGGATAAAAAAATCGGGAAAAAATCTTGGGCGGCTCATTGTCCTCTCAATTTGGAAGAGGGTCTGCACCAGGAAAAAGATTTCGCCTATGTCGTGCGTGTTGAGAATGGTCAGCCACAAAAAATGGCGGAACAAGATCTTGCGCAAAAGGATTTACGGTCGTTGTGGCAAGCTCCGCAGAACGAAGAAAAAAGAAAATACATTTCTGTTACAGAATTAGTGGCTCCTGAAACCTTGACTGCAGAAACATACACTCCTAAAGCGGGACAATTGGGAACAGGTCTAGCTCGGGCTCAACAAGGGACCAATGCTCATCGTCTTTTTGAAGCTCTTAAATATACCTCTTATGAGGAGCTTTTGCGAATTTCTGATGAGGACTTGAAGAAACCACTTCAGTTCTTGGCGAACACTCAACAAATTCCACTTTTGGAAATCATTGAAAAAGGCCATGTCGAGTGGGGTTTTGCTCTAAAATATCAGGATTCCCTGATGCAAGGGCAGATCGATTTGTGGGGCATCGTGGGTGAAACGCTTTGGATGGTGGATTATAAAACCGGTTCGCAACGATATTCCGACACCGCTTTCAAACAATTGGAAGCCTATGCCTGGGCTTTATACCGTATGAAGTATTTGGGTGGAGTGAAAGACATTAAGCTTGCCGTCGTCTATCCAATGGATGAAGTGGTGAAGATTGAAAATGTCCGCAGCCAGGAAGAGATGAACATAAGAATGGAAAAACGCCTGCAAGATTTTTTAGTTGTCTAGATTCTGCGCGTTCCTTATCATTTTTATATGAAAACAAAACCATGGTCCCTGATCGTTCTTGCTTTGCTTCATGTGTTGGCTCCTTTAGGTAATCTTCTTTTGAATGCAGTTCGAGCGGGGAGGACGTTTCCGGCACAATTGCACTACTGGTTTGAAGTTTTGCCGAAGCCTTTGTTGTTCGTTTATGTTGGCGTTCCAATCCTTGCTGGAGTTTTTATCTACATTTGCAAACGTTGGAGCTACTGGGCGTATCTAGTGTGTCTTGCTATCATCTTTGCTTCGAATTTGTATAGCTACTGGACAAGCATGAACTGGAGCACACTGATTGCCTTGATCGTGGTTCTGCTCGTGGATCTTTTGATTGTCGCTTACTTCGTGGTGCCTTCCGTTCAGAAAATTTATTTCGATCCGCGTATGCGTTGGTGGGAAGCGGCACCACGTTACAACTTCAATCACGAAGCCGTGGTGAACGGTTCTAAGGCTTTCATCAAAAATCTTTCTCAAGGTGGAATGTTTATGACCTCGGGTCCTTCCTTGCAAGCCAATGACTCGTTGGAAATTTCTTGGAATTACGAGGGACAGGAAACAAAAGTTCTGGGTAAAGTGCTGTACAAATCTCCAGATGGTTTAAGCTGTGGAGTTCGTTTTCAACATACCCCGGAATCCCAAAGAGCCGTGAAAGACGTTATCGACAGTCTTCACGCGAAAAAACTCATTGTGGTGGAACGTTTGCCGGGACCTGAAGACAGTTTCGGAGTTTGGCTGAAAAAGCTTTTCACCAAAGGCGAAGGCCTTTTCCCAAAAACAAGAATTTAGAAATAAAAAAGGGAGTGTTGAACACTCCCTTTTATTTTTAGAAATCGATTTTTATTTAAGAACTTGATACTCGCAAAGAGCTTTGCCCTTTTTGCCAAGCCCAATCACTGGGCCTTCGAATGTCTTGCGAAGAACATAAGCTGTCTTTTTATCCGCAGAAAGTTTAATGGCTACGCTGTCGCTCACGCGCATTGCAGGAATGCCGATCAAGCTTTCACGACCGTTAAATGCAAAAGTTAAAGTGTCATCTTTTAACGTCACAGTGTCCTCACCCTTTGTTGTTGAAAGCGCTTCACCGTGGGAATATTTGACGTCGCGGCTTTTACCGTTGAGTTCAGCACTGATAATCGGGCCGTATTCAGTTATGTCAGAGCGGTAAAGATTGAGAAGACCGTTTTCTTCAACAACATCAAGGCCTTTATAGCAGAATGTTTCACCTTCTACTTGATCTTTAAGCAAGCGATAAGAACCAATAAAATCTTTAGCTCCAGCAAAAGCTGAAGACGTGCCGAGCAAAATCATACCTAACAAAATCGTCTTTTTCATAAACACTCCTAATTATTTAAATAAAACAAAAAAAATGCGCAGGTCCGGAGAGAGTGGACCCGCGCAGGAGAAACTTAAAGGTTATCTGTTGTACTCTGGGTTCGTCATGAGAGTGAGCATGTTCAAGAACTCAACGTTCTTCATGATGATACCGTAAGAGATCTCGATCTGAGTTCCGTCAACCAACTGACTAGCAGCATCGCCAAGTTGTGCAAGACCTTCCATGCCCTTAGTTTGGCTCATGGCTTTACCGATCTTATCAAGACCTGACTTGATCGCCTTTTGGTCAAGAGCAAACAATGGAAGAGCTTCAGCCAATTGGCCCGCTTGTTCAGCCACTTGTTGCGCGATCTGATCAGCACCTTGTTGTTGAGTCAACAACGCCACTGCCACACCGATCACTTGTTTGTTGAAACCAACCATGCCTTCGACTTGTCCTTCGATAGTCATTTGTGGATTTGCTTTCAACATTTCTTCAGAAACGATTTCACCTTTTTTGTTAAGCTCATTCAATTTCGCAATCAAATCAGCTTTTGCTTTTGCCACGTCTTCCGCTTTCTTACCTTGGCTCAACATATCCTGGAACTGAGCGATCACAACTTTTTCCATCAAAGGAGCGATGTCGCTTTCTTTTTGGATGAAGAAGTTTTTCTCAGCAGCCACTTGCAAGATCAAGTTCGATGCAATCGCATTATCCAAAGCCCAGTAGCTCAAGCGTGTCTTAGACTTGTCAGAAACACCCAACTGGCTAAGAACAACACGGTCACTTGGAGCTTTACCTACGCTGCTTCCTACTTTGAAGAAGTTAGCGAAGTTGTCTTTGTCTCTCAAAGTTGAAGCTTCAAGATTCAAGATACCATAGATACCTGCGTAAGCTCTCATCGCTGAAGTCACAGTCGCTTTTTCACCGCGAACTGGAGACAACGTTGCGTGTTCATTCGTAAACGTTGGTTGCAATTGATCCAACATCATTCCAGTTAGAGTGTTCACGAAGAAGCTTTCCTCTGCGCCCATGCCAAGGATGTACTTCTCGAAATCCAAGAACGAGAACTGGATGCTTTGAGAGTAGTATTTGTAATCAGGGTAGCCCTTCATAGTTAAGAAGTTCATCGCCATGATTTTATCGTACTCTACACCCACAGTGTCGATACGGTCTTCACGGATCGCAAGATCTTGAACCGCACGTTTTTCAACGATTTCAACGTCTGTGATTACTTTGCCAGTCTCTTCACCTTGCTCGTTTCTTTCTTTGTATTGGTAAGGTACTGCTACGAAACGGTCAGCACTTTCAAACAAAGAGTGAGCATCTGGAGTTTTGATAACTTGGTTGTAGAAGATGTACGCTTTCAATGATGCTTGAACGTAGTCGCCGATTTCTTCTTGTGTACCGTTTCTCAAAACAAGTTTGTAGAACAATTCATCCAAGTATTGACGCATTTGGAACATTGTTCCGATTGTACCACCGATCACACGACCCGCCATGCCCACGCCAAAGTTGTTGCGGTCCCAGCTGTGGTAGTTTTGCACGTAGTTTTCTTCGTAATCCAAAGCCAAGTTCTCAACGATTTCTTGAGCTGAAGTACCGTAGTCAAAGCGTTGGCACGTAGGTTCGTAACCAACATGGATGTCTGTGCAGTACTTGTATGGCTTCAAAAGACCATTGATTTGGTACTTGTTAAAGTTATTCCAACCATTCTTCGCAAAGTTTGCTTGGATAGCTTGAACCGTAATGAACTTATCGTTAACCAGAATTTTCGCAGCACCTTGTTTTTCAAGTTTTGCCTTAAACTCCGGAGTCACTTCCAAAAGACCCAAGTGAGAAGCTCTCAACGCGTGGATATCGTAAGTACCGATACCATCCCAGTTGAATTGGCTTGGCTCAAAGTAGTCCATGATAGAAGAGTAGTTACGTTTTGTTTCAGAACCGTCTTCGTTCGAGAAGTTTGCTTTATCGAATGAACCGATGAAGTTATGAGTTAAACCTTGAGAGTGACCCATTTCATGGCCCATATCGAAGAACAACGTCTGACGAAGAGCTTCTTTAAATGTTCTCGCCGTGAAGTTACGAGCCAAGCCATCACGCTCAGTCAACAAACAACCTGGAGAGTTTTTAAAGTGAGCATTCAATTGAGTGCGTACTGCACCTTTGCGAGCAGAAGCCTCAAGCTCTGCTTTTTGAGCAGGCGAAAGTTTCGCAGCTCTAGATGCTAACATTTCTTTTGCTACAAGGCCTTCCAATTCAACAGAATCCATTTGGCGGTTTTCCGCAAATTTACGAAGAACACGGTCAATCCATGCGCTTTCCATTTGTGGAGCCGAGTAGTTGAATTTACCAGCACCCAAAGATTTCATTTGTGCGACAGCTTTCTTCACTTCGCCTGAAGTCAAGTTCATGTTCTTCGCGTTTACGAAGACTTTCGCATCCGCTTTTTTACCTTGAGCCATATTCACAAGTTGTTTTGTGAATTGCGCAGCCACTTCAGCTTTTTGTTCAGCAGAAGCACCTGGTTTTGCAGCTTCTGCCGCTTTCTTTTGAGCCTCAGCTTCAGCTTGTTGTTGTTTAGACAACTCTTCCAAAGCTTGTTTCTTAAATTCTTTTTTCATATCAGCCCATTTTTGGCTGATCTTAAGGTTGCGTTGAGAACCTGCTACGTACTGTTGCAAGTTACCAGCGTAGATGATCAAAGAATCCGCTACAACGATACCCGAGCGTGGATTGAAACCAACTTGAGAAACCCCAAGAACGCCGTGGTTGCCGTTGAATTTGTTTTCAAAGTGAACGATGTTTTTATCAAGGTCACCGACTTTAGCTTCTACTCCAGCATCGCCAGAGAATTGGATCTCAACGTAACGACCTTTGCGCTCAAGAGCTGTGCCCTTGAAAGCTTGGTGGTAAGCGAAATCCCATGCGTTAACAACGTCCGTAGCCGTGTCTCTGTAAAGTTGGCGGATGTCCGCTGGCAAGTCTACAGAAGGCTCAAGACCAGTTACTGTATAAACAAGTGTTTTACCGTTACGGAAATCGTGAACAACAGGGAAGTTCATTTCTTGGCCTTCGCGACCAATCAAGCCTGTCTCTGTTGGGTTGATTTGACCGATAGTCCATACACCGTAACCCAATTCGTTTTGAGCGCGGAACGGAATTTTCGCTACGAAAGACTTATCCGTTGTACCGTCATTCAATTTGAAAGAAACGCGTTCTTTCAAGCGAGCCGTTACCTGGAAGTTCGCAGTTCCGTTATAATCGTTAGTTACATTGTACTCAGCAACACAGTGCAAACGAAGACCTGTAGAGTATCCGAAGCTGAAGTTCAAGATACCTTTATCAAGGTGCATATCGACATCAGAAACTTTCACGTCAGCGAAAGAATCAAAGCAAGGCTCATTGATCGAAGCGTACGGTGAGTAAGCTGTCGTCAAAGTGTTTTTTGTCCAGTCAAGTTCGATGAATTCCGCATCGACGCGAGAAGCAGGAACCAAGCGAGCCATAGAGTATTCAGCACCGGAAGCGTCTTTTGTGTCGTGCTTCAAGTATTTCACTGGGATCGACATCAACTCTTCAATGTCTGCATCGTTAGAACCTGATTTGTAGTTAACAAGCTTGTCAGCTTTACGAACAACAAGGCGAGATTCTTCCAATTCGAATTTAACGATCGTCAAGTTACCCGCCATACCTGGAGGGAAAATTGTCGTTACAGGAGCATCTTCAAGAGTACGTTTGAAGAAGAATTCTTTGCCTTTGATGTCAGCCACGCGGATTGTTGTGCGTGGATCCATTTCGTTATTATTTTCAACTTTCTTAGGTTGAACGTTTTGTTCAATTTGTACCAAACCTACGTTTTCACCGGCGCGAACTTCTTTGAAAGAGATTTTCGCATCTTGGTTGCCGTCGTAGTCAACTACTGGCAATTCAGGACGAACGTATTTTACAGGTACGTCGTAACGAAGGATAAGGATGCAATTCGCTTGTTCTGTCTCTGGAAGAGCTTTTTTGATTTCGTCAGAGCATTGGCGAACGTTGGATTTATTAGAACCCAATTTCAATTGTTGAACTTGAGAATCCGTCAGCTCAGTTTTACCCAACTGACCGATTTCGAATACATGAAGAGCGTCAACATCAAGAAGAGTCAATACGCGAGCATCATCTTTCGTGTTCACAGGGATTTGGAACTCATTCTTAAGTACACCTGCCGTCATGATCTTATTATTGATACGATCCATAACGAAAGTGCGGTCCATATCACCACGAGACGCAGGGTCAAGACCTACAGGGATACGGTCCGAAGGATTGATCGACATTGTGAAGTGAGTCGCCTCGCTCCAGTCTGTTGTCTTCAAACGCAATGTAGAAGTTTCTTCTTTAAGTTCGTTCTTTGTTCTTTGCAAAACACCGTAACCAGTGACTTTGAATTTGAAAAGTGGAACTAAGATATTAGAACCTTTTTTAGCCAAAGCCGTTGCTTTTTGAGCGCGAGTCTCTTTAAGCTTCGCCATCAAAGTTTTAACTTCAGCATTGTTCTTAGTTTTTTGAAGTTGTTTTTGCAAAAGAACTTCGTCTTTCACTTGAGCGAGTTGTTTCTCAAGGATCGACAATTCAGAAGCGTCGTTTACTACTTTATAAGCAGTCACGAATTGCTTATCAACAGAGAGAGCAATCGGGTAGGAGTGACCCGCTTGTCCTGTCATTTCTAAGCCTTTGAACATGTATTTCAAACGGTTCGGAACTTCGACGTCCGTTACCGCGACAACACCTTTTTCGGCTGTGGCTTTTGAAGACTCACCCAAGCTTAAGTTTGAAAGACGTTCGTCAGTTGAAACTTTCATCTGACTGTCTTTTTGCAAAGAATCTACTTCTGAAATTGAAAAGTTCGATTCTTGCGCATCTTCCGGCAGTGAGGCATCTCGCGTCTTTGTACAACCCGTAACAAAGAGGGCTAAGGCAACTAACGCTGTAAGAGCCTTTGCGAATTGCGACTTGTGAGTCATAGTTCTCTCCATTCCTAATTTGTCACTACCCATAACTCACATCGAATATATGAGCTTACGGGCAGAGACTCTCTCCTTAGGAGATACAAATGCACTGACAGTGCCACGGCAAAATGTCCCCGCGATGAATTTATTGCAATACACGATTTCTAGCCGTCAAAAGTTTAAACGGAGGACAATTAGGGGAAGTTTCAAAATGAGACATCACACGCTACTGATTTCATGCATGGGACCACTTCCGAATTTGGCGAAGCAGGGGGACCTGGCTCTATTCTTAGAGACACCCAAAAGGAGGGATCATGAAAGAGTTCGTTATATTTTGCTGTCTTTTATTTGCAGGCCTCAATGCCCAGGCTTTTAAAATCTATGGGGATGCCGTCAAAATTGGAGATGGTGCGGGAAGAACGTTTGTTGATATTGATGGAAATGGAAAACTGATTTCACTGGGAGTGGCCCTCTCGAATAAAGCTCTTCAGGGGCTTCCGCCACACATGCCGATGTCGAACTTTACTTTGAGTTTACCTTCTCTTGTAAATGTTCCTCCTTATAACCACATTGTGGTGAATTGGAATCCTCACGGACATGAACCTGATCCTATATACGGGATCCCGCACTTTGACGTGCATTTTTATTTTATTTCGCGAGAGATTCAAGAGGCGATCACTTGTGCCGGAGCTGATCACGCGGTTTGTATGGCAGCTTTAGATCCAAAAGAAATTCCACCTTTTTATGCTCCGACTCCTGACGGAGTTCCAACGATGGGATGGCACTGGATAGATCCTCGTTCGCCTGAATTTCACGGAAAGACTTTTACAGCGACCTATATCTATGGCGCTTATAATGGCAACATCAGTTTTGTGGAGCCCATGGTTACAAGAGACTTTTTGTTAAGCAAAAAGCCCTTCCAGAAAAATGTTCCAGTTCCCGAGGTCGTCGCGAACAAAGGATATTATCCTCAGACATATTCCATCGAGCATGATGCAAGCAAAAAAGCTTACTTTATCACTTTGAAAAATTTCGTGAAAAAAAATTAAAAAGCGAAAACTTTTCCGCAAGAAGGGGCGGCGATTCGTTGCACGAGTTGCTGCCCGCGCGCGATCAACAAAGAATTTGTCGACTGCTTTTCCCAGACAGAGCGCGCAGCTTCCGAAAAAGACACAGAATCATTTTGAGATTTTTGAAAAGCTAAATCAATCATAGCCAGCCACAGAAGAGCTTTATTACGCTCCATCTTCCATTGGGCTTCGCTCACCGGGAAATGCAGCTCCAGCGAGCGGGAAGCGTCGAATCTATTCTGATAGTTGTAAACACCCAGCGAGTTCACAGCGACCAACGGTGGCTTTGCAAACGCCACCTGGTCATCAATAAGAATCGTCCGTTGTGGATTCCAGTCAGGAATGCCTTGGTCGAGAACTTTTTTATAACGCGTTGAAAATGGCAGTGTCCCATCTTGAGAAATGACGGTGAGGTTTTCCTTGGAAAGCAGGCGGTGCGAAACCTCTAAAAGTGAACGCCCGTCAGAAAGAAATACGTTCTTCAAAAGAATTTCGTTGCGTGATCTTTCACCGCCGCTGAAAAAACTGATGCGCACTTCGGGATGTTTTATTAACAATGTTTCAATCACATCGGCCAAGTGATCCGTTGGACGATAGAGCTTTTCGTTGGCAGTTAAAGTTTGATTGTTTTTTTGGTTCGAGTCGTTGGCATCAACAGAATAAAAAGTCGTCCAATCAATATCAAAGACAATGTCAATAGGTGTCGGGGAGTTGGCGTGAGCCACCGGCTGGAAGCAGAGTAAGATTAAAAGTGCTACCAGCCACGCTTGCATATTTTCCTCTAGAAAATAACGGTCATTGAAGCGTAAACCAAAGAGTTGTTTTCGTCGATGAATTGCACGTTAGAGTCTGAACCATTTGGTTTGAGAGTTGACCCGCTGTTTGTATGACCGACAGCAAATGCCCATGTCGGATTGAATTGATAACCTAACTCCTGAGACATCTCGAAAGAATCTCTCATCACATTTTGGTAAGACCACGTATTTCTGTGAAGGAAGTCTGTCGATAAAGAAACGCCGGATTCCCAGCTATAACTTAAAGAAAGAGATTGGTTTGAGGAATATTGTGTGTTCACACGTCCATCAAGAGCCGTTTCGTATTGGTGAATGTTGCGAGCTGCACTGATAGAGCCAGAAACATCAAATCCCGTAATGAGACGGTCAGGATTTACGATCACACTTAAAGATGTTGAAAGAGACGTCGTCAAGTTTTGACGAACGTGAGAGTCTTTTGATGTTGGAACAACAGCACCCACGCGGTAACCAAGCAATAATGTCGAACCCATTTCAAACGGAGATCTGATAACGCTCACAGAAGTATCAGAAAAGTCATCGCTCTCTGGATATTTAAGATCTTGAGAATAGCCGCCTTGAATACGGACCGTGTAGTTTTCGCTGGCTTTTAAGTTGAAACGAAGCGCATAGTCCATTCCGTCTTTGCGGCTGCCATCTTTAAAATCATAAAGGCTTGCTGAGCGGCCGACGTTGATATAACCACTCCACAAACGGCCTTCTTTTTTAGGCTGTTGAACTACGAGTGAGGAGGTCACGGAAGCGTTATTATTCGCAAAAGCAGGGCCTGCCAATAAAACGGTCGCTAAAATTCCAAGAAGGGGACGAATAGCAAAAGACATAAGGATCTCCTCAAGGAGGTTCAAATTGCAGGGACGGTGCCACGATAAGCAGGGCCAGAATGCATCCAGAGACTTCGGACCTGTCAAAGGATTAGTCAGAGGACAATCGACGCCAATCTTCACGAAAGTCGCGTGTGATGAAAGACCTGTTCTGCCGATAAAAACGAAGCATGATCGTTCGTTCGTCTTTGATGATTTTATTTATAATTTTCTGTTCTTTGCCTCTGCAGGCAGCATCTGCGGATCTTGAACTTTTATACACAAAACAAATCGCTTGGACTGCAGCGAATTTGGAAGATCCCAAGGTGGTAAACTCTTTCCAAAGATCTTTTCAAGACCTTCTTGCAGATAAAGAGAAAATCAAACAGTTGCAAACCCCTGAAGGAAAAAAGCTTCTTCAGCAAGGAAAAAATCTTTTAAGTGTCGTGGCTCTGAAAGAGAGGCTCAGCAAGTGCCTTCTTTCCCATGCCGCCGCTCAAGGAGTTTCTCAAGCTTTAGCGAAGGCTCTGAATACACAAGTTTTAAACACGGGTGTTTGTGCTGAATCAATGGAAGCAGAAAAGAAACTGCAAAGTTTTAACAAAGAACTTGAAACCTCAATGCAAGAAGAAGCCAAAAAGAAAATTCTTGTCAATGCCTTTAAGCAGCTTCATTCAACCCAAAATTATTGGAAAGAAATTGCAAAAAAAGATTCCCTGGATCTTGCTGTTGAGTTGACAGACCGAGAGCGTGAACTTGCGACAAAACCTCCGCAGTCGGGAGCGGACCTGCTGCTTTATACAAAAGCTCTTCGCGATAGAAAAAACAAAGACGTTATTGTTCAGTCCGATGTCAAAAACGCTTTTAGCGAAGTGCAAACAGAACTAAAAAATCACGAAACTTATTTGCAGGAAGTTTCAAACAAGAAAGCCGACGAAGCTTTGCAAAATCTTTTGGTCACCAATCCTGCGGCGACGGCGCAGTTTCTGATGGAAAATCCAGGTGCGCTCGATATGGTCTGCAAAATTTTGCAGGATTACGACAAAAAAGCTCAGAATAGAGAAACCTTAGATAAAGCGATCTTCTGGGGAGGACTTGTTATCGGAGGAGTTCTTCTGGCAACAGGAATTGGTGCCGGAGTCGGTGCCGCCGTTCTTTCGGGAACAGCCGCAGCGGGAACTTTGACGACAGTCGCTGCTGGCGCTGCTCTAGCTGGTACCATTGCTGGCGGTGGAGAGGCTATTTACTCTTCAGCGAAAGCGCATGAATCGTTCATAGAGGCACAAAACTTAAGAGCGTCGGCTTTTGCGGAGGGATCGTCAAAAGAAGCTTTCTCGAAAGCAGATGAAGCAAAGAAGCAAGCTTATTCAGAGCTTGCGGATGCAGGCTTTTCAGCAGCCTCCATCATTCCTTTTGGTGCGGGTCTTAAAGTTATGAAAAATGCGGCACAGGCATCACGTCTTGGCTCTTACGCCAAGGTCGCCAAAGAAGGTGCAAAGGTCGAAGCTGAAAGTGTCAGATCTTTGGCGACCTCTTTAAAGGAAATTTCGTCAGACAAGAGCGTTCTTAAAGTTTTAGAGAACAGTCAAAAAAATGTCGACTCGGAAGAAATGGGAATGTTTTTAGGATATCTTTCGCACCTTCCACAAAACGAGCGCAAAGAAGTTTTAGAACTTATCAAAAAGAAACCTGAAAAAGTTCCGGATGCCATTCGTGAATCTTCGAAATCGGGAGTGTGCAAATGAAGTGGTTGATTCTTCTTGTCACATTGCTAAGTTTAAAAGCTTTTGCGCAAACGGCAGGCGAAGTTCGTCGTATTATGAATCCGCAAAGCAGTTTGTATGAAGTTTTAAACGTCAGCCCAAATGCGACGGATGATGAAATTCGCGCGGCTTACCGTCGTCTGATGAAGTCCTATCATCCGGATCGTTACTTAAATGAACCACAGAAATTGAAAGTGGCCACTGAAGTGATGAAGAAGATCAATATCACTCGTGACACGCTGATGGACCCGATAGCACGACGAAGATATGATGCCACCATAAAGACCGCACCAAAAGCAACGTCAACCAGAGCATCAACCACATCGACGACAAGCACTGCTAAAAAGTGGTCACCTCCGGATTTTGGAACAAGTGAAAAACCAACGACGCAGGAACCTCCAAAAACAGCTGAGAAGCCCAAGGAAGCACCGAAAGAACCTCGCGAAGCTCCTCGTGAAACGACCAGCGCTGCGAAGGAACCCAAAGTAGATCCTGCGCCACAGAAACCTCAAGTCTCCGAACCTCCGCCAAGAACTGAGGCCAAGGCCCCTGTACAAAAGGAGCCTATGGACTATCGCGCAAAACAAGCAGCGAAGTTTTATGAAGAGACCGCACGTTGTGGCGACGGTGCTTTCTTCAAACGTTTTGTAGATGTCATGTTGTAATCCCCACGTAAGGAAGCGACGAGCATTGACATGGCTTCCTGCCTTCGCGAGGATTGATCTGTGCAAAAAACAACTCGTGATTATATTATGATTTTTTCTGACGGCGCTTGCTCCGGAAATCCTGGACCAGGTGGCTGGGGAAGCATTGTCCTTTTTCCAACCAATCAGGTGCAAGAGCTCGGCGACGGTGAGCGTTCCACAACAAACAATCGAATGGAAATGACGGCCGCGTTAGAAGCTCTTAAATTTGTGCGCAATCAACCAGGTCAAATTCATTTCTATACGGATTCGACGTATCTGATTCGCGGAATCACACAGTGGATTTGGGGTTGGAAAAAAAGAAACTGGCAAACGGCCGAAGGTCAAGACGTTTCCAATCGCGATTTGTGGGAAGAGATTTCTCAGCTTGTGCAAGAGCGCGGCGCTCGCAATAAAATTGAGTGGAAATATTCTCGCGGCCACATCGGTATTCCCGGCAATGAACGCTGTGACCGTATTGCTGTCGCGTTTTCCAAAGATGATTATGTCAATTTGTACTCTGGATCTTTAGATAATTATTCTGTGAATTTATTGGAAGTCCCTGCAGACACGTCTCTTCCGGAGATGCGTCAACCCGGGGAAAAAAAAGAGGCCTTTAGTTATTTAAGCAACTTGGGCGGATTGGTTTATCGACACAAAGATTGGCCGTCTTGCCAAAAACGTGTGAGCGGTCAATCCGGTGCTAAGTTCAAAAAAGCAATGTCGGCCTCCGATGAAATTGAAATCCTCAAGACCTGGGGACTCAGTCCTCAAACTGTGATTAAGGAAGGATGAGCACATCATGGAGATTGTAAATCGTCATGTCTTAGTAACTGGTGCCAGTCGTGGAATCGGTAAAGCTTTCGCAAAAATGTGTGCGGAAGATAAAGCTCATTTGCATTTGGTTTTAAGAAAATCCGATGGCGACATTATCAAAGAAATGGAAAACGCCGGTGCGAAATCAGTTACGGTGTGGGAAGCCGATCTTTCTACGCGTGGAGGAGTTGAAGATTTAGTTCAACGTCTGAAAGACACGCCTGTGGATATTTTGTTTAATAACGCCGGCATGCTCACGGGCGGTTTGATTGAAGATCAGCCCATGGATGATATTTATAAAATGTTGCAAGTAAATGTGAATGCGCTCATTCACCTTACCCACGGCGTTTTGCCAGGAATGTTGCAACGAAAGCGTGGGAAAATTATTAATAATTCCAGCGTTTCCGCTTTCATGCATTTTCCTTGCGCTTCCACATACGCTGCCTCCAAAGCCGCTGTCGCTGCTTTCACAGACTGCATTCGCATGGAGTTGAAAGACACGGGTGTGACAACGCTGCTTCTTGTAACTCCCGGAATTAAAACTCGTATGTTTGACGAAATTGAAACTCTTTATTCTAAAAATTTCCAAATTCCGAATGAAGCTATTTCACCGGCAAAATATGCGCAGATGATTCGTGATGCGATTCTTCATGATTTAGTCGACATGGAGCCTTCGGGACTAACGGGTGTCGGCTTAAAAATCGCTAAATTTGCGAAGCCTCTTTTTGAGATAGAAGTCGCTCGCCGCTTTAAAAGATCCTAGGCGAACATGCAAAATGTGAATCTTACTTTCCGGTAAGGGTGCTTTATTCTACTAAGCAATATTCCGAGAAAGAGGGCAAGGATCAACGATGTTATTCTTTCGCTCTCTTATCTTATTTTTATTTCTCGGTGTGCTTGCTCAGCAGGTACCGGCCCAGCTGCAAGAAAAAGGAACAAAGAACACTTGCGAAAGACGTTTTTTAGTAGGGCTGAATAATTTTGAGCCCTTTGCCTATAGAGAGAACGGCCGCCTTCAGGGGCTGGCTCACGACCTTATCGTGATCATTAAAGACAAAATGGGTTGTCAGTTTATCGAGTCGGAACTGCCAAGACCTTCTGCGGTTGATCAAATCAATCACGGCCGCGTCGACGTTCTGGCTTTGATGGTGAGATCGTCCGAATATGAAACGGGTGGAAATTTTATCCCATTTTATAACAGTCAGCGCGAATTGACCGTAGCAAAGAAAGTTTTCGCTCGTGGGAAAAAAATCGAAGACTATTTGAACGATGAAAAAATCAAATTTGCCTATATGATCGGCAATAGATCCGTGATCTCAGAAAGTGAAGAGACTCGTCTTTTGAAAGCCTCCCGTTTGGTGGGTGTTCCGACTCCGGATAATGCTTTTCGACTTTTAAAAGAAGGACGGGTGCAGGCCGTACTGTTTTCAGCGTTAGTGACTTCTTATCATACAAAGAAACAGAAGATGGAAGATCAGGTTGAAAAAGTCGTGGATCTTTCCAAAAAGGTCCAAGTTGGACTTTATCTTTCTAAGCGCCGTGTAAGTGCTGCTGAGAAGCAGTCTTTTGAAAAGGCTTTGGATGAAATGAAAAAAGACGGAAGTTTCCTTCGCGTCTTTTCAAAATACATGAGTGAAGAAGAAGCTCTTCACCGTTTACAAAACTAAGGTTTAAATTCAAGAACTCCGGAGCCTACGGCGCCCGTGATTGTCATCTTCAAAGGTTTGCCTTCGATAGAGCGCATAGGCACGGGGAAGATCACGGAATAAGGCGTGTAGAAGCGGTTGTGATAAGGGTAAAGCCCTTCGATCTCTGCCAACTGCAATTTGATTTTCTTCGCTTTGCCTTCATAGCGTTTGCCATCAACATCCAAGAAAATTTTCCACATCGTATTGGCTTTGAAAAGGTCGTCGTTTTTTCTTTCAGGAGTATAAAAGCTCAAGAAAACTTCTGTCTCTTTGCTAAGGCGATTTTCGTAATTCGTTTTTTCTTCTGCGAATCTTTTTTCATCCCATTGATAAAGCATCGAGCCTTGTTGCAATTGAGCCGCTGCCACTTCTGAGTTGATAACCGTCGCTTCCATATCCAAAGTATTGTAAAAACCAGAATAGCGGCGCACTTTATCTGAATGCTTTTCGATGATACTCATGTAGTCACCTGTCGTCGGCATTGTATGGCCGGCAGGAGTCACCTCATAAGAAGCACAAGCTGTTAGAACTAAAAAAAGACCCAAAAGATATTTCATTATTTAGACTCCAAAAAACCATCCAAGAACTTTTTGATATCGGCAAAAACGGTGTTGCGGATGATGTCGTTGATCAATTCGTGTTTTGCGTTGGGATAGATGTAAATCTCTTTTTGCGCGCTTCCTAGTTTATCATAGAAAGCTTTCGCTTCTGAAGAGCTCACCACTTCATCGTTTTCAGCAATAATAAATAATGCCGGTTTGGTGATGTGACTCGCGCGAGGGCGAACAAACTCAAATGAATCCAAGAAACCCAAGAACGCTCCTGGCGACACACGCGTGTGGCGAAGGGCATCTTGTTCAAATTCACGAATCACATCAGGATCGCGAGTGAGCATTTCGTTTTTAAGCTCATTTCCCATTGTGATTTGTGGAAGAATTTTATTAAAGATCGTTGCCGCTTTGGATTTGTACAGAGGAACTGGAACGGAAAGTCCTAAAAGCGGGGAACTGACAATCATGCCTGTGTAATCGATATCTGAATTGCGCAATAAAGTTTTTAATTCAATCAAGGCGCCCATCGAGTGACAGAACAAAATCACAGGTCCTTTGCGAACCTTTTCTTCTTTCATCACCATGTCTAAGAAGATTTTGTAATCGCGGCAATAGTCATCAAACTCCGCCACGTAACCACGACGTCCTTCAGAGCGACCGTGACCGCGCAAATCCCAAGCGTAAAAACTCCATTTGTCGTTTTCAAATGCTTGCACTAAGCGGCTGTAAGATTCCGAATGTTCACCGTGACCGTGAGTGATGATGATCGTTCCTTGCGCTTCGGGATTTTCCCAAAGTTGAAAGAACAAATTGATGTCTTGATAACCTTTAAAGAAACCTTCTGATCTTTTGTACATACTGAGTTTAGCTTGCCGTGAGTGCTCTCACGGCGCAAGTCAAATCAGGCCCCGGACCACGATTGTATCGTGAGGTTGCGGGCTCTTTTCTGGATAGTCGATGTTATAGTGAATGCCTCGCGATTCATGGCGGCGCAAGGCGCACTCCACGGATAAATCGGCCACAATGGCAATGTTACGCAACTCCAAAATGTCCGAATGGATTTTCATGTTGGAGTAATATTCTTTTGTTTCAGACAGAATATTTTTAAGACGGTGCTGTGCTCTTTCCAGACGTTTGTTAGAGCGAAGAATTCCCATGTAGTTCCACATCAAGCGGCGAATCTCGTCCCACATGTGATTAATAACGATCATCTCATCATCATTGGATTCTTGCGGATGAGTCCAGGGCTTCGGTTCTTTTTTGAAAAATTCGTAACTAGCCCAGTGAGTTTTGATTTCTTCAGAGCAGTTGTGCGCCATCGTCAAACATTCCAAAAGTGAGTTGGAGGCCAAACGATTTGCGCCGTGAAGACCCGTGCATGCCGTTTCACCAATAGCCCACAAGCCTGGAACATCGGTGCGTCCATTCAAATCGGTCATCACTCCGCCGCACAGGTAATGAGCTGCGGGAACCACCGGAATAGGTTGCACACTCATGTCGATGCCGTACTCAAGACATTTATTAAAGATGGTCGGGAAACGATTTTTTAAAAACTCACGATCAAGTTTTGTCATGTCCAGGTAGACACACTCCGCACCGGTTTTTTTCATCTCGTTATCGATTGAACGAGCGACGACATCACGAGGCGCTAGCGAGCCGAGCTTGTGATACTTCGACATAAAAGCATTGCCTTTGCTGTCGATAAGAACGCCGCCTTCGCCGCGCAAAGCTTCTGAAATTAGGAAATTGCGAGACTCACGATGGAAAAGGCAAGTAGGATGGAATTGCATGAACTCCAAGTTCGCAATGCGTGCACCCACTCTGTAGGCCATCGCTATTCCATCACCGGTCGCGCCACTCCAATTGGAAGTGTAAAGATAAACTTTGCCAGCACCACCGGTCGCAAGAATGGTGTTCTTTGCTAAAAATGTATGCACCTCGTTATCATTTTTGTTGAGGGCATAACAACCGATGCATTGAACAGGATCCATGTCCTCAGCGTCGACTTCTTTGTTCACAATCAAGTCGATTGCGTAGAAACGCTCCATCAAAACAATGTTTGGATTTTCGCGAACGCGAGCCAAAAGAGTGCGATGAATTTCCAAGCCCGTTTGGTCTTCAAAGTGAAGAATGCGACGGAAGCTGTGTCCGCCTTCGCGCGTCAAATCAATTTCGTTAGTTTCCTCAGATCCGCGTTTGCGAACGTCAAAATGAACGCCCCAGTTTATCAAATCTTGAATGCGATCAGGGGCTTGCTCGACGTAGTTCCTGACGACAGTTTCTTTGCAGAGGCCAGCACCGGCCACCAAAGTATCCTGAATGTGAGACTCAAAACTGTCTTCCTCCGACATCACCGCCGAGATCCCGCCTTGGGCCATCGCGGAGTTCGTTCCTCCCGCAGTTTCTTTCGCAAGAATAATCACTTTTCCTTGCGAGGAAAGTTTGAGGGCCAAAGCCAGCCCGGCAGTGCCGGAACCAATAATCAAAACATCGGAACGATGAGTACTCATAGTGACGATCTTCTACTCCTTTTAATGGCATTTGCAAAGGACTCTTACTTGCATCTTATCACTTTCTAAAACTACAATAATATCAATGGGGTCGGTTTGTTGAGGCAGATCAAGAAGAGCTGCTTCAGCCTACGCGCATGGGCGCTACGGCACTGCCGGCCTCCGCCGCGGAGGGACTCGTTTAATGAAAGTAAAACTCATCGCCGTTTTAGTTGCCGTTGCAGCCGTATTTATTGGCGCAGTTTTATGGCGCACAGACAGCTTTGTGTATGGCGACCGGATGAGTTGGGTGGAAGCGCAAACGCGCACTCAGCTTGGTGCCATGAACCGCTCTTTAGCAACAGAACTTAAATCTTTGCAAAGAGTTGTTTCTACTTTCAGTGCGGATAATTTCCAAAAAGGAAAATTGAATTGGAATTCATTGGCGCCTTACTATGCGGCGGCGTCTTTTTCCGTGAGTGGTTCAAATCTTGAGCCGCAAGTTTTATTAACAAAAGAAAATTCTAAAGCGGCAAATTGGACAAAAGAGTTTGTAAAATCCGCAGTGGGTTCCATCGCGGGGCGCACTTCTGATTTGCGTTTTTACGTAAAACCTTTTCAAGATTCTCAACACGGTCGCTATGTGGCTTTGGTTTTCTTAGAGGGAAACAAAGCTTACGCCCTTATTGGCTCTGGCGAAGTTTTTCAATCTTTGATTGATGCACAAAGAGGTGCTTTGAGTTCTTTTTCGATTGTTACATCCACAGGTCTGACGGTCGGTCACTCGGTGCCTGAATACTTGGGAACGGTGATGCGTGACGATCCTGTTTTCAAAGATGCTCAACAAAGTGGTTCTTCGCATGGAAGCAACACTTACAAATTGAAAAGCGGTGATCTTTACGGAATGTATGAAATGGTTCCGCAAAGTAATTTGTTAGTTCTAAGTTCAGCGCCTTTAAATGAAACTATGAAAGGCCGCACAGGTCTTTGGTGGCAGTTCTTGCTCATGGGATGCGGTTTGGCTCTTGTTGGAATCGCGGGCTCTTTGCTCATCATCGTTCCTACGGAAAAGCAAATCGACAAGCTTGAAACGGAACTTGCGGAAGCCAAAGCAAAGCCAGCAGCTCCGGCAATTCCAGAAAAAGTCGTCGCTCTTGATCCTGAAGTGGCGCAAAAAGAAAAAGTGGAAGCGTCCATGCGTGTGGCTTCAGCGTTGGCCCATGAAATGCGCGGACCTTTGGCTTCCATTCTTGGTTATTCGCAAATGATTCTTGCCAAAGAACCAGGTGAAGATGTCACGCAAAGCACGGATTCGATCATCCGTGAAACAAGAGCGGCCCGTGGAATTCTTGACAAACTTTTGGGATACGCGGGCGAAGAAGTGAAAGAAAAGAATTCCATGAAAGTGGAAGGCCCGTTGGTGAAAGCGCTGAAAAGTCTGGAGCCACTCTTCGCTCAAAAAGGCGTGAAGCTTACGAAAAACATTCAAGACACTTCAGCAATTGATCTTCACGTCGATGCGATCATTCGTGCCATGACAAACATTCTGCAAAACTCTGTGGAAGCCATGGAACGAATGGCGAAAAAAGAAGTGAAAGTGGACTTGTTTGAAGATGCTGAAGGCATTCACATGGTGATTGAAGATTCCGGTGAAGGCATTGAGGCTGCGAACGTAGAAAAAATCTTTGATCCTTTCTTTACGACTCGTTCTTTCCATAATCACATGGGCTTAGGTCTTTCAGTGGCGTTTGGAATTTTAAAAGAACACGACGCCGAAGTTCGTGTGGAGTCGCAGCGTGGTCAGGGAACGAAGATGATCGTGCTCTTTAGAAAACTTCAAACTCAAGCTGTATTAAAAGCGCCGGAAGTAAAGGAAGAAGTAGTGATGATTTCTCCAGAGTTGCCTCAGTTGAAAGAAGAATCTGTTCATCGCGAAGAGGCGGAATTCCAGTTTGCCGAAGTGCGCGCACAAACACCGCCTCCATCGCCATTGGATGTGAACATCGACAATCTTTTAGAGCTTCCAGAAGCAACACCTGTTCATGACGCTGTTGAAACATCAGAACCGGAAACAGAAATGCCAACGGTTGTTGCGGCAGCTCCTGTCGTAGAAGCGCCTGCGGAGCCAGTGAAGCCAAATATTCCTCCACCGCCGAAAAAATCAGAGCCTGTGAGTTTGTTTAACGATGATGAATTAACGTTCATTGATGGATTCTTAGGAGAGGCACCAAAAGCCAAAGCGGCTCCGGCTCCTGTCGTTCAAGTTGTAGAAACGCCTGTTGTTGAAGAAGTGACGGCGGCACCAGTGGTTGCTGCGGCTGAAGGCTTGGGAACTCCAACGAGTGCGGAACTTGCCGCGATGGATGATGAACTAACTCCGGTGAATTTCATTGCTCCACCTAAAGGACCCGCGAAACAAAAAACTTCGAAGTTAGATGGTTATCACGTTGAGATTCGTCGACCTGGAAAGAGGATTTAATTGAATATTCGCGATTATAGTTCTCAGTTTACAGTTTATGTATTCACCACAGACGTGGATCTGGGGGCCTCTGCGAAAGTGTATCTTTCGCAAGCCGGATATGATGCTTATTACTTTCAAGATCCCGAAACTTTAGAACAAAGACTGCGAGAAAACCCTCCGCATCTTCTGGTATTTTCAACGGCGGCGTTGGCCGGATCATTAAGCGACTTTGTAACTCTGGTTCAGGAAATCAATGATGAGATTCGTTTCATCGCGATTTCTTCTGTGGGTCAGTTTGATATTTTAGCTCAGTACAACAGCCACGGTTTTGTCGATGTAATTTCCGATGAAAAAGCGGCTTTAGAGTCGCGCATTGTTTGGTCTGTCGATCGTGCCTGTGAAAAAATTTACCTGACTTATCAAAACGAGCAGCTTTTTGACGATCTCAATGCCACGAAAGAAAAAATGGAAGAGATTCATTCCGCAGCTGTCACGAGCATGAAGAAAGTGGAAGCCGAAAAAGTCGTGACTCCATCCATCGCGATGCGAATCACGGAGTATCGTACCGCTCAAAGCAAAGAAGACCTGATTCAAAAATATTTGAATCACCTTCAAGCAGGTACACTTTGCGTGTTCTTTAAATTCCTTCCTTCCGTGCGCTCCTTTGTGGCGACACATGCGCAAGGAATTCCAGCATCTGATATTCAAGGTGTCGGTGTTCAGCTTGAATCAAACGACATGAAAGATCTCAGCGCGCAAATGGCGATGGGTCTTTTGCCGGCGCGTTTTTCAGATATGCTTATTGAGGCTTTCAAATTCAATCCTCCGAAAGCTTTGCCTTTGTATGCGCATAATGCTTTGGAAGGCCTCTTTGTTTATTCGGGCAGTTTAACCTCGGGTGAAATTGCCACTCTCAATGAAGAATTCACTTTGATGTCTCTTTGTTACGTGAATTTCGCTTTGGAGAAAAAAGTAGACTCGTTGGAAGTTCAAGACTTCGTCACTGAACTCTACAATCGCAATTACTATCACAAAGTCTTGGGTGATGAAGTGTCGCGTGCGCGTCGCTTGAAGCAACCGATCTCGGTTGTGAAAGTGGCCCTGGACGATATTTATGAGATTGAGTCGTCTTTAGGAGAAGCGGTGAAAGATGAGTTGCTAAAATCAGTCGCAACGATCATCACTAAGACTAGCAGAACCAACGATG
The DNA here is from genome assembly GCF_037996825.1 of Bdellovibrio sp. BCCA. Taxonomy (NCBI): domain Bacteria; kingdom Pseudomonadati; phylum Bdellovibrionota; class Bdellovibrionia; order Bdellovibrionales; family Pseudobdellovibrionaceae; genus Bdellovibrio; species Bdellovibrio sp. BCCA. Next base: position 2,978,777 of record NZ_JBBNAC010000001.1, on the reverse strand, counting down.
TGACTTGTCGAACGGCGGCCAATGAAATGGCGATGATCTTGCCTCACTGTCCGAAGAAGGGCGCTGCCTTACGTGCAGAACGCCTGCGCCGAATTATCGAAGGCACGTCGTTTATGGATAATGGAATGAAAGTTTCTATCAGCCTGGGAATCAGTGAGTATCCGTCTCTTTGCGATTCAGCGAAGACGTTGGATGAGTCAGCGACCAAAGCGTTGTTGCACATCACTGACAAAGGCGGAAATAAAATCTGTCTCTACAAGGCGCCTGAAACTCACCGACCTGAGTTTGAAGTTCCTGCAGAGTAGACAGCATAAACGGGAAATTAGATTTTAATGGAAATGTACCGTCGCACTTTTGCGGAAATTAATTTAGATCATTTAGCGCACAATGTTCGTGTGCTGCAGGAAGCATTTCCGAATAGATTCCTTTGTCCCATGGTCAAGGCCAATGCCTACGGACATGGTGACGCGCAATTGGCACTTTTTCTGGAAAAAAAAGGAATCAAACACCTGGGCGTGTGTTTGATCGAAGAAGGTCTTTTGCTTCGTGATTCTGGAGTGAAGGCTGAGATTTTGATCTTTCGCGGCTTTGATAGCGAGGGTGCAGAAAAAATTATTCAATACGGTATGACTCCGGTGGTGAGCACTTGGGAACATATCGAGCACCTTGAAGCTGTGGCGGCTTCACCTGTTGGCATTCACTTAAAATTTGATACGGGCATGAATCGTTTGGGATTCCGTCCGGAAGAAGCACAAAAACTTTTTGAGCGTTTGTGGCAGAATAAAAAAATCCGTTTGAAAGCTCTTGTGACTCATTTGTTTAACGGCGAAGACGCCGTTTCTGAAAAAGGGCACAGTGCTGAACAACTTCTTAAGCTTCATCACGTAAGCGAAGTTTTTAAACCGTTCGATATCTTCAGTCATTCCCTCAATAGCGCCGGAATTCTGAGTTTACTTGCTTTGCAAAAAAAGAGCGTTCCCGAGAACCATCCTTTGGTATTGCAAGAGTGGGGAATGCGACCGGGCCTGATGATTTACGGCTATAATCCATTAGCAGACAAAAACATCTGTGATTTAAAACCTGTGATGAGTTTGAAATCGCAAGTGGGAACTTACCGTCAAATCAAAACCGGAGAAACTGTTTCCTACAGCGGCACATGGAAAGCGCAAAGAGACTCTGTGATTGCTGTTGTGCCTATCGGTTATGCAGACGGTTACCACCGCATTCTTTCCAATCAAGGACACGTGCTCTTTGCAGGGCAACGCGTACCAGTGGTTGGAAATATTTGTATGGACTATCTGATGTTGGATGTGACAGATGTGGTGCAGGGAAAAGATCTCAAAGATTTTAAAGACCAGGAAGTCACACTATTTGGTTTTGGGTCCGATGGAAATTTTCTTTCACCTGAAGAGCTCGCTCAACAGGCAAAGACCATCACTTGGGAAATGCTCACAAGTGTCGGTGAAAGAGTGCCGCGTATTTATACCGGGGAGAAGGCGTAGTGGAAACTGCATCACACAATATATTCAGCTTTATTTCGGGAGTCGGCGCCTTTGCCTTGAAAATGACCCGCGGTGTGATCACTGAGACGGGGCGTGTGGTTTTATTTTTTAACGAAAGTGTGCGTTTGATTTTCGCAAAGCCGTCACGCTTTCCTGAAATCATTCGTCATATGGAATTCGTCGGCAATCAATCCATCGGTATTATTTGTCTGACGGGAATTTTCACAGGGTTGGCTTTGTCGTTCCAACTTTATTTGGGCTTTAAACTCTTCAATGCCGTGAACATGGTGGGCCCCACAGTGGCTCTGGGTATCACGCGTGAATTGGGACCGGTTTTGACAGGTCTTATTGTTGCTGCACGCGCAGGTGGTGCGATGGCGGCACGTTTGGGAACCATGCGCGTAAATGAACAAATCGATGCGCTTGACGTCATGGGTGTGAATACAAAACAGTATTTGATCTCTCCACGTATTGTCGCGGCTGTGATTTGCATGCCTTTGCTCGTTGCGGTTTTTGACTTCGTTGCGATGCTGGGAAGTTATTTTCTTTGTGTGAAACTCGTGCAACTTGACGAAGCCGTGTTCTGGCAAAAGATCGCGGATTTTATCGAGGTCAAACACATCAACGAAGGTCTTTTCAAAGGCATGGTCTTTGGAATTTACTTCGCAGTGATTTGCACCTTCCGTGGTTTTAATACGACGGGCGGAGCAAAAGGTGTGGGTGATGCCACAAACCAAGGCGTCGTGCAAAGCATGGTCGGTATCATTATTCTTGATTACTTCGTAACCAACTTGATTCGTTTCTACTACAACGTGATGGGAATTTCGTGATGAGTGTTGAATCCGCAGTCTCACTTCGTGACGTAAAAAAATCTTTCGATGGAGGAAAAGAGTTCATCCTTAAAGGGATCAACTTGGAAATTCCCAAGGGAAGTTTGACGGCGATCATCGGTTTTTCCGGAACCGGAAAAAGCGTGATGCTGAAACACTTGCTCGGTCTTTTCAAGCCGACGTCGGGCACAGTGGAAGTTTTAGGAACTGACATCAGTAAATTGTCTGAAGACGAATTGACGAAATTCCGCTGCAACTTCGGAGTTCTTTTTCAATCGGCCGCTTTGTTTGACGATATGACCGTTCTTGAAAATGTTTGTTTTCCTCTTTTTGAGCACCGTCGTGATTTGAAAGAGGCACAGGTCCTTCGTATAGCGGAAGAAAAACTTCTGCAAGTCGGTTTGGAGGCCAAACATTTTAACAAACTACCAAGCCAGATTTCCGGGGGAATGCAGAAGAGAACCGGTCTAGCTCGAGCTCTCGCCCTAGATCCAGAAATCTTGATCTATGATGAGCCGACCACGGGTTTAGATCCCATTCTGACGGAAATGGTGGATAATTTGATTCTGAGTACGCACAAATTAAGAGAAGGCACGACGTCTATCATGGTGTCCCATGACTTAGCCGCCGCGTTTAGGATTGCCGACCATATTGCGATGTTAGATAGTGGCCGGGTTCTATTATTTGGTACTCCAGAGGATTTCTTTAACACGGACATCGAGCTGGTAAAGAAATTCGTGAATAAAGGGATGAAACATCAATGAATTGGCTTCGCGCTGCAGAGTTTAAAGTAGGTGTCTTAGTGATCGTGGTAGGATCTTTGATCGCTATCATGTCCATGCGAGTGAGCGATGATCCATCCTATCTTGGTCGTTCAAAAAAAGCCTGGTTCCTTCTTCCCAATGCCGGTGGTCTTGTTAAAAACTCCGCAGTTCGTTCTGCAGGTATCCCGGTCGGTGTGATTAAAAACATCACTCTTCAAGATGGCAAAGCCCGTATTGATATCACTGTTAAATCCGATGTTGCTTTGACGACATCAGCATCTGTTGAAGTCAAAGCGCAAGGGATCTTGGGCGACAAGCACGTCGAAGTTTATCCGGGCTCACCAACAGATCCTCCTTTAGAAGACAACGCGCAGATCTTAACCGTGAAAGACGGCGGGTCTTTGGATAACTTGATGACTCAAGTTTCTGAAGTGACAACATCACTGAAAGAAGTCGCAAAAAATCTTCAAGAGGCGACTTCCGAAGACGGAACCCGTAAACATATCTTAGGTCGTATCGTTAAGAATATCGAAACACTCACGGGCGATCTGGCTCAGATGACAACCGAGAACAAAGATAAAATCGGTGACATCGTTGACGACGTTCACAGCATCACGACATCTCTTAAAGAAGTTATGAATGACAAGAGCGAAACAGGTTTGAAAGAAACTTGGAAGCGCTTGTCGAACTCAGTTAAAAACCTGGACGAGATCACCTCTAAAATCAACAAAGGTGAAGGCGCTATCGGTAAGCTTGTCAGCGATGAGCAAACAGCCGAAAACGTATCTTCAGCCATTGACGGTCTTAGCGGAATGCTTGATACCGCGACAAGAATCCAAACCGCATTTGATTTCAGAGCGGAATACTTAGGTGATGTTGGTAAAACGAAATCTTATATCGGGGTGCAAATCCAACCGGGTCTAGATCGTTATTACTATATCGCTGTGGTGGATGACCCAGCCGGTGTGGTTGAAACGACTCGCACACAGGTGACAGGAACGGGCGGCGGTGCTCCTTCTGATTACACGGAAGTTAAAACTTATCAGAACAAAATCAAATTCACGGTGCTCTTTGCGAAGAACTTTTGGGATCTTACGCTTAAAGGTGGTTTGATCGAGAACTCCGGTGGATTTGGTATTGATTACTTCTTCTTCCGTCGCAAATTGAAATTCACGATGGAAGCTTTCGACTTTAGTAAAACAAATGTCCGAAGCTCTCTTTCTTATACTTTGTATCGCGGTATTTACATTACCGGCGGTATCAATGATGCCTTCGATAAAGCGAATGCAAGATCCGGTTATTTGGGCGCGGGACTTTTCCTTACGAACGACGATCTTAAACTTCTCTTAACGAAGGCACCATTCTAAGTATGACAGCGGATGTAGGCAGCACCGAGAAAAATTGGTTGGTTAAATCCTCAACAAGGATTCTCGGTCCGTTTACGTTAGCTGAAGTCACGGAACATCTTCGCACAAAACAAATCTCCATCATTGATGAAGTTCGTCTGCCGGAAGGGCGTTGGAGTTATATCCGCGAAAACAAACTTTTCATGGATATCGTAAAAAACATCCGTGAAGAGCAAGATTCTCACTCTGAACAAACCATGACTCAGTCGATTGCCCAACACACGGCGATCACTCGCACTGACGTCATTCATATGACGGATGATTTAACGCCGACACCAGTGCCTCCGAATTTGGATCTGACTCCGCCACCAGTGCAACGTGATACGATGAAAGACGTGACACCAATGGTGGAGCCTCTAAGCACTCGTTCGGTCGCGGCACCAGCGGCTGCAAAAAGTTACGGGGCAACAGGAGATACGCGTCTTCAAGGAAAGCTTCGTCAGAAATCTAACGTTCTTCGTTGGAGCATGATTGTGGCGGCCATTGCGGTAGCCGGTGTTGTGATCTTTGGACTTTCGCAAAAAGATAAAAAGAAAAGCATGGGTTATGACGAACTCATGAATCAGGCGATTCGCTATAAAACTTTGGGGCTTTACGAAAAGTCTTTGCAGGCTTATCTCAAGGCCACAAAACTTAAAGAACCCGACGCGGAATCTCAGGTGCAAATGGCGTCTGTACTTATTTCTGAAGACCGTCAAAGTTTGATGGGACGAAGAATTTTGGAGCGGGCCCTTGTCCAGGAAGGTCGCAGTCGTGCGGAGATCGTAGATGCTTATCTGGGCATCGCCGTTTCTTACATGATGGACGGGGATCTAAAACAAGCCGAAGATACTTTGCAAAAAGCTATTGGTCATGAGCCCTTCAACGTTTCAGCGTTGTTGAATCTTGCGATCATTCAGCAGAAAAAAGGAAATTATGGCGAGGCCATGCGTGATTTCGATGCGATTTATCGCAAGAATCCGCAATCTGTTTTGGCTCTTTTTGGTCGCGCTCTTTCAACTGTTGAGTATGCAAAAGCGAATTCAGACTCCAATGCTCTTCAATCTCTGATTCGCGATATTAAAGCCAACGTTCAAAAAACAGGTTATTTGCGCCAAGAACTCTTGTTGTTTGTGGTTTATGCGCAAAGTATTTTGGGCGATGTCGATGGCGTAAATCAATCGGTCGTTCAATTTCTTAATCAAATGCCGGGACAAGCGCGCAACTACACGCATCCTTTGCATGTGGAGTGGCGTTTCACTCAGTGGGATTATCTAGAGAAATATTGCGCGGAAGTTTATCAAAAACAAAATCCGCATCCGGAACTAAAAGCTTTGCGTGCCGTGTGTTTAATGGAAGTCAATCGTGACTCTGATGCCGCCAAACTTTTGCAAGAGGCTTTGGCTGAAGCACCGAAAGATCCTTATGTGCTCGCAACTCAAGCCAGTTACCTGGCGAAAATCGGCCGTCTTCCCGAGGCGACAACGATATTAAAAATGCCGGAGTTGCAAACGCTGTCGGTAAAGAATCTTTTGTTAGGCGATATCTGTATTAATACTCAAGATATCACTTGTGCACAAAATGCTTACACGCAAGTTTACAATCAAGATCCAAAGAATGCCGTTGCTCTTTATGGTTTGGCTTGGGTGGTAATGCGTAACAACGATCGCACGAAAGCGTACGACTATGTCCGCGCAGGTCTGCAATCGGAACCTAACTTCTTACCGTTATTAGAGTTGAGGGATCAACTGGAGTACGAGTGATGAACTTGTTGCCTATAAGCCTTTTGCTCTTGGTCTTAGGTGGCTGTACGGGAAGTCCTGGATATCACGTCGAAGAATACCAAGAAATCAAATTTGAAGACTTAGCAGAAGATATCAAAATCCCAGCGAAGGCTTGGGACGCTCTTGAATTTAAATCCGCAGGTGGGCACGAAGAGGCCGCTCCTTCCGCAGGTGGGGAGCATGGTGCTCCAGCCGGAGGAGAACACTCTTCAACGAAGAATTTATTATTCTCTGAAGTCACAGTCTTTCTGGTCCAAAAAAATCCCGGCATTGTTGAAGGTGAAGCCGTTAAGATTCTTCTGCCAAAAGGCGGTGGCACGATTGATCTTTCTCGCTTTATCACAGGACAAAGAGGATCCTTCTACGTCGGTTTTGAATTTCCGGCCTTTGAAAAAGCCACTGCGAAAAAAGTTTTGTTTGTCAGCGGCACTCGCAAAAGAAGAATTGAGCAAAAAATCTTCGGTGCGGGTTGCAATCAGTTTTTCGATATCACTGATCGTTTCATGAAAGAAATGAAAGGCGAAGGTTTGAAAGTCAACACGACTCAAGAACGCTATTTAAGTGTTTTGGGTGGGACGTTTTTATTTTCAGCTCAACAAGGCAGTGACATTCACGTTGCGCAAGTGACGTTTAAAAACTCTCAGTACACGCCGCTTTTTTGTGAGGTGCCCTAATGGAAAGACAAAGTATTCACAGTCTTAAAGACAAAGACACTGTTGATTCTTGTTACCTCGTGAAAGAAAAAACAGTGGGGGTTGGCAAAAATGGCCGTCCCTTCATGGGCCTGCAGCTTGGAGATTCTTCAGGAAGCATTGATGCGCGTCTGTGGGATCGCGTGGATGAACTTGCCCGAGAATTTGAAGTTGGCGACGTTTTAAAAATCAAAGGCCAAGTGCAAATTTTCCAGAACCGCAAACAATTGATCGTGCATCGTCTGGAGCGTGTGGATTCTGCGACAGTGAATTTTGAAGATTTTATTCCTAAAGCTTCTAAGAATACCGAAGACATGATGGTCGAATTGCTACAAATGGTGCGCACAATGAAAAACGATCATTTGCGCCAGCTTGTTCTCGACACTTTGGAAGATCCTGAAATTCGTCCGATGATGCTCAAAGCTCCGGCGGCAAAATCCATTCACCATGCGTGGCTTGGTGGATTATTAGAGCATATCTTGTCGATTTCCAAAATCATGGATTTCATGGGTACACATTATCCGTTTTTGAATCGCGATCTGTTGCTCTTTGGCGGAATTTTTCACGATATCGGAAAACTGTGGGAGCTTTCCTACGACAATGGCATCTCTTACACCGATCGTGGCCGTTTGATCGGACATATGCAGATCGCGTGTGAATTGATAGATAAAAAGGCGTCTCGCATTTTGGGATTTAACGAAGAACTGCGTGACATTTGTAAGCATATTATCCTAAGTCATCATGGAAAGTTGGAATATGGTTCTCCGAAGAGACCTAAATTCCTGGAAGCCATGGTTGTTGCCATGGTGGATGATTTCGACAGCAAAGTGAGCACCCTAAAAACAATTGTCGATGCCGAGCGTGGTTCGGGTGAAAAGTGGTCTCGCTACAATGAACTTTTTGATAGGTACTTCCTGCTTGAAGACCTAAATGAGAAACTCAATGATTGATCGTATCCTGGAACTTCTGCGCACTTATAAAAACTATGACCCGGCGGCGAAATCTTTAATCGAGATCGCTGTTTTGTATCCAGGACCGAAGGCTTTGTTCTGTCATAGAATCGCGCATGCTCTTTATAAAAATCATTGGTATTTCCTCGCGCGATTGGTGGCAGAAATCTCTCGTTTGCTCACGGGCATTGAACTTCATCCAGGCGCCACTGTGGGAAAACGTCTCGTAATTGATCACGGCATGGGTGTGGTGATTGGTGAAACTGCGGTCATCGGTGATGATTGTATTATCTTTCACGGTGTGACTTTGGGCGGACTCAAATTTGATCCGGTGAAACGTCATCCCACTGTAGGCAATAAAGTTTTGATTGGAACGGGTGCGAAAGTTCTAGGTCCGATCACAGTCGGTGACGGTGCGATGATTGGTGCCAATGCCGTTGTCGTCAGAGACGTCCCACCAGGTGCAACGATGGTGGGACCGCTAGCCGTGCAAAAATAAAAACACGCGAGGTAAAAATGAAAACACTGGAGCAATGGTTTGCAGAATATGGTGAAAGCCATCAGCATCCCACAAATCAGTGGATTCATAAGATTTGCGTGCCTCTGATTTTCTTTTCCATCGTCGGTCTTTTGATTTTAATTCCGTACAGTTTGGGACCTTTGCGTGTCGGTGAAATCCTGATTGCCATCGCTTTAGGGTGGTATTTTACTTTGGGACCCAAGCCTTTCGTCGTGATGTTGGCACAATTGGCGATATGTTATGTCCTTTTTTATGCACTCCGCCAAGTGGCAGATCCACTAGTTCCGCTCATCGTTATATTTGTTCTGGCCTGGATCGGGCAGTTTTATGGGCACAAGGTTGAAGGGAAAAAGCCTTCATTTTTCAAAGACTTACAGTATCTGCTCGTCGGACCCTTGTGGGTCGTGAAGTTCCTATTTAAAGGCCGATTTTGATTCTCAACCCGTTTTCATAACTCAATACTAATATTAAAATCGTCGCTTGCTGCCCTGCTTCTCTGAGAGAATAGCTGGAGTTCTTAATCTAGCACGAAAGGAGTTCGGCTATGAAGCAGACAGAAACAATCCCGACGGCTCCAACAACGAACACACATCAAGAGAGCACAGGAACAACTGCTCCTGTTCGTAAACGCAACCGCCGTCGCCGTCTACCGAGCTGGTAAACGGCTAGGTCACTGTAACATCAGCTTTCTCTATAGCTTTCTCTATGCAAGGCAAAGATAAGTCTGATGTTACAGCGCCCTTTTTAATAAAGAGGCGCCTCTTCACATTGAGCGTCGGCTGTGAAGTTCACTTGTCCGATAGTTCCAAAGATTTCCCAGCCTTCTTGTTGGCGAGTCAAATAGCGTTCCGCCATATCATCAGCAGGCAGAGCAATCCAACCTTCATTGTAATCTTCAGAATCAATTTCAAGAGATTGAACTTCCCCTTTTGGAGAAGTCAAAACCAACTCTAAAGAGAATTTTTTTGCAGGGTCTTCGTAAGTGCGAACAATCGCGGAAGTGATATCGTCTTGATCGATATTTTTGCAGTTAAGAAGAACTTCAGAAGCCGCCATCGCTTTGAAACCGAAAAGAACAGTGGCAAGTGCAACAAATGTTTTCATCGTCATTTCCTTTGTTGGGGCGGGTTCTAACAAAGCTCTCTGTTACTTTCAACTTGTTTTCACTCTCATTTTCCTTTCATTCGGTTTTCTTCATACTTTCATTTCATCTAAAAAATCAGGAAACTCTGTTCTTTCTTTCAAGAGGCTTTTAAATCGTCTAACGACATTTGAAGGATCAGATTATGAAAAGAAAAGGCAAGACAGCGCGATTTAAAAGACAAAGACGACTTCTCACGGAACTTCCCGGTATGGGAAAAGCGGGTGCGTTGGAAAGACGCCCTTATCCTCCGGGTCAGCACGGCTTACAGCGCCGTAAGTATTCCGAATTCGCATTGCAATTGGAAGAAAAACAAAAACTTCGCTTCCACTATGGAATTCGCGAAGAGCAGTTTCGCCGCATGATTGTGAAAGCAAAAAAATCCGCTGCAACAAACTGGGTAGAAGCATTAGTCAACCTTTTGGAAAAACGTTTGGACAATGTTGTGTTTCGCTTGGGATTTGCTACGAGTATTTCCGCCGCAAAACAATTGGTGTCGCATGGAAAAGTTTTGGTGAACGGAAAGAAAGTAAACATCGCATCGCAAATCATTCGCGTGGGTGACAAGATCACTTTAAAACCGGAAGCCTACGAAAACCAAGTCTACATGCAGGCCAAACAAACTCCACGTTTGCCTTTGCCGACATTCATGATGAAAGAAGAAATCGGCGGTAAAGAAGAAGGTCGTTTGACGGATGAGCCGAATTTAGAAGCCGTGCCGTTTGCCTTCGAACCGGGACTTGTTATCGGTTACTACTCAATGAGGGGCTAATGAAAACTTCTAAGTTCATCGAAGCAGAGCAAATTGCTTTCGAAGAAGTGACGACGGATTGGGTGACTTTAAAACTCGGCGACGAAAAGTTCGTGATCGACGTGGATACTTTGTACGATCTGGCTTTTCGGAGTGCCGCGTTTCTTTCTTACCTTGAAAGTCGAGAAGAACAGCAAGCCTCCTGCGCTTGTGAAAATTCAGAACTGAAAGTTCATTGAGTCGCTTAAAGAAAGCCGGAAAAGTGTTCCCAAACGAGTCTGAAACATTGGAACGCGGATCTAATAAAAATAAAAATAGATATGGTCGAAAATCATTCGTCACTTTCTATTTTTCTTCAAGACGTTCTCGAGACGCGCCGTTTGCGTAATCCCAAATATTCTATGCGCGCTTTTGCCAGGGACTTAGGACTTTCCCCGGGACGTCTTTCTGATCTTCTTTCGGGCAGGCGTTTACCGGGTAAAGAACTGCGAAGTCGAATCGTCAATGCCCTCAAAATGTCCGAAGACGAATCAAAACAGTTTCTCAATCTGATTGAAAAACAAAAACTTTTGGTCGACGAAAAAGGGGACGCTCACCAACTGAGTGAAGACGAATTTGCTTTGATCGCGGATTGGGAAAATTACGCGGTCATGATGCTCATGGGAACTCATGATTTTAGATCTCACGAGCCGTGGATGGCAGAGCGTTTGGGAATCTCTGAATCGCGAATTCGCAAGGCTTTGGAGCGTTTGCATAGACTGAATTTAATTAAACTTGAAAAAGGATTGTGGGAAAGAACCCATCACCGCGTTACTACGACGCACGACGTGCCTTCACAGATTCTGCGGGAATCGCACAGGCAGATTTTAGAGCAGGCCATTGCGTCTTTAATGCAAGATGATCCGGCTATCCGCGATATTACATCTATTACGATCCCTTCCGACCCTGAAAAAATCCCGGAGGCGAAAAAAATCATCCGCGACTTCAGAAGAAAGATGACAAGGCTTCTTACCGAAGGTAGGTCTACGGAAGTTTATAATTTAAACATTCAATTGGTTCCGGTTACCAAGGTGAGGACGTAGTGCGTTTTTTAAGCTCAGTCATGGCAGTAGGTTTGGTGCTCTGGGGTGCTTTTGTTTGCGCTGACCCTAATGACTGGGCAGAGCGTGGTAACGGTGGGGACGTGATCGTGTGTCCACAATCGCCTCTTGGCAATCTTATGTATGACGCTTATGAAGCGGAAGTGCGTTACCAATTTAAGTTGATCTTTCCGGATCTGGAAGAACCTGAATGGCCTGATACGGGTGCTCCGAATTATGGTGATGAAATGTCTTTGGATTTCAGTCTGAAAATTGCCAAGGAACTGGTCCAGCGTATCGAAACGCAAGATCCCGTGCGCGCACAAAGATATTTTCAGTGGTTAGCGGAATTTAAAAACGACACACGCTTCTTACCTGAGGTGGAGTTGTTTGATATTCCTGACACAGGAATCGGTTTTATTCCGCCGCAATGCTCATTACATCAGCTCATCATTCAACGAACGCCTAAATTCCCTCAAGACCGTCGCTACATGGTGGCTTTGGATTATTGGCAGTGGATGCAACCCGAACAGCAAGCCGCCGCGATTTTACATGAAATTATTTACCGTGACTTGGCGGAGTCCAAAGCGTGGACGGGAACTTCAGAACCCGCACGTTATTTCAATGCTTTGATTCTTTCAGATGCTATTGGGCAAATGTCTCACGTTGAATATTTAAATATCACTCGCCGTATTTTTAACGGCAATTAAGACTAATTTCTACGGCGGCCTTTGGCTTCGGGAACTCCATCTGCTGGATCTTCGGGCCACTGATGCTTCGGATACTTGATTCGCAATTCTTTGCGAATCTCAGGATAACCGTTCTTCCAAAAACTTTCTAAGCTTGAGGTCACTTGCACCGGACGGAAATTCGGTCCCAAAAGATGCAGAGTCACGGGGATTTTTCCAAAATAAACTTTGGGAGTTTCCATCATGCCGAAAACTTCCTGGATGCGAACTTCCAGGTAGGGATTTTTATCAGAAGGGTAGATGACGGGGATTTTACTGCCGCTGGGAACTTCGATTTTCTCGGGAATTTCTTTTTTTAGTGTTTTAACAACATCACTTGGAAAAACGTTTTCAAAGAAAAAGACCAAATCTTTTTCCATCACCGTTTGCATTTTCTTTTCGCCTAATGACGCTTGCGTAAGAGCCTCTAGTTTCAAAGCTTCAAGATCTAAGTTCTGCGGCTCTTGGCGTTCTAAAAATTCAAAACGAGTCCACCAATGAGCAAGTTTTTCATTGGCCTTTAAGACAAGATCAAATTTATCGCTCAAAATCTGTGGAAGTTTTTCAGCAATTTCTTCGCTCGAAGCTGGAGTCAGTGTGGGTTCATCCAAAGGAAGTCCATGCAAAGAGCGATATTCGCGTGTGAAAAACTGTCCTTTTTCCTCAATGAATGTGACGTCGCGAGTTTTTTCGATTTTCTCTTTAAAGTTTTGCAAAATAAAATCTTTATCAAAACCGCAAGCCAAACTCACGATTGTTTCTGCGTCGGAACTTCCTTCGACGCCGTTAAGTGCAACAAAGAATTCCGACGTTTTCACCAGGCTTTCGGTTTGCAGTTTCACACCGCGACCGCCCACCATCAAAGCGCGTTCCGATTTTCCGCGACGACGGCACAGACGGTCGGCATAGGCTTTAAGTAGGATCTTTTTTGTAAGGGTCAAAGAATCTTCGTTGGAAGGTGCCGTTTGCGGTCCTAGTTTTTTCGCAAGGTCGGCGATTTGTCTTGCAGACTGATCTACGGTTTGCAGAGAGTAAAAAGAGGCTTCTCTTGGCGCTTTTTTATCGCGACGGAAGTGATGGAGCACTTCAAGGCGTGCCGCTAGATCATTTTCAAACTGATCGCCAATAAAATTGGCCACGGCTTCGCGCTTGAGAATATCTCGTTCTTGCAGAAGAGCTGCCATCTCTGAGGCAAGCTCGGTGGTTCCCATTTCCATTCCCACAAGCATAAGCTTTGCCAGGCGTACGGGGAGAGGGAAGTGGAGAATCTTTTTGCCAAGATCGGTGATTTTATTTTCGTTGCTAATTGCTCCCGCAATTCTTAAGAAGCGAACAGCATTTTGCAAAGCCACTGCCGGAGGTTTTTCAAACCAGCTAAAGGCTTCAAAGTCTGTGACACCTTGAGCGCTTAAGAACAGCAAACTTTCGGTAAGATCAATTCTTTGAATTTCAGCGATGTCGCTTTTATTGAATGACAGCTCATCCATTTTATTCCACAGGCGATAGCAAACACCCGGAAACTGACGTGCGGCTCGGCCCGCTCTTTGAATCGCGCTTGATAAACTGATACGGCCTAGTTCCAGGCGAGAAAATCCTGTGCGGTGATCTTGCTTCATATTTTTTGCAAGACCCGAATCGATAACCGTGTTCACACCATCTAAGGTTACCGAGGATTCAGCGATATTGGTCGAAAGAATAATTCTTTGTCGTGCGGATTTTTGCAGGGCTTTTCTTTGATCTTCCAGATTTAAAGAGCCATGCAATGGCACGATCTCGATATTTCTACTGTCGGCCCATCCTTGCAACGTATTTTGCGCGCGATCAATTTCACCAACGCCGGGAAGAAAGATCAAAATATCTTTGTCTGTTTGTGCTTGAGCTTCTTTTATCGTTTGCAAAAGGGTTTCGTAAAAAGACGGCAGCGTTTGGAGAAGCTGGGAACCTTTTTGATATCGCACATCCAATTCGAATAACTTTCCGGGTACGCTCACGACGGGACAGTGTCCAAGATAGTCGGCGATCTTTTCCGCTTCGAGTGTGGCTGACATCACAAGAATTTTAATATCCCGGCCAAGCTCCTGCAGTTCCCGTAAAAGTCCCAGCGCCAAATCAACGTGCATGGATCTTTCATGAAACTCATCCAGAATCACAAGATCCACGTCGGAAAGTTCAGGGTCTTGAATCATCTGTCTTGCTAATAAGGCTTCCGTCATAAAAATCAGACGGGTCTCTGGTGAAGTTTTATTTGCAAAACGAACTTGGTAACCGACTTCGCGACCGACTTGCCAACCTTGTTCTTCAGCGATGCGATGGGCGGCGGCGATAGCCGCCATTCTGCGCGGTTCAAGCACGATGACTTTTTTAGCCGTTACTTTTAGAAGGGCGGGGGGAAGTCTTGTTGTTTTACCCGCACCCGGTGCTGCCGTGATAACAAGATTCGTTCCCTTTTTGAGTTGTTCCTCAATCGCAGGAGTGAAGTCATCAATGGGAAGCGAGATCAAATTCGACATTATGCGGGATAAATAAGAAGCATGAACTCCGCTTTATCGAAACGAAGTCCGGAAATAAGTTTATCGATAGACCCTTCAAGAACGGCTTCATCTTCTTGAGACAGATTTAAAGTTAATAAAAATTTTCTGTGTGAGAAATGCTCTTTCATATCGTTGAGAGTCTTCTTCAAACGATAGGGAGTATCCATCACGATAATAGCGCGTTTTTCTTTGGTAAGTTCTTTTAAAGCCTTGGCGCGGGATTCTGTTTCTGCAGGTAAAAATCCGCGGAAGACAAACTCATCTAAACGCTGGCCGCTTAAGGAAAGAAGTCCCATCAAGGCAGAAGCGCCCAAAGCTGATTTTACAGGAACGTTCTTTTGGCGGCAGAGTCTAACAAGATCAGCTCCTGGATCACAAAACCCCGGAGTTCCACAGTCCGTCACTAAAGCCACATTCTTTTCCGCACACAAAGGAACCAAAGCCGCTTTGTCGTCAGGTGTGGAATGTTCATCTAAAACTTCGTAAGTCTTTCCTGTGATCCCATGAGCGCGCAAAAGTTTTGAAGCTTCCTTGGTGCTTTCGCAGATCACAACATCACAAGATTTTAAAATTTCTAACGCACGCAATGTGATTTCCGTTGTGTCGCCGATAGGGGTCGCAACCAGATAAAGCATTAGGATTCCTTTTGCGAAAGCAGAAAGTTCATAATACGAGGAAGGTCCTCGGGTGGTTCTGCTTTTCCTGCATGAGTGCTTTCAAAGAAAATCATTTCAACGTGAGGGCAGAACTGCATAAGATGGTGTAAATTCACCGGTTCATTTTCAAAGAAATAAATTTTGGCGTAGTCTTTCTTTTCGGCTTCGACAAAATAATCGGTTTTGAATTGGGCATCATCCATACTTCGATGCGGTTTTAAAACCAGTTTTGCACGCTCATGAAGAGGAAATCCCCATTGATGTAAAATCTCGACGGACCCAGTTCCCATTCTTTCCACGTCGCGACCCGTGAGATACACGATCTCAGCCTTCGCTCGATCTACGGCTTGAACAAACTCAATCGCGCCCTCGTAGGGGTTGTCGAATTGAAGATAATGGTTTGAGAAGAAATGTTTTTGCCAATACTCGCGAACAGCTTCTTGAAACTCAGGATGATGGCCATCAAGTCCAGCTCTTTGCAAAGCATTTTGAATGCCCCAATCCGTGCGCATAGTTTTGATTTTATTAAAAAGAGCGACCTGTTCAGGAAAGCGTTTTTGGTTGATGGGGGCGGCGGCGAAGTCGAGAAGAATTCGTTCTACGCGAGGACTGACATCAAAAAGAGTGGAGTCCAAATCAAAGACCACAAGGCTCTTTTTACCTTGTTTTGTGAGGTCCTGAATATTAACAAGAATCTGACTTAACATAACCATCCTGCACTCAGCGCCATCTAGCCATACAAGTCCAGTGAAATCAAAGACTTTTCTTGCCCGTCTCCAGTGATTTTCTATAATGAGTTGGGAGGCCACAACATGAAACGACTTCTCTCAACGATGGTCCTGATCGGCCTGTTTGCAGTGACAGGTTGTCAGTTTAAAAAAGATGCTCTTGGGACTGAGAAAAATCCCATTAAATTTCATCTTGTCCCTGCTGTTGATGCAAAGGTTCTCACGGACAATGCTAAAGTTCTTAAAGAATATTTAGAAAAAAACACGCCGTACAAATACGAAATCACAATTCCTCAATCGTTTGTCGCTGTCGTTGAAGCGTTCGGTACAAAAAGGGCCGACGTGGCTGCCATTAACACTTACGGATACTACCTTGCGCACAAACAATACGGTGCCGAAGCTCGTTTAACCGTCATTCGCTATGGCTCTGCCACTTATCAATCTCAATTCCTGGCGCGAGCGGATAGTAAAATCAAAACGCTAAGGGATCTTGCGGGAAAGAAAATTGCCTTTGTCGATCCGGCATCCACGTCGGGTTATCTCTTACCTTTAAAAACTTTGAAAGATCTTAAGATTGAACCTAAGGACATTGTGTTTGCAATGAAGCACGACTCTGTGGTGACGATGATTTATCAACGGCAGGTCGATGCAGGTGCGACTTACTACAGTCCTCCGCAGAATGGTCAGATCGAAGATGCGCGCCGTTTAGTAAAAACGCAATACCCTGATGTAGAACAAAAAGTAAAAATCATCGAATTGTCAGAACCCATCCCTAATGATCCGATTGCTTTCCGCAAAGATATGCCGGAAGAAATGAAAGAAAAAATCGTCGACACTCTTTTGCAGTTTGCCGCGACAGACGAAGGTAAAAAAGCTATTGACCTGATGTTGGGAGCGACGAATTTTAAGAAAGCCTCTGACAGTGATTATGACACCGTTCGCGAGATGTTAAGAACGTTGGCGCCAGAAGGGAAGTAAAGTGGGCACTCCGCTTTTAAGCGTGCGCAATTTAGTAAAAACTTATCCCGGCGGAGTGACGGCTTTAAAAAATGTCACTCTGGATGTACAGCAAGGAGAATTTCTTGTTGTCATTGGTTTAAGTGGTTCAGGTAAGTCAACGCTGCTTCGCTGTTTGAATCGACTGCAAGAGCCGACCTCGGGACAAATTCTTTTTGAGGGACGAGATATCGGTTCCTTGCAAAAAGCTCAGGACATTCGCTCTTTAAGAAAAAAGATGGGAATGATTTTTCAGCATTTCAATTTGATTCCGCGACAAAGTGTTTTAAAAAACGTGTTAATGGGACGTCTTTCTGAAAAATCCACGTGGCAAAGTTTGCTGGGAATTTTTTCTGAGGCAGAAAAGCAGGAAGCACTTAAAAATCTTAAACTTGTGGGTATTGGCGATAAGGCTTTGGTGCGCGCCGATCAGCTTTCTGGCGGACAAAAGCAACGCGTGGCCATCGCCAGAGCTTTGACACAAAATCCGATTTTACTTTTGGCGGATGAGCCGGTTTCGTCCTTGGATCCGGCGACTTGTCACGTGGTGATGGATTATCTTCGAAAAATCAATCAAGAGTTGGGGATCACGGTGATCGTGAATCTGCACTTTCTTTCTTTAGTGAGACAGTACGCAACTCGCGTGGTGGCATTAAAAGACGGGGAGCTGGTCTTTACCGGAAAACCTGAAGAGATCACCGAAGAATGGTTTCAACGAATTTACGGCGAAGGTGCCCATGATTTTTCGAAGAACGATCTTTGACGGAATTCTCTTTGCCTTTTTACTGGCAGTTCTTGCGGTGGCACTTTTTGTGTCTTCGGAAGAGCAGCTTTTGAATTTACAACTCGTCAGTTTAATTTCTGTCGCCTTCTTTGCGGTGGGCTGCGGAATCAGTGTTCTTCTTCGTAAGAATAAAGTCACGACGTTAGGGGATGTTCTCTTTAAAACGGCGGCTCCTACTTTAGCTGACAAAGCATGGTATCGTCGTTTTTGGGGTTGGCAGCTTCTTGTGAGTCTTGCGGTTGCATTTATTGTTGCCCTTCTTAAAACAGAGTTTTCGTTTATCGAAATTTTTGACGAGAACGGGTTTGCCGGAGCGGTGCGGTTATTTAAAGGCTTGCTTGATCCGAACTGGGCTGTGTTGCCTCGTGCAGTTTTAAATATCGTCGAGACGATTTTTATGGCGTTCTTGGCAACAAGCTTAGCGATTCCAGTGGCCTTTGTTTTAAGTTTTCTTTGTGCAAAAAACATCATGAAAGGTCCCTGGGCTCAAAGCGTGTACTTCGTGCTGCGAACAATGCTAAATATCACACGCTCCATTGAAGCTTTGATTTGGGCCATCATCTTTTCCGTGTGGGTGGGAATCGGTCCTTTCGCGGGAATGTTAGCCCTCATGGTTCACTCTGTAGCTTCATTGGCGAAGCAATATTCTGAAATGGTTGAAGCTGTTGAAGAAGGTCCCATCGAAGCCATTGAGTCAACAGGCGCTAATAAACTCCAAACAATTTGGTATGCGATTGTTCCTCAGGTGCTTTTGCCTTATATTTCATTTACGGTGTATCGCTGGGATATCAATGTGCGAATGGCGACGATCATCGGTCTTGTCGGTGGCGGCGGTATCGGAACGATGCTGGTGCAGTATCAAGGACAGGCGATGTGGCGTGAAGTAGGTTGCATCATCGCAGTGATTGCCGTTGTCGTGTGGGCTTTGGATCTTGCCTCAGCTCATATCCGTGAAGCTTTAAAATAGAGGTTCGTTATGTCAGAAGCTAGATACAAAGTCACTGTTCGTGAACATCATGTGGATTCTTATGGGCATATCAACAACGCCACATATTTGGAATTGTACGAGGAAGCCCGTTGGGAATTAATCACACCGCGAGGTTATGGCTTTAGCGAAATTCACAAATTGAAAAAGGGTCCCGTGATTTTAGAAGTGAATCTGAAATTCTTAAAAGAAATCCGCCTTCGCGAAAACATCACAATCACAACAAAGCTTGTGAATTACAAGGGCAAGATCGGCCAAATGCTTCAACAAATGGTAAAAGAAGACGGCACAGTCGCGAGCGAAGCTCTTTTCACCTTTGGCTTGTTTGACATGGTAGCAAGAAAATTAATCGAACCGACACCAGAGTGGAAAAAAGCTTTGGATATGGAATAAAGCCAGCTACGTTAAAAAGTTATGTGAGTTATTGGTTTAATTTAATTTACCAATAACTCTTCACGTTCTTATAACGATTGTCATAGCGAATTTCAGCAGTGGTCATGGGGCCACAGCGTTTGTAGCCATTCATTGCTTGTACTTGAATAGTATTCAAGCCATCACGAAGTTTGATGGTGATCTCATAGGTCTTTAAAATCTTTTTATTTCCATTGATAATCACGATATAGGATTCAAACCACGGCATGCTGTTCTTCAAAATCATCGTGACTTCCGGTTTTGCAAAATTCAAATAAGCGCGATCTTTATAGTCTTGCAGATCTTTCCAGTTCACCAATTTTCGGGGTGCTTTCGTTTCAAACTGAATATGACAAGCATTCAAAGGCGCATCAAAGATCTCGCGTTGAAAATAAGTTGGAGATTTATCTGCAAATCCTTGAAAAGTGATTGCTGGTTGTACGCCGTTTCTTTTGCAGCCGATATTTTTTAGATGCGACTGTTTTGAATAAAATGATTTCAAGCCACCGATTCGCGTCGACCAAATATATCTTCTCACAAAGTTCTTTAGTAACTTTAGATGAGCTTTGTTGTTCTTGATATAAGTCAGCGTGCGCTCAGTAAATTTAATGGTCGGATTTTTGCCAGTAACAATGAGTTCCGCAAGTTCGTTATAACTGAGGGGAGTGTTTCTGTTTAGAGCATATGCATGAATTTGAGGATCGATCCATACCCATTTACAAAGTTGATTGTCGAAATACTCCGCTGTCACATGTCCGTGCCCGGAGGAACCCAAATCAGGATGTTTCGTTCTGACATTCAGAACACGCGCTGGAATTCCTACGCTCTGGCAAAGCTGTACAAATACGGATGCAAACTGCACGCACGCAAAAGACGCTCCCTTGTCGGCCAATTTCAGAATGGTCAGAGCATCTTGCTTTTTAGGATTAGAATTAAACCCATCATGCCCCCAAGCCTCTGAAGTGAATTTCGCAATTTTAAGTGCCTGAACAAAATCGGTTTCGTGCTTTGAAAAAATCTTTTCAATCTTAGTATAAGATCGAAGCTTCTCAACTTCCTTATTTTTCAGAGGATCAAACGGCAGGTGGGCAATATTACCCAGTAAGTCAGGTTGTTGAAGAGAAGTAAGATAAATTCTTTTGGGTTTCTTAGTCATATTGTAAATACTCAAAGACAATAGCTCCACAGTGTCGTAGAGCCTTGATTTAATACTTTGGATTCATTAGCTTTAAAACATTTCCATCGGGATCTTCAAAAACAAGCATATGTCCCCAAGGCTGGTCCGCTTCATCAAGAATTTTTGCGCCCAGTTTCTCAAGCTTTTTTCGATCTTCAGGAACATTGTCAGATCTTAAAGTAAGTGTGGCTCCAGCGTGCGCACCGTGACTGTCTCTAGGAATTTGAGGAATCGGACCATCTTCAGGGTGAAGGCCAATCTTCACGCCATGACAATCAAGAGCGATCCAATACTCGCTTTCGTCAATGAGTTTCATGCCTAAGCCTTCAGTATAAAACTGAATGGCACGTTTCGGTTGAGTCACGCTGTAGTAAATATCTTGAACTCCGGTGATCATGAAAACTCCTTTTGAAAAATGATAAGTTTTAAGATTGGCATCGTCAGTAAAAATATTTGTGAAGTGATCGTTCTTCGGGACAATGTTGATTCAGCCTTGCGTTGAAATTATTTGTAATAAAAATTTCCTTGTGGGTAATTTGTTAGATTTTTATCCCTCCTTTGTTGATACATATTTTTCTTTACGAGAAGCTTCTTAATTTATTGAAAATGTCTTCTTAGGGGTCAAATTTGAAGCAAATGGACGCTTTTAATTAAACTCTTGAGATTGCCATTTCTCCTCTAAAAACCATCAAAATCGTGATGAAAAAGCTGTGGTATTGTACTGCCACGGCGGCAGTGAATCTTGTTGGAAGGCGTCGCGATGGTTTTCAGATGGAGGACAAAATGAATCTTAAAAGTTTAAATAAATTCGAGCTTGATCAAAGAATTAAATCATTGGTCGCGAAAGAACGCGAATTACTTCATGAAATTCTTCTGACTATTAAGGAAATAGACCAACGCAGACTGTATCTGGAATACGGTTTTGCCAATTTGTTTTTATACTTAGTCGAGGGTGTTGGCTATTCCGCGGGGAGTGCGCAACGTAGAATTGATGCTGCGAGATTGCTAAGCGAAGTTCCGACATTGGGAGAAAAGATCCAGTCGGGTGAAGTGAAACTTCATCAGGTATCACTTATACAAAAAGCCGCGCGAGATGTTTGTCTTTGACTATTTCAAAAGAACTTGCAGACAAAATTCAGCAAGCCCAGGCTCTTCTTTCCCATGCCATTTCTTCGAATGATATCGTGGATTACCTAGAATACGTGACCGATCGGGTAATTAAACAGAAAACATCTGTGCGACCACATTTTCAGGAGAAAGCCACTGCCACCGTGGAAGTAAAACCATTTTCTGCGAGAACTAGAAAAACAGTTATTAATAAAGATAAATGCTGTCGGTATAAAGATCCAAGCACTGGAAAACAATGTGGTGGCCGATGGTTTTTACAAATAGATCATAAGCAAAGTCGGTGGGCTAACGGTCAAAGCACTATCGAGAATGCTCAGCTTTTTTGTGCTCAACATAATAAAATGAAATATCGCCAAGAAGCCGGATTAAAATATCTTTCGCAGTGAATAGACGGTTTTATCTACGTCGCTTTCGCAATCGGCAGCGCAACCACCGTCAAATAAAATTTCCCTTTGCTTGTAGAAAAAGGAATCATCATTCCGGCGGAGCCCGTCGCGCAAGGCACGACTTGATCTGATCCTAAAAGCACGCGAGGAACTGTCATCTGAACGCCGTAGCTTGTGATTTCAGATTTGGCGTTACCAAAAATAATATTATTGATTTCGCCCACAGCATCTTGATTGTCTTTAGTAAGTTCTGTTTGTTCTTCCATCAACATCGTGGAAACAACTTCCAAAAAACTTCCCTTATCAAAAGAAATGCTCAAGTAACCCTGGAAGGACTGACTTTTAATATCAATCACAGAAGACACTTCGCCCATTAAACACTCTTGCGGAGATTTTGGGCCGGCTTTTTCCATTTTCACAGATGTCACACCAAATTGTTCAAGCACATTGGTTGTCGCTTTGATCACAGCATTGATCACGCGCACATCGACGGCATATTTCGTAGCCGCCGCTGCTGTGTTTGCGTCTTTAGCTTGTCCATGATGTTGCACATTTAGCACCGTGATCATGGCATTGATCAATTCTTCGGGAGTGACTGGCTTTTTAAAGAATTTAGAACTGCGCAAAGATTCAGGAAGATCAGAGGGATCTTTTTGCGAGATCACGATGACTTCAGCGTCCTGAGTATTCTTATAAGTATGAATGCCGTAAACAAAACCGCCATCCATCAAACGAGGGACTTCGGTGTCGATGATAACCATATCAAATTTTTGATTTTCCGACTTAATCGCAGCTTCCGCTCCGTCTTTTGCGCGCACCACGATAGGAGACACGCCGGAGTTCTCAAGCTGCTTAAGCAAAGGCTCTTTCACCGATTGCTCCAGTTCACAGTTATTATCAACAATGAGGATGTTTTTTCTAAGTTTCATTTCTTTCTTCTGTATAAAAACCATAAACTTCTATCGGTTTGAGAATGGAATTCTTAACGCCCAGTAATCTGATCGGCTTTCATGAGGATCCCTTTAACTTTATTTAGTTTAATTACAGAATGAAAAACGACTAAAAGTTCGACAAAAAATTTGAATCATTTTTCTTACAAATTGTCTAATTTCCTACAGTTAAGTCGAGTCTTGTTTGCGCCGATAGGTGGTCCAAGGAGTAACGGAACAATGGCAAAACAGTATTATCTTTCTAACAATGGGACTCATATCGGACCGTACACGCATGAGACAGTCTTAAAAAAGATCGAGGCCCAGGAACATCAATGGACTGATTACGTTTACGATGAAAACGTAGGTGAATGGATGATGCTACTTGAACACCCTGAGTTTGCGCAGAAACTAGCTCAGAAGCCGTCGGTTCGTCCAAGTGCGACACCTCTTCCAAAAGCGGGGTTTGCAAACGCTCTTAAGGACAAAGAGTGGTTTATTCTCAAAGAGGGAAATAACTACGGACCTTTCTGCCAGTTGGAGTTGATCCAAATGCTGCAGGAAAAAACTTTGTTTGAATACGATTACATCTGGCACGCAAAACTTCCTGCATGGAAACGTGTGGCTGAAGTAGAAGAGTTCTCTTCAGATAAAATCCGCGGAATGAAAGATTCCAAAGATGTCGACGTGGCAGAAATTTTCTTCCGTCGTCGTCATGCACGCGCTTCTTACGGTGCTTCTTTGATTGTGCATAACAATAAAACTGTATTCCGGGGTCAAGCTTTGGAAATCAGTGCCGGGGGAGCTGGTGTCTTGATTGATACTCCAAATTTACAGCCAGGCCAGTCTTTGTTCTTACATTTCCAACCCGGAGACGGCGTTCCTCCATTCAATGCGGTTTGCCAGATCGTGAGTAAGCAATTCGTGAAAGATGCTTCCAATGCAACAACAGCAGAGCCCGTAAAATACGGCGTGAAATTCACGACTCTGAGTCAATCGGCGCGTGAGTCGATTAAAAACTTCACGACTAAAGCGGCATAAGATTTTGTTTTCTATGAACGTGTTGAAAGAGGATTTATGAAAAAGGAATTTTCAGCTTTGTTGGCGGCCATGATGTCAACAGCTCTCATGGCTTGTTCTTCGGGTGTGCAGTTTGATCTTCCAGAAACGTCCGACAACTTTGATCAAAGTGTGACCTATAATAACAAAGTGGATATTCTTTGGATTGTTGATAACTCCTCTTCCATGTTGAAACATCAGCAAAATCTCAGCAACCAGGTTCCTGATCTGGTTGCGCGTTTGAATTCCCTCAAAATGGATTATCATATGGCGGTGGTGACGACGAGTATGGGAGGTCCAAATCCTGACGGCGGTCGCTTTATTGGAAGCCCGAAGTATGTGACATCTTCAACTCCTGATCTTGTGAATTCACTTAAGAACCGCATGATTGTGGGTGAAGCGGGCAGTAACAACGAGCGTGGTCTTGAGTCGATGGAAAATGCCTTGTCTTCAGGCTATCTTGCTAATGAAGGTAAGGGATTTTTTCGTAACGATGCTTTGTTAGTTGTGATCGCGCTATCAAATGAAGAAGATAAGAGTGTAGTTTCTAATCCCTCTCCATATTACACGGGTTTGCTTGATGGTCTCAAACGCCCCTGGGTCGATGGCTCAAGATCTTGGGTCTTTAACTTTATCGGGGTAACACCTACAAGTACAAACTGTACTACATTTAATGACTATTCAGAGGTAGGCTGGAGATTCATTGATTTAGTTAACGTCTCTGGCGGTGTTCAAGAGTCAATTTGTACATCTAGTTTGGGATCAGCCGTAACAAACATCCGCGCTCGCATCTATCAAATCCTCACAGACTTTAAACTTTCTAAAAAGCCTGTGATTGAATCCATCACGGTTACGATCAACGGCCAATCCGTTCCTCGTAGCAACGTGAACGGATGGGATTATATCGAGTCCATCAATGCCATTCGCTTCTACGGCTCCGCAGTTCCGGCAGCAGATGCATCCATCAAAGTGGACTTCAAACCTAAAGACGCAAACTGATAATAAAGGCCTTGGGCTTTCATAAGTTCTTCGTGAGAGCCCACTTCCGCAACTTCTCCGTGATCTAAAACGACAATGCGGTCACATTGCTGAATCGTCGAAAGACGGTGAGCAATGATAATGCTTGTGCGACCCTTGGTGATTTCCTTCGTCGCCTCTTGAATGATGTGCTCACTTTCAGAGTCGATATTTGCTGTCGCTTCATCCAGAATCAAAATATCCGGATTGAAAGCTAAGATGCGCGCAAATGCGATCAGCTGTCTTTCGCCGACAGACAAGTTGGAACCGCGTTCTTCCACTGTACTTAAAAGATCCCGACCTGTGCGCTTTAGAAGGCTCATATAGCCTGTTTTTTCACAAGCCTTCAGAATCTGTTCTTCAGTGATACGTGAATCACCTAGTCCGATATTATCGCGAATCGTTCCACGGAAGATAAAATTATCCTGCTGAACGACGCCGACATGGTGACGGATCTCTGTGCGAGGAATTCTTTCTAAAGCCAAGCCGTCGATAAAAATACTTTTCTCTGGCGCATCGTAAAATCTTTGCAGCAATGAAATGAACGTCGATTTTCCACTGCCAGTTCTTCCTACTAATGCGATGGATTCTCCGGCCTTGATTTGCAGAGAAATATTTTTTAGCACAAAAGGCAAATTGCTTTCGTACTGGAAATTCAAATTGCGAATTTCAATGTCACCCTTAACAACCTCAGGTGTTTGCAGATTTTCCAGTTCATACTCTTGCGGTTCATCCATCAAAGTGAAAATACGCTCGGCACTCGTTAAGGAGTTTTGGAATTGCTGATATTTCTCCAAAATTTCACGAAGAGGCGGGATGAAGTCTTGAATGTTCATCAAGAATGCCACCAAAGCACCAATCGCAATGGAGTTCTGCGCACTCAACAGTCCGCCAAAGTATAAAGCCGCTGTGATTGTCGTCGCATTAAAAAGATTCATAATCGGCTGCATCAGCGCATAGGCACGGATGGAGCGCATATTTGTATCGCGGTAATCAACGGAAAGAACGCCAAACTTTTCACGGTTGCGGAAAACGCGGTTGTAAAGCTGAACGACCTTGATGCCGTTCAAGTTTTCGGCCAAAAATGCATTGATCAACGATAATTTCTTTTTCTGTTCTCTTAAGATATCGCGGATGCGATTGCTTAAATAAAACGAAGCACCAATAAAAAATGGCGCTAAAACCAAGCTCACAAGAGTCAGTTTCCAAGAAATCAAAGCCAAAGCCACGACAACAGACATGATAATCACAAAATGCGTGAAGACCGAAATCACGCCATCAGTGAAAAGCTCGCCTAAAGACATCACGTCGTTCGTCAAACGAGTCACGATTCGACCTGTCGGCGTTTTATTGAAAAACTGCAAAGGCAGTCTTTGCACATGAGCCATTAAATCTTCGCGCAAATGAAAAAGCATTCTATTCCCGAAAAGTTGGAATAGAAAAACGTTCGCAAAAGAAAAGCAAGAACGGAAGATTTCTAAAATCAAATAAGCGTAAGCGACTTTCGTGAAAACGCTATAGTCTTTTTCCTTCACGCCGTGATCAATCGCATATCCAATCAAAGCAGGAATCAAACGCGCCACAATAGCGCCACCAGCGACAGCAAAGATCGCAGAAAAAAGTAATAACTTTTCGCGGCGAGCATAAGGCCACAGGCGTTTAAAAAGAACCGGGTAGGTGATCTTGGTTTTCACCAGGTCTTCATGCATGAAATTTTCACTCATGGTGATCTCCTTTCTCTTGGATTTGCACGGTTTTTTGGAATGTCGGGCTCACATTTAAAACTTCTTCGTAAGTGCCATGGGCTTCGACTTGGCCGTCTTTCAAAATCAACAAATGATTCACGGCCTTTAATGAAGACAGGCGATGAGCCACAATAATTCGGCTGGTTGTGGAATTGCTCTTCGCCAATTCTTCTTCAATGGCTTTTTCGGTGCGCGTATCCACAGCACTTAAAGAGTCATCCAAAACCAAGACGGGAGTTTTCATGATCAAACCGCGAGCAATAGTCAGACGTTGTTTTTGTCCGCCGGAAAGGTTGACACCTCTTTCGCCCAACTGTGAATCGTACTTGTGCGGTAAAGAATCAATTTCTTTACTGAGATCCACAATCTCCGTCATGCGTAATATTTCTTCTTCAGAGGCGCGTTCTTTAAGACCGAAGCTGACGTTCTCCGAAATGCTTTCACTAAATAAAAAAGCCTCTTGAGGAACAAGCAACAAAGTTTTCCGTAAAGACTCTTGAGAAATATTTTCGATCGACACTCCGTTAATAAGAATCTGTCCTTCTTCAAGCGGGTACATACGAGAAAGCAGATGAAGCAAAGTCGTTTTCCCGGCGCCAACAGGGCCCATGATTCCTAAGCTCTCGCCGGCATTTAAAGAAAAGGAAACGTTTTTCAAAACATAATGGTCACTGCCTTTATGTTTGTAAGAAACGTTTTTAAATTCCAAAGTTTTAAATTCAGCGATTTCGTAAGTGCCGTTATCAGGAATGTCTGTTTCTGTTTTAAGAACATCCTTAATGCGATCAAAGGAAGCATAACCTTTTTGGAAATAAGAAAAACCCATCCCCAAGGCTGTCATCGGCCAGACCATTTTTTGGATGTAGCGATGAAACGCCACGAAAGTTCCAATGGTCACAGCGCCAGAATAAATGTCATCCTTTGCGATGAACAATAAAATCACGCTGCCAGAAGTAACGCCAAACTCCATCACCGGAACAAAGAACGCATCAATGCGTGCGACTTTGTTACAAGCTTTTTCAAAAGCGGAACTGACACCGTTAAACAATGTTGTGCGGTTGTCCTCTTGAGCAAAACTTTTAATAACACGGATGCCGCCCACAGTTTCTTGAGCTACGCCGGTAAGTTCGGAAAAGCGGTCCTGTTGAGTTTTATAATTAGAATGAATAAGGCGCATCACTTTCCAGATAAGGAAAGGAACGATCGGAAGAAAGACCAACGTCTTCCAAGTCCAAGCCCAATTCATGGTCGCCATAATCGGGAGAATCACGGCGATGATAATCACACCATCAGCTAAAATCAAAAGTCCAGGGCCGATCGCTTGGCGAAATGATTGAACGTCATTAGTCAAAAGGCTCATCAACTCTCCCACTTGATTTTTGTGGAAAAAGTTTGGCCCCAGGGAAGTCACATGTCGGAAAAGTTTTTGACGAATATGTTCAGCTGCAAAAGTGTGAAAGCGCCCAAAGTTCGTGCGCCATCCGTAACGGCTGACGGCAAGTCCTGCCATCACCGCAAAGAAGATCAAACAAGTTTTGCCGATATTATTCAGCGGCACCTGCGCTTCGATCTGGTCAATGGCTGTTTTCATGATGAGTGGATACACACCATCCAGCGCATTCGTGATGATTAAAAAAACAATCCCCAAGCTGAAGGCTCGGGGATTGTTTTTAATGTAAAACCAAAGGGGACGATTAAAGAGGACTGAAGAGTCAGTGGTCGAACTTTGCATGCTCAAGGAGAGTATTTAATCCTGCTTGAGCCTGCAAGTGTTTTGAAACGACGTGGGATATTGCTCTTGGCGTCGTTCGTACGCTCTTTGCTCCCAGCCATAAAAGAAAGGTCTTTTGCTTGTTAAACGATCCACGATGAACTTGAGAATGCTCATAGAACCTCCTGCGTTCTCTTGCTAAGGATCGGCGGCTTGGTCTTATAATTCAATACCCTTGATTTAAGTACCATCATGTAATACCGTGGTTTTGGGGGTTGATATGTCACAAATTGACCAATTCTTGAATTCGCTGAAACGTGCGCTAAAAGCCAAGAACGTCTTGTATCGAGACTTGGCGAAAGCATTGAATTTGAGTGAGTCTAGCGTTAAGCGCATTCTCTCCAACAAAAGCTTAAGTCTGGAGCGCTTGGAAGAAATCTGCCGAGTAGCTGACATCAGTTTTTCTGAGGTCGTTAAATCCGCCAATTTAGAGGAAACGTCTCAGGTTTTCACTCTCACGGATGATCAGGAAAAAGCGCTGGCTGAAAACTCTCGTATGCTTCATTACTTTATGATGTTGCAAGAGGGAAAAACGCCGCAAAAAATCGAGCGGGAATATCAGATCTCCAGTTCTGAATCGAAAAAATATCTTTTTCAATTAGACCGTTTAAATCTCATCGAGCTTCATCCGCGCGACAAAGTGAAATTAAAGCGCCATGGCTTTTTGCGTTTCCGTCGAGACGGGCTTGTGGGGAAAGCTCTTTTTGAAAACACCAAAGCGCACTATCTTAATTATGATTTCCGTCCAGAAGACTACATTCGTTTTTCATTCTTAAAACTAAGCCCGCAGACTATGGCGAAGTACAAAACGAAGCTTGAAAAATTGATGTTGGAGATGCAAGAGGAATCGCGTTTTGAAAGTGAACACAATGTTTCCGTCGTGGATATGGGTGTTCTCTTTTCGTATCGTCCTTGGCAGCACTCCTATATGGGCGCGATTAAAAAGAAAGAATAGTGGCACTGGCTTTGCTTTTGATAAAACCAGGATAATTAAAGGGAGCACGAATGAGCTGGCAACGGATAAAAACCGCGATTTGTCAGGGTGACTTATTTATAGACAGTCACCGTCGATCCCTTATGGTTTTTCTTTTAGGACTTCTATTGCCTGCTATTGGACAAGCGGGCCTTAAAGATGTGAAGCCATGCTTATCCACGCACTTGCGTGAGGCCATCAAAATCAACGAACAAAGAGCCCCTGTGTACGAGCGACTTTCTCAGGGGCAGAGCCGCGCAATTTCTGAAATGCTGATCAAGGCCGAAAAAAAAGTTTTATGGGTGGCTCCTTTAGCAGATGCCTGGGCGGCTCCATATCAGCGAGCGGGCATTCCGATTCTGTGCGCGGATTTTATTGATATGTCGCACACACCAGCATTTCGTGCAGTCAACCCTGATGGAAAAGATTCGCTTCAACATTTTCATCCTGCACAAGCGCGCGAAATTTCAGAGCGCCTGAGGGAGCTTTTTAAAGCCAAAGATTATAACGGCATTGTTCGTTATGCTGATGAACAAGTGCAAGAACTCAACAGAGTCCCGCGCTATAACTGCATGGTCCGTCATGTCTTGGAATCCATTCGCCGAATGGCAGGTCTTGCTCCAATACATGACCGCAAAGCTCGCGAGAAACTGCATATCTCTTCATTGCTTTTGTCGAGAACAGTTTTGAAATCGCACATAAATCTCTTGAAAGAATCTTCTGAAATCGACGCGCTCGCAGCTCCTTTGCAAGCCGAAGCTTTGCCGATCATTTGCCAAGATGTGCCGCACATTCCTTGGCCCTGACACACCTTTCGGAAACTTAATTTGCTGATATTCGCACTTCCATTGAGAGTGTGACTATGGGTTCATTTGCGCGGGTTTTTTCGTTATGGATTTTTTTAGCGGTGGATCTGATCGCGACAACGGCGTGGGCGGATTCTTTATTCAATCGTCGTCTGGGAAATGGACGTTTCCTTTTTGACGTTGTGATGGAGCAAGGTGTTTCCCGGGAGCCCTTGGACTTAATCTTCCGAATGTACGATTACAACGAAGGGCGAATTCCGAATCTGACTTACACGGTGCTGGTTGATTATTCCCGGCCCTCGACGGAAAAAAGATTGTTTCTGATAAATCTTAGCAACGGCTCTGTTGAAAAATTCTATGTGGCCCATGGCATTCGCTCAGGCATTATCGAAACACGCAGCTTTTCAAATCTTCCGGATTCTTGGAAAAGTTCGTTGGGCTTTTATTTTGCCAAAGGTTCATACGTCAGTTCTAAGAACGGCATTTCACTTTATCTCGACGGTATTGATCGCTCGAATAATAACGCCAAACTGCGAACAATTGTTTTGCACGGCGCCTCTTACGTGAGTGAAGATTTTATTCAACGAAATGGACGACTTGGATGGAGCGAAGGATGTTTTGCCGTAGGACTTGAGTATGTGAATTACCTAATCAATCTTTTGCAAAACGGAAGTCTGCTTTTATCTTATCATAAAGACCTCATTGGATTTTCACGGCGTTATCCTTCCGAGCAAGCAATGGTCGGCGATGAAGTCGTTCCCCCAGGTGTGAACACAAATCGAACACCGGGAGAGGGTGGAGGACTTGACTGGATTCCTTCCGCTGTCTCATTCTGAAATAGAAATAATTAAACTTCCTCATAAACCCTCGAGAGTGCTTCAGGTTCTTAAGCAGATGCCGATCTTTTCCCATGCAATTTCATCCCCGGGGAGTACATGTATGTGGAATAAAGTCTGGAAGTCACAGAGTTACCGTTACAAAATATTAGCTCTTCTTGTCGTGGCGATCCTGCCTTTGTGGGCGATAGTTTTGTTTTACGTGCTGCCCTTGGTGCGTACCAATTTATATGAAGACCGCAAAACATCCATTCGTAATACCGTGGATATCGCGGGAAAAGTTTTAGAACACTATCACCAACTTGCGGAAGCCAAAGTCATCACTGATGAAGAAGCGCAGAAACAAGCCCTGCTTGCAGTTTCAAAACTCCGTTATAACGGCAATGAATATTTTTGGATCAACGATCTTCATCCCAAAATGATGATGCATCCGATTAAGCCGGAACTGAATGGCAAAGATCTTTCTGATATGAAAGATCCCGAAGGTCTTCGTTTGTTCGTAGAGTTTGCGCGCGTCGGACAAACTCCTGAAGGCGAAGGTTTTGTCAGATATCTGTGGCCGAAGCCGGGTTCACCTCAGCCAGAGCCAAAAATCAGTTTCGTAAGACAGTTTAAGCCGTGGAAATGGATCATTGGTAGTGGTGTATATGTGGATGACGTTGAAAAATCCGTGGCGCAGTTTCGTTCCAAAGTGATTATCAGTTTTTCATGCGCATTCGTTTTAGCTTTTGGTTTGTTCTTTGTTTTCGCCGGAAAGCTTATGAACTTTTTGGCAAAAACTGTGAATGACACGAACGATGCAAGCCAACAGGTTCTGGAAGCATCTAATATGCTTTCAAATGCAGGACAAAATGTCGCACAAGGCGCTGTGGAATCCGCAGCCCGTATTGAAGAAACACTGAACGCCGTTAAAGAATTAAATGACATCGTGAAAACCAATCAAGACCGCGCAAGAGCCGCAGCAGAACTTGCGAAAAATTCAGAAGCTGGTGCCTCTCAAGGCGCGGGCGAGGTTAAGCGCTTAATTGAATCCATCACGGTGATGTCAAAAATTTCTGGTGAGATCACGTCTGCCATGGACATCATTGACGATATCGCGTTTCAAACAAATCTTTTGGCTTTAAATGCGGCGGTAGAAGCCGCTCGTGCCGGAGAGCAGGGAAAAGGTTTTGCAGTTGTTGCCGAAGCTGTGCGCGGACTGGCGTTGAAGTCAGCCCAAGCTGCAAAAGAAGTTAAAACCGTGATCACAAGCAGTGTTACGCAAACCCAAGTGTCTTTAGAACTCGCAGAAAAAAGTGACAAAGTTTTAGATGGAATTGTGACCTCCGTGCAAAAGGTCAACGTGCTCAATCAAGAAATTGCTGAGACTTCTGCACAGCAATCCGAAGGCATTCGTTCCATTCACGATGCAATGGGATCTCTAGGACAGCAGACGCAAGCTTTCTCGGCGGCGGCAGAAGAAACAGCGGCGACGTCTGAAGAGATGTCAGCGCAAGCCAACACTCTTCAACACATGGTTCACCATATGGCTTCTGAAGTGATCGGAAGATCGGCAAAGAAGGCGGCTTAGGTTTCTAAAACCAAGACGTCTTCAATGATTCCCGCTCTCATGATTATTTGAAAAAGCTGCGTGATTTTTTCTGACGTTAAGACGTGAGAAAAACCCACCAGGGCCTGGGAAACGGATTTTCCTTCTTTAAGTTCCGTTAAAACCTGAGCTTCCACGTGATCAATTTTGTGCACGTAAATTTTCTTTTGCTTCTTATACACCAAAAGACTTTCAGGTGTTTGCCAGTGAATATCTTGAATTGTTCCCGAAGGATCATTGCGGCGT
Organism: Bdellovibrio sp. BCCA; assembly: GCF_037996825.1. Taxonomy (NCBI): domain Bacteria; kingdom Pseudomonadati; phylum Bdellovibrionota; class Bdellovibrionia; order Bdellovibrionales; family Pseudobdellovibrionaceae; genus Bdellovibrio; species Bdellovibrio sp. BCCA. Next base: position 2,945,899 of record NZ_JBBNAC010000001.1, on the reverse strand, counting down.
CGCCAAATTTCATAGATCGCATAAGGACTCTGAAAGATGTCCATGCCCTCAATGAAATGCACTTTGAAATCTTCTGAATTCAGCAATGCCTGAATTTCCTCGGCTGGAAAAGGATCTGATGTCGGCGTGTGATACATGTTTTTAAAAGTCCACTCAAAGCGCGCAAGATCATAGAGAAACGGATGAGCTGTGCCCAAAGAAGACATCTGCAAGTGCTCAGGGAATTCATGACCGTAATCAGAAAGATTGTACGAGCGTGAGGGTTGAGCGTTGATATACTTGCGACTGGCGTTGTGAAATTCATCTTCACCTAAAACCCACGAGGAAGCCTCATAAATTTCACGTAAGGCTCCGGTCAGACGGGCAACGTAGCCTTGGTGATAGACTTGAAAGGCTTGCTCCAAAGAAAGCGAGCCAACGGGTTTTAATTCTGCTTCCGCTTTGCCGTCGCTCACCTGGCCAGAGGCAATATTTCTTTTAAACAGGTTCAATGCTTCGTTCAGATTCATGTGAACTCTCCAAAATGTAAACAGCCTTCATCACTTCAACTTCAAGCTCATGGAAATCAGGAATGTCTTCATCTCGCTCAATAAGAATCGGCAGGTGGCGAATTTGTGGCGCCAAAATTTTAAATAAATTCCAAACAGGCTCCGGGATGTCCGTTGAGTGAGTGTCGAAAAGAAAATCGCCATAGTCCGAAGGCCCTGCCATGTGAACTTGCGCCACACGATCCATCGGAATGTGATTTAAAAAATAATGCGGATCAAATCCGTGATTGTAAGAATTTACGTAGACGTTGTTGATATCCAGAAGCAACCCGCAACCGGATCGGCGACTCACCTCACTCACAAAATCCCACTCGCTCATCTCATTGCGACGATAGCTGATGTAAGTCGATACGTTTTCTAAAATCAAAGGACGACGCAAAAAATTTTGTACGAAATCGATATTGTTTACCAAAGTCGCTAGACTGTCTTCCGTGAAGGGAAGGGGAAGAAGATCGTGCATATTCATATCTGATGTTCCCGTCCAGCAAAGATGATCGGAAACGATAAACGGTTCCACACGATCAATCAGATCACGAAGTTTTTGTAGATAGTCCAAACGAATACCTTCAGGAGAACCGATATTCATCGAAACGCCGTGAAGCGCGACAGGATAATCCTGACGAATGAGCTGGAGCATCTCCATCGGACGTCCACGCGAGTCCATGTAGTTTTCCGAGATCGCTTCAAACCACGCGACTTCGGTAGCAGGCCTTTGTTCTAAAAAAGAATAATGAGGAGGTCGTAGGCCCAACCCCACTTTGTGAGTGAATGATGACGGGTGCATTTTTCTTCCTTTAGTTATTTTTTTGCAGGGGCTTGAGGTTTTGCAACTTTGGCTTCGCCGTCGATTTTGATTTTAATATCATCACCGACCATCCATCCGCCTTTGTCGAGTTGCTTATTCCAAGTCATCCCGAAATCTTTACGATCAATCTTGGTTTCCGCATCAAAGCTCACCATGCGATTGCCCCAAGGGTCGGTCACGGCGCCGTTATAATTCACATCCAAAACAACGGGTTTCGTGATGCCGTGAATGGTGAGATCTCCGTGAACTTTTTTGGGCTTGTCTTTGTCGTATTCGACCTTCGTACTTTTGAAAGTTATATTGGGATACTTTTCAACGTCGAAAAAATTTTTACTGCGCAGATCTTTGTCGCGATCTTTTTCATTCGTATTAAGCGAAGCGGTTTTAATGGTGACCACGACGTTATCAAGTTTTTGAGACGTTTCATCAAAATCGAAACTGCCGTCAAACTGATCGAAGCGGCCGTTGACTTTGGAAACCACAAGGTGAGGAGCCTGAAAGGCGATATTCGTGTGAGCTTTATCCAGCTCGTATTTTGCGGCAAACGCGGAAGAAGAAAAAGCAGCGGTCGCTAAAAAAGAAAAAAGTAGAACGCGCATTTTAAATCCTTTCGGTTTAGTGCTCGTTCTACTTTTTTAGATGACCTTAACTTTTACAAATTAAGTTGCTGAAAGTTTTAGTAATTCATCAAAGCTTTTACATCAAGCTTGCCGCCTGACACAGTTTTGCCTTGCAATGCCGGGATCGCTTTCGCGGAACCTAAGATCGCCGCTTTCACTTCATGCCATGATTTGTTTGGATGAGCGGACCAGTAAAGAGCCGCTGCACCAGCAACGTGAGGAGTCGCCATAGACGTTCCATCCCAAGTCGCTTTGAATCCAAATTTATCAATAACAGTGTCAGAGTAACCTTGACCTACAACAGTCGAGAACACTTTCACGCCCGGCGCGCCGATATCAACAGTTTTCGCACCCCAGTTAGAGAAAGAACCCAATTTGTTGTTCACATCAAGTGCTGCAACAGAAATGATGTTTTCATGATCGTAAGACGCTGGGTAAGCAGGAAGCTTGTCCGTATCGTTATCATAACCAACACCTTTGTGTCCGTTACCCGCAGCAGCGATAAATAACACACCTTTATCTTGGCTGTATTGAATAGCATCGCGCAAAGCTTGGTTTTCTGGTGCGCCGGGCTCTTCGCCTTCAGAACCCCAAGAGTTGCTCAAAACTTTCGCGCCATTATCAACAGCGTAACGAATGGCTTTGATCGCATCTGCAGTTGTTCCGCCACCAGTCATACCGATGAAACGCAAAGACATGATTTTTACATTCGGAGCAACTCCGGCAATACCTTTGCCGTTATCACCGCGAGCTGCGACGTTACCCGCACAGTGAGTGCCGTGACCTGGATTTCCACCTTTGAACAAGCCATCCAAAGTATCTACGGCCAAATCGTAAGGTTTGTTGTCGTTACCAACAAAGTCCCAACCGATCATGTCGTCAACATAGCCGTTGCCGTCGTCATCAATACCGTTGTCTGGAATTTCGCGTGGGTTTCTCCACAAGTTTGGCAAAAGATCTTCGTGAGTATAATCAACACCTGTGTCGATCACAGCCACAATCATATCAGGACTGCCTTTAGTGATTTTCCAAGCGTCAACTACACCAATGTCGCGCATGCCCCATTGTTGGTTGAACAAAGGATCGGCACCCGTTGTGATTTGCGGAGCGTCAGGAATCGCCGGATTGTCTTGGCGAGCCATCGCGCGAAGCTGAGGATTTCTTGAAAGCATCTTCGCTAAAGCCGCGCGACGAAGAGGATCTTCAATTTTATAATCTTCTGGAATCGTGATTTTGTAGTTTGGTTGCACGTATTCAACCGCAGGATTTTTCTCAAGAGTTTGCAAATTCATGTGGCGTGGAGCTTGAACTCGAACCCATGATTCCGTCAATTTCTCGACTTTGGCGCCTTCCATTTGGAACTCAACGAAGCCAGGTGCCAATTTTATAAGCAAATCTTGCTTTTTTGAATTCGCTTGAGCGGAAATGCCCAACGCAACAATGGCAGAACTCACGTACAGAGCCATCTTTTTCATATGATTCCCTTCTCGAGGCCCCTCTGAAATCCCGTGTTGCATAACACTAGACTTCTCCTCGATTGATATTTGAGTGGAAATTAAAGTTTAGAAGTGAGTCGACTAGAGAATCAATTTCATTTGCCTTGTTACGGAATGGTGCGTTGAAGAAAATGGGGGAGCGTCCTATAATACATATCTAGTTGTCAGGACTACGGAAAATCAGTAATTACTTAATGATAGCTAAATGAAATTACAGAGGTGTTTTTATGCACAAAGATCAAGTGCAGGGTTCTGTGTCTCATCAAGGGGCCAGTGGAACTCAAGCCATAGATGACATGTCACGAGATGTTGCCTTCACATCAAGGCTCGATGCTTTGGTTGCGTGGGGACGAAAAAATTCTTTGTGGCCAATGCCTTACGGTACTGCTTGTTGCGGTATTGAATTCATGTCGGTGATGGGACCGAAGTACGACCTTGCACGTTTCGGTGCAGAGGTGGCGCGCTTCTCTCCTCGTCAGGCGGACTTGTTGGTTGTTGCAGGAACAATCACTGAAAAGATGGCTCCTGTTATCACTCGTATCTACCAACAAATGCTCGAGCCAAAATATGTGATCTCGATGGGTGCATGTGCAAGCTCTGGCGGATTCTATCGCGCTTATCACGTTCTTCAAGGCGTTGATAAGGTGATCCCTGTTGACGTTTATATTCCTGGTTGCCCTCCAACACCTGAAGCGGTGATGGATGGAATCATGGCTTTGCAACGTATGATTGCAACTCATCAACCTCGTCCTTGGAAGGACAACTGGAAGAGCCCTTATGAACAAGCTTGAGACTTTAAAACAAAACCTCGCGGGTAAATTCAATATCGGGAATTACAAATTCACTCACGCTGTGGGCGATGACGTTCTTGAAGTTCCAAAAGAAGACGTGCCTGCATTGCTAAAGCACTTCCGTGAAAGCGGACAGTTTGATTTCTTGATGGACGTTTGCGGTGTGGATTATCCAAACCGCGAAAAACGTTTTGACGTCGTTTATCACCTTTTCTCTTCAAAAGACGCTTCACGTTTGCGCGTGAAAGCTCAAGTGGGTGAGAACGAGTCCATCGGAACGGCGATCCCGGCTTACCGTGGTGCTGATTGGTTTGAGCGCGAAGCTTACGACATGTTCGGAATGAAATTCGACGGTCACATGAATCTTCGCCGTATCTTGACTCATCACCAATTCGTGGGACATCCGCTTCGTAAAGATTACGATGCGAATCTTCAACAACCTTGCACGAACTCTTTGCCGATTCATTTCAACAACGAACCGGGTTCTCCTGGTGATGTGTTGAATGATAAGTATGTTCCATTGAACATCGGTCCTGCGCATACAGCGATGCACGGAACTCTTCGTGTGATGGCAGAGATGGACGGCGAAACCATCGTTCGTTGCAACAACGAGATCGGTTATCTTCACCGCTGCTTTGAAAAAATGGCGGAGACTCATCCCTACAATCAAGTTATCCCTTACACAGACCGTTTGAACTACTGCTCAGCTCCGATGAACAACATTGGTTACTGTAAAGCGGTGGAGCGTTTGTTGGGTGTCGAAATCCCACCAAAAGCCCAAGCGATGCGCGTGATCCTGGCGGAACTTTCTCGTATCATCGACCACACGATTGCTATCGGTACTGGCGCGATGGACTTGGGAGCTTTGACTTCCTTCTTCTACATGTTCGGTCTTCGTGAACAAGTTTACGGTTTGTTCGAAAAACTTTGCGGAGCTCGTTTGACTGTATCTATGACTCGCGTCGGTGGTATGGCTCAAGACGCGCCTGAAGGTTGGTTCGACGAAGTTCTGGCTCTTTGCAAAGAAATTCGCAAAGGCACAGACGAAATGGCGAGCATGGTTGTCGACAATAAAATCTTCATCCAACGTACTCGTGGTATCTGTCCGGTTTCTGCGGCGGATGCGATTCAATGGGGTTATACAGGTCCCATGCTTCGTGCAACGGGCGTGAACTTGGATTTGCGTAAAGCGCAACCATACTATGGTTACGACTCTTTGGATTTCGACATCCCAGTAGGAACTTCCGGAGACATCTACGATCGTTACTTGGTTCGTTTCGAAGAAATGCGCCAATCTGTTCGTATCATTGAGCAAGTTGCGAAAAACGTTCCTGGTGGCGATTACACAATCCGCGACAAAGGCATCGTTCTTCCAGAGAAAAAAGACGTTTACGGAAACATCGAAGGTTTGATGAATCACTTCATGTTGATCATCAAGGGTCTTCGTCCTCCAGTGGGCGAAGTTTACGATGCGACAGAAGTGGCTAACGGTGAGTTGGGCTTCTATCTTGTGTCTGACGGCTCTGCGAATCCATACCGTTTGAAAGTTCGTCCACCATGCTTCGCGATCTACCAGTCTTTCCCGACTGTGGTTAAAGGCGCGATGCTTGCGGATGCGATTGCGACGGTAGCATCTATGAACCTTATCGCTGGCGAGCTGGACCGGTAGGTCACAGAGTGGAGCGGCCTCGGGCCGCGCAACTGGAGTAGTACTAAAGGAAAGATATGTTTAAACTAAGTGATCAAGGCTTGGCCGAAGTAAAAAAAGAACTCAATCGCTACGAAGCGAAAGATTCTGCGATCATTCCAAGCTTGTATATTGCGCAAAAAGAAAACAACGGATTCATCACTCCGGATATCATCCGTCACTTGTCTCAGGTGATGGATATTCCTGAAGCTCGTATCAACGAAGTTTTCAAATTCTATACAATGTTCAACCAAAAGCCTGTGGGTAAATACCACGTTCAAGTGTGCACGAATATTTCCTGTGCTCTTGAAGGCGGTCGTGAGATGGCGAAGCACATCTGCCACGAGTTGGGCGTGAAATTTGACGAAGTGACTTCAGATGGTCGTTTCACAGTTTCTAAAGTGGAGTGCTTGGGTTCTTGCGGAACCGCTCCAATGATGCAAGTGAACGACACTTATCATGAGAAACTCACTCCAGAGACAGCGATGAATCTGCTAAGAGGTATGAAATAATGGCTGAAGTAAAAATACTTACAGAATTCTATCACTTGCCTGAGTATCAAACTTTGGCTGGTTACAAAGCTAAAGGCGGTTATGAAACTTTGCCGAAAGCTTTGAAAATGCAACCTCAGCAAATCATCGACGAAGTGAAGGCTTCAGGTCTTCGCGGTCGTGGTGGCGCGGGTTTCCCAACGGGAATGAAATGGGGATTCTTGCCGAAAAACGGTGAGCCTCGTTACCTTCTTTGCAACGCCGATGAAGGGGAGCCTGGAACATTTAAAGACCGTATGATGATGGAGCGCGCTCCTCATCAATTGATCGAAGGTATGATTATTTCTGCTTTCGCGATCGGTTCTAATAAAGGTTATATCTACGTTCGTGGTGAATACGTTTACCCGATTGAATGCTTGTATAAAGCTATCAAAGAAGCGTATGCAGCGGGCCTTCTTGGTAAAAACATTTTGGGTTCAGGTTTTGACTTTGATCTTGATGTTTACCGTGGCGCCGGCGCTTACATCTGCGGTGAAGAAACTGGAATGATTTCTTCTTTGGAAGGCTTGAAAGGCCAACCAAAATTGAAGCCCCCATTCCCAGCGGTTCAAGGTTACTTGCGTAAACCAACAATCGTAAACAACGTGGAAACTTTGGCGGCTGTGACTTACATCATTAAAGATGGCGCACAGACTTACCGCAAACACGGCACTGAGAAATCTGCGGGAACAAAATTGTTCTCTGTTTCTGGTAACGTGATGAAGCCTGGTAACTACGAAGTTCCACTCGGTTATCCTTTGATGGATTTGATCATGAAAGAGTGCGGAGGCATGAAACCAGGTCGCCGTTTGAAAGCGATCATTCCTGGTGGCTCTTCAGCTCCTGTCTTGACAGCGGAAGAAGTGGCGAAAGCCAATCTGGATTACGAATCATTGGCGGGACTTGGCACAATGTTGGGTTCAGGCGCGGTGATCGTGATGGATGATTCTCAATGTATGGTTGATATGTTGGGAGTTTTGACTCACTTCTACGCTCACGAATCTTGCGGTCAGTGCACTCCTTGCCGTGAAGGTACAGGATGGCTTGATAAGATTCTTCACTCGATCTTGGAAGGCCGTGGCCGTCTTCAAGATATCGATTTGTTGATCAAAGTCGCTGACAACATGAAAGGTAAAACAATCTGCGCTCTTTCAGACGCTGCTGCTTTACCTGTATTGAGCTTTGTAACTAAATTTAGAGATGAATTTGAATTCTACGTTCGTGAAGGACGCTCGAAAGTAAAAGGAACGACATATGCCGAAATGCACCATTAATGGCAAAGAAGTCGAAGTAAAAGAAGGCACGTCGATCATCGAAGCCATGCAACAGTCTGGCGATCGTATCGCTCACTATTGCTGGCATCCAGGATTGTCAGTGGCCGGCGTATGCCGTCTTTGCATGGTGGAGATCGAAGGAAATCCACGCGTTCAAATCGCATGTAACACGATGGTTACTGAAGGTATGAAGATCAACAACACATCCGAGAAAGTTCGCGATGCTGTGAAGTGGGGACTTGATTTCCATTTGATCAACCATCCTTTGGATTGCCCTATCTGTGACCAAGCCGGTGAGTGTGGTCTTCAAGACCAATACATGGAGTACGGTAAGTACGATCCAGAAATGGCTGAACACAAACAAAAGAAACACAAAGTTGTCGATCTAGGACCTACAGTGGTTTTGGATTCTGAAAGATGTATTTTGTGCTCTCGCTGTGTTCGTTTCACAGAGGAAGTTTCTAAAACTAATGAACTAGGTCTTTTCAACCGTGGTGACCGTACTGAAATCGGTACGCACGACGGCATGCCTTTGGATAACAAATATTCACTGAACACCGTGGATATCTGCCCAGTAGGTGCTTTGACTTCCAAAGACTTCCGTTTCCGTCAGCGCGTTTGGTATCTCAAAGATGCTGAAACTATTTGTAACGGCTGCTCTACGGGTTGCAACGTGAAAGTATACTACAACAAGGAAGGTTTCTTCCGTGTGAAGCCTGTATACAACGAAAAAGTAAACGGTTACTGGATGTGCGATGAAGGTCGTGACATCTATAAGTTTGTGAACCGTGAACACCGCCTGTTGAAAGCGCAAGTTCGCAATGCTTCCGGCTGGACAGAAATGACAGCAGGGGCGGCGGCGAAAAATGCTTCTGAAGTTTTGAAAAACACTTCAGGTGATTCATTGGCTTTGGTTTTGACGGCGCAATACACAGTTGAAGAATTCGACGCGATTGTTTCTACATTCGTAAATGAATTTAAAACTAAAAAAGTATTCTTCTGGATCAACAACAAAGAAACTTTCGACAGCTTCGACGGTCTTCTTCTTCGCGGAGATAAAAACCCGAATACGAAAGGCTTGTTGAAAGTTCTTGAGAAGCACGGAATCACAGCGACTTGGGCGGATTTGTCTCAAGGTATCGCAAGTGGTTCTATCAAGACTGTTGTTGTTGCGGGCCCAGAAAACCAAGTGGTTTTCCCTGACTTCGCAGAGCGCGTGAAAGAGCTTTCTAAAGCTCACAACTTGATCTGGTTGCAAGCGGGTAAAAACGATGCGTTGATGGCTTTGGCTGGCAACGTATGGTTGATCCCAACAAAAACTTTCGTTGAAAAAGACGGAACTTTCATCAACCAAGCGGGTCTTGAACAAAAATTCAAGAAGGTAACAACAGTGGTTTCTGAGGCGTTGACGTTGACAGAAGCAGCATTGTTGCTTGCAGGTAAAAACTTGGCGATTCCAACAACAGCGCAACCGTTCATGCCGACAAATCAGCGTGCGGACCAAGTTGAATTGGAAGCTCGTAAGAAGAATGAATTTGTATTTAGAAGAGGTAGCCTATGAGCGTAATGCAAAACAACTCCGAAAAGTCGAAGTGGTATTTGCCAGGGGTGCTGGGTGGTCTTTCGATCACAATGAAGCACTTGCTGAAGAACCTCTTTAATCAAAAGAAGATGATGACTTTGAACTACCCAGAGGAGAAGTATGAATACTCTCCTCGCTTCAAAGGAAATCACGTTCTGACTGTTAAAAAAGACGGTTCTCTTCGTTGCACAGCTTGTATGTTGTGCGCGACAAACTGCCCGGCAGAATGTATCAAAATCACAGCGGCAGAACATAATGATCCAAGCGTTGAAAAATATCCGATCAGCTACGAGATCGATATCCTTCGCTGCGTATTCTGCGGTTTCTGCGAAGAAGCCTGCCCAGTAGACGCAATCCGCTTGGGACCTGAATGGCAAACACCTGCTGTGAACGGTGCTAACTTCATCTACGACATCAACTACTTGGCATACCGTCCAAACCTAAAAGGCGGCATCCAAACTCACGTCGACGACGAAGAAAGAAACAAAGCCGGCATCTAGGTGCCTCTGCGGCACCCTCCACAGGAGGGCCCACCGCAGTTTTTCTGGCAATACTGCATTAAAACCCTGGCTTCGGCCGGGGTTTTTCTTTTTAAAAAGTGCCTGCTTCTTTTTTGCACTACGCTGCGACAAATATTTTTTAGTTTGCTCACCTTAGTGTCCTCTTTCAGACTTTATAGAGAGGAACATCGTGGCTGGTAACAACAAAAGATATCTGGGATTAACGAAGAAAACGTGGGGAGCTATTTTTTCTGCGGCTTCATTCTTTTTAACGTACGCGGCCGCGCTTGCGACAAAATTGCTTTTTTGCGCGGAACTCACTCATATCAGTTTTTATTATTTCTTCTTTCCCGGTCTTTTGATGTTGGCATGGGACACACGAAAAAAGATGTTGGACGTTTCTGATACTCAAAAACAGAAAGCCACTTTACTTGTTAAGGTGTTTGCGGTCATTGTGATGGTGTTGCTCGTGGTTGGCTTCATATTGAGTCATTACGACTATGTTCCAATCCCGCAGTTTAAAGAATTTATCGACCAGTTAGCTGTCGTTCAATGTAAGGGAAAATAACAGGAGACTTGATGACCAAGGGAAGACTTGAAGCATTTAGCGACGGAGTTTTAGCAATCATTATCACCATTATGGTGTTGGAGTTAAAGGTTCCGCATGAGGGATCTCTGGAGGCTCTTCGCCCACTGGTTCCGGTCTTTTGCAGTTATGTCTTAAGTTTTATTTACGTCGGTATTTATTGGAACAATCATCACAACATGTTTCATTCAATTCAACACGTGAATGGAAAAGTGTTGTGGGCTAATTTGCATTTGCTCTTCTGGTTGTCGCTGATTCCTGTGGTCACAGCTTGGATGGGTGAGCATCCCCAAAAAAATTGGCCGGTGGCAATGTATGGCGCTGTTTTGTTCTTTGCGGGAATTGCCTATTATATTTTGACTCGAGCTTTACTTAGCACGGGGAAAAACACGGAATTTGCCAAAGCACTGGGAACAGACTTCAAAGGAAAAATCTCCGTCGTCATTTACGCTATTGCCATTGCTCTCTCATTTTGGATGCACTGGGTTTCATACGCGCTCTACATCGCCGTGGCCTGTCTCTGGTTCATCCCCGACAAACGCTTCGAACACTAAAAGGTGCCTGCTTCTTTTTTCTGGCTACAGAGCATTAAAGAGAGCCTTTTGGCTCTCTTTTTGTTTTCGACAAAGATATTTTAGTTGCTCACGCAAAAGTCCTCTTCCAGACTTTAGATATAGGAGGACTTTTATGAAAAAGCTCATCGTTATGATGTCTTTGCTTTTGGCTCCCATCGTGTCTTTGGCGGCAGGTGAGGTGCAAACATTTGCATTGCAAACTCAAGCACAAGATCAATATTACAACTACAGCTTTGGATCTATTTTCCAAAACTCGCGCGCTTTTGCTGATTTCACATTAACGGCAAACGGTCCTGATGCGACAGTGATCCGTCGTATTGTAATTCGCGGATTCGCTTACGATGCGACTTCAAATTGCCCTGAAGTTTTGATGCCGGGTCAAACGTGCACAACGCGCGTATTTTACTGGCCGACAACTCAAGGCCCTCATTGGGGAGAGCTTGCTTTCGTTTTGAACGACAGCAATATCTATATCCGTCTTTTTGGAAACACATTTCCTCGTTAGTAAAACAAAGAAGGGGAGGCTTCTTCAACGGCCTCTTCTTCTCCTGTCAAAGGGCAGCGAAGCACGGGTGTATAAACTGGAAACGCTCCCTGCAGATTTGATTCATACAAAACAATTTCATTCACATGGATCTTGCCGAAGCTTTTACGCTTAAACGGTGAAATCATATCTTTCACACTGCGCGGATTGCGAAGTCGTCCGATCGTAAGATGCGGAGAAAAAGCTCTTTCGTCAGGCTTCGTCAGAATTTGTTTTTCTAAAAGAGCTTGATCTAAGATTTCTTTAAACTCAGCGAGATATCTTTTCTTTTGAACTCCGAGCCAAATCACCCGCGCATCGTGTTCATTGGAGAATGCACCCATATCTTCGATCTTTAAATCAAACGGAGTAAACTGAGTGCAGACCGTTTGCAGTGTTTCGGCAATCAAGGGGAGTTCTTCTTCGGGCCGATCTCCTAAAAAGCTCACCGTGATATGGAAATTATCAATCGGCACCCACTTCACAGAGATTTCTCTGCGATCGGCATTGATCTTCAATTTTTTGAAGGTGGGAGGAAAGGTCTCGGCCAAAGGATCTGTGGCATTGAGAGCGAAGAAGAGTCTTTTATTCATAAAAAAGCCCCCTATAAAGATATTGTCTCTTTATGGAGGGCCTTTGTCATGACTTAATTTACGCTTTTTTGGGTTTAATAAGCAATGAGGCCACAATAGAGCCGCCTATGAAGAAAGCAATCACGGCGAGCGACACACCAATCGGGAAATGGCCGTCAAAAAGTTTATTCAACCAAACCATCTTAAGACCTACAAAAACAAGAACCGCAGCTAGACCATACTTCAAGAGATGGAATTTATCGACCACACCTGCAAGCAGGAAGTACAAAGATCTTAAACCAAGAATCGCAAAGATGTTTGAAGTGAACACGAGCAGAGGTTCATTCGTGATCGCAAAGATTGCAGGTACTGAATCCACCGCAAAAATCACGTCTGTAAATTCCAGGAAAACCAACGCCACAAAAAGAGGAGTCGCATATTTCAAACCATTTTCTTTAATAAAGAAATGATCCTCATGCATACGATCCGCGACACGAATATGCCGCTTCATAAACCGGATGATCCAGTTTTGCGACGGGTCTACTTCTTTGTCAGGTTGGAACATCATCTTGATACCAGTGATAATCAAGAACGCGCCGAAGATAATAACGACCGCTTGATATTGCATCAGCAAAGATCCCAGAGCGATAAAGATCGCGCGGAAAATCAAAGCACCGATGATTCCGTAAAATAAAACACGATGTTGGTATTTTGCAGGAACACCGAAGAATCCAAAGACGACAACGAAGACAAAGATGTTGTCAATCGAGAGAGATTTTTCAATGACATATCCGGTGAGGAACTGCAGCGAAACATTTTTAGCGACTTCGGCATCACCAAACTTGTGAAGGGAATAATAATAAAGACCTGCGTTAAATAACAGGGCGAGTGAAACCCATACGATAGACCACAACGTGGCTTCTTTAAAGCCTACAGTATGGGAGTGTTTGTGAAATACACCCAGGTCGAGGGCCAGCATTGCAATGACAAATGCTATGAAGCCTAAATAAAACCACCAATAATCGACAAACGGGAACAAAAGAGTCTGTGTCACGAAGAAACCTCCAAGACCCAGAGTATAAGCGCTTCCTCAATTTTTAAAAAATCGATAATCTTTAACAAGTTATTTGTTTTTAACGAAGAGGTCCGAATGCCTGTTAAAGTGGAAAATCAAATGCAGTGGCTTAACTATCATCACCTGCATTATTTTTATACCATAGCCAAAGAGGGCAGTATTGCCAAAGCGGCAGAGAAATTGAAAATCGGTCAACCCACATTGAGCACGCAGTTAAAACAACTGGAAGAGTCATTAGGCAAAAATCTTTTTGAAAGACGCAAGCAAAGACTGCACTTAAGCGAAGCCGGCAAGGTGGCTTATCAATACGCTGATCAAGTTTTTCAATTAGGATCTGAAATGGTGGAGGTCCTGCAAGATCGTCTGCAAAACAACCGTGTGCATGTGCAGATCGGAGCTTTGGACAGTGTCCCTAAGCACATCATTCTGGAAGTCATTCTTCAGGCTTACCAGCAGGGGAACTGCAATGTCTCTGTCCTTGAAGGGGCGGGTGGGGATTTATTGCGCGAGTTGGGTGCGCATCAAATCGACCTTCTTCTTTCCAACTATCCGCCAAACGTGGATTTTAAAACGGTGTATGCAAAATCCATTGCGAAATTAGATGTGGTGGTGTGTGCTTCTCCGAAATACAAACACTTGCGCAAAGATTTTCCGCATTCACTTGAAGGGCAGCCTTTTGTTTTTCCGACGGTCCACAGTAAATTACGTCGAGATCTCGATCATTATTTCTTAGTGAATGATATTCGTGTGGATAGAATCGCTGAGACTCAAGATACAAGCTTGCAAAAGCTTTTAGGCGCGGAAGGGGTCGGACTTATTCCCATTGCGGAGGTCGCAGCGTCGGATTTATTGAAAGAAAAAAAGCTCGTGGTTTTAGGGACTCTCAAAGGAGTCTATGAAGAGATCTGGTTGATGGCGGCAGATAGAAAGATTGATAATCCGATTGCCGCAAAACTGATGAAGGGCTTTTCTCTTTAAGCCCTTCAATATTAAAATCTATTTTTGCCAAACGCAGTTTACCTCAGCCCCGTCCACTTGATGACGGATTTGAATTTCGTTTGGAGTGATAACAGCGGCTGAAACTGTTTTAGAGCGCAATGTCCCTTTGCAATACTCTTCATTGATACGAACCAACAAAGTGTCGTTGCTGCGGTTTTGCACGCGGTTTTGTTCTCTGAACTCACAATCAGGATCGATGTCGGATTCGATATTGTGGATTGAATTTCCTACTTCGAAATCATAAAGGCCACCGATGGACAAACGCTTTGCCTGCAAATCACTTTCAGAAATCGAAAGACTTCTGCACAGAGCCTTCTCTCCCGAAGTCAGTTGGTATTTTCCCGCTTCCAAGAAAGCGGCTTTTTGCGCGTGAGCTGAAAAACTAAGGAACGTTAAAGCGACTGCTAAAGTAGTTCTGATATTTAGAAACATAAGCTTAGTCTCCTCATGTGTGGCATCAATTGAGTGTTACCGCGACGAACTGGTCCCCAATAACTCATCGAATTGACTCCGGCCGTTCTTCCTTTAGATAACTGTGTTTGCATCATAATGTCGATAGAGCATCGTGCCTGGCCTTCGGCTGTTCCGATGTTGCTGCAAGCAGCTCCGCGCCATGCGCGCACGTTGCGGTCTCTTTCAAGAGCCCACATGCCGTAACCTTCGCGAGGATTCAAGACACGCAAGTTGCCGGCTTTGTCTCTGTAAGTCGTGCCATGTTTCTGTGTTAGGTTGCAACTGGATTCTTCTTTTGCCAAGGCTGTCCAGAACCAAGTCCAAGCGTGAAGTTTTTGTGACTTAGAAAGAGTATTGAACTTCGGGCAGAAACTTCCTAGGGCATTATTCGCTGTGAAGTAACCTGCGTATTTAGACTCAGCCATGATAGAAAAAACACTTTGTCCTTGAGGACCGAGTTCGCCTTCGGCATTCATCAAATTAGAACATGCTTTCGACATCCCACGAGTTGTTGGAGGGCGAAGCAGTGAGCGCTGTCCCGCCACCGGAGAAATCGAGCAATTCACACAGGCTGGTTCGCCTGCAGTTTTTAAAGACTTATTAGATTGACCAATCAATTCCACCGCTGTGCGACCCGAATCCGTGCGAGCTTGCGTGTCGCGAGTTGTTTGAACTCCGCGGGCTTTTTCAACAGAAGCCACCGCGCGGGATTTGCCCCAACCTTGAGGAACTGTTTCATAAAGAGCTAAATCAGAATCACTGAGTTTATGGTAGACCCAAAAGACGCTATTGGCATGGTTGCCGTTAAGCACCTTGATACGCAAACCATAATTACCCGAAGGAAGTTTTTTATACTCGAGGATCTCGCCGCGAGTTCCTGCTTGCAAAGTCTCTGCAATATTATTGGAGCTTGCCGTAAACGACGCTGAAGTGCGCCCGTTAAGATAGCTTTCAAGCTCAACGTATTTTTCCTTTCCGGTAAATCCGGCAAGGAGCATCGTGCCTAAAAGACCCGCTACGAATGGTTTGTATATCTTCAAAATCTTCATACCAGGAGGTATTGCAAGGAGCGTTCAAGTTCGAAAAGATCACAAAAGATCAGTGATTATCGAAATTTAACCCGGCGGTGTCTCAAGATGAGATTCTCAAACGGAGAACGATTTCGGAAGAGTGTCACTGGGCTGTCCAAAGTATTTGCATTCATCACAGCGCTTCGTTAGTCTTAGCTGAGGTGTTGCGAAGGCGCCTTGATCCCAAAGAGCTTCTCACTTCGATTTATTTAAAAATCATCTTTAGTAAAACGAGGTTTTTGTGAAGTTCACAAGTTATCAAAAAGCAGTGATTGCCATTCTAACGTTTCTTCAGTTCACGGTTATTTTAGATTTTATGATTTTGTCTCCGTTAGGGGCGGCTTTGATGCCGGCATTGAAAATCAGTCCGACACAGTTTGGGTTGGTGGTTTCGGTGTATGCGGTGAGTGCGGGGATTTCTGGATTTTTAGCGGCGGGGTTTGCCGATCGCTATGACCGAAAAAAATTACTTTTGTTTTTCTATGTCGGATTTATCTTAGGAACTTTATTCTGCGGCTTGGCCCCCAATTTCCATATGCTGCTTGCCGCTCGCATGGTCACAGGACTTTTCGGTGGAGTTTTGGGCGCGATCTGCGGAGCCATCGCTACGGATTTATTTGAATATGAATTGCGCGGTCGCGTGATGGGCTTAATGCAAACAGCGTTTGCTGCGAGCCAAATTTTGGGAATTCCTGCCGGACTTTATTTGTCTAACTTGTGGGGATGGCACGCGCCGTTTCTAATGATTGTTGTCTTTGGATCTGTCGCAGGTGTTTTAATTTGGATGTATCTTAAGCCCGTGGATGGTCACTTGCACTTGCAAGCTGAGCGCAGTCCTTTACGTCATCTGACAGAAACAGTGAAGACACCACAGTATCTTTTGGCTTATGTGACCATGGCTCTTTTGACGACGGGAGGCTTTATGCTGATGCCGTTTTCAAGTGCCTATACGGTGAATAACTTGGGAATCTCGATGGCTCAGCTTCCTATCATTTATTTGATTTCTGGAATCTGTGCGATCGTAATCGGTCCGATGATTGGTAAGGCAAGCGATAATTTTGGAAAGTATAAAGTGTTTATCGTCGGATCTTTGCTGATGATGGTGATGGTTGTTATTTATACGAACCTGGGAATTACACCGTTGCCAATGGTGATTCTAATTAATGCCATTATGTTCTTAGGTGTTTTCTCCCGTATGATTCCAGCACAAACGTTGATGTCGGCGATTCCGTCTCCGGCCAATCGTGGTGCTTTCATGTCGGTGAGTTCTTCCATCCAGTCTGTGTCCGGTGGTATCGCCTCTGTGATTGCGGGTCTGATTGTTGTTGAGGGAGCCAATGGTTCTATCGAGCATTTCGACACCTTGGGATACATTATTGTCGGTGTGATCTGTGTCACATTGTCGATGATGTATATGATTAACAAGAATGTTGCGATGAAAGTCGAAGCTAAGCCGTAGTCGTTTGTAAGTCCGCCAGTTCAAATCCGCACTGGCGGCATTTCATCACAAAAATACCTTGAGCATTGGTATCCAAGTACAAAACAGAGTCTGCACAGTGAGGGCAGTGACTTGTATTGGTTTCTTTTTTAGTATCAGGTGGACGAATCAGTTCAAAAACGAAATGCTGATCGCCTTCAAAACCTTTAATCACACGCTCTCCGATATTTCGGACCTGATAGTTTTCTGCCATCAAACATTGAGCGATGTCGGAATCAATAAGAATTTGATTGGGTTCGGCTAAGTTCGTTAAACGAGAGGCAAAAGGAAGGGGAGCGCCAATCGCCGTGTAAGAACGGAAGAATTTTTTATTTCCATAAAAACCGACATTCGCATAACCCGAAGAAATGCCAATGCGGATTTGCATCTCTTTTTTCCAGTTCATCAAATAGAATTCGCGGTCTTGGTTCAAAGCTTCGCGAACTTCAAGAGCGGCTAAGCACGTGCGCTGAATGAAATCTCCATAGCGGATCGGATCATTCGCAAACGCCAAAATTCCGTCACCTTGGAATTTATCAATCGTGATGTCGTATTTTAAAAAGATCGTAACGACCGTGTCCATGAAGCGCGCCAGAACTAAATCCACTTTGGCTTGATCTAAACGGACAACGCGTTCTGTAGAGCCTACGATGTCGACGAATATTGCGCAAATCTGCGAACGGCGCACACCTTTTTCAATATCGACTCGTCCATCGCGGATGGCTTGAACGACTTGTGGGCTGAACTGTGTGCTTAAAGTATTTAAACGAACGGCTTCTTCTGTTTTCGTGCGGATAACGTTATCGCGATTGGCGATCTCGGCTTTCAATGCCAATCGGCTGTTGATTTCTCGGATGCGCAATTGCTCGTGAAAGAATCGAATCAAAAAACAAATGATGATCGCGCCAACGATAAAGAAAGAATTAAGAACAATCGACCAGATATCTTGAAGATTTTGTGCTCTAGTTAAAACGATCGCGTAATAGGGAAGATAGATCGCTAAAGCTGTACAAAGAAAAAATCCCATAGAAAATGGAATAAAAGACAGTCCGCCGATAGCCACCAGATTTAAACCAGCATAATAACCAGTTCCTACATCGGGAATCATTGCGATCATCACGTTGATTGGTAACGCAACAAGACCCACATAGAGAGCCGAAAATATTTGTGCGCGGCGGGCACTTTGCTCTCTTTTGGATTCGTACTTAGCAAGAAAACAAAGTGGAATGATCGTCAAGCGCAACGCCAGAAAAGGCCATTTGTATTGAGGAACGTAAATGAGATCCGCAATCCAGAAGGCTAAAAAGAGCGGTATGGCCATCCAATTTGCGATGACCCGCAAGACCGATCTAATTTCATCTAGCACTTCCGACTCACGCAACTGAGCCGTCGTGATCTCATTTCCAATAATCAAACGTCAACGTCCTTATTTTTGAATCACAACAAAAAGGTTCACTCCAAGAGGTTCTTTTTCAACCCACACTTTAGAGCCCATGCCTTTAAAGATTCTCAAAAGATCTTCTTCAGATCTGTAAATCAAATGCCAATCAAGAACGAGCTCCATAAATGGAACACACGGATTGTCTTTACTGAAGTTACCGATCACAACGCGACCCCCTGGTTTTACAGAGGCCAACATTTTTTGTGCCGCCATTTGCGCGACAGGTTCTGTGAAATAATCAAAAAGACCCGCAGAGTAGATCAAGTCATAATCTTGTTCAGGGCAGCCGGCCGCAATCACATTGCGAATCGCCATATTATTGAACTTGAATTTAAAACCAGAGCGAACGAAGCGTTCTACAGAGTGAAGCTGTCTTTGCGCGTGCTTTAAAGACTCTTCATCTTGATCCAAGCACGTGAACTCAGCGGGGCGGCCATAGAACTGGTTTCCATTTTGCAGGAAGATCTGTTGCTCCATCGCAGGACCGCTGGCTACAGAAAGAATTTTTAAAGGTTGTTTCGCAGGAGTGTCATTGAAAAGTTGTGTGATCTTTTCAAAAAGGTACTGACCTCGGTTTTTAACTGCGGCCCCAGCAGGCTCGTCGATAAAATACTTGTGCATGCATTGGTCGAACAATGTTTTACCCACAAGCTCATCACGATATAGGTGATTCATCATCTCGTAATCACCCGCATAACCACGAGGCTTGTAATAAGCACGGCTTGCAAACGGAGCACCATAAACCAGGTGACCGATTTGTTCACGAGCAAACTGAGTCGCCCATTTCAATTGGTCCGGAGTAAAGTTTTTAATAAGCTGTGGCACTTGAGAGTACTTCGCAGGAATGCACTGGCCCAGATATTCTGCGACAGTATCGGCAATCGTCAGACGATAATCTTGCGCTTCTTTCCAGTTATCAACGGGAGTCTCCGCTTCGAGCTTATCAATTTTCGTTTTTAGTTTTTCAAGCCAATCCTTCATTTCGTAAACGAAGGTTTTAAATTCAGCAGGAAGTTGTGCAAGGTCGCGAGCATATTGCGTTTGTTCGGCAATCACTTCTGAAGAGACTTCCAAAGCTTTGATGCGGTCGACTTTCAATGGTTCACCCAAAACTTCAAAGCCGACAATCATTTCGCCTGTAGCAGATTTCGCATGATCTTCTGCTCGCGCCCAACGAAGGCCCACATTTTGAGTTTGAATATTTTTATAAAGAACGTTGGCTTCAATGTGCGGATTTTTTTCAAACCAAGCTTTCAAATCTTGAAACTCTGTGGCTGAAACCAGAACCGCGCAACCAAAAGAACTGATGTTAAGCATTTCAAGTTGGCGACCGTTGAAATCAAGGAAGCAGGAACCGGGCTCTAGAGCTGTGCGGTCTTGACGAATCACTTTCTTGCGATTGTGTTCATCAATATGGAAAAATTCTTGCTTCATAGCTGCATCACTCATGCTGTCTCCTCAACGTTGTCGAACTCTTGTTAGAAAAATAAGCACTTCTCTTATCGTACTCTTGGCGGATGAAGTTGATGGACTTAGGTAGAGTGAGCGTCTTCTTTCTGTAAACATTTTTTACGCGGAACACACCTAAGTCGAGTTACAGAATTCCGAGGAATATCCGAATAGTGACTGAATTATTTAAGGAGATTTGCATGAAGAAAAAGATTCTTCTTTATGGTTTTGCAGCTTTGACGATGGCTGGTTGCAAAAGTCAGCCCACGCATCCTGAGATCGGAACGTATCGTAATCCTGCAAACACTCAGGAACTTATTAGCGGAAGCCAAAAGGTTTTAAATGATATTTCAAACCCGCAGATCTTCAATCCTGCGACCTGCGCAAAGTTCGTGAATCAAGTGACGGATTATCTTTATTATCTACCGGCTGACCACTTTATTCCAAAAACACCGCAAGAGGTCGAGGCTTTAAAAACTCACGGCTCTGAGGTGATGGATACGATTTTCCAAATCCGCGTGGTCTTGCATGACAAACTTCGTGAGTTTGATTCTCGCAACGAGCTTTCTAAAGACTGTATTCAAAAGATCCGTGAAGGATTTCAGTATGCGCGTTTTTCTGAAGAGTATCTTTTAGAGTGGCTCTTTAGAAACAAGGTTTATGATTTCAAAGCAACACCGATCATGGCGAATTCAAGACCGAACACGTGGACAAATCCAAGATATGCCGGTTTTGAACTTAAGAGCGGTGACGTAATGCTTGTCCGTGGAAAATCCCACGTCTCTGCGATGATCGCGCGTATTGGTGACGAGGAGGGAAATTTCTCTCACTTAGCCATCGTGGGTGAAGATAAAGCTGGCAAAAAATACGTCGTTGAAGCTTTGATTCAGTATGGAACAATTGTGACTCCACTTGAAAAATGGAGACAGCAAGAAGATGCCCGTGTGGCTTTGTACCGTCAACCTGATGAAGCGTTGGCAAAAAAAGCGGCACGAAAAATCTATGACAAAGCTCAGGGCGCCTTGGATCAGAAAAAAGGCATCCGCTACGACTTTGCGATGGATGATGACGATTATTCGACGCTCTTCTGTTCAGAGGTCATTCGTTATGCCTATGATATGGCTTCAGACAAAAAGTTCATTATTCCAAAGTATCGCAGCACGGTGACGAAGTTTAAAAACTCCGAATATCCAAAATCTTTGGGTGTAACGAAAACTTCATTGTTTGCTCCTTATGACATTGAAGTGGACCCTCGCTTTGATTTGATCGCGGAACACCGTTTCTATCCGCTTCTTCGTCAAGTGCGCATGCAAGACGCGGTTTTACAGAGCGTCTACTCTTGGATGATCGAAAAGGATTATTCTTTCCACTGGGCGCCTCAGCATTCCGTGAAAGCATATCTTGCAAAATTCGTTCGTCAGTTCGGAATGGTGGCAGACACTCTTCCAAAATATATGCCTATTGATTCAATTAAAACGAATGTGCAGTTTGAAGCAGTCGCGAAAACTCTAGAGAAAAATATCTATGAGAAGGAAGCCGAGTTTTACAAGCAAAAAGGTTATCTGCCGTCCTTCCAGGACATGATGGTTATTAATGAACAATACCGTCGTCAGGATTGTGAGAAGCATTTAGCGGCGAGAAATAAAGTAAGCGAGTCGTATGATGATCGCAACGTTGCGGATCTTTCGAAGTTTCACTACTTCTTCTATAACAAGGCGAATACTTGTAAATAGGCCAGGTGAGCTAATTTAGAAAATAAAAAACCCCACAATTTCTTGTGGGGTTTTTTATTTTTATCTTTTTAAAATCTTAAACAGATCTCAAGCACACTTGCCATTGTTTCATTCCCATTTGGAATTCTAGCTTGGCAATTTCTAGCTCTCGTCTAAGTTCCGCCAACTTGTGATCGTAAGCCTCTTTAAGTTCTTCACGCTTACGAGCAGCATCAAGTTTAAACTGTTCGTAGTCTTCGCGGATTTTCTTCATCTTGTTTTGCGCTTCCAAGATTTTCTCTTTCATCGCAAGCAATTTTTCTTCCGCAAATCCGTGCTTCGTCATTTCAGCAGCTTCCGCCTGAAGACGCGCTTTCAAAATTTCCGCGTTGGAAATCTGACGAAGTTTCGTGGCAAGACCCATCAAGTTCAAAGAGCGAATCACCCATTTAGTTGGATCCCAGTGATACCACTTGATTCCATTGCGGTAGTCGATTTGGAATTTGTGATGGAAGTTGTGGTAGCCTTCTCCGTGAGTCAAAACCGCTACGAACCAAGAGTCGCGGGCAGAGATCTCTTTAGAGTAAGTTTGTTTGCCCAAGGTGTGGCACAAAGAGTTTACGAAGAAAGTGCTTTGTTGAGTCAAAGCGATGCGAAGGCCTCCGCCGATCACAAGACCACCCAACCATGAGCCCATCATCCAACCAATTAAAGTAGGAATAGCGAAACCTGTGATGATCGCCAGTGGCACATAATATTTGTGCTGGAATTTCACCATCCAATCTTTTTCAAGATCAGGAGCTTGGATTTTTTGATCTACAGAATCTTTAAAGAACAGCCAACCCATGTGGGCATACCAGAAACCTTCATTGATGTTGTAAGGATCTTTTTCTCCATCAATGTGCGTGTGGTGGCGGCGATGGTCTGAAGACCATTTCAATGCAGAGCCTTGAAAGCCAGACGCACCAACAAGCAAGAACAAAGCTTTGGCCATGGGATGCGCATCATAACTTTTATGTGAAAAGAGGCGGTGGTATCCCGCTGTGATACTAAGGTTTGTGGCAGCTGCGAAAACAAGTGCGAAAAGAAGAATGCCCCACTGAAAACCATAATAATAAAAATAAATCGGAGTCAGAATCAATGTGACCAGTGGATTGAGGATCAGGAATAAAGCCACAGGCCATTCGATACGTTTTTTTGTCATTAGCACCTCTCACAATAAAGTCTAGCAGAGGTGCTTAGATTTCGACACTTAAATAGAAAAGCCAAGGATAAATTTAGCGTAAGTGCCGCTCATATTGATATCTTGAGTAGGCGCGTTACCAGTCGAGTCCTTTGCATCGTTCCATCGAAAATCGAGGTAACCGATTTCAGCTCCAACAGAGAAGCCAATGAGCTTTAATCCACCTTCTAGACCCACGCTGTAAGATTTCACGGAATCTGCTGAAAAATCAGCTTTCTTCACGCCGCCATCCTCTGCTTTTAATTTCGTTGAATGAGAAATTCCATATGTGAGAATCGGGCCCAAATAAATAAAATTATCAATGGGACGCCAATTGAGAATCAGCGCAGTGCGTGTGTAATCCGCTTTAAAATCAACTCCACCTGAACTTGCCGTGAGGCCCATGTTTTCATAGCGAATTCCCACTCCGGGAATCAAAGGAATTGGCAATGTTAAAATGGCGTCGGCACCAAGTCCATAAGTGGGAACAATGCTGGGTGCAGGTGCGGAACATGTTGGACACAGAGGGCCTAAATCTGCGTTTGTCGCAAGTAAGCCGTAAGAAACACGTGCCTCAAAAAGAGCATGTGCCTGAGAGCTTAACAAAACGCTGACAATTGTGACGGACAAAAGAGAAAGGATCTTTTTCATTCTGAAACTCCTGAAAACGTCTTCCTAGTGTAATGTTCTAGTTCTAGATACACAAATCAGGTCTTAAAATAAGACCTTTGTCGCACTCTCTTTTGTGAGGGAATCTGATAAATTTTTAAGAAGTATGTTCATCGATGTTGTGCGCCCGGAATCCTGGGAAGAATTAAATGATCAAGTGAAGTCTTCCTTAGGATTGGATGCGCGCCTGCGTGTTCGAAGTTTTCAAGGAATCGGTCAGGCCGTTTTTGAAATCGCACAAGGCACCGCGCAATTTATGTCGCACAAAAAATCCATTGGCGTGATCTTAGGACAAACTTCCGTTTTTGAAAGTCTTCTTCCGTACTATTACAAAGAAACTTATGAAGTAAATGCGTTGTCGCATTTAAAACTTACAGACGTAAAAGAATGGGTCGAGAGTCTTAAGAAGGACACCAACTTTGTGTTATTCAGTGAAGATCATCCGGTGACGGGGGAGCTTTATCCTTTTGCCGATGAACTTGATAAGCTTTTAAATGAGAAGCGTATTTTTTCTTTCCGCGTTTCGCATGCTCGACATTTTTATCAGGCAACAGAGATTCGTCCTTACACGGCTCGTCTTTGTTCCTATACGCCTCAGGCCGCTATTGCTGTGTTGGGTGAGAGATTTAGATCTCCTTCTTTGCTGGCGCAAAATATGACGTGGGATAAAGAAGAATTTTTAAAAACAATCATGGATGCACGCTCGGTGCGTTCGCAAAATCCTCCGCTCGTAGAAAAATTCGAAAAAGATATTGCATCTGTGGCTACGCCGTTTTTAAAGCAGGGAGCGCACGTTTGTTTGATCGCGCTGTGTGTGTCTTTGCAGATGCTAGTGCGGAAGCTGTTGCCGAAGTTTTGTTTAAAAAATTAGGTCTTTCTTCTGAACAAGGTTGGCAGAAGCTTTCCAGCACAAACATGTGTCACTGGTCGGTGATTAAAATGTTCCGTCACTGGTGGGAACCAAGTCCATCACAAGAACAGTTGCGTGGAATGTTGATCGTAGGGCCCGAACTTTTGAATACGACAGACTTTGCCAAGCTTTTGGAAACTTCTTATCAAGAAGTCAAAGCTCAGCAAAGTTGGAGTGTTTAAATTAAGTTAATACGGCTAAATCCGCTGGATTAAACCCAGTTAAATCCGCGAATCTTTCTTCCTTCACTTTTTTAACCCACATTGGATCAGATAAAAGCGCTCTACCGACAGCAACCAAATCAAAATCTCCGCGATCCAATCGGCGAGTTAATTCTTCCAGTGATCCTGCTTCAGCACTTTGACCTTTAAAACTTTGGATAAAATCCACATTGCTCAGGCCCACTGAACCCACCGTGATTGTCGGTTTGCCTGTGATCTTTTTTGCCCAGCCTGCAAAGTTCAAATCAGAATCTGCAAACTCCGGCTCCCAAAATCTTCTTTGTGAGCAGTGGAAAATATCAACGCCCGCTTCACTCAAAGGAAGCAGCCACTCCTCCATTTCCTTCGGAGTCTGTGCAAGTTTTGCTTCGTAGTTTTGTTGTTTCCACTGAGACAAACGAAGAAGAATCGGGAAGTCGGGTCCCACTTTTGCTCTGATAGCTTTAATGACTTCAATTCCAAAACGACTTCTTTCTTTAATAGAAGATCCGCCAAATTCATCTTTGCGCGTGTTCATTCCATCCCAGAAAAATTGATCAATCAAATAGCCGTGAGCACCGTGAACTTCCACAGTATCGAATCCCAGATTTTTTGCATCAAGAGCCGCTTGTGCGTAAGCCTCGATCGTCGTGTGAATGTCTTCAAGGCTCATATCAGCAGGGCCCTCAAAAGGAGTCGGTGGAAGCCATCCTGATTGGTGAGGCTTCATTTTTCCCATATGCCAAATTTGTGGAGCCATTTTCCCACCGGCTTCATGAACGGCATCAATCACGACTTTCCATTTTTTAAGAGAGTTTTCACCATGAAAACGAGGAACATTGTTGTCATTCGAAGACGCAGGTCTATTGATGACGGTTCCTTCTGAAAGAATCAAGCCTACTTCGCCCTGAGCGCGGCGTTGATAATATTTGGCGACATCTTCCGTAGGAATCCCGTTCGGAGACTTCGATCGCGTCATCGGCGCCATCACGATGCGATTTTTTAATTGCAGATTTTTATATTGGAAGGGCTTAAATAATGAGTGGTCTTTCATTTTGGTTCCTCTGTTATTGAAAAATTCTTTTAAATGTTACTATTATTGTCACGTTTTTTACAGAAGGCGATTCGACACGTCCGGTCTCAATAATGAAAGAATACTTTTTTCAGGAGTTCTTATAAGATAAGCCTAAGTAAAACCACGAAGGATTTGTGACGCAAGGACAAGACCGCTTTATCATTTTAAGAAAGATCAAATATTCCGAGGCGGATTTGATTATTCATGCACTTTCGCCAAAAGGTGAGAAGCTGTCTTTTATTGCGCGCGGAGCTTTGAAAAGTAAGAAGCGCTTTGGCGGGGGAGTTCTTGAGCCCTCGCACTTTGTGACCTTCACGTACAAGCAAGCCGCCGATGAAGGACAGCTCAACGTTCTTCAAGAAGCAACCTTGATCAATGATTTCCCTGGAATTCGCAAAGACTATGATCATCTTGAATTGGCCTTGCATGCGTTAGAGTGTGTGAGCAAGGTGAGTCAAGAAGGGGATAAGAATTCAGAATTTTTATTCAACCTTCTCGGCAATACTTTAAAAGCGATCGAGACCGCCCAAGATCCCTTAGTTTTAAAAATGCATTTCTATTTAAAATTCTTACTTCAACAAGGTGTGGTGAATGCAGAACCTTGGATGGCTCCATTTTTAAAAGCCAATCTTGCAGATACAAATCAATTGGTGAATTACCGTCAGACGGTGGATGATGAACTCTACAATGTCGAGCAGATGGTGAAGCACTATCTGGAGCACGCGACGCTTTAGCCGCTCTTTTTTCCCAGCGGATGCATCTTTTCCATCGTGCGCGCCAGTTGATCAATGCCTAAGTGGGTGTATTTTTCCGTCGCTTGCAGGCTTTCATGGCCCAATAATTCTTGCAGAGTTCTTAAGTTGGCTCCGCTGCTCAGAAGATGAGTGGCAAAGCTGTGTCTTAAAGCATGTGGATGAAGTGGCTTTAACAGCCCCGCACGAATTCCGCTTTGACGAACCATCTCGTACGCCGTGCGTGTGTTCAGAGGTTTTTCTCCGAAAACAAATTCATCAAAAGAACTTTCTTTTTTCCATCTCTGCAAAACCTCCACAGTCAGTGAAGGAAGTGCGACGACTCTTTCTTTGGAACCTTTTCCTTTGACGCGCAAAATTTTCTGTCCCAATTGAAGATCAGACCATTTGAGATGGCACGCTTCACTCACGCGCAGTCCTCCGCCGTACAAAAGCAGAAACAGAACTTTTTCTTTCAGCGGAATTTCTTTGTGCGTATCAAAACTGTTAAGCACAGAGAGAGCTTCATCGACACTTAAAAAATGCGGCAGCTTCTTCGGAACTTTGGGACTGGCGATTTGCAGGGAAAGATCTCTCTCTGTAAGGCCCTGATCAAAGGCCCAGGAGAAGAAGCTTTTTAGTGTGGCTGCTTTGCGATTGCGGGAGGCCAAGGATAAGTGAGCCCATCCATTGAAGGCTCCGCGGGCGGTGGCCAGAAGGTCGGCCTCGCTCCAGCTTTTTGATGAAAGCGAGTGATATTCATAATTAAAAGCCTGGTTCAAATCCAATTTGTAGCTTTTGATCGTAAGCGGGGAGGCTGACTTAATAAAAGTCATGTATTTCAGATACTTATCGATATTTTCGGCCAGTTTAAAAGCCTTCGCCATGACCTGAAATCCTATTAGTTTTAGCTAAAACCCTAAAATTAATATAACGCCATGCAAAATTTTACTTGCAAATCTTACACGACCAAGGTTATAACTCAATGCGTTGCTGCGGCGTATCAAGTTGAGATATTCAATTTGAGACGCCCACCCAAGCTTTCTTTTTAAAGTACGTTTACCGAAAGGTGGAGCCAATGAACGATAACAACTCAACGACCGTTTTGCCCTCTTCTCAGAATGCAAACCAAGTCATGTGGAACACAAACCAAACTTCAAAAGTTTTGGAAAACAAGACCATCGTCTATCAATCTGAAGTGATGGGAAGTCTCATGAAGATGATCGATCGCGTGGCTCCTTCTAACGCGAACATCTTGGTGTTGGGTGAGTCTGGAACAGGTAAAGAGCTTATCGCTCGTTCTATCCACGATCGTTCAGGTCGTAAGAACAAACCGTTTGTTGCCATCAACTGCGGTGCTCTTCGTGAGACTCTCCTTGAGTCAGAACTTTTCGGTCACGAAAAAGGTTCTTTCACTGGCGCTTACAATCGTAAAATCGGTTTGGCTGAAGCGGCGAGCGGCGGAACTTTGTTCCTTGATGAAATCGGTGAGTTGGATCCGGCTATCCAAGCTAAACTTCTTCGTTTCATCCAAGAAGGTGAAGTTTACCGCGTCGGTGGTAAAGACCCTATCAAAGTTGATATCCGTTTGATCTGTGCGACGAACAGAGAGTTGGATCAAGAAGTTATCAAAGGCAACTTCCGTGAAGACTTGTTCTATCGTATCAACACAATCGTAGTAAGTGCTCCGCCTCTTCGCCGTCGTAAAGAAGACATTCCGGCGTTGGTGAATCACTTCTTGAACAACTCTCAACATGCTTATTTGAATCGCGGTCGTTCTGTGAATGAAGAAGCGATGAAAGCCCTTGTGCGTTACGACTGGCCAGGAAATATCCGTGAGCTTCAAAACGTGTGCGAAAGACTTCAGATCTTGTCTGAAGGCCACATGATCATGCTTAACGATATTCCAGAAAACATCCGTAACGGTGAGATGGAAAAAGACATTATTGATTACGATCCACAAATGACTTTGCACGAGCTAGAAAAGCGTTACATCTTGAAAGCTCTTGCTCACTTCGGTGGAAACAAAACTCAAGCTGCTAACAACTTGGGTATCACGATCAAGACTCTTTATAACAAACTTCACGAATACGGTGAGTTTGAAAAATTCGCGGTTCACACAAAACCGATGAAGTAATTCCGAAAGTTCCTAGCATAGCCCGGAGTGGTTTTCTCTCTTCCCACTCCGGGTTTTGTTATGCCCTGAGGAGGTTTTCATGAAATGGCTATCAATTATTCTTTCACTACTTTTTGTGGCGGGATGCTCGTTTAAAAAAGATGGTAGTGATACTGCGAAAACTTTAAATTCAAATGAGAAAGAGATTCTTGCGAATACTCTTTCTTCAAATTTCGATAAACTGGCGTTGGCGATTTCGACCAATGATAGCAAACTATTTTACTCAGTTCTTAAGGTTTCAAGCCGCGCTGATTTAAATAAACTGAGTTCTGGCGGCCGTTCCCTTTTGGAAATGGCTTTGGACGGAAATTACCACGATTATTTTAGAGATTTATTAGACGCCGGCGCATCTCCATTCAGACCGACTTACGGAGCTTCGAGGCTGGGGAATGCGCGTATAGAGAAAAGAGAACTTCGAGAGTTAGTGGTGAAGAGTCAAAGAAAATTACTCGCTGAGGCCACACTTGTGTGCATCAAAAATGACTTGCAAATTCTTGAACAGTTTCTTGAAGACAACTATATTCCTCCGACTCAAAGTGTTTGCGGTACGTTGAATTTATTTGAATACTATCTTGATAAAACTGTAGTGGACAGGTCTTTAAAAATACACTTCGTTTATAAATATGTAACGGAAGCTCAAAGAAATGAAAGTTATTTTATCTATGTTGGTTTTAAAAACGCTGACAAAGAGCTTCTTTCTTTAGTAGGTGAGCAGTGCTCAAGGTTCGATCGTGTTGTGAGCATAAACTTGATTTTCAGCTGGCTAAAGAATCGTCCTCTGGATCGCGTACTTTCCTCTTTTGTTGCATTAAAAGAAACTCTGAGTTCCCTGGAGCTTCGAGCTGAAACTGTAGGTGCGCCTTTACCACCGCCACCGCCTCCGCAAGAGCAGGATGCAGATGATGATATAAAGCCAGTACCAACAGCATTATTTACTGAGAACCCGGAAATTGT
The DNA here is from genome assembly GCF_037996825.1 of Bdellovibrio sp. BCCA. Classification (NCBI taxonomy): domain Bacteria; kingdom Pseudomonadati; phylum Bdellovibrionota; class Bdellovibrionia; order Bdellovibrionales; family Pseudobdellovibrionaceae; genus Bdellovibrio; species Bdellovibrio sp. BCCA. The sequence continues at coordinate 2,916,197 of NZ_JBBNAC010000001.1, read as the reverse complement.
CGCTTATGTTAAAGAGTTAGTCAGGGCTAGGGTGGCTGAAGCCCATGATTTTGAGAGGGAAGTCGTGGCTCAACAGTTGCAAGAGTTGGGACTGAATTAAGAGGATTATATGAAAAAGTTAATCTTGGCTGTTCTATCCGTCACCACTGCTTCAAGCATTTCCAATGCCTATATCATTCAAGGTACTCAGCGTGCTATGACTCCTCAGGAAGAAACTTGCTCAATGTATCTTTATCAAAAATTGAGTACTCATGAATCCAAGACTGATCTTGCTTGTATGCAGGGACGCACTGATTTCCAATTTAGAGATTGCACTATCGGTTTGACGAACGATCTGGATTCTATTTTGCGTGCCAATGGAGGTCCGCATCCGGATAATGTTATCTATGCTTCTCAAGCATGCTTGTACTCAAACGGTAGGGGCGACCGTGAGTTCCGAAACTGTACTCTTGAGTTTACAAAGAATATATCTAAGAAAGATTTTGATACAGCGGGCCTTTTGTGCTCGAGAAATGAGACACGCAGTCAAGTCCAACAATGTACATTGTCATTATCAAGATATCTCGTCGGTGTTACTGAAGATCGAAATTTCGATTACCGCTCATACGCTTTAGGGCTCTGCCAAGGAACTATTAATCCGTCCTATTCATCATGTGTAATCGACCTTTACTCCCGCGGCGGTCAAGAAATCGAAAATTCAAGACTTGCGACAGATGCTCATCGTTTGTGCCGCAATAATACCAACCAAGAATTGAATAAGTGTATTATCAGCGCTTATAACAATGACGGTTTGTCTGGTGTTCAGGCAGCTCGCGTGTGCTTGGAGAAATTTGACCCCGTAGCCAAAGCCCGTCGTGAAGCAGAGCTTCGCCGTATCGAAGAAGACAAACGCAGACAAGCTGAAGAAGCTCGTCGTGCAGCCGAACAGCGTGCGGCAGAGCAACGTCGTTTGGATGAACAACGTCGCCAGGAAGAACAGCGTCGTCAATCTGCGGATCAACAGCAGCAACGCACTCAAGAGCAAAAACGCCAAGAAGAATTACGTCGTCAGCAAGAAGAGCAACGCAAGAAAGACGAAGAAGCTCGTAAGAAAAAAGAGGAAGAAGAAAAGAAGAAACAACAAGAGCAGCAAAAGCAACCATCGAATCCACCAGCAAATAACGGTGGTGGAGTGATTGTAGATCTTCCGGCTTTTGAGTAACAATAATTTAAGAAAAAGCCCGATATTTTTATCGGGCTTAATGCATTTAAAAAAATCCCTGAGTCGTTATAGTCAAATTTGCATTTTTTTATTTATCGAGTTTTCTAACTCTGCAACATACTTTTTAAACTCTTTGATGTTATTCGTTTTTTTCCAGGTTGCTGGTATAAAATATTCGGACTCACTAGAAGTCTTAAGGAATTTGTGAGTTTTTTGGATTGCCTCTTGGGCTAATTCCAAATTATTAATCTTTTCAGCTGCAAATGCCATTGTGATGAATGGAAGTGAGGATTCGAATTCGTCAAATCTTTCTCCTAATGCTTGAATGTATTGTTCATAGAGCTCCAAAGCTTTTTCTTCTTGCCCTGTTTTTTCAAAACAGAAGGCCCTTCCAAAGATATTCACGGTGCTTTCGTCGTCTTCTGAAGACTTAACGTTTTTTAGAATGAAATCATAGTAGCCTTCGCGAATTAGAATCTCAGTCGCACGAATTCTCGGCATTTCATGTAATAATTGAAACCATTCTCCGGCGCTCTTGCAATATGAACAATCTTTCTCTATCTCCTTAACGATTTCCACTCCTGCTTTCATAGTTATAAAATCTTTTAAGGTTTCTAATGAAGGGTAGTTGGTCGGAGCATAATTATTTATAGCCTTGAGTTCTTTCAGGCGGTCTTTTTTTAACAGCTCTTTTCCGATGTCGTTTTCTTGCAAAACAAGAATCACCGAATATAGGTCTTTAAGAAAATTTAACAGCGAGTTTCTGTTTGAATAGTATTTTTCCCAGAATGCAAAATACGCGTCTAATACTTCCTTATTTGGAGCGGAAGCAAATAAAGAATAGCTAATGTCATGAACTAATATCTTAAAACTATTTGGATTTCTTTGATCGATTTCATCAGAAAGATTGGCGTATGACTTTAGGAGAGGATCAGCGGGGAGAATTGAGTGTTCTTTTTCTGCATAGAACAAAACAGGTATGCATTCAGAAAGAGAAAGACTCGGGTAGTGGTAAACTAGCAGACTAGGGAATGACCCAAAGGCTTCTTTGTAGAGATTGATTCTCTCTGTGAACATTTGATCCTTCCCCCAGGGAAGACCTGCGGGTACGTTTGAGGCAACCAGTATTGTTGATATATTTGATTGTCTAAAAGAATTTACAACTTTTGCAGTTCCCCTAATGTTTTGATCATTTAATGATGACAATGTGACCACTTGATCAGCTAAATACTTTGTACAAACTCCGCCGACTTCTGTGATTCCTGTTCTGGAGTCTATAAAGATATGATCGGGTTGGTCAAATTCGTGCGCCAATTGTTTTTTAAAATTTGCTAAAATCGCAGCACCGGCATTATTTTCAAAAATACTTGCCCAGTTTAGTGCTGATAACTTTCTGGAGTAATCCGCTTTTGAAGTATTTCCCGCCCCAATAAACCAAATCTGACCTTCGATGTTTTTTAATCCCAGATCTTTACCGGAAACAGCACGCGATTTTAAGTTCGGTATTTCATTAGAATTTACTGCCTCATATAAATACTCAAGGATGCCATCTCTGTTTTCTAGCTCGACGTCTACTGAGTAATGTTTGGCAATTTCTTTTACATAAGGCCAGATTCCAGGAGCTTCAAGGTCGAAATCAATCACAACAACTCGATCTCCTTCAATTGCTCTATGAAGAGCAGAATTAATCAGAGCACTGGTGCGTCCGACACCGCCTTTATAAGAATAAAATGTCGTAAAATAGGGCTTGAAGACCTTCAATGTATTATTTCCTCGCAAAGGATGTTATTGAATGTAGATTCTTTGCTGTATGTTTCCTGTTCGGAAGTACTCAAAAACTTAAACTTTTTCATTTCAGAATTTTTAGATGCATAATTACTTGATCTGCCTTTGAGGGTTTTCATTTCGTCTAATAAAGCTGTGTTCTTTGCCGTGATTTTGATTAAGTTAAAAACTGATAAGCTTGGAACCTTTTTGCCGCCTATGAGGCTCGACAAATATACTTCCGAAATTCCGATATCGTCTGCCAACTCCTTCTGGCTTAATTTTGAATTCTCTTTTAGCTTTCGAAGGAATTCTTTTGTTGCGCTAAGTACAGAATCTTTTAAAAAAATGTCTAAACTACGTGCTGCTTCAGGATTGATAAACATTTCTCCGCATTTTGAACATACCGGGAGGTAGTAGTTGCTTAAAACAGGGACTTCGGAAAACCACTTCCATTGAAAGGTCTTTCCTTTAATATTTTTTTTCTCGACCAACCCGCCACAAACTGGGCATTGCATTTTTTTGTTCATTTTTTTCCTCCGGAGTATGCCGGAATTTTTCCAGACTGTGTTGTTAGTTCTTCCTCTGTTGGGTGAAAAGACAGATTGTTTACGAACTCGCCTTTTCTGCCCAGATTGTCTTTATCTATACAAAACTTGATATACCATGGAATCGCATCAATAATTTTTCCATAAACATCACATTCAAGGGAGTTGATAGTTCGTGTATGCGCAAAGTTGGATTTATCTAGTTCCAGTATTTCTTTAGTGATTTTTTTTATGGCGTCTGAAGGTCCACACTTGTAAATTCTTTGCACAAAATCCAAAGCCCTAGTCTTTGTGGCTTCAATTTTATTTTGTTCCGTTAGCTTTTTAACTTTAGCGAGATGATTTGCCGGTGGAACATGTGCAGGTTTTACTTTCCTATGAACTCTTGTTTTTGCCAACTCTACCTACCCATTATCGGATATCATACCAGAAAATTAAACTCAATTTAAGTGTGGATACGAAAATGACAATAATATTAATATAATATTAATTACAAAGGCGTCCCCTTTTAATACATTACGGCAAATGAGTTAATAAATAAATATTTGTTTTTTGCGGCGCGACTTAAGTCGTTATTGGTCTTAGAAAACAAAACCCGGTCTTCCACCGGGTTTTGTTTTTCGCACAAATCAAAAATAAAAACTATTTCGCAGAAGGCTCATAAAGCTTCGCATACAAACGCACAAATCTCACCGTGCGCTTCACGAGTTCTTCTTTCGTTGTCTCGTGCAGAATACATTCAAAGAAAAACATTCCGTCCATATAAGTATCAATATCTTGGCAAAGCTCTTCAACATTGGCACCGGCCTTGATCTTTCCTTGCGCAGCCAGCATTTCCATACGGGCGATTAGGCGTGCATCCAGCTGCATGGGAATTGTCTCGGTCACGCGCTTTTTAAATTTCTTATTTACTAATGCTTGAGAGAAAATAATTTTTGCGAAGTCCTCGTGAGTACAACCTTCTTGAATGCGGTCTTTCACGTAAGCTTCAAGTTCGTCGGCCAAAGTGTCATGAAGAGGGTAGGGAAGTTCGCGAGTGTTCATCTCTTCAAGAAACTTTTCGATAATCGCAACAAGAAGACCTTCTTTGCCGTCAAAATAACGTGCGATCAGGGATTCATTTACGTCGGCTTTTTTCGCAATCATTCGAGTGGTTGCGCCGTCAAAGCCCAGCTTTGAGAACATCTCTAAGCCCGCGTGAATAAGGCGGTCCTCGGAAGCCGAACGGTCCCTTTTTTTACTCTTAACATGAGCTGGACTTTCGTCTTTATGCGTTTTTGTTTGAGATGTTTCCGTCATTGAAAACCTCCTGAAAATTAACTAAATACTTAAAAGTACTTAACTTTATATAATGTATCATAAGCCTTTGTCTAGATCAAGAAAGTAATTGATTGCATACTTAATCCTCATATTGTAGGTTAAGTATGTAAGCGATTACTTAACGGAGAGCACTTATGAAGAAATCCGATGTACTGAAATTCTCTAGTCTCACGCTGATTTTTGCAGCCCTTCTCGCTGGAAACTCAGCTTCTGCCCTCTCACTCAATGAGTATTTGGGGCAAGTTCAACAACAAAGTTCTGGGTATAAAGCAAGCAGTGAGCAGGCCGAAGCGTCGGCGCTGAAATCACGCGAAGCTGATTTGATTTTTACTCCGCGTCTGTTCGCCAATGCGCGAATTGGACACGATGGTAAAGAGCAATTTGGTTCGGCGATTACCTACGACCGTCTCAAAATGCAAAACTATTCCTTGGGTGTTTCTCAAGATTTTAGCTTTGGTCTGCAGACCAAATTGTCTTACGCCTTAGATAAGATCCAGGTGGAGGGAGCAACTCTTCCGGCGGGAATGGGCGATACATTTTGGACAGCGACTCCAACGTTGGAATTAACAATGCCTTTATGGGCGAATGGTTTCGGTCGTTCGGCTCGCGCGAATGAAGATCTTACTCGTCAACAAAACAAAGCGGAACAATACGGAGCTCAGGCGCAAAACCAAGGATATATGGTAGAGGCGGAAGCGGCTTACTGGAGATTGTCTTCAGCTCAAGAAGTCGTGCAAGTGCAAACACGTGCTCTTAAAAATGCACAGGGCATTTTAGATTATGTGAGTCGCAAAGCTCGCATGAACTTGGGCGAAAACGCAGACGTTCTTCAAGCCAAAGCTTTGGTTGAAGCAACGACTTATCAATTGCAACTTGCACAGAACCAAGAAAAGTCAGCACGCCGCGCTTTCAATACATACATCAATAAAGGAGCTGAAGAATCCGTTCCTTCTTTGGATAGTATCAACTATGGAAGCCTCGAAAAGGTCGCGGTTCCTACTGCGAAGCCAGGCGATCGCTACGATGTGAAGGCGGCCGAAGCGCAAGCTCGTTTGGCCAAATCATCAGCGAAACTTGTTGCTGAAAGAAACAAACCGAGTGTTGATCTTTACGGAAGTTATGCACTGAACGGTCGCGATGAAGAAATGAATGAGGCGATGAAAAATGCCGGATACACACAGCACGATACAGCGTTTGTCGGTGTTCGCATGAGCATGCCTTTGAATTTCTCTGCAACGTCCGATGCTAAAGCGGGTGCTTTGAAAGCGCAAAGAGCGGCAGAGCTTTCTTATCAATATAAACAGTTCACTCAAGAACAAGACTGGACAAACTTGGTTCAGCAATTGGGTGAAGCAAAAGAAAATCTTCGTTTGGCGACGAACATCGTGAACGCACAAAAAGCCAAATTGGAGAACGAGAGAACACGTCTTCGCCAAGGAAGAACTACGACATATCAAGTTCTTCTCTTTGAACAGGACTTCTCTCAATCTGAAGTGAACCGCGTGCAAGCGGCTTCTCAGATCCTTGGATTACAGGCACAAATTAAACTTTATCAAGCTTCTTCTTCTGAAGGAGGTATCTAATCATGAGCTTACCTAAGATATCCATTAGCAGACCTATTTTTATTACGTGTGTGACAATCGCCCTTGTGGTGGTGGGTTGGGCCTCCTTCAAATCCATGAGCGTGGATTTGTTCCCGGATGTCAGTATCCCTGTCGTCACAGTTCAAACGACTTACCGTGGTGCCGGTCCTTCTGAGATCGAAACTTTGGTGAGCCGTCCTATTGAAGAAGAGGTCAGTACCATTTCCGGTATTAAACGTCTGACTTCAAAAAGTTTGGAAGGTGTTTCACAAGTTATCGTTGAGTTTAACAGCAGCGTTGACGTGAAATACGCCGAACAACAAGTGCGCGATAAAGTAAATATCGCAAAACCAAAACTTCCCGATGAAGTCGACGATCCGGTAATTAAAAAATTCGACCCGTCGGATACGCCTATCATCATGGTGTCTTTGACAGCCAATGGTTTAGGGGACGCGCAACTTTTTGATATCGCCGATCAATTTATCAAACCTCGTTTGGAACAAGTGAACAACGTCGGTGCGATTGAGATCTTTGGTGGTCGTGAAAGAGAAATTCACGTTCTATTAGATCGCAACAAATTGAAAGCCCGCGAAGTGTCTGTGAGCCAAGTGGCAGGACAAGTCGGTGCTTCAGGGGAAAACATTCCAAGCGGTAAAGTGGAACAAGGCGGGAAAGAACTTGTGTTCCGCGGTCTTGGGGAATTTAAATCCGTTCCCGAGGTGGCTGACACTCTTGTGAATCTTTACGGAAACGAAGTTCCAACACGTGTTGCAGATCTTGGAAAAGTTGTTGATACGCTTGAAGATGAAAAATCTCGTGCGTTCGTAAATGGTAACAAGGCTCTTTTCTTGCAAGTGTATCGTCAATCAGGTTCCAACACAGTTAAAGTGGCTGACGACGTTATCAAGCAACTTGAAAAACTAAAGCCTGAACTTGCAAAAATGGAAGGGGCTCCTCAAGTTCAACTTGTAACGAATGCTTCTATTAAAATTAAAAACAATATCTATGACGTGAATGAAACGATCATTATCGGTATCATCCTCACAGTCATTACGGTGTTCTTCTTCTTAGGAAGTGCGCGTTCAACACTGATCACGGCGCTTTCTTTACCGATCTCCTTGATTGGTGCCTTCATGATTATGAAGGTGGCAGGGTTTTCAATTAATATCGTTTCGATGCTCGCATTGACATTGGCCGTAGGTCTTTTGATCGACGACGCGATCGTGGTTATTGAGAATATCTACCGTCGTATGGAGCTCGGAGAGGATTCACTCACTGCGGCTGAAAAAGGAACGACCGAAATCCAAATGGCGGTCATGGCTATCACTCTGGTGGTGATCGCGGTGTTCGTGCCAGTGGGTACGATGTCAGGAACGATTGGTCAGTTCTTAAAACAATTCGGTATGACTGTCGTGTTCTCGATGATGATCAGTTGGTTTGTGGCGATGACCATCATCCCTATGCTGACTGCTTACTTCGGTGGTAGTGGCCATGGTGGCGGTCATAAGCCTGCTTCAAATGGTCTTTACGATAAAACTTTAGGCCGTCTTGTAAAAGGTTTCGACCGTTTCCAAGGTTGGTTGGAAGTCATTTACGAAAAACTTCTTCGTGTGACTCTTCGCCATCCATTGATGACGATTGGTGCGACGTTCATGGTGTTTGTTCTCAGTATTTACACTGTGACAAAAGTTCCAGGCGCGTTCATCACGGACGACGATAGCGGTGAGTTCACAGTGACTCTTGAAATGCAACCAGGCACAAGCTTGGATGGTATGAACAAGGTCGGTGACGAGGTTGATAAAATCATCCGTGCGAATTCAGAAGTGGATTACACAGCGATGATTATCGGAAGCCTTTACGGTGAGTCTAATAAATCGACTTTCTACGTACGTATGAAGGACGGTAAAGCTCGTAACGGTTACACAACGGAAGCTTTCCGCGATAAAGTCCGTAAGCAATTGGCAGGCTTTGTTGAAAATGCAAATCCTGTTGTGAAAAAATACGATGCAACAGGTGGGATGGGTGGACAACCATTCATGTTGAATATCATCTCTGCAGATCCAAAAGCTCTTGAGGAAGCAGGAACAAAAATTCTTGCAAAACTTAAAGCCGATCCTCGTTTGAAAGACGTGGATACAAACTTCCGTCCCGGTAAACCCGAGATGCAAGTTCACTTAAAACCAGGTGCCGCAAAACAATACGGTATCAACACGAAAACAATGGGTGAGGAACTTCGTGCGCAAGTCGAAGGTTTCACTCCAGCGAAATTCCGTGAAAAAGGGCGTGAGTATGAAGTCCGCGTGCGCTTGATGCCTGAGCAACGTGACTTGAAAGAAAGCTTCAACCAAGTTTACGTTCCAAACGTAAATAGAAAGCTTGTCCGCTTGTCTGACGTAGCCACAGGTGACTTGGCTTCCGGTCCGGCTTCGATTGAACGTCAAGACCGCGGTCGTTACATTCAAATCACAGCAGGTCTTGCTCCGGGCGTGGGTCTTAGCGAAGTGGTGAACGATGCCGTGAAAGCGATGACAACTGGTGATACAGCATTCCCTTCAAGCGTTCGTTTCTCTTGGGGTGGTGATGCTGAGAACATGCAAGAGCTTGCAACTTCAACAGTTCTAGCGTTGGGCTTTGCGATCATGTTCATCTACTTGATCCTTTCAAGCTTGTATGAATCATTCATCACGCCAATCACAATCATGGTGGCGTTGCCGCTGGCTCTGTGTGGTGCCTTCCTTGGTTTGTTTGTGATGAAAGAGACAATGACGATCTTTGCGATCTTCGGTTTCTTTATGTTGATCGGGGTCGCCGGTAAAAACGGTATCTTGCTTGTCGACTACACAAGACAAATGATGGCGACAGGTAAAGAAAGAGGCGAAGCCTTGGTCGAAGCTGGTAAAACACGTCTTCGTCCGATTTTGATGACGTCCTTCGCGTTGATTGCCGGTACATTGCCAGTAGCGATTGGTTTGAATGAAGCTTCGAAATCTCGTACCGCGATGGGTGTTGCGATTATCGGTGGTATGATTTCATCGACAATTCTGACATTGATCGTAGTCCCTGCAGTATTCACTTATGTGGATCGCTTCAGAGTATGGGCAAACAACATCGGTGGACGTTTGACATCGAATAAAAAAGAAAAACAAGACAGACACGTTGAAGTGAAAGTTGCAGGCCCTGAAGGATCTGTTTCAGAATCCACAGACTTGGGTCTTTCAGAAAGCTAATTGGAGGTTATTATGGCTAAGTTATTTATTCAGAACCTACCTTCGAAAGAGGAATTTAAAGCAGCAGCGACGCGATTGCACGAAGAAGTGGATTCCAGCGCTCTGTACACGAACTTGTTATTCATGAAGGTTGCAACGGAGTTAGAGAACTATCTGGATGGCTTGCTAGCTCCTTACAATCTTTCCAGTGGACGCTTTACGCTTTTATATCTTTTGAGTGATGCTCCCGAGGGCCTTATGCCCTCGGAGTTGTCGCAAAGAGTAGGTGTCACGCAGGCAACGATTTCCGGATTGATTAACAGTCTTGAAAAGGCCGAGTTGATCAAACGCGAACTTCACCAAAAAGACGGACGCTCTTTTGTCATTAAGCTCGCTGATAAAGGTGAAGCTTTGATTAAAGAAATCTTTCCGCAGTGGGCGCCGAAAGTGGCGGCCTTCTGGAATCAGGTGTCGGTGGAAGAAAGATCAGATCTGAACGGTATTTTAGATAGAATGGTGAAGAATACATCTATGCTGAGTTAGCATCCTTATATTCTCCATCTCCCAAATCGAAAGATTGGAGATAGGTATGAAACGCTTTTTGACAGTTGTTGTAGCAGGATTTTTGTTAAGCTGTGCCCCTCTTAAGAACTCTCCGTTTTCAGAAGAAACAGAGAGTTCGGTTTCTAACTTAAACGGGCAATATCTTGGTTCTTTAAAGAACAGTCCTTTGTTTTATGAACCCGCCGATGAAGTCACCTTCGGCGTTTTTTCTGACAGTCATCAAAATTATGCAGCTCTCGAAGATTGGGTGAAAGACGCCAACTCGATGGATTTCGACTTTGTGGTAAGCCTGGGTGATTTCACGAATCAGGGACTTAATTTTGAGTACGATGCTTATCTATCGTTGATTTCTCCTTTGCGTGTGCCTTTGGTTACGGTGCTGGGCAATCATGACTCTGTCGGTAGAGGCAAGTTGTTATATAAGCGGCTTTTCGGTCCGTATAACTTCCATTTCGATCATAAAGGATATCGCTTTGTTATTTTTAATAACAATCGTTTGGATTTTATTGACGAAAAAATTGAATGGGATTGGTTGGCTCAAGAGGTCCGTTCAAGTCCATTGCCCATTGTTTTGCTTATGCATGTTGATCCTGACAACGACGAGTATTTTACCTCTCAAGACAAAGAAATCTTTTGGGATATTGTACGGGACTCATCTGTTCGTTTGATTATGAATGGACATAAGCACGTTTATCACACGGAAGTAAAAGCAGGGATATTGCGCCATCAGGTCGAGCGTTTAGAACGCGGACGCTGGTCGCGAATCACTCTCAAGGAGGACGAGGTTGTTGTAGAACAATGTTTAAGAAAAGAGTGTAAGTATGAAACTCAGAAAGATTATCATTCTGGTTCTGAGCTTATGGAGTGAGTTGGCTGTTGCTCAATGGGGTGTCGCTTATGGAACGGGTTCGTACATGGGTGACCGGCATTTCGGAGTAGCCTACACATCAGAATCGGGAAATCACAATACGGTTTTTACCTATGGAACGACTCCGGGTATTTTGGGCAGCGACGTTCAACAGCTCAATCTTAAATATATTTATTCGCCTTTTCATTCTTCATACCAGGAAATCGAAACGAATTGGTTAGGTGTGGGTTTCTTGGTCAGTCGTTGTTTGTGCGATGAGATGTTTATAAAGAACTCGGGTGTTTATCCCGAGGACAACTATTACGATGAAACGGCTTATCGTTTGGGATTGGTATTCGCGACAACAGTGCAGTGGAAAAATTGGGAAGCTTACTGGGATTGGACGTTGTTGGATCAAATAGCGATCGCTGTCTACAACAACGACCGCTTTGCCAATAAAGCAAGGTCATATTGGGCCGGCGGTTTTGGGGTGAGGTATTACTTTTGAGAACCGCGCCCTTGTTCACATATTAACGATGGATCTAAATTCGGTGTTTTTTTTAGGGCTTCCAGGGATTGTGTGAGCAGATGTCTGAGGTGCAGCTCACAGTTTTCCGAAGATTCAAAAGAGACGAATTTTTTTTGGCGACCATCAAGGTTTTTGGTAGAAAATCCCTGCTGTGTCTGCCATTCGCCCTGATCGTTCATCTTATATATCGTCACCCCGATACTTTGAAAAAGGAAAAGGCCTTCGTATTTTACAAGAACTTTTTGGTTCTTATAAGGTAAAGCGAGCTGACAGATTCTATGAACGTCTTGCCAGAGGTCTTCAGAAATAGCGAGATAGGCAGAGTTAAAACTCTCAAAAACCTTCGTCATATTTTTTTCTGAAACTATTGAAAACTGAAATTTCGCCGCGGGGTCCGTGCATAGGTTCTCAAGAGATTGAACATCGAGATTTTCACGAATAAGTGCCTTAAGTTCGTCGTGAGACGCTGATGAAAAAAACCGGCCAATAAGAGGGCGGACTTGTTTGGATTTTTGCTGGCAGCCGTTTTCATCGCACGTGATTTTTGCAAGACCATAAAGCCCTTCGTGAATCAAGAGGGCGGCTTTGGATTCGAGAGACATCTTACCCCAAGCCGTTTTTGAAAGATAAATTGTCTTGTAATAGCGTACGGCTATTTGAATTCGCTGTGATTCTGGAACCGTGGGGCTGTCGTTTGCGAGAAGCTCCAGCATATCGACGAAAAGATAATTGTATTTTTCAAGGGCTTGCATAGTAGCAAACCCCAATCCTGGAAACGTCATTTCAATATCAGTCAGTTTTTGTAGCACCAAACTTTTTTCAGAAGAAAATTGTTTTGCAAGTGTGGTGTTATTCCACGCCCCAAGCAAGGAGGTTGAAATTTGCGAACCAAATCGAGGATGCAGGTGCGCCCCTTGTTCATATAAATCGCGCACATAAACTTGATCATCGACTAAAACGCCTTCTCCACCATTTCCAATACGTACATAAGCAGGAGATGAAAGTGGAGCAAGCAAAGCTAAAATAAAGACGGTTCTAAGTAACATCACCTTCTCCTAATCCCATGGGGAATAATTGCACCGACAAACGAAAAACCTGGTCGTTGTCCTTGTCTCGATTGAGTATATGAGCCAAACGGTCCGTGAAGTCGCGAATTTCTTTTTTAATCTCTTGCACAGCTTCGGAGCTTCCTGCGACCGTAATTGTTTGAAACTCGCGTTGTAGAACTGGAAACTTCTCTAAAGCTTTTTTGGCTAAATCCAAATTCGACTTATGAAGCAGACGGATGGTTTCACTTGAAATATCATCTGTGGTTGCAAGGTATTCCGAGGGACGCTTAATGGATCCGTCAGTAGACTTAATAAGGAAACGTCGGCGAAGCAGATCTTGAACAATGGTGTCCACGTCAGCTTTTTTTATTCCCAGTTTTTTAGAGATCTTCAGAGCGGAGTCGGCGAGGTCCGGAACATCAAAGCAGCAAAGGATAGGCCAGTAGGCCCAATGTTCAACAGGCAATCCTGAAAGGTCTTCAATAGGTTTGGTTTGTGTGGCGCTTGAACGAAATCTCATCAAAGCCAGAATTCTTTTACGTTCTGTCGGTTTAAGATTCATTTTTGCCAGAACGCGAAGAGCCCACTCCTCGGATATATTCCAAACCTTAGAACCTTTGATAAGCGCGGAAGCAGGGCCGGGCGCAATATTAAGATTTCTAGCAAGAGCCCTCATTGAGTACCGGGGATTTTTTCTTTTCTGTTTTTGGTAATACTCTCGCAATAGATTTAAAAATTCGTCCTGCCAATGTGCCATAAGTGGTTATGCTCTATCGACGATTTTCGACGGTCAAGAGTACGGCAAAACAATACGGTCGCTCAGCGATGAGATGAGTTTAAAGAACACCTTTGCAGGTGCATATATAATCTTGATAAACATTCATTCTGTCACCGTGAGGTCCGCAGCTTCCTCCTGTATGAGTTTTTCCAACGGGCTCACAACTCACTGTTTGAGCGGGGCAACAGTTAGCGCCTCTTATCGAAGCAACGCTGCCTCCTCCGCCGGAGTCTGAGCAACCAACCGTGACGCTACCTCGACACTGATAGTTTGAGGCCACAGCCGGGGCAGCCGGTACTGCACACAGCATTTTTCCTTGAGCATCAAATCCCGTCATGGTTTCTCCATTCGGACACTGACCGACGGATGCAAGCAGGCGTTGTTTTAGATTTGAAATATCACAGACCGAGGTTGTTTCGTTGAAAGTTCCCCCAAGGCTTGCGCATGCCGAACTGGCAATACCGGTTCCATCTTCACTGATAAAGCAACTCGTGATCGTTTGTGTAGCATCATCAACACGCAAGAATATTTTGCCCAGCGTTTTTGATTTGTATATGTTTTTGCGTCCGTTGGTTGCTTGCGCCTGGAGAGATAAATCTCCAGCATAAAGAGTTTCTCCCGCGAAGGAAGCCACAGCCTTGGTGATATTGTTTAAACTAAAAGACTGAACCGTGAGATTCCAATTTTGCAAGGTAACCCCTTGAGCGACAACGCTGGCAGGATTTGCAGGATTCAGTCTTACGCTGATATTGCGAGAAGTTGCAGTAGGATTAAAGCTTCTACGACCCACTTCAAATGAAGCATTGCAAAGACTGGGAGTAGAGATTTGTTGACGGATCACTTGTGCCAGTGTCAGCTCATCATTTTTGCTTTGCAATGTCTGGTTCTCCATCCACATGTCTTTGACCAAACCGGCAAAAGCAAGCCCAAGGATGCCTAAGAGCATGGCTCCCATTAAGGCTTGAACAATCATAAATCCCTTATTTCCAAGTGGTCTCATGAGCAGCGCCTCCTCACAAGTTCATCGGTTCAAGATGAAAAACACTCCAGTTAGGGGTTTAGTTTTTGATCTCTGTGAAAGAGCGATTTATTTCTTAAGAAGAAGCTTTGCCTCGCGTTGAACCTTGCGAATGATGGCGGGATCCATTCTTGCGGGACGTGGGTTTAGATTCGACAGTCTTTCGACTAAAATGGACGAAATTAAAAAATCACGAAGGCGTTTATCATCAGCAGGTATAATATTCCAAGGCGCATCCGGATGATGACTTTTCTTTAGAGCGATATTGTAGGCCTTAATATATCGTTTCCAATGTTCTCTTTCACGCAGATCGCTCATTGAAAACTTCCAATGCTTGGCAGGGTTATCGATTCTTTCCAAAATTCTTTTAGCCTGCTCGGTGGGACTGATATGCAGAAAGAATTTGAAAATGATAACACCCTCTGTGCTCAGCATTTTTTCAAAGTTCACAATGTCTTTAAGACGTTGCTTGAGCTTATGAGGCGGCAGAAAGTGATGCACGTAAGGAACGATGAAATCTTCGTAGTGACTGCGATTGAAAATCGCGATCTCGCCTCGTTTAGGAGACTCTTTGTGAATGCGCCAAAGGTAGTCGTGGGCTTTTTCAATTTCAGTGGGAGGCTTAAAGGAAACGACTCTGACGCCTTGCGGATTCGTACTGCTGAAAACATGTTTCACAGTTCCGTCTTTTCCAGAAGTATCAAGGCCTTGTAGAATAATAAGAATTTTGTGATTGGATTCTGCAAAAATCAGTTCTTGCAGGTCCGAAAGTTTATCTGTGAGCTTGTCGATTTCTTTTTCTAGGTCATCTTTATCGCCCGAAAAATATTTCGAGGCATCCGTTGAACAATCTTTTAAATCTTTATCCTTTGGAAAAAAAAGCTCTTCTTTAATTTTCTTGGAATTTTTGCTCATGTCATAGTTTAGCTGAGCTTCTATAAGACGAACAATGTTTAATCACAGGGAAGGTTAAATTCCCTGTGATGGAACAGTGCTAAAATAAGTATTTGAAATTTAGAACGGCGGAACCGATGGTGCCAGTGTTTTTTTCCGAACTGCTTCCAGACGTTACGTTAAGTTCTGTTGTTACTGCGCGCCCGATGTATTCAATAACAAAGTGATCGTTAATAATCCAACCCACACCGAGGTGCGCTCCGAAGCCATTTTTTAGTTCGATTGAGTCCATGGGGGTCGCAGATGTGAATTTTGTCATTCCATAGACGAGGGCCAATGGGATGTAAAAAGATTCCCAACGATAAGCCGTTCCCGCATAAAGAAAATTGGTTTGGTACTTTGAAACCCCTGAAGATGTCGAAATCGGAAAACCGTTAATAGTTCCCGATTTTAATTTGCGCTCCTGGCCGATCTGAATTCCACTAATGAAACCCCATGAATTTTTCGGTGTATTCCACGCGTCGACGCCAAATTCCGCGGAACTATCATACTCAAGTTTATAATCTGTCGAATAGGGTGTTCCAGAGTTGATTCCGGTTCCCGTCATCTTAACTTGATAGTTGGGACTGTAGCCGACACTAAGACCGAATTGCCAATCAGCGAAAGCGGAACTAGAAGTTCCGACAAACAAAAACAAGAACGAAATAATACTCTTCACGACTCCTCCATAGTTTTCTATGAAAGCATTATTCGTGCGGATAAGTAAACTATTGTATGTTTTATCTGGACTTAGGTGAGACAAAATAAAAAGTCCGAATTTTCATTCGGACTTTTTATCAAAGATTTGTTAAAAAATTAGTACTTATCTTTATTAAGATCGTAGCAAGAGAAAGTGCCGCCGTTAGGCAATGTAAGTTCATAGCTGTCGTCGCTATTTTGCGCAAGGATTTCGCCGGTTTTAGAATTGTAAACAGTGCCGACAGGGTTGTCGCCTGGGTAAGTGCGCACTTCAAGATAAACTTGGCCTGTTGTTTTAGAAGTGTATTTCACGATGTAAAGATCGTTGAAGCTTTCTTCGCCATCTTTGCCGAACATTTTTTGAAGATCAGCAAGAGTGAGATTTTTATTCGGTTCTTGGTTGTAACCAGCGATGTAGTTATTAATCAAAGAAAGGTGGAACGCAGAAATCGTTTTAGTCTTTCTAATGTCGAAAATGGTTTCTTCCGTGAACTGCGCTTCTGCTTCCTCCGCGATTTCAAGAGCGCACAACTCCACGTGAGCCGGTGTTGTTGTCGCCAAAGCAAATTTAGAAAGCATTAAGACAGAAAGAAAAAGAATGATTTTGTTCATGGTAAGTCTCCGTGGTTTGTTTCGCATGTAGAAGTACCGTTCTCCTCATCATTTATCCAATAAATCGTTATAAAGTAAATATTCGTTATATGAATAACGCCTGGACGGCCTTACGAACATCGTTTTCATCGTGATAAAGTCCAAAGCCAAAGCGCAGACGTGTCCCGCGAGAATCCGTCTTTAAATGGTTTTTCGCCAGAGATTTGACCATTTCCTGAGTCTTTTCAGTAGAAGGAAGCTCAAAAGTAAGAAAATGCCCGTGGTGAGCTGAGGCTGGTCCACGAAGAAGGCTTTGCGGATTCACCAGCGGATGCGGTTTTTTCTGAAGCTCTGCTAAAAACAGTTCCTGATTCTTTTGAACAAAGCCGTGAATTTTTTCAACAGTCAGGCCTTCAGACTTAAATTTTTCAAGCACCGCGATCAAACGGTAAAGAGCCGAAAAGTCCATCGTACTTCCCGCATATTGAAGAGCATCAGTAGGGTAGCCCACTTGATTTCCAACGGCGGATAGGTGTGAAAGCTCTGCAAACCAACCTGTATGGAAAGGGCGGTGGCGGGTTCCAGACGGCACATACATAAAGCAGGCGCCCTCACCACCTTGAGCATACTTGTAAGAGCCAGCAATATAAAACGCACGATCCTCAATGGCCGAAAGACTCAAAGGCACCGCCATAAAGCTGTGATAACCATCAATCGCAAAGATCGCATTGGCTGGAGCTTTCTTTGCAAAGCTCTCGACATCGCAAGAAAGGCCGGAATTAAAAAACACGTGGCTTACAAAAATAAGATCCCAAGGTCCTGAAGCCATTTCTTTTTCAAACCGCGCATTGAAAGTTTCAATGGGAAGAGTCGGCACTTTCACGATTTCAAAATTAGGGAACTCCGCCAAACGATTGATTTGGCGATCGAAGCTGTAAAACTCGGAATCTGTCGTAAGCACGCGAACTTTTTTGTTCCAATCCAGAGAGCTTAAAAGGCGAAAAACAAATTCATGCGTGTTCGGAGCAAAGACAATCTGTTCCGGTTTTGAAAGATGTAAAACTTCGGAAATCAATTTCTGCGCGTGAGGAATTTTTTTTGAAAAGATATAATTCCATTTATCGTCGACGAACTGACAAGAATCGTCCCAGTATTGAAGGTGAGCGTCTCTGGAAACATCCGGCCAGTAGTGATGGCTGTGACAGGCAAAGTGAAGTTCTTGTGCGTGGGCCTCTAAGAAGCGGCGATAAAGGTGTTTGTACATAAGTCCTCGCAGAAATAAAAAAAGCGCTCTTTCTAGGGAGCGCTTTTTAATATCTAAATTTTCATTAGATTAGAAGTAGCCTTCGTCATCGCCGAAGTCGTCATCTTCATCGTCTTCGTCGTCGTCATCGCTAGTTTCTTTTTTCTTAAGAAGGTCATCGTCGCCTTCTTCTTCATCTTCTTCTTCGAATGAACCAACTTCGTCAGACTCTTCGTCTTCGCCTTCATCTTCCCATTCGTCGTCTTCAGAAGTTGAAGTTTCGTCTTCGATATCGATCATGTTGTCCATGTCTGCTTCGTCTTCGAACTCAGAAGACATTTCGTCGATAGCTGGAGTTGTTGGTTTTAAAACCTCAACTGCGGCTGCGCCAACAACAGCGGCTTTAGCTGCTTTTTCTTTTTTAGGAGCTGCTTTTTTAGCAGCAGGCTTCTTCGCAGGTTTAGCAGCTTTTTTAGTGGCTGCTTTTTTAGCGGGCTTAGCGGCCTTTTTTGTAACAGCTTTCTTCGCTGGTTTAGTAGCTTTTTTTGTAGCCGCTTTTTTAGCAGGCTTTGCTGTTTTCTTAGTTGCTTTTTTTGCAGCAGCTTTTTTAGCAGGTTTCGCTGCTTTTTTAGCTACTTTTTTCTTCGCTGGTTTTGCTTTTTTCTTTGCCATTGATTCGCTCCTAAAATGCTGGTTCAAAAATGATTGCCCCCTTAGACTAGCGAGATTTAAGGGGGCAGGCAAATCAAAATAGAGCGAGTTTTTATCGGTCTTGTTTAGTTGATAATTCCACTCAAATGGTCGTCGATAATTTTCGCGAGGTCATTGGGAAGGATAAACGAAAGAAAGAGACCTCCGTTATTGGCCCCGGCCTTCGGAACGATGGTGAAATAACCCAAAGTTCTTGTCCCAGCCTTGTTTTTAATCGGTGCCGTAATTCCCAAATACTCCGGAAAGAAAGAGCTTTCCATGAACATTCCGACCGCATTCACGCCGAAATAAAGGTAGATCTTGTTGTCCGAGTTCTGATTAAGCCCCAGGGCTAGTGATGGGAACTCTCCGCTTGGCATCATTGGAAGAGCGCGTCCGCCTGGAAGACTGTTCGCAGGAGGCAATGTCACCTTGTCTTTGACGATGAGTTTCAACGGAATGCTCACGGCCACGCGCGCTTTCTGCTGAGAGTCCAGAACGGTTTGAATTTTGACCCCTTTAACATTTGGGACATCTATATAGATATTGCTGAAAGGTCCTGGAGGAAGGGGAAGGTAAAGAAGTAGCGCGTTATTGTTTTTGTCTAGAGCGATGACTTGCTCATTTTCATACGAAGTCCCGCCAACGATGCCAGACATTTCCAATTTGTCATAAGCGCTCGGAGGTTTTGGAGTCGGCGTCGTGCCTTGTCCTGAATTATCGCTGGAACCTTGGCTTGTATTTCCACCCGCTGCCGGTAGAGTTTGAAAACCGTCTTTACTGCAAGCTGCAAGAAGGGTGGTGGTAGCGATCAGTGCAACCATCAGGCTTGTTGTTTTAGAAATGTTCATAATATTCCTCCATGCTTCGTACATAATATTTCGGAGGAAATTCTCCTGGACTTTAGCTAAATATTTGAAATTATTGGTAAAAAAGTTTTACACTTTTTTGATGATGGAAATATTCAAACAGGGTCCTGTAAAAAGAGTGAGCGAATTTTTTTGAAATGGGAGCAAATGAAAAACCCGATGATTTCTCATCGGGTTTTATTTTAGTATCTATATATCTTGAGCTACTCCAGTTTCGGGCGACGTCGTCGTCCTACACACTGTGCGCGTCCGCGCCTTAGCCGATCAACTTAAGAGCCAATTGGTTAGATTGGTTAGCTTGCGCCAAAGTTGAAGTACCAGCTTGCAACAAGATGTTGTTACGAGTCATCTCTGAAGATGCTTGAGCAACGTCTGTGTCACGGATACGGCTGTTAGCAGCTGACAAGTTCTCTTGAGCGACACCCAAGTTGTCTACTGTTGAAGTCAATCTGTTTTGGAGCGCACCAAGGTTAGCGCGAGTTCCAGAGATTGAAGTCTGAGCGTTATCCAACAGACCCAAAGCTTCTTGAGCTCCCTCTTTAGAAGAGAAGTCAATACCACCGATTCCAAGAGCATCCAACGTAGCTACGTTTTCACCAGCGTTGAAAGAGATACGATCTTCTTCTTGGTTGTTGAACAAACCAACTTGGAAATCAAACTTCGGAGATGAACCATCAAGAAGTTTAGTAGTACCCCAAGTAGTTACAGAAGCGATACGTTGAACTTCAGATTTCAATTGCTGAACCTCTTTATTCAACATGCCACGCTCTGTTTCACCAACAGTGTCAGAAGCCGCTTGGATTCCCAACTCACGAAGACGAACCACGATGTTACCGATTTCGTTCAAGCCACCCTCAGCAGTTTGAACCATTGAGATACCGTCGTTCGCATTTCGTTGAGCTTGTGCTGCAGAACGAATCTGAGCTTTCAAGCCTTCAGAAATCGCAAGACCTGCTGCATCGTCAGCCGCTTTATTGATACGGCTACCAGAAGCAAGTTTCGCCATAGAATCGTTGATTTGTCTTTGCGAACCAACGAGGTTTCTTTGTGCGTTGATCGCTGCCATGTTTGTTGTTACTCTCATTCCCATTTTAAATTCCTCCGTTAATATTTATTTTTCATTTTCAATACCCTCCTTGATTTGTTTTGTTTGGCTTGGCAGAACCTACTCTGCTTTGCCGAGCACTGACATCCGAGTCTGTGCTAATTGAATGGCCTTTATTGTTTTCTCTCCGGCTTAGAGAGAGTCGCTGGTTAAGTCCGCATTTCAGAGCTTCGCTCTTTCATGCTCCTGCGCCCAGCGCGCGAACAATCTGTTGTTCTACTTACGTCATCCTTGAAGGCCCTCCTTTCGGTTCTACAGAGAGAGTGACCTTCTCTCTCTGACTCCTTCTGAGTGAATCGTTGATGCGTATATGATCGGGATTTGAGACGTTCTCTTGACAGGACGTCCGGCGGGTTTTGTTTTATTTCTACAATACTAGTCTAAGGATAGATCGGGGTTTCAGGACGTAAGATTGTCCTGAGTCAGTTAGATACAATACTTTCAGAGGGAAAAATCGTGATTTGCTAGACGGAAGCTCAGTCAATTTCTAGAAAGCGACAAAAGGCCATATTGCCAGCGAGTTCATATTGATGAAACTGTTCCGCTTTTAAATGATGCGAAGGATTGTAGCCAATGGTGCAGACGTTCTTGTCTCCATCATAGTGGGAGCAATCTTCACAAGAAAAGCGTGTGTCATATTTCATAAAATCGCGCGGGTTCACAGTGTCTTTTTTGATAGACGGCGTAAGACGGGGCTGTGACTTTTTTCCCTTGGGATTTACGATTCCTGGCATCTCAGTTCCTTAATAAATAATCCTCTATTGACAAAGTCAAAATAGGACTCATTCTTTATTTCAGATGGAGGGATTATGAGCAACGATATTGAAAAAATGACGCGAAAAAGTCAGGAAGCCATGCAAGCGGCGGCCCGACTGGCCGAGCGTAAGAACAGCCCCTCTGTGGAGCCGGAACATTTGCTAACGGAGCTAGTACAGCAATCCGAAGGCATTGTTCCGCGTTTATTGGACAAATTAAACGTGGCGCAAGCACAGTTCTTAACGGAACTTCGCACGCGCATGGATAAGTTTCCTCAAGTCACCGGTGGCGGGCAAAAACTTTTTGCGGGCCCTCGTTTAGAAAAGGTCTTTAAAGCGGCGGAAGCCGAGGCCGAAGCTTGGGGTGATGCCTATATTTCTACAGAGCATTTCTTTTTAGGAATGTTGAAATCCGGCGATGCCGAGTTGAATGCTCTTTTTAAAAAATCAAAGATCAACGCGGATGCCGTGAAAACAGCCTTGGAAGAAATGCGCGGCAATCAAAAGGTCACGGATGATGAGCCTGAAAACAAGTACGAGATTTTAAAAAAATACGCTCGTGATTTAACGGCTCTGGCGGCAGAAGGAAAGTTAGATCCTGTCGTAGGGCGTGACGAAGAAATTCGTCGTGTCGTGCAGGTTCTTTCGCGTAGAACAAAAAACAATCCGGTTCTTATCGGTGAGCCCGGCGTTGGTAAAACAGCCATCGCGGAAGGTTTGGCTTTAAGAATCATCAAGCACGACGTCCCTGATAACCTGATTGGCAAAAAACTCATGTCTTTGGATATGGGGGCTTTGATCGCGGGAGCCAAATACCGTGGTGAGTTTGAAGACCGTTTGAAAGCAGTCATCAAAGAAGTCACATCCAGCGACGGACAAATCATTTTATTCATCGATGAATTGCACACGCTTGTGGGTGCCGGAAAAACCGAAGGCGCCATGGATGCTGGGCAGTTGTTAAAACCGGCCTTGGCGCGTGGTGAGTTGCGCTGTATTGGTGCAACGACTTTGGATGAGTATCGCAAGTACATCGAAAAAGATGCGGCTCTTGAACGTCGTTTCCAAACCGTGATGGTGGAAGAACCAAGCGTTGATGATGCGATCACGATCTTGCGTGGTCTGAAAGAGAAATACGAAGTCCATCATGGTATTCGTATTACGGATGCGGCGTTGGTATCGGCGGTGAAGTTATCTCATCGTTACATCACGAATCGTTTCTTGCCGGATAAGGCGATTGATTTGATCGACGAAGCGGCAAGTAAGCTTGGTATTGAAACACGCTCGGTTCCTGAAGAAGTGGATAAAATTGAGCGTGAGTTGATGCAGCTTCGAATTGAAAAAGAAGCTTTGAAAAAAGAAAAAGATGAAAGTGCCAAAGAGCGCTTGGCTGTGATTGATAAGGAGATCGCAGACCTTAATGCCAAAAACCAACTCTTGCGTGAACAGTGGGAGTTTGAAAAAGGCGGCATTGATCAGATTAAAAAACTCAAAGCGGATATTGAGGACTTGAAAGTTGCAATCTCCAAAGCCGAACGCGAAGGGGATTTAGGAAAAGCGGCTGAATTGAAATACGGCAAACTTCCTGAGACGGAAAAGAAACTCAAAACTTTTGAAGAGCGCAGCAAAGAACAAAAAGCTTCTGAAAACCGCATGCTCAAAGAAGAAGTCGGTCCCGAAGATGTGGCCGAAGTTGTGGCAAAGTGGACAGGCATTCCTGTTAGCAAGATGCTTGAAAGCGAATCACAAAAACTTCTCAATATGGAAGATGAGCTTAAAAAACGCGTTGTCGGACAAGATCACGCGTTGACGATTGTTGCCGATGCGATCCGCAGAGCCCGTGCTGAAATCTCGGACCCGAATCGTCCTATTGGAACATTTATGTTCTTAGGACCAACGGGTGTCGGTAAAACCGAAACTGTAAAAGCTCTGGCTGAATTTTTGTTCGACGATGAACAAGCGGTTGTGCGCATTGATATGAGTGAGTACATGGAAAAACATGCGGTCGCTCGTTTGATCGGTGCACCTCCGGGATACGTGGGTTACGAAGAAGGCGGTCAGTTGACGGAAGCCGTTCGTCGCAGACCTTATAGCGTCGTCTTGCTTGATGAAGTTGAGAAAGCGCATTCGGATGTGTTTAACATCTTGTTGCAGGTTCTTGATGATGGTCGTTTGACCGATGGTCAAGGTCGTACCGTAGACTTTAAAAATACGGTCTTGATCATGACATCCAACGTAGGCTCGCAGTCTATTTTGGACAGCCACATGAGCGAGACGGACAAACGGGAAGCCGTGATGGAAGCTTTAAGAGAGCGTTTCCGTCCTGAGTTCCTCAACCGTATTGATGAAGTCGTGATGTTTAACTCTTTGGGTGAATCGCAAATCGGCGGTATCGTAAAAGTGCAGCTTGATCTTGTAGCGCAAAGACTTAAAGCGAAGAAAATCAACATCGACTTTGACCCGTCGGCAGTGAACTTCTTAGCGAAGAAAGGTTACGACCCGGTTTACGGAGCAAGACCTTTGAAGCGTGTGATTCAAACAGAACTTTTGAATCCGCTTTCTAAAGAAATCATCTCTGGCAAAATCAAAGCTGGAGACACAGTGCACGTTAAAGGCTCGGACTCAGGCTTAACATTCTAAAAACAGGGCTCCTGCAAATCTGTAGGGGCCTTTTTCATTTCTAAAAACAGTTTGACCTTTCTCAGTGGGGCTTTTCACAATAGAGATATGAAAAAATCAATTTTAGTTTTCATGATGATTTGTGGAATGGCAGTCAGCTCTTGGGCGCAGTCGCGCGTGACTTATGATCTTAGTGGTGCTTCGGGAACGCGCGATGATGAATCATTCAGCGAAATTCATTTGGGACTCAATTGGTATATTCACGATTGGTTGAATTGGCGCAACTCCATCTTCACGCAATTTGGAACTGATATTAATACGGTTTACGGTTTGGATACGGCGGCTTTGTTTAACTGGGAAGCCTACACGCAAGGACGAGGCTTAGGGATCGAACTCTTCGCGGGCCCCGGTTTGCGTTTTGCGACGGAAGACTCCAATGCGGTTTTTGGAAAAGCGGGGATCACTTTTGGTTTGGGCGGACTTCGTCTTGGTGGCGGCATTCAAGCGTTTCACTATTTCGAAGATCGTCATGATAAACAAGACCGCATCCTCAACAAAGACGAAACTCAATACTTTATCACGGTCTCTGGCGGTGGCAGTTTTTAAGCTGCCACCACGTCCGTTACACTAATCACCAACAACGATCAATTTCATTTCACCGTTGCAAGTCAATGTCGCGTGAACCCAGCAATCAGCGCCTGGTCCGCAAAGCCAGTAATACAAAGAACCACTTTGGTAACGATTGTTTCTCGCGTCCCAATATGTTTGTAACAAAACTTGGGAAAGATGAGTCTTCGTGATGCAACCTTGATTCGGACGGCCTTTGCACAAGCCGACGTTGTATTGCTGTTTTAATTCACTAAGGATTGTTCTGTCTTGATTGAGTAAAACTTCACGAGCTTCGTCTTGTGAAAGACACGTTTCGTTGGCATGCGCAGTAAACGCGACAAGAGATAGAAGAACTAGCACAAATTTTTTCATAGCAGACTCCTAGGTTTTGAGGGTTAAACCACATCGCGTGGAAAATCCTCAAGTCAAGATTCTGTTCGTATGGCGATCGAGTAGGAATTTCATTTTTCACAGAGTGAAAAACATGTGGACACTCTTGTCGCAGACGCGAGTGTTCCCATAAAAAAGGTTGAACAAAAGAGTCTAATGTTTCGACAAGCGAAAATTTTTTTGTAAATCGAAATTTTTTACCTTCACAGTAAATTCATGCACTTAGCGTGTCTCAAGGTAAGACCGGTTTTAGTTTTGCAAGTGTCGTCAATAACTTAGCTCTGGTTTAAGGTCCAGCCCATCTACTCCGTATACTGTGCATGAAACCTCCGCACGTATTTGTGGAAAGGGAAAGACATGAAATCGCAGAGCACGAATTGGTCTAAGAAAATTTTTAAAGCATCCATCATGGTGGCTGGTGCTGCAATGACCATGGGTAACCAGAAGTGTGAACAAAAACCACCAGAGGTTCCCGCACGCGCGCTGAAAAAAATCGTAGAGCTTGGTGCTATCAGATCAAGTCCGATCATCTTTCCTGGCGGAAGTGCTTTCGATTTTCAATTTGTCGCGAATCAACAAATCTACGGCGTGCTATTGGATAGCAAGGAATTTACATTGAAGTATAATCCGCCGATCGCGGTCCCTCCGCAGGAAGCAAGACCGGGGGATGTGGGCTTCTTCAATCTGACTAAAGCGGACGGTCAGATGATGAAAGCCTTCGCGCAAGCTGCAGGTAAAGACAACTACAACGTACAATACGCAAAGACAGCGTGGTGTATGGTGAATATCCCGCAAGCGAAAATCGCGGGCTCCGTAAATTCCTTTGAATTGATCGGTGGAGGTGGAATCACTTTGGGTTTCACTCCCGCAGGAGCGTTGCCAGTGAATGGTTTAAGCTCTGCAGGATTCAATGTTGAGTTTGCACAATTAGATTTATCGATGGTGGCAATGCGTCCTCTGACATCTAAAGCGATGGCGGCTGCGAATGTGACATCGAAACAAACAAAAACCAAAGTGAGCTTTGGTTTGAACTTTGGTGCTTTCTCGATTGGCCCGAGTGCTTACTATCAAACGCCTCTCGCGCAAGTCACAAAGAATGCACTTACAAAAGCTGTGGGCGATCTAAACGGACAGCTTAAATCAGAAGAGTGGTATACACGCGTTCTTGCCAATCACGACACACACTTGGTGATCGTTGGTGGTTTGGATGTGAAGTTAGAACCAGGTGACCAGTTGCTCGTTTACAACGAAGACTACTACTGGGAAGGCGAGCCTTGTGATTCCCGTTACCTTGGTGGTGGCGCGCAGGCAGGTTCGGCTGTGGCGAAAATTGAAATCGACTGGGTCGGTGACGAGATCTCTCGCGGTCGCGTGATTGAGCAAAACGATGAAAACGCGGTGATCGGCGCAAAAGTGAAACTCTTTAAGTTCCACGATGCGAACTACAAACCGCAAGATCCAGGTGTGCAACCGGTAAATCCTTCGAATCCAAACAACGGCAATAGCGGCACTCCGCAAACGCCTTCAAAACCAGGTCGTGGCTAAGACCTCTAGCTGGTTTTTATTAGATCTGGCGTCATGGCTAGAACAATGTGCAAACATGACGCCCTTTCCTTGCCAATATAGAGGCAAAAGTGTAGGTTTCAGGCATTCAAGCTTGAGGCCTTTATGTTTTCTGGAATCGTAGAATCTGTGATGCCGATTGTGAGCTCCCAAGAGCTTCCGAATGCGTATCGTATTAAAGTTAAAAAACCTAGTAAATTCAATGATATAAAACTTGGCGACAGCATCGCTTGTGACGGCGTTTGTTTGACCGTGGAAGCCTTTGATGATGAGCAAATGACCTTTGCTTTGGCGGCAGAGACGATCAAAGTTTTGAACTGGAATCCGCAAAGCTGGATCGGTAAGCAAATGAATCTTGAAAGATCATTGCGTTTTGGCGATCGCATTCATGGTCACCTTGTTACGGGCCACGTTGACAGCCTGGGCACTGTGACTCGCGCTTCTCTTGAAGGCGAATCTTTTTTCCTCGATGTGAAAGTCAAAAACACGATTCTGCCTTTTGTTTGGAAAAAGGGGAGTGTGACTTTGAACGGCGTGAGTCTCACGGTGAATGAACTGAATAACGATACCGTATCTGTGTGTTTGATTCCTGAAACCTTAAAGCGCACAAACTTGGGCGATCTTAAAGTCGGTTCAGTTGTGAATGTAGAGCCTGATTACATGGCTCGTGCGATTCAACGTTCTTTGGAAGTTAGGAAAGATTAAAATGTCTTTTAATACCATCCCTGAAATCATCGAAGATATTCGTAATGGAAAAATGGTCATCCTGGTTGATGACGAAGATCGTGAGAACGAAGGTGATTTGATCCTTGCGACAGATCACGTAACAACTCAGGCTGTGAACTTTATGATCACAGAGGCGCGCGGTCTTGTGTGCTTAACTGTGACAGCTCAACAAATCGAGCGCTTGCAATTGCCTTTGATGGTTCGTGATGACATGAACTTTGCGCCGAACAAAACAGCTTTCACAGTGAGTATCGAAGCGGCGGAAGGAATCTCGACAGGTATTTCTGCGGCAGACCGTGCGCACACTTTGAAAGTGGCGGCGAATCCCCACGCAAAACCTTCAGACATTCACATGCCTGGTCACATCTTCCCAATTCGTGCACAGCAAGGTGGCGTATTGAAACGTGCCGGTCACACGGAAGCCAGTGTGGATTTGGCTCGCTTGGCGGGTCTTAATCCTGCAGCGGTTATCTGTGAAGTGATGAATCCAGATGGCACGATGGCTCGCGTGAATGATCTTAAAGACTTCGCAAAAAAACACAGCATCAAAATCGGCACGATCGTGGATTTGATCGCGTATCGCTTAGCGAATGAAACTTTGGTGGAAGAAATCGCTTCCATGGATTTGCCTCCTTCATTTGGCAAAGACATGAAAGCGCGTGTTTTCAGAAGCACTGTGGACGGACTTGAGCACTTGGTGATTCAAAAAGGCGAAATCACTCCAGAGAAAGAAACATTGGTCCGCGTTCACGTGGATAACTTCACTCGTGATTTTATGGCGGTTCTACAAAGAGGCGCTTCCACGGTTCTTGAAAGCATTAAGCTTATCAATGAACAACCCAGTGGCGCTTTCGTTTTGCTTCGTGGAAACAACCGCACACAAGGTCTTGTACAAGAGTTGCAAGTTCTTGCAGGTATGGATGACGTTCGTCCTCCGACGCCGCTGATGGATGAAAGAGATTACGGTATCGGCGCACAGATCCTTCGTGAAATCGGAGCTCGCAAAGTTCGTCTTTTGACGAACAAACCGGAAAAGAAAGTCGGCTTAAAAGCTTTTGATATTGAGATTGTTGAAATTGTCGCTATTGAAAATGTAAAGGGGCATAAGTAATGGGAACTATCAAAGTCGGTGTTGTCACAGCACGCTTTAACAACGAGATCACTGAAAAACTAGAAGAAGGCGCGATCAACTACCTAGAGTCTTGTGACGGGGTTGAGATCTTCGCAGCTCTCGTTCCTGGTGCTGTGGAATTGCCTCTGGCTTGCCAAGCTTTCTTGGATGCGGGTTGCGATGGTGTTGTGGCTTTGGGCGCGGTGATCCGTGGTGAAACTTCTCACTATGACTATGTCTGCAACTCTGTGACTGACGGTATCACTCGCTTGATGTTGGACTATAAAAAGCCGATCGGTTTTGGCGTTTTGACGACAGAAAACGACGAGCAAGCCCTTGATAGAGCTGGTGGTAAACACGGCAATAAAGGTGAGGAAGCCGCACAAGTCGTGATGGAAATGATCGGTCTAACGAACGAGATTCCTGCTGCTTTGAAAACAGCTTCCATGATGGCCAAGGCAAAACCTGCGAAGTCCGCGAAAAAGGCTTCAAAGCCTGCGGCAAAAGCGCAAAAAAATAAGAAAAAAACTAGAAAATAATGGCATGGTCCCTCTTGAGGGACTAGCATGGTGGTGTGATGGAAAATACACCGCAAAACGACGAATTTCTTCCTCCTGGTCCTCAGGAATTTAAAAAACGACGCCGCGAGATTTTATTGGTTCTTGTGGTGTCGTTTCTTTTTGGCCTTCTCACTTGGTTTGAGATCCGCCTTTTTGCGACAAGCCAGCAGCTTCCGTTTGTTCACAGTATTTTCTTTTTTGGTCTCGTAAACTTTAACATCATTCTGCTTTTACTTTTGCTTTTCATGATCTTCCGAAACGTCGTGAAGGTTTTCGTGGAAAGGCAGGGCCGAGTCTTCGGAAGCAGCCTGAAAGCAAAACTGATCGCGGCCTTTGTGACGTTCAGCTTCGTTCCGACAGTGCTGATGTTTATTATCTCGGTGTTTTATATCAACTCAAGTTTTGATAAGTGGTTCAGTGCGAAGATGGCGGGTGTTTTAAAAAGCTCCATCGAAGTCACGAATGCTTATTATTTTAATGCGAAGAAAAAGAACTATCACTTCGCCCATCAGATTGCCGATGCGATTCGTCCTCTGAAAAATCAAAACGAGATTAAAAACCGAATTGATCATCTTAGAAAAGAATTTAGCTTAGACGCGGTGGAATACTATCCATCGCTTTTTGGAAAGCGCGCCGTCGTGTCTGCCGAAGACGACACAGTTCCAACAGTGCCGGCAGTGTCGCTGGAGTTCTTGCAAAAAGGGATCAAGCTTCAAGCCGAGGCCAGTATCATCCATCAATTCGGAGATGGAAACTTAGTTCGCGTGATCGTGCCGGTGCAAGAAGGTGCTGAAAAAGGCGCTGTCGTTGTTTCAAGTTTCTTGCCGTTGTCGCTCATTTCTAAAATGAATGATATCTCGACGGCCTATGACGAATTCCGCGATATCAATCCGCTCGAATATCCTTTGAAGTCTATTTACTTGTACATCTTGGTCTTGATGACCTTCGTGATCTTGCTTGCAGCGACGTGGTTTGGATTTTATCTCGCAAAACAACTTTCGATTCCGATTGTGCAATTGGGACGCGCCACTCGTCGAGTAGCGGGCGGGGACTATACGCCTTTGCAAATTCAAGCCGGCTCTGAAGAGATCAACGATCTGATTTCAAGCTTTAACTCGATGACAGTGACTCTTGAAAAAACCCTGGAAGAACTGGATCAGCATGCGCGTTACACAGACACGGTTCTTAAGAACGTCAGCGCTGGTGTGATCTCCGTTGATGAAATGGGTCAGGTTACGACCATCAATCGTCACGCGGCTCAGTTGTTAAAGATCGATGCTGAAAAATACATCGGAAAATCTGTGCGTGATCTTTTGACGTTAGAGTACTTCAGAACTTTTGCTGAACTACAAAAAACGATGATCGATCACAAGATCGAAAGTATTCAGAAAGAACTTCGTTTGAACATCCAAGGAGAGGCGTTGCCGCTTCTCATGACTCTTTCCATTCTAAAAGATGAAAAGGGACAGGAGATGGGTAAGATCTTGGTGTTCGACGATTTGACTCCGATTGCAAATGCACAAAGAGCGGCGGCTTGGACGGAAGTGGCCCGTCGTATCGCGCATGAAATTAAAAATCCTCTGACGCCGATTAAATTGTCTGCGGAACGTCTGCAAAGAAAATTCGGTGCTTCGATCACAGATCCGGCTTTCAGCGAATGTACGACGATGATTGTAAAACAGGTGGATGGTCTTAAAAATCTGGTGAATGAGTTCAGCAACTTTGCTCGTCTGCCACAAGCGCGCCCTGTGGTTGCGAATCTCAACAGCGTTGTTGAAGAATCCATCGGGCTTTATCGTCAGGCGCATCCGCAAGTTCGATTTGATTTTAGAAAAGACGAAGAACTTCCCGATTTCAAATTTGACCCGGATCAGATCAAGCGTGTTCTTGTAAATTTGGTCGACAACTCGGTTTCTGCTGTTGCAAAAGAGCCACAGGCCACAGTGGAAATCGTGACTCGATACGACAAGGATATCAAAACCGTGCGTTTAACGGTGGCTGATAACGGGGAAGGTATTCCTGCAGCAGATCGAAGTCGCATTTTTGAGCCATACTACTCTACAAAAGAAGGCGGAACTGGGCTAGGCTTAGCCATTGTGAAAAGGATCATTGAAGACCATAATGGATTCATTCGAGCGACAGCCAATGAACCCAAAGGGGTGAAGATGGTGATCGAAATGCCTGTCAATGAAGTAGGTGCATGGAAACCTGCTGGCGAATAGAAAGAAGGTTCCGGTGACGGCTCAAAATACTAAAATTCTTATTATCGATGACGAAGCTCCCATTCGTGATGTTTTGTCTGCGTCTTTGAAAGACGAAGGCTATCAAGTGGCGTTTGCTCACGACGGTGAAACAGGCTTGCAAGCCATTCGTGATTTCCAACCCGACATCGTTTTCCAAGATATCTGGATGCCAGGTAAGTACGACGGTATTGAAGTCTTAACGATGGCTCGTAAAGAGTTTCCGCATCTAGAGTTCATCATGATCTCTGGACACGGAACAATTGAGACTGCGGTAAAGTCGACAAAATTAGGTGCATGGGATTTTATCGAGAAGCCTTTATCGATGGATAAAATTCTTATCACGATCACGAACATCTTAAGCTTCCAACAACAAAAAGAAGAGAAAGTTCTTTTGTTGAACAAACTTCGTAAGTCGATCGCTTTGATCGGTGAAGCTCCTTCGATTGTGCAAACAAAGCAAATCATCGCGCGTGTAGCACCAACAAACTCGTGGGTTCTAATCCAAGGGGAAGCGGGAACTGGAAAAGAACTTGTCGCTCAAAATATTCACTACATGAGTGCACGTGCCAGCCGTCCGTTTGTTGAAATCAACTGCGGTGGAATTCCTGAAGATCTTTTGGAATCAGAAATCTTCGGAATCGAAAAAGGTGCAATGCCTGGGGTTGACCGCGTAAAAAAAGGAAAGCTTGATTTAGCTCAAGGCGGAACTCTTTATATCGCAGAAATCTGTGAGATGAATATGGCCGCGCAAGGAAAGCTTCTTAGCTACTTGGATGAAAAGAAATACTCTCGCGTCGGTGGTCATGAGTTGATCGAAAACGACGTGCGCGTGATCGCAGCGTCTTCTAAAGATCTTGAAAAAGAAGTTAAAGAAGGCCGCTTCCGTGAAGATCTTTATTATCGCTTAAACGTGATTCCATTCCGCGTGCCGGCTTTGCGTGAGCATATGGAAGATATCCCGGTGTTGGTGTCCTTCTTCTCTGACAATGTTTCCAGAGAAAGCGGATATCCAAAGAAAGCGTTTTCTGAAAAAGCCATTGAGAAAATGACTTCCTACCAATGGCCAGGGAACGTGAGAGAGCTAAAAAACTTTATTGAACGTGTGTATATTTTAACTCCAAGTGAGTTTGTGGATGTGCACGATCTGCGCTTTGCGGGTCTTATCGACAAAGACGATGAGAAGGCCGTTGAGATGCAAGATCTTTCCACTTTCAGAGAAGCCCGTGCGCAATTTGAAAAAGAATATCTATTACGCAAGATTTCTGAAAATAACGGAAACATCAGTAAAACTGCGGAAGTCATTGGTCTTGAAAGAAGTTACCTTCACAGAAAGATCAAAGCCTACGGTATTGATACAAAAGACAACTAAGAAAGAGACAAGAGATGTCAGATACAGCTATTACGCCAACGCGCGCGCAAAATTATCCTGAGTGGTACCAACAAGTCATCGTCGCTGCCGACATGGCGGAAAATTCTCCCGTTCGTGGTTGCATGGTGATCAAGCCTTGGGGTTACGCTGTTTGGGAAAACATGCAAGCCGTTCTAGATCGCATGTTCAAAGACACGGGCCACGTGAATGCCTACTTTCCATTGTTGATTCCATTAAGCTTCCTAGAAAAAGAAGCTGCTCACGTGGAAGGTTTCGCGAAAGAGTGTGCGGTTGTGACCCATCACCGTTTGAAAGGTGACGGCAACGGCAAGCTTGTGCCAGATGGCGAGCTTGAAGAGCCACTTATCATTCGTCCAACGAGTGAAACAATCATCGGTCACCAATTCGCGAAATGGGTGAAGTCTTATCGTGATCTTCCAATCTTGGTAAACCAATGGTGTAACGTGATGAGATGGGAAATGCGCACACGCATGTTCCTTCGTACAGCGGAATTCCTATGGCAAGAAGGCCATACGGTTCATGCGACAGCAAAAGAAGCCCAAGAAGAAACTTTGCAGATGTTGGATGTTTATTCTGACTTTGCCGAGAACTACATGGCAATGCCCGTGATTAAGGGTATGAAAACGCCGGACGAAAGATTCCCGGGTGCGGTGGATACCTATACGATCGAAGCATTGATGCAAGATCGTAAAGCGTTGCAAGCAGGAACGTCTCACTTCTTAGGTCAAAATTTTGCGAAAGCTTCTGAGATCAAGTATCTCAGCGCTGAAGGTAAAGAAGAGTTTGCATGGACAACATCTTGGGGTGTTTCAACTCGCTTGATTGGCGGTTTGATCATGACTCACTCTGATGATAATGGATTTATTGCTCCACCAAGGATTGCGCCTTTGCATGTGGTGATCATTCCAATCTACCGCAATGACGAAGAAAAAGCTCAGGTGCTTGAATACGTTCAATCGCTGGCGAAAGATTTGAAGCAACAAAATTACGTGGGCTCTTCAATCCGTGTGAAAATCGACGATCGCGATATGCGCGGTGGTGAGAAAGCATGGCAGTACATTAAACAAGGTGTCCCTGTCAGAGTCGAAGTCGGTCCTCGTGATATGGCCAAAGGCGAAGTGTTCGTCGGTCGTCGTGACCGTGGTCCAAAAGAAAAAGCGTCTCAAGCAAGAAACGCGTTTGTTGAAAATATCGGAAATCTTTTGCAAGAGATCCAAGACGGTCTTTTTGAAAGAGCTAAAAAATTCCGCGATGACAACATCAAGCTCATCACAAACTTGCAAGACTTTGAAAAGCACTTTGCAGGGGATGAAGCTTCTGCACCTGGTTTCGCGATGGTTCCATGGTGTGAAGAAGGCATCGGTCATGAGCTTCTTGCGAAACTTAAAGTCACTCCACGCTGTATTCCATTGAAACAAGAACCGGTGAAAGGAACTTGTATCTTCTCTGGAAAACCGGCAACGAAGTGGGTTTTGTTCGCGAAATCTTACTAAGAAGAGATTGAAATCCAGATAGGGAAAGCCTGCGAGAAACCGCAGGCTTTTTTTATTTCACACAGCGGACGTTCACATCAGCGGCGTATCCAGCCCAACCCCAGGAACCGTCAACAAGGCTTAAAATAATATATTTATCCAACTCCGTGTATTGCGTGCGAGTCCAAAGGTAGTCTTCAGATTTAGAAAGACCCAGGAACCAACCCAACTCGTCGGCAGAAGGAAGGCGCCACCCTTTAAAAGAATCTCCGTTGCAAGGCGTACCGTCAGCTCGCAGCTCACAAACGGAGTTCAGTGTCCGGCAATAATTTGCGGCATCGACAAGATTCATTTTATTGGAGCTTTCCGACGACACCATTTCGGGTCCGGAAAGCGCGAGATTTTTTATAGATGCATGCGTAGGAATGGCAAAAAGAAGTGCGCAGAGAAACGTGCAGGAAGTCACTAACGAAATTGTTTTCATAAAAACCCCCTACAGCAAGACTGCGTCTAATTTGCTGAAAAGGGTACTTTCATTCCTGATATTTTAGACGGGGCCAGTGTTAAAACTATTCGCGGGGAGTGTCTTGCCCTTGGAAGAAATAACGAATTCCGATGGCGATTCCATATTGGTCGGAAAACTCGTCATGCTTTTTTGTCAAAGCCCACGAGTAACGGCCCTCGGCCACCAAAGCGTAGCGGCCGCGGCTCCAGAGTTCCGTCTGCAAGCCAAAATCTAATCCGGTTTCAGCATTTTCTTCGGCATAAGTGGCAACAGCATTCCCTTGAGGAAAAGTATTGAAGATTTTTTCGGCATCTCCCAAAGGATAGGAAGTGTATAGGGACATGGAGGCACTTAACCAGGGTTTGAGCCAACGGCGATAACCTGCCGAAACGTGAACGACTTGTGATTTTTCTGCTACCGTATATCCGCTGTCGCGGCGATAGAATATTTTATTCATGAAGATTGTCGTGATCTCAAGACTGCCACGATCATTGACGTCACCTAAAATCACCCAATAAAGGCCGCCGGAATCGTAGCTCGTTCTTGCACCTTCGCCGTCGTAGTTTGTTTTAAAAACATAGGGAGCTAAGACAGTATGGACGTTTCCCCTTTGCGGTGTATAAGCGTGGGCGGAATTCGCAAAAGGAAAAAATAAAATAAAGGACAAAATAGCAAGAATCAGTTTACAGTAGTCCATGTAAGGAGATTAAATTTTGAGCGGGAAAATACAATCAAAAAAGCTCCAAGTCATGTTGAGGCTCAAAGTCCTTTTGTGTCTCTTTGTGGCTAGTATTTCCGCTCCTGTCGATGCTAAGGAATATCTTCTGGATCACGCTGAGCCAGATGCTCCCGAAAGCCTTGAGCAATCCATGATTCGCGGAAACATTTCTGTGGCCCAATGGTTCAATGGCGTTGCTGACGGTCTTGATTTGTTCTTGGCCGGGGAACGTTACACGAAAAAGCCCAATGAGACTTCGGTGACGTTGGAATCTTCCGGTTTTTACAATGAGGCCGATGGGGCTTCGGGCGCAATTAACTTTAATGTCGATTTACGACTTCCCAATGTGGAAGAGTATTGGCAGCTGACTTTCACAAGTTATGACGAAACCGAAGATCGAAGTGCGAGAACAAGATATTTACGTCAAACACCGAGAGAAAGAAACATCGGTGCTTCCGTGGGACTTTTCAAAAAACTTGGTGAAGTCAAAACCTCTTTCCGCCCGCGCATCGCTTTTGAAGGAACGCCGGCGATTTCTCACTCGCTTAAATTTGAAAGTGTGGCGGAACGTCGGTCTTATAGAATCAATCCTGAACTTGAATTCTATGCAACTCCAAGTAAAGGTGCAGGGCTTTTTCAGTCCCTTAACTTTAACTGGGAATTAACAAAAATGTACTCCGTCACTCTTATCAACGAAGGTGACTATCAAAGCCGACCGCATATCTACACAGTCACCAACGGTGTGTCTTTAGGGCAGCAGTTTAACAAACGCATGTCACTGGCCTACAATACTTTTGTGACCTCTATCAATCGTCCCAACTATCAATTGGATGCTTACAACTTTTCCGTGACCTGGCACCATGTCGTTTATAAAAAAATTCTTGAGTACAGGGTGATCCCCAACTTGGATTTTACGCAAAAACGCAATTTTGCCATGAATCCGGGAGTCAACGTCAGTATCGACATTAATTTCTAGAACGTGTCTTTTATCTTCCTTTTTTCAAGTCGTTGAACTTCGTCGCGAAGTGCTTACAGTAAATAGAACTGAATAAACAAAGGAGAGACTGATGAAGTTCCTATTGCTCTCGTTCTTTTTATTTGTTTTCTCTTTGCGCGCGACTGCAGAAGATTTACAGGCGCCCGCAGAAATTTCTGAGGCGTTGGGTCTGCCGCAGCCTCAATACACCAGCCAGGTTCGGACTCTGGCAGAGTTTCAACAAGTCGAAGCGATGAATATTTTTTCAGAGTTTCCTATTGTTCTGGTGATCAATAAAAAAGCCTCAGGCCCCGGCGCGCAGCGAATGAAAGTGTACGAATACGGAAGCCTGACCGCAGAATGGAAAACCTCCACGGGGCGCGAGCGTTGGGAAACAGCGAAAAGTGGAAGAACATATTTCACCGGAACACCTACGGGTTACTATTATCCCTATGAATTGATTCGCAATGGCTGGTCAGAGACATGGGATGCTCCTATGGAATTTAGTGTTTTCTTTAATGGTGGTGTCGCCGTTCACGCAACGACTTCCAATCATTATAGCGAGCTTGGGTATCGGGCTTCAGGAGGCTGTGTTCGTTTGCACCGTAACAATGCCTCTTATATTTACGAAAAAATTCTGCAGGCGGGCCGTGGTTTGGTGCCGATCATCAATCAAAGCGGCATGGTTTCTCGCGATCGCTATGGACGTCCTTTGCGCGCCGTTAAGTGGAGAACCCTTATCATTGTCGAAGATATTTGATTAAAGAGCGGCGCGGGCCGTCTCGATCACCAAGATGCCGCTGAGGGTGTCTTGGTGGTATGTTGGAATAAACCAGTGAAGCTGACTGTAGACGTGAAGACGTTCCAGTGTTTCTTTTTCGCGAATGGAATGCTCTTTGAAATTCAGCTTCATCGACGCGGGACTTTTCAGGAATTCCGTTACTTTTTCCGCCGTTGCAACGTGATCTTCTTCGCGTCGTTCATAGAGGTGATACCATTTACGACAATAGAGATCTTCTAATGTGTAGCTAGAAAGTTCGAAGAAGCGAAAGCTTCTAAAAATTTGCAACTGTGATAAATTATAGATTTCAGTCAAGTGATAGGGTTCTATAAGGTCAAGATCTTCACTTTTTACAGAGTAACCGAACTCTTTCAAAGCTATTTCTGTCATCAGGCGAGTGTTTTTAAGAGTGCCACCCGCGTTTTTCACATTGATGCAGATTCGATGAAAGGTTTCAAGATCCCGAATAACATCTTCTTGCTCGTTGTCTGAAAGCATATGGAAGTAGGGCAGCGAAGGACTGGCATAAGGCCGAAACAGAATTCCTTCTTCAAAGATCAACGCAGCGATTTTTTCGCTAAAGGCCTTAAAACTGTGGGATCTGCTTTCGCTGAGTTTTTTCGTCGTCATTGCAGTGCCATCATACTGGACGTTGGCGCATTTCACAAACTAAGATAAAGAAAGTTATGAGTACGACCCTTATTGAGGAATTTGAAAAACACCGCGAGATCTCACCCGAGGGGGCGACGTTTTTAACGGAGTTAGAAGCGTCCATTGGAAAAGATCTTTGGCTCAGTGCGGGCGGGCACTGGGCGAAAATTTCCATTGTGAAATTTCGTCGTGTCGCTATGGAAAAATTGGCGGCAGAGCTTCGCGGAAATTCAAGGGACGATTATAAAAATGCGTGGACTGAAGTTGTCCGCGATTTTCATCAGGGTTTTTGGGGCGAGCATCGTCTGGGAAAAAAAGAAAAGAAGCCGCGCACGGAAGAGCAGATTATTTTCTGGGAACTTTTTTCTTACATTTGGATTCTTTTGCAGGCCCTATTCATAGTCAAAACTTTGATTTTCTATCTGGGACTTAAATCCGCTCAAGAAGGCACCACAGACGGAAAAATTTCCGTTGCCTTGGCGATGTTGTTTTCATTTGTCTCGCTGGGGTGGTTTGCCTACCGCAAATCCAAAAATTCGAATAAGACTGAGGCAATGAAATTTGTAGGGTGGATTGTTTTAGGCATTCTCTTGGGTCCTTCACTTTTCAATGTGGGCATGCCTTCTTGGTTCTCCTCCGTTTCTCAGGCCGCGGGCGGACTCTTTTTGTTTTTTGCAGGATGGGAAATGCGTTTTTTAAATCTAAAAAGAGACGTGCGTTTTTATTCCATTCTCTTTGTCGGTTCTTTTGTTTTTCCATGTGTTGTGGGTTATTTCTTGCTGGGACAGAAAATGTTTCTAGCCTTGGCGATGGGAATTTCCGCTTTGCCCGTGGCAATTCAGCTTCTCAAAGAAAAAGGTCTTTACGGAACTCTTCTGGCGAAGCGAACAATTACGCTAGCAAGTCTTTGTGATATCTGTCCGTGGATTATTTTAATTTTTCTTTTACCAAAACAGGACATCAAAGCTTGGGTCCTCAGTCACTGGGTGGTGCTTGCATTTTTCGTAGGTCTTGCTGTCGGACGCTTTAAGACTTTGCAGATGACTCCGGCCATTCTGAATTTGCAGATGTGGGGACTAGCTCCCTTCTTCTTTGTTGGACTGGGTTGGAAGGTGGATATCGTTGAGCTATTCTCATTGCCGGTGTTCTTAACTCTATTGGCTGTGGCCATTGTGACAAAGAGTCTGGGAACTTACGTGGCTTCACGCTGTGCCGGAGAACCTCATCAAAGCGCCATGGACCTGGCTGTTCTTCTAAACGCCCGAGGAGCGATGGAAGTTTTGGCGGCGCATTTTGCTTATCGGGCTGGGCTGATTGATGGAGCTTCTTTTGCGGGATTGGTTCTAGTTGGCATCATCACATCATTGATGGCGGTACCACTCGTGCGAAAGGCTAAGGCGCCTCATTCAGAATCAGTCGATAACTGCGTTGAACGTTGTTGATAAGTTTAAGAATAGCATTTCCTGGAGTTGCAGAAGCCCGGCCATCCGAAAGACTCGCAACGATCGCATCCAGTTTTGTCGCAAAGCTCATGGGCAAATATCCGTGGGCTCCCAGAATCCAATCGGTCAATAAAACAGAGGTTCTGCCGTTAGCGTCGTCAAAAGGATGAATGCTGACAAGCCAATACTGGCAAAGAGCGGCTTGAATCAAGGGATTGGAATCCGACTTCAGATTTAAAATTTCTTTGAAACCATCAAGAGCGTTTTCTAGATCTTCCAAGGGACAAGCTTCAATGGGGCCTAAAAAGATTCGTTTTTCGCGCAAAGTGCCCTGGGGTTTTCCAAGAAGAAGAGCATTGATCTGCATGATGTCTTCCCAACTGGGAAGCTGATCCGTCTGAATTTTTTGAGCGACATAAATATTAGCCTGCTGCCAGCTTTCGACGTCGCCTTTTTTAAGTGTGCCTGAGGATTTCAGACGAAAGGGTGCTAAACGCAAAAGACCTTCCTGCCATTTTTCAGCGGGAAGGTCTTCGGTTTTTTGACGGAGCTCTTCGAGAATATCCAACTGCTTTTGAATCTCGGCAGATTCAGAATCCGTTGGTTTTCTGGAAAGACGCTCGATAAAGTCAGACATTATTTTTCTACTGGTGCTTCAACCATTGGAATGTCGTAGCCGAAAGAAAGCCACTCTGACTTCCCATCGTTGTAAATGTGATTGATTTCAACTTTCAAATCAGCAGCGATTTTCAAAGTCATGTTCGCTGTTTTGTTGGTCAAGATTTCCACTTCGTAGCTGTCAGCTGAACACAAAGTTTGCGTCGAGTTGCAACCGTAGATTTGATATTTGTTGCCGTTCTTTTTATCTTTGTTCGTCATATCCAAAAGAACTTCGCCGTCATCACCTGTCAAAGGCACGATTGTTTTGTACTGATGATCTTGATAGCTGTGTGTGTATTCATCGCTTTCAAAGTACAAAGAGCCTGTCATTTCACCGTGAAGCAAGTTGCTGTAAGTCGGAGTCATGGGTTCTTGTTGCAGGTACAAGTAGATGTGGCCCAGGATCACTTCGCCTTTGTCGTTGGTGTGACGAGCTTGCAGGTCCAATTTTAATTTGAATGTCTTTGCAAATTGTTGCTCCACGATGGTGGATCTTGCAAGAGCCTGTTGTGGAAAGCTCACTGTGCTTGCCATACCTGCAGTCAAAGTCAATACGCTCGCTAAAAGTTCCTTTTTCATAAAAACTCCTTAGAGGGGAAATGTTGGGTTTCAGGAGTCTTATACACGATAGGAAGTAAATATAATAATAGAATAAAAACATTTAATATATACAATTTTGATATATATTAAAGACAGGCTTTTTAGACGAGGTTTGCGATGCTCAACTGGAATTTCCTGGAAACTTTTGTGGTGCTTTCCGAGAATTTAAACTTTAGCGAGACGGCCAAAATCCTCAATACGGCGCAACCCGTGGTCTCACGGCAAATTAAAATGCTGGAGGAGAATTTAGGATATGCTCTTTTCCTGCGTTCT
Organism: Bdellovibrio sp. BCCA; assembly: GCF_037996825.1. Classification (NCBI taxonomy): domain Bacteria; kingdom Pseudomonadati; phylum Bdellovibrionota; class Bdellovibrionia; order Bdellovibrionales; family Pseudobdellovibrionaceae; genus Bdellovibrio; species Bdellovibrio sp. BCCA. The sequence continues at coordinate 2,875,619 of NZ_JBBNAC010000001.1, read as the reverse complement.
AAGAAAAGTGTGGCTTTGTCGCCGGAAGGCTTGGAGCTGAAGCGGAAACTCGGGCCTCTTGTCGAAGAAATCAAAAGAGTTCTAATTTTAGACAGAAGTGAAAATAGTACCCTCTTGAAAATCAATATCCGGATGGGAAGCATGTACGAGGCTGGCCAGCTTTTGCTTCTCCCTAAGGTCGCTCAGTTCTTAGAAGTTCACCCAGAGTCCACAATTCACGTCTCCCTAATGTCAACGTCCCTAGTGAATGATCAGGTTGCTAAGGGAATTCTGGATTTTGGATTTGTCTATGAGTTGAGTGAGCGCAAATCCGTGAAGGCCTTTGCGGTGACTCAGGATATCCCTGTCATGATTGCAGATAAGAAAGCTGCGGCAAATTGGCGAAAGCAGGAGCGGTATAATTTTATCGGCTATCGTGAAAACGATCTCTATTTAAAAGGGTTTCTCGAGAGACATTTAAATAAAACGGAAATGTCCAAGGTGCGCTATCTTTCCAGTGTGAACTCTCACGGCGCCATTATTGACCTAGTTCGCAAACAACATGGCATGTCCGTCATTCCGAAAACCAGCGCGGTTCGCGCCGTGGAAAAAGGATATGTAGAAATTGTTGAGCAGGACAAAAAGCCGCAGACGCTTTATTTGATTTGCCACGAACAAATATTAATAGATAAGCGTAAGAAGGTATTTCTGGATTACTTGCTGAAGCAGTTCAAAGACGCAAAGAGTTGAATTGTTAGGATTGTGTTAGGGCTCTTGACCAAACTCTGTCACGGTCGATAGCCTTGGCCATCCAATCATAACTTTTGAGTTTGAGAGAGTATGGCTCAGCGAGTGTTCTTAGAATCATTCTTAAGGAAAAAAGTGCTCTACTGGCCTCCGTCGGGAGGAAGTCCGCTTCGTGTGTCCGAATACCCGAAGTGTCACCAAAAAAAATTGAATATCGATATTAATAAATTAAACGGCGTCCATGTGACGCCGTTTTGTTTTTTCAAGGGAGTGTAGCCGATGTGTGGAGTTGTTGGTCTGATCGGTGAAGAAAAAGCAGGCGAAAAACTCTATCCCGCATTATTTGCTCTTCAGCATCGCGGTCAGGACGCGGCTGGAATTCTTAGCTATGATTTTGAACGCTCGCAGTTTCATCTCGAAAAAGATTTGGGGCTGGTCGAAGATGTTTTCACTCCCGAGCGCATGCAACGCCTTAAAGGTTCCATGGCGTTGGGACACACGCGCTACTCGACAATTGGCACTGTTGATAAAGAAGATTTGCAGCCGCTGTTCTTAAGCTATCCTTATGGTATAGGCATGATTCACAACGGAAATGTCACTAATTATGACGAAGTCGTGGATTACCTTCGCAATCGCAAACTGCGTTGGACTTTCAGCCGTAACGATCTTGAAATTCTTTTGCATATGACAGCCGTAGGACTTGCTTCACGTAAAGAACTGCAAAACATTCCGGAAAATCTAGCGGCCTCCGTGAAAGAACTTTTAGAGCAAGTCCAAGGTGCCTACAGCGCTATCGGAATGCTTGCAGAGCAAGGTATGTTCGCTTTCTGTGATGCCAACGGAATCAGACCGTTGCTGATTGGACGAAAGAAAAAAGGGGATAAGTACAGTTACTGTTTTGCCTCTGAAAAACAGGTTTTTTTCGGCTTAGGCTTTGAATACTGGCGCGATCTGCGTCCTGGTGAATTGGTTCTTGTCGACCGGGATCTCAATCTTCATTCGTTTTTGTTAAGTGAGAAAAAAGCTCGTCCTTGTATGTTTGAATGGATCTATTTTGCAGGATCAGAAACAGAATGGCACGGGCGTCCTGTCTATGAAGTGCGTTTGAATTTAGGAAAAATTTTAGCGGAAGAATGTATCGCCAAGGGCCTTGATGTGGATGTGGTGGCTCCTGTGCCGGACACCTCACGTGCGGCTGCGTGTCGTTTAGCCGAAGTTTTGGAAAAACCTTATCGCGAAGTTTTAATTAAGAACCGTTATGTGCAACGCAGTTTCATAGTCAACCAACCTGAATTGCGCAAGATGATGGTGAACTTAAAACTGTCTCCGGTGGAAAGTGAAATCCGCGGGAAAAAAGTTCTTTTGGTTGATGACAGTATCGTGAGAGGTACAACTTCAGCCCGCATCATTCGTCTTCTGCGCGAAGCAGGCGCTGAGAAAGTTTATCTCGCTTCGACGTGTCCTCCAATTCGTCATCCCTGTTTTTATGGCATTGATTTCCCAGAGGGCGAAGCTCTGGTCGCTCATAAAAAGAGCGAAGAAGAAGTGGCGAAAATTCTTGAGGTCGATGGTCTTGTCTTTTTGCCGTTAAATCGTCTGAAAGAAGGCATTGGTCTTAAGGATCTTTGCAGTGCTTGTTTAGACGGTGATTATCCCGTTCCAGTTTCAACCGAAAAATTTATGAAAACCCGCAAGACAAATATTGGCGGTGATGGAAAAAATGAGGTGCCTCTATGAAGATTCAAGTTCTTTTTGGCAGTGCCAGTGATGAACGTGTGTATGGTCCTTTATGTCGATCATTGGAAAAATGTGGCGAAGTTAAAATGGAAGTCGCTTCGGCTCACAGAAATCCAGACCGAGTTCATGAAATCGTGAAAGGCTGCGGAGCCGATGTTTTTGTCGCAGGAGCAGGTCTTGCGGCTCACTTACCGGGAGTTGTGGCTTCGTTAACAAATAAACCTGTTTTCGGAATTGCAGTAAATGGAGCTTTTGCAGGGCTGGATTCATTCTTGTCTATTGTACAGATGCCAAAAGGTGTCCCAGTAATGGCGGTCACAGAAGAAAACGCCGGCAGCATTGCTGATCTGCTTTTACGTTGGAAAAATCTTCCTTCAGATAAAATCTATCTGCACTGGAATCGCAATCTGGAATCTTATTCGCCGATTCAAAAAGCCCTTGATGAAATTCAAACTCAAAGTGGGGCAGAAATTATTTGGACGGCGGCCCCAGAAGATCGCTGTGTCGGAGAAATCGTGAGCCCTTGGGAGCTACCTAAAGTCAATGGTCTTAACTTATTCCTCTGTGAAAAAGTGCAGCTGACAAGCTCCAATCTCGCTTTGGATTTTTTCGCAAAGGCCCGTCACGCCGGAGCGTGGGTTGGAGCGAACAATATCGGAAACTTTGTTCTTCAATGGAAAAAACTTGTTGAGACAGGAAAAAGCGCATGGAACTAATCTACAAAGGCTCAGTCAAAGATCTTTATAAAAAAGAATCCCATCTGGTTTTTCAATACAGCAATCGTTATTCTATTTTCGATTGGGGGGAGATGCCGGATGAAGTTCCCTATAAAGGAGAAGCCTTGGCTTCAATGGCAGCTTCCTTTTTTGAATACTTGGCAAAAAAGGGAATTCCGTCGCATTTTGTTTCTTCTGTTGCAGCCAATGCAATCGAAGTGCAATCAGTCAATGTTCTTCGTCCCAAGTGGATTGAAGGCCGATATGATTATTCTATTTATGAGGATGTTCCCACAAACTGTCTTGTTCCTTTGGAAGTGATTTTCAGAAAACACTTAGGGCAAGGAAATTCTTTGGAAGGGCGTCTAAAGAAAAATCCTGATTATCTTGAAGATTTGGGTTTAGAGAAAATCCCAAACGGAGAAGCCAGCTTCACTCCGCCGTTGATTGAGTTCTCAACAAAACTTGAAAGCTCGGATCGCTATTTAACTCGTCAAGAAATCGCAGAAATGGAAATTCTGTCTCATGAAGAATTGCAAAATCTGCGTACGCAGACACAAATGGTGGCGATGGAGCTTGATAAGCTCTTTGCATCGTTTGGTGTGAAGCTTTGGGATGGAAAATTAGAATATGCTTTTGGAAATAAAGGACCCTCTGGAGCACGGACGCTCCTTCTTGTAGACTCTATCGGTCCTGATGAATTGCGTTTAACTTATGAAGGCCTGCCTTTATCTAAAGAATTCCTGCGCCAGCTTTATCGCAACACTTCTTGGAGCGATGCTGTGAAAAATGCGAAAGATTTGGCGCAAGAACGAAAAACGCAGGATTGGAAAGCGATTTGCGTAAAAGAATTAAGTGAAACGCCGAAGTCTTTATCCAAAGAGCAGATTGAAGTCAGTTCATTGTTGTATCAATCCTTGGCAAATGAAATTGCAGCTCTTGTTGGAAGAACGAAGCCTTTCTCTGAAGAATTCACTTTAAAACTTTGGCACCAAAAAGCGCAGAAGGTTTTGGAGAAGTCTTTATGAAAGTCGTCGTCGTCGGAAAAGGCGGAAGAGAACACGCTTTAGCAAAAAAACTCAAAGAGTCTTCTTTAGTGACAGAGCTTTGGGTGTGCCCGGGAAATCCCGGTATTGCTCAAGTGGGAATTTCTTGTGCGCCTTTTGAAAGTCCAGAAATGATCGAGAGATTTTGTCTTGAAAATAAAGTCTCTTTGGTTGTTGTAGGACCCGAGGCGGCGATTCTTTCGGATTTAAAAAAGAATCTGGAGGCGCAAGGCATTCCTTGTTTTGCACCCTCTAGAACTGTCGCTGAACTGGAGTCCTCGAAACTTTTCTGTAAAGGGATTCTTCACGATGCGCAGGTTCCAACAGCAAAATGTGCGGTGAGTTACACGAAAGCCGATGCAGTTCTCGCTGTTGAAAAGCATGACTTCTCATCGCCTCTGGTTGTGAAAGCCGACGGCCTTGCGCAAGGCAAGGGTGTGTGGGTTTGTGAAAGCCGCGCGAAGGCTATGGAAGCCGTCGAAACATTGGGAACTCAGTTTGGATATCCTCTTTTATTAGAAGAATGTTTGATCGGAAAAGAACTCTCTGCCTTTGCTCTGTGTGATGGCAGAGATTTTGTTTTGTTAGGAACGGCCTGCGACTACAAGCGCATCACTCCGGACCCATTTAGTGCAAACACCGGTGGAATGGGGGCTTATAGTCCTTGTGATTTTATTTCTCAAGATGAAGAAAAAACCATCCGTGATATTTTCGCCAAGACTTTGACATGTTTAGAGTCAAAAAAGATGCCTTATCAGGGGTTTCTTTTTGCAGGTCTTATGAAAACGGATCAAGGAATTTACGTTCTCGAATACAATGTGCGTATGGGAGATCCTGAAACGCAGGCGTTGCTTCCAAGAATCAAAACGGATCTTTTAAAATTGATTGTATCTGCCGTGACTCACGAGCTTAAAAATCAAACGTGTGAACTTTCTAAGAAAACGTCAGTTCATGTCGTGGCCGTGAGCCAGGGTTATCCGCAAACACAAATGCTTTTAGGAAATCCTATTTCATATCCAGAAAAAGCAAATATGGCGTCGGACCTTTACTTTGCTGGAGTGAGCGAAAAACAAAATCATCTCGTCAATTCAGGAGGTCGCGTTTTAGGTGTTACCTCCCTTGCCGACTCCAAACAAGCGGCTCGTGCTCAGGCGTATCAGGATATGCGTAAGATTTCTTTTGAAGGCATGTATATGAGAGAGGACATCGGACTATGAGACCTCCGCGTATTGCCATTTTTGCTTCCGGTAAGGGCTCTAATGCTATGGCCTTAATTCAGAAAGCCAAAGTCTTTTCTGAAGGACAAGTCGAAATCAGTTTTGTTCTTTCAGACAAAACAGATGCACTTGTTTTAGAGAAAGCAAAAAACGACGGCATACGCACGTACTTAGTTCCTAAGAGGTCTGACAAAAAATCTCATGAAAAAGAAATCCTCGGCCTTGTGCGTGAACATCGCATAGATTGGATTTTCCTTGCGGGGTATATGCGCCTTTTGTCTGCGGATTTTTTAAAGACATTTTCAGAGTGGCATAATGGCGCCTCTCAAGTCGTCAACATCCATCCTTCTTTGCTTCCTGCCTATCCTGGGGTGGACTCTATCGCACGCGCTTATCAAGATGAGGTCCCCTTAAGCGGAGTCAGTATCCATTTAGTCGATGAAGGAATGGATACAGGTTTGATTTTAGCTCAAGAATCTTTGGTGCGAAATTCTCAGGATTCTTTAGAGGCTTGGGAAGCGCGTATTCATGAATTAGAACATCGTATGTACACAGGCTTTCTCGAGAGTCTTGCGACTTTTCAAAGAAGAACCGTTTATTTTCAGGAGAATCCGTAATGCAAAGAATATCTGTGCGAAGTCTCTATGACCACAGTGCCGAAAAAGCTCTAAAAAAAGCCTTTGAAAAAGAAGCACCCATTGCGGATTTACGACTAAGACGTGTGTACTGGCTCCTAGAAAAAAAACCGGGATTCGGGAAAGAACTACGTTTGGATTCTTTGATGGATAAAATCTTTTTTGATCCTATCGCTGAAGAAATCCAACACGGTTTTGGTCCCTTTAATGAAACGGCTACTTATGTTGAAGTTCGTTTCTTGGCGGGAGTGACGGACAATCTTGCTCGTTCTGCGACTGAAGCGTTAATGCTCTTTGCACCAGAGTTTCAACAATCGTGGCAAGAGTTTGGGATCGAGGCGCACAGCGGTTGGGGAATTGAAATTCACGGTGATTTTTCTCAAAAACAAATTGAGAAGGTTTTGTTTCAATCGCTCGCAAATCCATTGCTCAACAAAGTCGAAAGTCTTCGTGGAGCGGAATTAAAGAAAAACAATCCATGGCAGAAATTCCAAACCTTTTGGCAAGCGCCACAAATGGAAAAGCGCGAGCTTCTTCTTTTTGATTTAAAAGCGGACGTCTTAAACAAAATCAATCAAGAGCGTGGACTGGCTTTGAGTGATGAAGAAATTCAAACGATCATCACGCATTTTTCTTCTGCAGGAGTTCAAAATGAAAGAGCTCGTCTTGGTTGGAATGGAAAAATCACTGAGGTGGAACTGGAGTGTCTGGCCCAAACATGGAGCGAACACTGCAAGCACAAGATTTTTGCTGCCGAAGTGGAATACTCTGAAGAGTCAGGTAATCTTCCTGCTCTTGGTAATAAAAAGATCACAAGCCTTTATAAAAGCTATATTCAAAAAGCGACCAAAGATCTTGAGAACTGCGGTTATCTGGTTTCGGTTTTTAAAGACAACGGCGGTATCGTTGATTTCGATAAAAACGTCAACATCTGCGTGAAAGTAGAAACGCACAACAGTCCGTCAGCTTTAGATCCTTTTGGCGGTGCACTCACGGGCATCCTCGGTGTGAATCGCGACATTCTTGGATGCGGCTTGGGCGCAAAACCCATTGCGAATACCGACGTTTTCTGCCTTTCTAAAAAAGATCTTTTCCCTGGCGCCGATTCACCAAAAAGACCCGAGTTATTGAAAGATCCCGGCGTTATCTTCCGCGGAGTTCATCAAGGCGTCGAAGAGGGCGGAAATCAAAGTGGCATTCCAACCATCAACGGAAGTTTTTATTTCGCGAGCGAATTTGCAGCGAAGCCGTTAATCTTCGTTGGCTCTTTGGGAGTCATGCCAAAAACAGTGCAGGGACGTCCCTCTGAGAAAAAAGAAATTGCGGCTGGAGATTTGATCGTTGTCGCTGGGGGCCGCTTAGGAAAAGACGGTGTTCATGGCGCGACATTTAGTTCTTTAGCATTGCACGACCAAGTCTCTTCGAACGTTGTGCAAATTGGGGATAGCATCACACAAAAACGTCTTTTGGATTTCACTCTGCAAGCTCGTGACAAAGGCTGGATTCAAGCTATCACCGATAACGGAGCAGGTGGTGTCAGTTCTTCCATTGGAGAAATGGCGCAATTTTCTGGTGGCGCTCGGATGGACTTAAGCAAGCATCCGCTGAAGTATGACAATCTTGAATATTGGGAAATGCTTATCAGTGAATCGCAAGAACGCATGTCTTATGCAGTGAAACCAGCGCATCTTAAGCAATTCCTTTCTTTAGCGCATGATATGGGCGTTGAAGCGAGCGTTCTTGGTGAATTCACAAATAGTGGCGTTTTCGAAGTCCATTATGCAGAAACGCCGCTAGCTTCTTTGGAATTGCACTTCCTTCACGAAGGTTTAAGTCGAATGAAGTTAAAAGCTCACTTCGATGGACCCAAAACATACCAGGAATATCATCGCGAAACGCCAAAGAAAAAAATGCCTGAAGCGACAGCTGAAGGTCTTTTGACAGCGTTAAAACAGGTTCTGGCGTCTCCGAACGTGGCCTCACGTGAACCTATCGTTCGTTATTACGATCATGAAGTTCAAGGAGCGACTCGCCTTAAACCTTACGGTGGAAAAACTCAACAAGGGGCCAACGATGCGGGCGTCATAGATCTCGCCGTTCATGGTGGAGAAGAAAACAACGCCGTCGCCGTTTCCAACGGCCTTTGCCCACAATACTCGTACTATGACACGTATTTGATGGCGCAAAAAGCAGTGGATGAAGCTGTCAGAAACTTAGTCGCAACAGGTGTAAATCCATCGCGTATGGCTTTGGTGGACAATTTCTGCTGGCCTGATCCTATTGCAAAGCAAAGCAATCCCGATGCTTCTCACAAAATGGCGCAATTAGTACGTGCGTGTGAAGGACTCTACAATGCGGCTCAGTCTTTCAAAGCTCCCTTTGTCAGCGGTAAAGACAGCATGAAGAATGATTTTATCGGTAAGACAAAATCAGGAGACACCGTCAAAATCTCTGTTCCGCCAACAGTGTTAGTGACAGCCATTGGTCAAGTTCCTGACGCTCAAAAAACAACTCCGGGCTTTTTTCAAAAAGCAGGTGATGAAATTTATGTTCTCGGAACTTTGACACAAAGTTTGTGCGGATCTGCTCTTGCACAAGAGTTTACTGAAGAAAAAGTGCTCAACCCGGAATATCCAGATTTAAATGCGAATGCCGCTCTTTATGAAAAAATCTATCAAGGCATTCAAAAAGGATACCTTTCATCCTGTCATGACATATCTGAAGGCGGTTTGATGGGGGCTTTGGTAGAGTCCTGCTTCGGGAATGATCTCGGTGCGGATGTAAATTTCAACACTCTGACATGGAATCAATTATGGTCTGAAACAGGGTCAGTCTTTATTGTCAGCGTTCCCCCAAATCAAAAAACGTCATTTGAAAATCATTTTAAAGGACATGTTTTGCATTTGGGAAAAGTCACAGCTTCTTCTCAGCTTAAGTACAAATTTGCCGGGACAGAAATGCAAACGCCGTTAAAAGATATTCAAACTATCTGGGCTCAAGGAGTGCAAAATGTCTATGAAGCCTAAGTTCTTAGTCCTGTGGGGCGACGGAATTAACTGTGAAAATGAAACTTCTCGCGCAATTGAGCTTGCTGGTGGTGAAGCTTGCAAAGTTCATGTGAACGAACTTTTAAAAAATCCAAAGAGTTTGCAAAACTACAAAGCGATGGTTTTTCCAGGAGGATTTTCTTTCGGTGATCATCTGGGGAGCGGGCAAATCCTGGCCCTAAAATTAGAAAATACTTTGAAAGCAGAATTGCAAAGCTTCGTAAAAACAAAACCGGTTCTAGGAATTTGCAATGGCTTTCAAACCTTGGTGCGACTGGGCCTTCTTCCTGATGCTGATTTTCAAAGAAGCTGTGCTTTGGTGAAAAACGAACAAGGACATTTTATCGACCGTTGGGTGGAACTTGAAAGAGATGAAAAATCCCCTTGTGTATGGACGAAAACGCTCCCTCAAGATTTTGTTCTTCCGATCCGTCACGGAGAAGGTCGCTTCGTCTGCCAAGATGAAAAAACTTTGCACCGTCTTCAAACAAATCACCAAACAGTTTTAAAATACAAAGAAAACGTGAACGGTGCAGCAGCGCAGATCGCCGGGGTTTGTGATGCTTCCGGTTTGGTATTTGCGCTTATGCCGCATCCTGAAGCCGCTCTTCACGATTGGCATTTGCCTTTTGAAGGAAAAGCGTGGGGTTTGGAATTTTTTAAAAGTGCCGTGAATTATTTAAGGAGTGAAAGATGACATCCATTCGCAGAGCTCTTTTGAGCGTCTCTGATAAAACAGGTTTGCTTCCATTGGCTAAAGCTCTTGCCGCAAAAAATGTAGAACTCATTGCCAGCGGTGGCACAGCAAAAGCTTTGATGGAAGCAGGACTTAAAGTCACTCCAGTAGAAACCTTAAGTGGCAAAGGCGAAGCTTTTCAAGGTCGCATGAAAACCATCAGTTTTGAAATCGCTTCATCGTTGTTATTTCGTCGAGAAGATCCGCAGGACATTGAACAAGCCGCAAAGCTGGGCATCAGTCCCATTGATTTGGTCGTCGTGAACTTATATCCGTTTCATGAAACGCTAAAAAAACAAGCGGGCTTCGAGGAGTGCATTGAAAACATCGACATCGGAGGCCCGACACTTCTACGTGCCGGAGCAAAAAACTTTCGCTCAGTCACAGTTCTTTGCGAACCTTCTCAATACGAAGAATTCCAAAAAGAATTCACAGAAAAGAATGGAACAACAAGTTTTGAGTTCCGTCAAAAATGTGCGGCTCGCGTTTATACCATGACATCATTTTATGATTTAGCCATCGCAGGCTTTTTAACTCAAAGTACAGGGGACGCCTTACGCTACGGCGAAAATCCTCATCAAAAAGCCTTTGTGATGAAAGATCCTTTCCAAGAGGGGATCGCACATGCGCGTTCCCTTCAGGGGAAAGAGATGTCTTACAACAACTATCTGGATTCCGACTTTGCTCTAAAGACTTTGCAAGACGTGCACGGTTGGCAGGGAAATAAATCTTTACCAACAGCAGTCGTCGTGAAACATAATACGCCCTGCGGATTGGCGGTTGCAGAAACTCCACTCCGTGCTTTGGAAAAAGCCTGGAAAGGGGACGAGAAAAGTTCTTTCGGCGGAATCATCGCTCTAAATTTCCCAGTGACAGAAGAAGTCGCCGCCTTCTTTTCAGAAAAATTCGTTGAAGTGATTTTGGCTCCTTCTTTCGCAGAAGGTGCCCGCGAAAAATTAAAGAAAAACTGCCGAGTGATGGAAGTAAATCTGAAAACAAAACCTTCGTGGAATGTGCGTTCTATTGAAGGCGGTCTTCTTGTTCAAGAGCAGGACACTTTCGATCTTTCGCAAAGCAAAGTCGTCACAAAAAATAATTTTGCCGAAGATAAAAAACAACTCGCAGGATTTGCGATGCTTGCCGTGAAAAATTTAAAAAGCAACGCCATCGCTTTATGCCGCCAAGAAGGTCCTGAGTTTGAGCTTCTCACGATGGGTTCAGGTCAAACCAACCGTATTGATTGCATCGAAAAACTGGTCACTTCAAGGCTGCAAGACAAAAACATCAAAGATGTCTCCGACGTGGTTTTAGCTTCCGATGCATTTTTCCCTTTTGCCGACTCTGTGCAAGTCGCAGCCAAACTCGGGGTGAAATACATCGTTCAACCAGGGGGCTCCGTTAAAGACAATGAAGTGATCGCAGAAGCCGACAAACTAGGAATCGCGATGATGTTCACGGGTCGTCGCCACTTCCTGCACTGAAGGTACGCCGTACCTTTTTGAAACGCAGCACGCTACGAATTTGGATTTAGAAACTGAGGAGATAAAAATGTCTAAGTCGATTGATTATAAAACTTCCGGTGTTGACGTTCACAAAGCCGATGCCTTTGTAGATCGTATCAAATCATTAGTCCCTACGACTTTTAACGATCAAGTTTTGCAGGGAATCGGCGGATTCGCCGCAGTTTACAAACTGAACGACAAAAAATATCTCGCATCTTGCACTGACGGTGTTGGTACCAAACTCAAACTCGCGCAAAAAGTAGATAAACATCACGGCATCGGCATCGACTTAGTCGCAATGTGTGTGAATGATCTTCTCTGTGTAGGCGCACGTCCGATGTTTTTCCTAGACTATATGGCCTTCGGAAAACTCGACACGCGTGTCAGCGAAGAATTGATCGCTGGCATGGTTGACGGCTGCAAACAGTCCGGCATGGCCTTAATCGGTGGAGAAACCGCAGAAATGCCCGGCGTTTACCAAGACGGAGAATATGATCTTGCAGGTTTCAGCGTCGGAGATCTTACACCTGAAGAAATGTTCTCAGAGGAGCGCATGAGTGAAGGCGATGTTCTTATCGGTCTCGCTTCAAGTGGATTTCACTCCAACGGCTATTCTCTTTTACGCAAACTTGTGAAGGACGAAGAAACGGAACTCATGAAAGAACTTCTTGAGCCCACAAAAATCTACGTGCAAATCTTCGAGGATCTGCGCAAAAAATTTCCCACAGCCTTGCTCGCAACAGCCCACATGACGGGCGGGGGCCTCGACAACATTCCGCGCATGAGCGAAAACTTCGATTACGAAATCAATTACTGGCCGACGACAGCCGAAATAGCTCCGGTCTTTAAAACAATCTTGCAAAGAGTCGACATTCCAAAGGAAGAACTCTTCCGCACCTTCAATATGGGAGTGGGCTTCACTCTTCTAGTAAAAAAAGACCAAGCGGTTTCTGTTTTAAGCCACTTGCATGAAAACAAAGTCAAAGCCTGGCGCCTAGGAGAAATACGCCAAGGCCAAGGTCAAATTGAGATGACTGCGGCATGGTCGTGAAATAGTCCCAGTAAAAAATAAGCTCCACAAGTTCTGTGGAGCTTTATTTTTTGCGGAGGCTGTCTTCCCTCCGTTTTTAAAAATACTGTGGCTTAAGAAGTTAAAATTCCCAAACTCCTCTTCCACGTAAATTCACAATAGTATCCTCACGGCCAATAAGATCGACTTCCAAACTTCCTGTGAAGAGTCCCACTTGATTGGGGCGGAAGAGGACCCGAATGGTGCATCTCTGTCCTGGCCATAAAACGCCGGGACAATTTTCTTCGTCTCTAAAACGGTCGCCGTTCGTGTTAATGCTGTTGATATAAAAAGGAAAGCGGCCATTGTTGCGAAGATAGAAGCGCACGGATTTAGTTGTGTTTACGAGTGTCCGGCCGAAATTGTAGAAAAGATACTGAGTCTGAATTTGCATATCTTCATCGCCGATGACGATGCCGCAAACCTCTTCAGAAAGGGACGGCGCTGAAGTCTCATCGGCGTTGCTCGGCACGGCAAAGAAAATGCTGAGAAGTAAGAGGAATAATAATTTCATAGGCACCTCCTGTCTCCTCTATTTTTTTCTGAAGGAGCAAGGCGGGCAAAATAAATTCAAAGAATGCACGAGTTGTCATGCAAAGTCGGAGCTAGGAAATGTCAAATTTTAAAAACTGGCTTGATGGCGGAGGCCCGAAGGCCTCGTTAGTCGGATTTTCTTTTTAGAATGACATTGATGTCGTTTATCTCTTCTTGGAAATAATCATTTTCTCGCAGTTTGATTTCTGCAGTTTCAAGTTCTCCGTTGCGCGCCTTCTGCAAAATCCTTCTCATATTGAAGAGAGGTCCGGCGATGCGACTTGTAAGTCGATTGAAAATATAAACACCGACAATCAAGCTAAAAGAAACCGGAATAATTTGATAAACGAGGAAGCTTATTTTATAGCGGGCAATAAATTCCAAGGCTGACATTGTGCCCACCACGCGTTGCACTTGATCCAAAAAAAGATAAGCCGTGAAAACTTGGACTATAAAGAGGGCGACAACGAAGACACCGACATACATCAGTACGTCATATTGAACCTCACGGTTCACAACCATCTTGCGGCGGGGCTTAAATATCGACATGTGTTTTTTGCTCCTAAATAAGATTGTAGCTTACGGCCGAAAAACCTCCATGAAATGTCGGCTGCAGCACTATTTCGTCCCCAACTGAGACGTTGCTCCGTTCGCCCACTCGCACCGAAGGTTGCGTTGCACCTCCCAGAATGAGAAGCTAGGTTCACTTCCTTTAGGAGCTTCCATGAATAAAAATCTTCGTGCTCATCCGATGAAAAATCCGATCATTTTGGCGTTGGACGTTGATACTCGCGATCAGGCGATGCGAATTGCCGATGACGTCGCTGATATTGTCGGCGGAATCAAGTTGGGCCCGCGCTTGTGTCTTCGCTACGGCATGGAGTTCGTCAAAGAAATGGCGGCACGAGCCCCGATTTTCCTGGATAACAAACACTTCGATATTCCGTCGACCATGGAAGCGGCGGTTCGAGCAAGTTTTGAGGCGGGAGCCTCTCTCGTCACTGTGCATGCCCTCAGCGGCTCTGAAGCTCTGAAAAAAATGGCGGAAGTGGAAAAGGAATTAAATCAAAAACGTCCTTTTAAAGTTTTGGCTGTCACGATACTGACATCGTGGGATCAAAACTCTTTGCCGCTGAATATGAAAGAGCAACCGATTGCTCAACACGTGACGGATCTCGCGACATTGGTGAAAGATTCGGGTCTTTCAGGTATTGTCTGCTCTCCTCACGAATTAGACCTTTTACAAAACCGCGATCTTTACCTTGTCACGCCGGGAATTCGCTTTAGTATGCAGGATTCTGGCGATCAAAAACGTATCATGGGCCCTAAAGAAGCTCTCCGCAAAGGAGCATCGGCTTTGGTGGTAGGTCGTCCGATCCTTGAAGCAAAAAACATCAAGGAAACTGCAACTGATTTCGTAATGGCTGTATATGAAGAAAAATAATTCTCGTCCTGGATCTCGCAACTCTCATTCTCATTCACAACGTCCTTCGCAAGGTGGTCGTCCCTCCGGAGGCGGTCGTCCTCAGCAGGGGAGAGGGGCTCCTTCTCAACGCTCTGAAAATCAAATTCCTCGCGAGTGGCGCATCGTCATCGGTACGCACGCGATCAATGAAGTTTTAAAAGTGCGTCCTCAACAGGTGAAGGGCATGTGGATTCGTCAAGGATGGGAGAGTTCCAATGACTTGCGCGAAATGCATGAGCTTGCTCTTGAGAACCGAGTGAAAGTCGACATCAAACCAGAAACTGTGATTGAAAAATTCGGTTCATCTCAACAAGGTGCTGCGATTTTTGTCGATGGTGCACCGACTTTGGATATGCAAGGTCTAGAAAATTTTGAGAAGTCCATCGTCTTGATGTTGGACGGTATCGAAGATCCGCACAACTTAGGCGCAATTGTGAGAACTTCTTGGCTTGCGGGTGCTCAAGGTGTCTTGATTCCAGAAGATCGCGCGGTGGGTCTAACTCCGACAGTTCATAAAGTCGCTTGCGGCGGTGTCGAACACGTGCCGGTTGAAGAGACGACGAATTTCGCTAAGTATGCGGAAGAATTAAAAAAACAAGGTTATTGGATTTTTGGACTAAGTCCTCGTGGAAAACGATCTATTTTCGAATTAGATCTTCCCGACAAAGTTGTTTGGGCAGTTGGTTCGGAAGACAAAGGTTTGAGAGTGACAACGGAAAGACTTTGTGATGAATTGGTTTTCATTCCGCAGGCTAGTTCTTCAGCGAGTTACAACGCATCCGTAGCGACAGCTATGGCGTTAACTGAGACGTTGAGGCAGCACGCGCCGCGCGGAAACCGAAAAAAATCGTAATCTGTTAAATAATTATCTTTGACGGACATAGATTTTATCCGTAAAACATTTCGGTTATCTCAGTAAGGCTGGTTTAGCTCAATTGGTAGAGCAGCTGATTTGTAATCAGCAGGTTGCGGGTTCGAGTCCCATAACCAGCTCCATTTTTTTCTGAGTCAACATTCACAACTGGGTAGGTGCCCGAGTGGCTAAAGGGGACGGACTGTAAATCCGTTGACTTGCGTCTACGAAGGTTCGAATCCTTCCCTGCCCACCATTTTGAATGCTGACTCGGAAATTGAATGGGAAGAGAAGTTTACTTCTCTTCAGGGCGTTCTGACTGGGCGGGAATAGCTCAATTGGCTAGAGTATCTGCCTTCCAAGCAGAGGGTTGCGGGTTCGAGACCCGTTTCCCGCTCCAACTTTCAGAACTATACGCCCATGTAGCTCAGTGGTAGAGCACACCCTTGGTAAGGGTGAGGTCGTCGGTTCGGCTCCGATCATGGGCTCCACTTGTTACTTATTGATTTGATATTAGTTAATGGTTTAAGACTTAAAAATAAATCTCTGCAGGAGGAATAATGTCTAAAGAGAAATTTAACCGTTCGAAGCCGCACGTAAATATCGGCACAATCGGTCACGTTGACCATGGTAAAACAACTTTGACTGCTGCTATCACTACTACTCTTGCAGCAGCTGGTAAAGCTCAGGCGATGTCTTACGATCAAATCGATAAGTCTCCTGAAGAGAGAGAGCGTGGTATCACTATCTCTACAACTCACGTTGAGTATGAAACTGACAAACGTCACTACGCTCACGTTGACTGCCCAGGACACGCCGACTACGTAAAAAACATGATCACTGGTGCCGCGCAAATGGACGGAGCTATCCTAGTAGTTTCTTCTGCTGACGGTCCAATGCCACAAACACGTGAGCACATCCTTCTTGCACGTCAAGTAGGTGTTCCTGCTCTAGTTGTATTCATGAACAAAGTGGACATGGTTGACGATAAAGAATTGTTGGACCTTGTTGAACTTGAAGTTCGCGAACTTCTTTCTAAGTACGAATTCCCTGGCGACGAAATCCCAGTAGTAAAAGGTTCTGCTTTGAAAGCTTTGGAAGGTGACACTTCTGAAATCGGTCGTCCAGCTATCATGAAATTGATGGACGCTTGCGATGCTTACATCCCTGAACCAGTTCGTGCTACTGACAAAACTTTCTTGATGCCAGTAGAGGACGTATTCTCTATCTCTGGTCGTGGTACAGTTGTTACTGGCCGTGTAGAGCGTGGTATCGTTAAAGTTGGTGACGAGATCGAAATCATCGGTATCCGTCCAACTCAAAAAACAACAGTAACTGGTATCGAGATGTTCCGTAAACTTCTTGATGAAGGTCAAGCTGGAGACAACTGCGGTGTTCTTCTTCGTGGTACTAAAAAAGAAGAAGTTGAGCGTGGTCAAGTTTTGGCGAAACCAGGTTCTGTAAAACCTCACAAAAAATTCAAAGCTGAGGCTTACATCCTTACTAAAGAAGAAGGTGGACGTCATACTCCATTCTTCAACGGTTACCGTCCTCAATTCTACTTCCGTACAACTGACGTAACAGGCGTTTGTACTTTGAAAGCTGGAACTGAGATGGTTATGCCTGGTGACCGCGTAGAGTTGGCTGTTGAGTTGATCGCTCCAATCGCAATGGAAAAAGAATTGCGTTTCGCGATCCGCGAAGGTGGCCGTACTGTAGGCGCCGGCGTAGTTGTTGAAATCCTTGAGTAGGATTAACGCAGCATAGGCTGAATTTAAATCACCCGGGGGACTTCTTGACAAGAGAGTCCCCCTCGGTGTTTCTTGACATGGCCGGAAAATCAATGAAGTCTCCCAAATGGGGAGATTCTTGATGAGAATTGATGAAGCCCAAGGCGCGACCAAGGAGAGCATACTTTTGTACGCCGACGACCGAGCAACGCGGGGATTCGCCAATTATCATCAAGAAGATCGCAGGGGTGTAGCTCCAGTGGTAGAGCGAACGACTCCAAATCGTTAGGTCGTGGGTTCGAATCCCTCCGCCCCTGCCAAATTAAAATGTTAATGCATCCTAGGAATGGGGAACTATGGAAAAAGCTAACTCTAAGATTTTGACATCCAGCTTTGCAGTTGCAGCTATCTTGGTCGCTTTGACAGCATCTCTTCTTATCAAGGCATTTGCAGGAGCATTCGGTGTTGTTGCCCGTGCTGCTGACTCAGATGTCGTAAGACACGGATTGCCAGTAGCTTTGGGTCTTGTGGTATTTGCGGTTCTTCAATTCAACCCACGTGTTAAAACATGGGGTGAAGAGGTTGTAACTGAGATTCGTAAAGTCGTATGGCCGACTCGCAAAGACACAACAGCTATGACTATCGCTTGCGTGGTGATGGTTCTTATCTCTAGCGTGATTATCAGTTCATTTGATTTGATTTCGGGCTTTTTTATTAACTATCTAATGAAGTAAGGACGGGCAGATGGAAAAAAAGTGGTACATCGTTAACGTTCAAACTAGCTGTGAAAATACGGCTAAAAAAGCTATCGAAGAAAAAATTAAGTCCAATAAAATGGAAGAATTTTTCGGCGAGATTTTGATCCCTGCTGAAAGCGTTGTTGAGCTTGTAAAAGGCCAAAAACAAACTAAATCGCGTAAATTTTTCCCGGGATATATCTTCGTTCAAATGTTTTTGAATGATGAGACTTGGCATTTAGTACGTAATTCGTCTAAGGTGACTGGCTTCGTAGGCGGTACTAAAACTCGTCCTCCGGAAGTTCCGGAAGCCGAGGTTCTTCGTGTAACTCAGCAAATGGCTGGTGTTGCAGAGAAACCGAAGCCAAAAGTGAAGTTCGCTGTAGGTGAAAATGTGACTGTTATTGATGGTCCATTCTCTAACTTCCAGGGTTCCGTAGAAGAAGTGAACGAGGACAAAGGTAAGTTGAAAGTCCTTGTTAGCATCTTCGGTAGACCAACTCCAGTGGAATTGGACTACATTCAGGTTGAAAAAAATTAATTTAAGCGCTACATAGGGTGGCACTTAGAACAAAACGGGACCTCTAAGGGTTCCGTTTCTTATTAACAAACCTCTTGCAGGAGTGGGTCATGGCAAAAAAAGTTACAGGAATGATCAAGCTGCAAATACCGGCAGGGAAAGCTAATCCAGCTCCTCCCGTTGGACCGGCACTTGGACAGCACGGGGTAAACATCATGGAATTCTGTAAGCAGTTCAACGCTCGTACACAAGCGTTGGGTGATAGCATCATCCCTATCATCATCACTGTTTACCAAGACAGATCGTTTACTTTCATCACAAAAACACCACCGGTGTCTTCTTTGATCAAAAAGGCGTTGAAGCTTGAATCAGGCTCAAAACAGCCTCAAAAAGACAAAGTAGGCAAAATCAATAACGATCAAATCAAGCAAATCGCTACAACGAAATTGCCTGATTTGAACTGCTTGAAAGTTGAATCAGCAATGTCACAAGTTGCCGGTACAGCTAAGAGCATGGGCATCGATATCGCATAGGGGTGATGTATGGCAGGTAAGAAATTCGAAGCAGCCTCTAAGAAGGTTGATTCTCAAAAAAAATACTCTGTTGAAGAAGCATTCAAACTTGTGGTAGCGACAGCTCCAGCTAAATTTGATGAATCTATCGACGTAGCTTTGCGCTTGGGTATTGACCCTAAGCAATCTGATCAACAAGTACGTGGCGCGATCTCTTTGCCTCACGGTCTTGGTAAAAACGTTAAGGTTGTTGTTTTCGCAAAAGGCCCTAAAGAGGCTGAAGCGAAAAACGCAGGTGCTGACTTTGTTGGTGCTGACGACCTAGTAGCGAAAATCCAAGAAGGTTGGTTGGATTTCGATAAATGTATCGCAACTCCAGACATGATGGCGACTGTTTCTAAAGTTGCTAAAATCCTTGGACCTCGTGGTTTGATGCCGAATCCAAAAGTAGGTACTGTAACTATGAACGTTGGTGAAGCAGTTGCTGCCGAGAAAAAAGGTAAGCTTGATTTCCGCGTTGATAAAGCAGGTATCGTACACGCTGGTATCGGTAAGAAATCTATGGGCGATGCTAAACTTCGTGATAACTTCATGGCTCTTTTGGGCGCGATCGTTAAAGCGAAACCAGCATCTTCTAAAGGTATCTACCTTCGCACTATCTCCGTAGCTTCAACTATGGGTCCTGGTGTGAAAATTGAACCAAATGCGGCTGCAGCTGCAACTGGTTCTGCTGAGTAAATATAATTTTTAATTGCGATCAGAGACAGTAGGTTTCTTTTAGTGGATCTAATCCCGCGACTGTGCGGGGCCTACCGAGATAAGGCAAAGCCGACCTGATTCGCACAAAGGTTCTCCGGTCAAACGGGGAACTTAAATCTAACGAAAGGAGGCTCACACATGATCACTCGCGCAGATAAAGAGCAAGAGATTAAGCTTATCACTGAAAAGTTCGGTAAAGCTAAAGGAGCCTTCATCGTCGACTTCAAGGGCATCAAGGTTGAGCAAGTTACTACTTTGCGCAAAAAATTGAATGCTGCTGAATCAGAGATGAAGGTTGTTCGTAACACTCTTGCGAAGAGAGCGTTCAAAGATCACCCAGCTATTGAAAAAGCATTTGCTAATTCAATGAAAGGTACTAACGCCATCGTATTCTCATACGGTGAAGTGAACGCTACAGCTAAAACACTTGCTGAGTTTGCTAAGGACGTAGAAGTTCTTCAAATCAAGTCTGGTGTTATGGATGGCGAAGCTTTGGATGACGCTAAAATTAAATTCTTGGCGACTCTTCCTGGCAAAGACCAACTTCGCGCTATGTTCCTCGGTACACTATTGGGTGCAGGTTCTGCACTTGCTAGATGCTTGAATGCTTACGCTGAGAAACTTGGTGGCGGTGCTACTACTGAAGAAGCTCCTCAGGCATAAGCTTGCGGCGCTATAAATTGAATTAATAAATAATTTTATCCTCTGGAGGATTTAAAAATGTCTCTAACTAACGATCAATTGGTTGATGCGTTGTCTCAAAAAACAGTTCTTGAGATCGCTGAACTTGTAAAAATGCTTGAAGAAAAATGGGGCGTTTCTGCTGCTGCTCCTGTAGCTGCTGCTGGCGCGGGCCCTGCTGCTGCTGTTGAAGAAAAAACTGCTTTCGACGTTATCTTGGTTGATGCAGGCGCGAATAAAATCAACGTAATCAAAGAAGTACGTGGTTTGACTGGTTTGGGTCTTGCTGAAGCTAAAGCTCTTGTTGAAGCTGGCGGAAAAGCAGTTAAAGAAGGCGCTACTAAAGAAGACGCTGAGAAAATCAAAAAAGCTCTTGAAGCTGCAGGCGCGAAAGTTACTGTTAAGTAATTTTTGTTTCTCACTTGAGAACATGCCGAAAGCCTCTGGTTATCCCAGGGGCTTTTTGCTTTTAAGAACTTTGGGGTGAGTAACGGGGCTTGAACCCTTGCCGCTACCAAGCAAATCCTAGTTTCACTGCCATTGCGTCTTGGCCTTCGATATTACTGGCTCTGTCCCAGTCGATGCTTAGACGGCTGTATTCGATTCCGTAGACTAAGCCTTTTCCGTAGGACGTTAAGCCGATGGAGTAGTATTGGTGGATCCCTTTGTCGTTGTAGGGGCCGAAGCTTCCGTGTGGATTTGTGACGTCTGTTTTTACTTCGTTTGATTCGTAAATGTATGAAATATAAGGGACTATTTTTTCTAGTTTATAACCTAAGCTGATTCCGGCCTGGGCGGTTTTTACTTTGGATTCGGCTTTAGATTCGCTGCCGCCTGAATCTTGCGATTTCGAAGTTGTCCTTTCTCCGTAGGCTCCCTGGATGCTGGCGACCCAGTTTTGTGGGCCTGCGCCGTGGTTTAAGAATTGGTAGCGTAGGCCGAACAGAGAATTATCTAGGGTGATGTCTGTTGCCTTAAAAACTGTAAGGCTCGCGTCGACTCCGATATTATTAATCATCATTAGATCACCCACATCCACGTCTTCGTTCACTTTAAGAGAGCTTC
This sequence comes from Bdellovibrio sp. BCCA, assembly GCF_037996825.1. Classification (NCBI taxonomy): domain Bacteria; kingdom Pseudomonadati; phylum Bdellovibrionota; class Bdellovibrionia; order Bdellovibrionales; family Pseudobdellovibrionaceae; genus Bdellovibrio; species Bdellovibrio sp. BCCA. The sequence continues at coordinate 2,854,332 of NZ_JBBNAC010000001.1, read as the reverse complement.
TTGTCGGCGGATTTGACGTGATGTCATTCACCACCGTGATTTTTGTGACGGCAGAGCCGACTCCTGCGATGTGGCCGCTCCATTGATTTTCGCCTGTGACTGGAACAGCGAAGTGAGAAGCTCTAAAATTGATCGTATGTGAGCATCCTGATACCAAAACAAGCAGTGCAAATCCGAATAATGCTTTCATAGGTCTCCTAAAGGTGCTTTTAGGGTAGGCGTGGACATGTTCTTTGACAAGTTCCGGACTAAGTGACGGAGAAATTTCCGTTTCGGGGTTGCGACGGCATTGACGCTATGTATAATTGGCTGTTTTCACTCTGCCTGGAATAGTGCCAAAAACCACTAGAAACACTTGATTTCTTCAAAACTTCCGGTAGTTTGAATTGCTTGTCTTTTATTTAATGTGGGCCTTGGAATATTCCCCCCGAAGCGAATATCCGATTTTCTTATCACGGAGAGTACATTGGAAAAAACTCCAGTTACGGCTTCTAACATTCGAGTTAGAAAGTCATTCGCGAAAAATAAGCAAGTCATTGATATCCCAAATCTGATTGAATTGCAGAAGTCTTCTTACGAAGCTTTCATTCAAAAAGATATGGATCCAGATCGCCGTGGCGAAGCTGGTCTCAATGGCGTTTTCAAATCTGTGTTCCCAATCACAGACTTCAACAACACTGCAAGCCTTGAGTTTGTATCTTACACCCTAGAGCCAGCTAAGTACGACGTAGACGAGTGCCGTCAGCGTGGTATGACTTTCGCTGCGCCAATCAAGGTGACTCTTCGTCTGATCGTATTCGACGTAGACGAAGAAACTGAAGCACGTTCTATCCGTGACGTAAAAGAACAAGAAGTTTACTTGGGCGAAATCCCATTGATGACTGCTAACGGTTCTTTCATCATCAACGGTACTGAGCGCGTTGTTGTTTCTCAGTTGCACCGTTCTCCAGGTGTGTTCTTCGACCACGATGGTGGTAAGAACAATGCTTCTGGTAAATTGATCTACTCTGCACGCGTGATCCCTTATCGTGGTTCATGGTTGGATGCTGAGTTTGACCAAAAAGATTTGATCCACGTTCGTATCGATCGTCGTCGTAAATTCCCTGTGACAATTCTTTTGAAAGCATTGGGTTACAACGCTGAACAACTTCTTGAATACTTCTACGACCTTGACGAAGTTTACGTTAAAGGCGGCAAGTTGTTCCGTAAGTTGGACATCGAAAGAATGTCAGGCCAAAGAGCTTTGACTGATATCGTGGATCCAAAATCCGGCGAAGCGCTTGTAAAAGCGGGCCGTCGTATCACTCGTGCGATCGTTAAGAAGATCAAAGATCTTAACATCACTGAGCTTGAAGTTGAGCCAAACGACCTTGACGGAAAAGTTTTGGCGAAACCTCTTATCGACGAATCTACTGGTGAGATCATCGCTGATGCGAATGCTGAGTTGAACTCTGCAATCATCAAGCGTGCTATCGAAGCCGGTATTGATCGTTTCTTCATGATCTTCTTCGACGGTTTGACTGTAGGTCCTTACCTTCGCAACACATTGTTGGTTGATAAAGTATCTAACAAAGAAGAATCACTTGTTGAGATTTACAAACGCCTTCGTCCTGGTGAGCCTCCAACTTTGGAAGCGGCTACGACATTCTTCGGTCGTTTGTTCTTCGATCCAGAAACTTACGATTTGTCTGAAGTTGGTCGTATTAAGATCAACCACAGATTCGGTATTTCTATGGATGAGTGCCCTCCTTCACACAGAACACTCACTCACAAAGATATCTTGAGCACTATTAAAACTTTGATCGATCTTAAAAACGGTCGCGGCGTTATCGATGATATCGATCACTTGGGTAACCGTCGTGTTCGTTCTGTAGGTGAGTTGCTTGAGAATCAATACCGTATCGGTCTAGTTCGTATGGAGCGCGCGATCCGTGAACGTATGTCTCTTCAAGATGTTGAGACAATGATGCCTCACGATCTAGTCAACGCGAAACCAGTGAACGCGGTTGTTAAAGAATTCTTCGGTTCTTCTCAATTGTCACAGTTCATGGACCAAACAAATCCATTGTCTGAGATCACTCACAAACGTCGTTTGTCAGCTCTCGGCCCTGGTGGTTTGACTCGTGACCGTGCCGGTTTCGAAGTACGTGACGTACATCCTACGCACTACGGTCGTATCTGCCCGATTGAAACTCCAGAGGGTCCAAACATCGGTTTGATCGCCTCTTTGGCGACTTACGCTCGTATCAACAACTACGGTTTCATTGAGACTCCGTACCGCAAAGTTGATCAAGGTAACGTTTCTAAAGACATCAACTATCTATCGGCTCTTGAAGAAGCAGGTCATCACATTGCTCCAGCAGCACGTGATGAAGCTGGTAACAAAGCGATCCAAACTCCAACGACGATCACTCGTCGCGATGGTGAGTATGAAATCGTAGATAAAGACAAAGTTGCTTTGATGGACGTTTCTCCATCACAACTTGTTTCTATCGCAGCTTCTTTGATTCCGTTCCTTGAGCACGATGACGCCAACCGTGCCTTGATGGGATCGAACATGCAACGTCAAGCGGTGCCATTGCTCCGTTCTCGCGCTCCACTTGTTGGAACAGGCGTTGAGAGACTTGTTGCTCGTGACTCTGGTACTTCAGTCGTTGCTCAAAACGACGGTATCGTTGAAGAAGTCGACGCATCTCGTATTGTTGTTCGCCGTTTTGCAAAAGGCGGGGAGCTTGGTGCGAACGTAGACATCTACAACCTCACTAAGTACCAACGTACAAATCAAAATACATGCTTCAACCAAAAACCAATCGTTACTGTAGGTGACAAGGTTTCTAAAGGCGACATCATCGCTGACGGTCCTTCTACAGAACTAGGTGAATTGGCATTGGGACAAAACATCCTGGTGGCGTTCACTCCTTGGCAAGGTTACAACTTCGAGGACTCCATCCTTATTTCTGAACGTTTGTTGAAAGACGACGTTTACACGTCTATCCACATCGAAGAGTTCGAGTGCGTAGCGCGTGATACAAAACTTGGTAAGGAAGAGATCACTCGCGATATCGCCAACGTCGGTGAAGAGGCTCTTAAAGACCTCGACAGCTCTGGTATCATCCGCATCGGTGCGGAAGTTCGTCCAGGCTTCATCCTAGTTGGTAAAGTAACTCCAAAAGGTGAAACGCAACTTTCTCCAGAGGAAAAACTTTTGAGAGCGATCTTCGGTGAAAAAGCCGGCGACGTTCGTGATACGTCACTTCGTGCGCCATCAGGCGTTTACGGTACGGTGATCGATGCACAAGTTTACTCTCGTGAAGGTGCTGACCGCGATGAGCGTTTGTCTTCAATCATCGAAGAGAAAAAACGCAAACTAGAAAAAGACTTGGCTGTAGAGCAAAACGTTATCAAGAATAACGCGATCTCTAAACTTCGTGACATCCTTGTTGGTAAAACAACAACGGGCGTTCTTTTGAACGAAGACGGAAGCCAAAAACTTTTGAACAAAGGTCAAGAAATCACAGAGGCGGATCTAGAGACAGTTCCATTTGAATTGTTGAACTACATCCCACTTGAGCAAGACCTTGAATTCCAAGTGAACAAAATTATCGACAATGCCCGTAACCAACTTGATGCCGTTAAATTGGTATTCAACGAGAAGATCGACCGCCTACGTAAAGGTGACGAGCTTCCTCCAGGCGTTATCAAAATGGTTAAAGTTTACGTTGCTATCAAACGTAAAATGCAAGTCGGTGACAAGTTCGCGGGTCGCCACGGAAATAAAGGTGTCGTTTCTAAAGTATTGCCTGCTGAAGACATGCCATACCTAGCTGACGGTTCACCTGTTGACATGGTTCTAAACCCACTGGGCGTTCCTTCTCGTATGAACATCGGTCAGATCCTTGAGGTTCACTTGGGTTGGGCTGCGCACAACTTGGGTAAGCAATTAGGCGAACACTTGGCTAAGTGGAACGCTGAAAATGCTCGTACTGAAATGAAAGATATCTTCAATGACACTGATATCTCCGCAAAACTTGATAAAGCGGACGATGCTTCATTGAAACAAATGGTAACTCGTATGAAGAACGGTATCCACGTAGGAACACCGGTCTTTGACGGTGCTCGTGAATCCGACGTAAAAGGCTTGCTCACTAAAGCGCAAGTTCCAACATCTGGTAAGTCCATCTTGTTTGATGGTCGTACAGGTGAGCCGTTCACGAACCCAGTTACTGTGGGTATCATGTACATGCTTAAGCTTCACCATCTCGTGGAAGAAAAGATCCACGCTCGTTCTATCGGACCTTACTCACTCGTTTCTCAGCAACCACTGGGCGGTAAAGCACAGTTCGGGGGCCAACGTCTCGGGGAGATGGAGGTTTGGGCGATCGAAGCCTACGGTGCTGCATACTCACTACAAGAATTCCTCACTGTTAAGTCAGATGACGTGGCAGGAAGAACTCGTATGTATGAAAGCATCGTGAAAGGTGAAAACATCCTTGAGCCGGGCCTTCCAGAGTCATTCAACGTCTTGGTGAAAGAGCTTCAGTCTCTTGCATTGAATGTTGAGTTGATGGAGTCCGACATCCTTCGTGATCAAGATGAAGATCTTGGTGACGACGGTATCGGGGGTGAAGAAGCAATTGTTCAGGCGCCGTCTTCAGACGAGCCAGGACAACACTAATTAATACTTTAACAACAGGGGTGTTCTTTGAGAGACTTGTTGAATTTTTTCGATAAACCAAAAGATCCACTTTCGTTTGACGCCGTACGAGTATCGTTGGCGTCACCAGAAATGATTCGTGATTGGTCATTTGGTGAAGTTAAGAAGCCTGAAACTATCAACTATCGTACATTCAAACCAGAACGTGATGGTTTGTTCTGTGCGAAAATCTTCGGTCCTATTAAGGATTACGAGTGCTTGTGCGGTAAGTATAAACGTATGAAGTACCGTGGCGTCGTCTGTGAAAAGTGCGGCGTTGAAGTTACACAAACTAAAGTACGTCGTGAACGTCTTGGCCACATTGAGCTTGCAACTCCGGTTGCGCACATCTGGTTCTTGCGCTCATTGCCTTCTCGTATTGGTAACTTGCTCAACCTTTCTTTGAAAGACGTTGAAAAAGTTCTTTACTGTGAAGCGCACGTTGTTATCGATCCAATGGAAACAACATTGGAAGAAGGTCAAATTTTGACTGAAGAAGCTTACCAAGCCGCTCTTAATGAGTTCGGTCCAAGCTTCAAAGCAGGCATGGGCGGTGAAGCTGTTCGTGAATTGCTACGCAAAATTGACCCTGAGTACTTGTCTCGTAAACTTCGTATGGAAGTGAAAGACACGAAATCAGAAGCGCAAATCAAAAAATTGACGAAACGTCTTCGCGTTGTTGAAGCCTTCAAAGGTTCTATCAACAAGCCAGAGTGGATGATGTTGGAAGCCCTTCCAGTTCTTCCTCCGGATCTTCGTCCGTTGGTACCACTTGATGGTGGTCGTTTCGCGACTTCAGATCTGAATGATCTTTACCGTCGTGTTATCAATCGTAACAACCGTTTGAAACGTCTTCAGGAGCTGAACGCTCCAGACATCATCATCCGCAACGAAAAACGTATGTTGCAAGAAGCGGTTGATGCGTTGTTGGATAACGGCCGTCGCGGTAAGACTTTCACAGGTCCAAACAAACGTCCTCTTCGCTCTCTTTCTGATATGTTGAAAGGTAAGCAAGGTCGTTTCCGTCAAAACCTTTTGGGTAAACGTGTCGACTACTCTGGCCGTTCGGTTATCGTAGTTGGTCCGACATTGAAACTTCACCAATGCGGTCTTCCTAAGAAGATGGCGTTGGAACTTTTCAAACCATTCGTTTACAACAAACTTGAAGAAAAAGGTTTGGCGACAACGATTAAGCAAGCGAAACGCCTTGTTGATCAAGAGACAGTAGAAGTTTGGGATATCTTGGCAGACGTGGTTAAAGAACATCCAGTTCTTCTAAACCGTGCACCAACTCTTCATAGACTTGGTATCCAAGCTTTCGAACCAGTACTTCACGAAGGTAAAGCAATCCAATTGCATCCTCTAGTGTGTACGGCGTTCAATGCCGACTTCGACGGTGACCAAATGGCGGTTCACGTTCCACTTTCAGTGGAATCACAAGTTGAAGCTCGTGTATTGATGATGTCTACGAACAATATCCTTTCTCCAGCGAACGGTAAGCCAATCATCAATCCATCACAAGATATCGTGTTGGGCTTGTACTGGTTGACTCGTATTCGTCCAGGAGCCAAAGGAACTGGTAAAGCGTTCTCTACTGTTCAAGAAGCACAGTACGCTTACGAAACTGGTTTGGTTGACTTGCAGGCAGCGTGTAAAGTTCGTATCAACGGAAAAGTTCAAGAGACTTCCGTAGGTCGTTCTATCTTGTCTGACATCGTTCCTAAAGAAGTTCCGTTCAATGAAGTGAACGTAACAATGAACAAGAAACAAATCGCAGCTTTGATCGACAAGACATTCCGTCTTGCCGGTGCAAAAGCGACTTGTATCTTGGCTGATAAGATCATGGAACTTGGTTTCAAATATTCAACTGCGGCAGGTATGTCTATCGGTATCGACGACATGGTGATCCCAGCAGCGAAAGCGACAATGATCGCAGACGCTGAGAAACAAGTGACTGAAATCCAACAGCAGTACGATGAAGGTTTGATCACAGATGGTGAGCGCTACAATAAAGTGGTGGATATCTGGGCTCAAACGGGTGACAAGATCGCAAAAGAAGGTATGAACGCGATCGAAAAACAAACTTTCGTAGTTGATGGCAAAGAGGTTACAGGACCTTCTTTCAACCCGATCTACATCATGGCTGACTCCGGAGCCCGTGGTTCCGCAGCTCAGATCCGTCAGTTGGGTGGTATGCGTGGTTTGATGGCGAAACCTTCTGGTGAGATCATCGAAACACCGATCACTGCGAACTTCCGTGAAGGTTTGACAGTTATCCAGTACTTCATCTCTACGCACGGTGCGCGTAAAGGTTTGGCCGATACAGCATTGAAGACAGCGAACTCTGGTTACTTGACTCGTCGTTTGGTTGACGTTGCTCAAGACGTTGTTGTGTCTGAAATCGATTGCGGAGTTGAAGACGGTTTGGAAATCACTCCAGTTTACGAAGCTGGAGAGATCATCCAAAACATCGGTGACCGTATCCTTGGTAGAACTGCTTTGAAAGACGTTGTTGATCCAATGAGCAACACTGTTGTTGTTAAAGCAAACCAAGAGATCACTGAAACTGACGTAAAAACTATCGAGAGCCTGGGTATCGACAAAGTCGACATCCGTTCAGCTCTTACTTGTAAATCTAAACGTGGCGTGTGCGTGAAATGTTACGGCCGTGACTTGTCTCGCGGTAACACTGTGAACCTTGGTGAAACAGTGGGTATCATTGCAGCACAATCAATCGGTGAACCAGGTACTCAGTTGACAATGAGAACGTTCCACTTGGGTGGTGCGGCTTCTCGTGCGGTTGAACAATCTGTTCATACAACTCGCCATGACGGTGTCATTAAACTTGTGAACGTTCATGCAGTAACGAACCGTAACGGTAAGTTGACTGTGATGAACCGTAACGGATCTGCTCTTGTTATCGACGAAGCGGGTCGTGAGCGTGAAAACTTCAAGCTCGTTTATGGTGCTGTTTTGAACTTTAAAGAAGGTGACAAAGTCACTAAAGGTCAAACTGTAGCTGAGTGGGATCCATATTCGAATCCGATCATCGCCGAAGTTTCTGCGAAGATCCAATACAGCGATATCGAAGAAGGTTCGACAATGCAGGAACAAGTCGACGCGGTAACTGGTTTCGCGACTAAAGTTATCATGGAGTCTAAGTCTTCTGACATTAAGCCAACAGTATTCCTTGTAGACAATAATGGTAAGACATTGAATCTTCCAGGCCGTGAAATCCCTGCGCGATACTTGATCCCAGTGGGTGCACAGCTTCTGGTTTCTGACCAACAGGAAGTTCATGCCGGTGACGTTATTGCGAAGATGCATCGTGAAGCTTCGAAAACGAAGGATATCACGGGTGGTCTACCGCGCGTTGCTGAATTGTTTGAAGCTCGTAAACCGAAAGAAGCGGCTATCATCTCTGAGATCGATGGTTACGTGACATTCGGTAAAGACGTTAAAGGTAAACAACGTGTGATCGTAACTCCTGAAGTGGGTGAGCAAAAAGAATATCTCATCCCTAAAGGTAAGCACGTGGCAGTAAGAGAAGGTGAGTACGTAAGAGCCGGTGAGGCGTTGATGGACGGTCCAACAAATCCTCATGACATTCTGGCGGTTCTAGGTGCGAAAGCTCTTTCTGCATACCTTGTGAATGAAATCCAAGAAGTTTACAGACTTCAAGGTGTTGGCATCAACGATAAGCACATCGAAGTGATCGTTCGCCAAATGCTACGTAAAGTAGAAATCAGAGACGCTGGTGACAGCCGTTTCTTGGCGGGTGAGCAAGTTGAAAGATATGCTTACGAAGAAGAAAATGATCGTATCAACCGTGAAGGCGGACAACCTGCTACAAACAGCCCGCTTCTTCTAGGTATTACGAAAGTTTCTTTGAGCACTGACAGCTGGATCTCAGCGGCGTCATTCCAAGAGACAACGAAAGTCCTTACAGAGGCAGCGATCAATTCTCGCACAGACCATTTGCGTGGTTTGAAAGAGAATATCATCATGGGTCGCTTGATCCCTGCTGGTACTGGTTTGACTTCTTACAAACGTTGGAAAGTGTCTGTAGCAGAAGACGACGATACTCAATTCGTTGCTTTGCCAGGAATGGCAACGACTGCTCAACCTCACCAAGGGTAGGTCTACACTCCGGCTTCGCCGGAGTAGGATCGAGAAGTCAGCCCTCCGATTTGTCGGAGTAGTTGGCAAAATAGATGTAAAAAGCTCAAAAAGGGGATCTCACACCCCTTTTTGAGCTACAAAATTAACAACAAAGTCTTGACCAGGGCGCTTTTGGCAATGTAAGTTCCAGCGTCTTGGGAAAAATCTGCACTCCGACAGGTCGGAGTTAGGTAAAAAATTGTTTAAGGGGTTTTAAAGTGCCTACAATTAACCAGCTCATCAAAAGTGAGCGTAAAGTTCAAAAGAACCAAACAAAGTCACCAGCTTTGGACTCTTGCCCTCAGCGCCGTGGTGTTTGTACTCGTGTTTATACGACGACTCCAAAGAAGCCGAACTCAGCTCTTCGTAAAGTAGCAAAAGTTCGTCTTTCTAACGGTTTCGAAGTGATCTCTTACATCCCAGGTATCGGTCACAACCTTCAAGAGCATAGCGTTGTCTTGATCCGTGGTGGTCGTGTGAAGGACTTGCCGGGCGTTCGTTACCATATCGTACGCGGTGTATTGGATCTTCAAGGTGTGAACGGCCGTCTTCGTGCACGTTCTAAATACGGTACTAAGAGACCTAAGAAATAAGGATTGAGAGATGTCACGTCGTAAAAAGACCTTTAAAAGAGAAATTATTCCAGATCCGGTTTTCAAGGATCTAGTTATCGCTAAGTTCGTCAATAAAATGATGATCCAAGGTCGTAAAGCAACTTCTCAAAAGTTGTTCTACGGAGCTTTGAAAGAGCTTGAAGGTAAAATCCAAGGTGAAGAACCTTTGGCAGTTTTCAGAAAAGCTCTTGAAAATGTGAAGCCTTCTATCGAAGTTCGTTCTCGCCGTGTTGGTGGAGCGACTTACCAAGTTCCAGTAGATGTTCGTCCATCTCGTCGTATGGCTTTGGCTATGCGTTGGTTGATCGAATACTCTCGCGAGCGTGGTGAGAAAGATATGGCTAAGCGTTTGGCTGGTGAATTCGTTGATGCTTACAACAATCGTGGAAACGCGATCAAGAAGAAAGACGATGTTCACAGAATGGCTGAATCGAACAAGGCTTTCTCTCACTACAATTGGTAATCTGCATTCATGTCAGCTAAAGATCCTAAAACAGTAGCTGATCTTAAGTTCACTCGTAATATCGGCATCATGGCACACATTGATGCCGGTAAGACGACCACCACCGAACGTATTCTTTACTACACAGGTAAAAGTCATAAAATCGGCGAAGTTCATGATGGCGATGCCACCATGGACTGGATGGTTCAAGAGCAAGAACGTGGTATCACTATCACGTCTGCTGCGACCATGGCGTTCTGGAAAGATCACAGAATCAACATCATCGATACTCCCGGGCACGTTGACTTCACAATTGAAGTTGAGCGTTCTTTGCGCGTTCTTGACGGTGCGATTGCTGTGTTTGACGGTGTGAACGGTGTTGAGCCGCAGTCTGAAACCGTTTGGAAACAAGCTGACAAATACAAAGTTCCAAGAATTTGTTTCGTTAATAAAATGGACCGTGTGGGTGCTGACTTTGTGATGTCTTATGGGACTATCAAAGATAAACTCAATGCGAACCCAATCCCAGTCCAAGTTCCGATCGGCATGGAAGACACATTCCGTGGCGTTGTCGATATTCTCGAAAACAGAGCTTATATGTGGGATCAGTCCGGAATGGGTGACCATTTCGAAATTACCGATGTTCCCAATGATATGAAGGAAGAAGTGAATCGCTTCCGCACAGAGATCATTGAGAAGATCGTTGAATTTGAAGACTCTCTTCTTGAGAAATATCTCAACGGAGAAGAAGTGTCTGTGGCAGAGCTCAAAGCGGCTCTTCGTAAAGGCACTCTTGAGTTAAAAGCCTTCCCAGTTTTCTGTGGAGCTGCTTTCAAAAACAAAGGTGTTCAGCCTTTGCTTGATGGAGTGATCGACTATCTTCCATCTCCAATCGAAGTTCCAGCGATCGTGGGTCACGATCCAGAAAAACCTGAAAAAGAAATTGTTTGCAAAACGGATTTCGAAGCGCACACAGCGGCTCTGGCTTTCAAAATTGCGAACGATCCATTTGCAGGAACTTTGACTTATATTCGTGTCTACTCTGGCGAAGTGAAGGTGGGCGATCAGCTTCTTAATCCTCGCACAGAGAAAAAAGAGCGCATTCAAAAACTTGTGAAAATGCACGCCAACTCTCGTGAAGAAATCACCAACTTGAAGGCGGGTGATATCGGCGCCGTTGTCGGACTTAAATTCACAGGAACGGGTGATACTCTTTGTGAGACATCTCATCCTGTTGTTTTAGAATCTATTACTTTCCCAGAGCCTGTGATCTCGGTTGCGATTGAAGCGAAGTCTTCCGCAGACCAAGAGAAAATGCTTCAAGGTCTTGAAAAGCTCGGTAAAGAAGATCCTTCTTGCCGTTTGAAAACAGACCCTGAGACAGGACAGATCCTTCTTTCGGGCATGGGCGAACTTCACCTTGATATCCTTGTTGATCGTCTTTTGCGTGAACACAAAGTTCAGGCAAATGTAGGTAAGCCGCAAGTTTCATATCGCGAAACTATTTCAGCTTCCTCGACGGTTGAATACGTGTACGAGCGTGAGATCGCGGGCGAAGCTCATTTTGCAAAAGTATCTTTGACGATTGATCCAATTTCTCAACATGACGGTATTCAATTTCAATCGAAAGTGGCTGTGTCTAAAGAATTTACAGCCCCTTTCCTGAAGGCAGTTGAAAGCGGTTTTAAAGAGGCAGCCGAAGTTGGACCTCTGGCGAGCTACTCGATGTTGGGTATTCGTGGGACTTTGAACTCTGTTGAAACGCGTCCTGAAGCTTCCAATGAAATGGCCTTTAAAGCGGCTGCTTCTTTGGCATTCAGGGAGGCGGTAAAAGGTGCAGCTGTTGAACTTCTAGAGCCTATCTTTAAGCTTGAAGTGACATGCCCTGATGAGTTCGTAGGTAACGTGGTAGGGGACTTAAATTCTCGCCGCGGTAAAATCCTTACAATGAATGCTAAAGTGGGCGGAGGTCAGGTTATTTCTGCCGAAGCCCCTCTGGCGAACCTCTTTGGTTATGCGACGAACGTGCGCAGTTTAAGCCAAGGAAGAGCTAGCTTTAGTATGGAATTTTTGGAGTATGCGGTGGTGCCTCCGAAGGTAAAAACCGAGATTCTCCACAAAATGGGAAGATTCTAAAAAAATCAATATTTCCCTTTGACAATGTTTTTTTTGTTGCGCATACTCGCGCACTCGTGACGTCTAAAATCTACAGAAAACCCCCCGCATTGGGTGATTTCACGGCCGCAAGGGCTAATTCGGGGCAAGTTTTTGATGGGATAATGGCGTTAATTGTTAACAAATTTGCTAGTAACTACGCTACTTTACAAAAAAGAAGAGAAGTGTCCTTATGCAAAGTCAGAAGATTAGAATCAGATTGAAGGCATTCGATCATAAATTGCTTGACCAGTCGACGAAAGAAATCGTTGAGACTGCTCGTCGTACAGGTGCAAAAGTTGCGGGTCCTATCCCTTTGCCAACTCGCATTAACCGTTACACTGTATTGCGTTCTCCGCACGTAGATAAAAAATCTCGTGAACAATTCGAAGTGAGAACTCACAAGCGTATGCTCGATATTTTAGAACCCACTCAACAGACCGTCGATCAGCTCATGAAACTCGACCTCTCTGCTGGTGTTGATGTTGAAATTAAACTTTCAGCGATCTAGGAGTAACAAGTGAGCGAAACTACACAAACTACAAATACTTCAGAGCAAGGCCTTAAGCTGAATGGCCTGTTCGCGTTTAAAGAAGGTATGGCTACTATCTATAATGAGCAAGGTGAAGCCGTACCTGTAACTGTTCTTCGTTATGAGCCTTGGTTTGTTTCTCAAATCAAAACTAACGAGAACGATGGTTATGAAGCTATCCAATTAGCTTGCACTCCAAAAAAAGCTAAGAATTCAAATAAAGCAGAAAAAGGTCACCTTACTAAAGCTGGCTTCGAGAATGGCGCTCAGTTCGTAAAAGAACTTCGTCAAACTCTTCCAGAAGGTGCAACTGTTGGCGCGCAAATCTCTATCGACTCTTTGGCTCAAGGTGATTTCGTAAAAATCACTTCTAAGTCTAAAGGTAAAGGTTTTGCGGGTTCTATGAAACGTTGGAACTTCGCGGGAGGCCCTGCTTCTCACGGATCTAAATTCCACCGTCGTCCTGGTTCTTCTGGTAACAGAACATGGCCGGGTCGTGTAATGCCGGGTAAGAAATTCCCAGGTCACTTGGGTGCTGAGACTGTTACAGTTCGCAACGTTGAGATCGTTCAAGTTATTGCTGCTGAAAACGTTCTCATGGTTAAAGGACCAGTTCCAGGTGCAAGAAACACTTTGGTTAAGTTGGTGAGAGAATAGTATGGCAACAGTAAACGTATTAAACTGGAAAAAAGAAAAAGTTGGATCAGTTGAATTGGCTGCTGACGTGTTCGAAGCTCCTGTTAAAAAGGAAGTTCTTCACACTGTAGTTCAATGGCAATTGGCGGCTCGTCGTCAAGGTACACACATGACAAAGACTAAAGGTCTTGTGTCTGGTGGTGGTAAAAAGCCATTCAAACAAAAAGGTACTGGTGGAGCTCGTCAAGGTTCTAGCCGTTCTATCCTAATGCCTGGCGGTGGTACTGCTTTCGGTCCTCAACCTCGTAGTTACGCTTTCGTTCTACCTAAAAAAGTTCGTCGTTTAGGTTTGAGCATGGCTCTTTCTCACCTTCAAAAAGAAGGCAAGTTGTTCATCGTAGACAGCATGCAATCTGAAGGTAAAACTGCTGAGCTTAACAAACGTTTGAAAGCTTTCGGTTTGAAAAAAGCTGTATTGGTAGATGCAACTGTGAACGAAAAGTTCAACCGTGCTTCTAAAAACTTGGAATCTTTCAAATACTTCCCAGTAGAAGGTTTGAACGTATTCGATCTATTGAAATACGACGCTGCTGTAATCACTAAAGATTCTGTAGCAAAAATCGTAGATCGTTGCTCATTGGAGAAAGCGTAATGAAACAAGTAATTAAAGCTCCTCTTATTACAGAGAAAAATACTTATCATAACGCTGCTGGCGTGTATGTGTTTGAAGTAGATTTGAAGTCTACAAAAACTGACATCAAAGCTGCTGTAGAGAAAAACTTCAAAGTGAAAGTGGACAATGTTAGAACTAGCATCTGCCGCGGTCACTCTAAGTATTCTAAATTCGGATTAACAAAGGTCCCTTACTGGAAAAAAGCTTACGTTAAGCTTGTTGAAGGTGAGAAGATCGCTCTTTTTGAGGGAGTATAAAGATGGGTATTAAAACATTTGCCCCACGCTCTCATGGTCGCAGAGGAATGACTGGTTTCGATTTCAAAGAAATCACAAAGACAACTCCAGAGAAGTCTTTGCTTGCTCCTCTGAAAAAACAAGCGGCACGTAACAATCACGGTCAAATCACGATCCGTCACCAAGGTGGTGGTCACAAGAGAAAATACCGTTTGGTTGATTTCAAACGCACTAAACTAGACGTTCCAGCAAAAGTTGTTGCGATCGAATACGATCCAAACAGAACTTGCCGTATCGCTCTTATTTCTTATGTTGATGGAGCGAAAGCTTACATCATCGCTCCGGTTGGTTTGAATGTTGGTGATACTGTCATCGCTTCTGACAAAGCGGATATTAAGCCAGGTAACAGTCTTTCTTTGGCTGCGATCCCAGTTGGTACTGTGATCCACAACATCGAAATGCGTCCTGGTAAAGGTGGTCAAGTTTGCCGTGGAGCTGGTGCTTCCGCAACTTTGGCTGGTAAAGGTGAACAATATTGCCAAGTACGTATGCCTTCTGGTGAGTTGAAGCAAATCTTGTCTGTGTGCAAGGCTTCTATTGGTCAAGTTGGTAACACTGACAACGAAAACATCAACCTAGGTAAAGCAGGTCGTTCTCGTTGGAGAGGTATCCGTCCTTCAGTTCGTGGTATGCACATGAACCCTGTCGACCATCCATTGGGTGGTGGTGAGGGTGTCGGTAAAGGGCATCACCCTGTAACTCCTTGGGGCCAACCTTGTAAGGGTTACAAAACTAGAAATAACAAGAGAACCAACTCTTCAATCATCAAGAGACGTAAGTAGGAGTAAAAGGTGGCACGCTCAATTAAAAAAGGTCCATTCGTCGATTTGCATCTTCAAAAGAAGATCGACCATGCGATCGAAAAAAATGATAAAAAAGTTATTAAAACTTGGTCTCGCCGCTCAACAATTCTTCCAGAGGCTATCGGACTGACGTTCGCGGTTCATAACGGAAGAAAGTTCGTTCCAGTATACATCACTGAGAACATGATTGGTCACAAACTCGGTGAGTTTGCTCCAACAAGAACTTTCCAAGGTCACGCCGAGAAGAAAGCCGCTGCTCCTGCTGCAGCTGCGAAGAAGTAATAGAGGTTGATTATGGAAGTTAAAGCAAGCTTGAAATATGCAAGAGTTGGTGCTCAGAAGGCTAGATTGGTTGCTGATTTAGTTCGCGGTAAAGACGTGAACGAAGCAGTAAAAACTCTTACATTCTTGAACAAAAAAACTGCTGGAATGGTAAAAAAGTTAATCGAATCTGCTGTAGCTAACGCGGAATACAAAAAGGTTATGGATGTAGACAACCTTTATGTTAAAGCTATCTGGGTTGATCAAGGCCCAGTTCTTAAGAGATTCCGTCCACGCGCTCAAGGTCGCGCGTTCGGCGTTCGCAAGAAGACCAGCCACATTAACGTAGTACTCGAGGAGAAATAGTCGTGGGACAAAAGGTTAATCCAATTGGTCTTAGAGTCGGTGTTATCAGAACTTGGGATTCTCGCTGGTATGCGAAGGGTCAACAATATTTTGACAATCTCCACGAAGACATCCGTTTGAGAAAGTATTTGAAAACTAAGCTCAAACACGCGGGTGTTGCGAAAATTGAAATGGAACGTGCAGCGAAGAAGATTAAAATCATCATCTCTACTGCTCGTCCAGGCGTTGTTATTGGTAAAAAAGGTACTGGTATTGATTCGCTTAAAGCGGAAGTTCAAAAACTTACACCCAACGAAGTTTTCTTGAGCATCCAAGAAGTGCGCAAGCCAGACCTCGATGCTCAGCTCGTTGCTGAGAGCATTGCTCAACAACTTGAGAAACGTATCTCTTGGAGAAGAGCTCTTAAAAAATCTATTGCAGCTGCGATCAAAGGCGGCGTGAGAGGTATCAAGATTCGTGTTTCAGGACGTCTTGATGGTGCAGAGATTGCTCGTTCAGAGTGGTACAATGAGAAGAGTGTTCCTCTTCATACATTGCGCGCAGATATCGACTACGGTACTGCAGAAGCTCTAACAGCATACGGTATCATCGGTTTGAAAGTATGGATCTATAAAGGCGATATCTTATCTGCTCGCGAAGTTGAGGAGGCAGGTCGTGTTAAGTCCTAAAAGAGTAAAATGGCGTAAACAATTTGTAGGCCGCGCAACTGGCTTTGCAGTGAGAGGTGCTAACCTTGATTTCGGAGACTACGGTCTTCAAGCAATCGAGGAAGGTCGTCTAACTGCTCGTCAATTGGAAGCGGGTCGTATTGCTATCTCACGTTCAGTAAAACGTGGTGGTAAAATCTGGTGCCGTGTGTTCCCAAATATTCCTGTTACTAAGAAACCTGCTGAAACTCGTATGGGTAGCGGTAAAGGTAATCCTGAGTTGTGGGTAGCACGCGTTCTTCCTGGAAAAGTTCTTTTCGAAATGAACGGTGTGACACGTGAACAAGCTAAAGAAGCTTTCGAACGTGCAGCTCACAAACTTCCTTTCAAAACTCGTTTCTTGGTAAGGGAGTAGTTGTATGAAGTTTAATGAAGTTAAAGATCTTTCTGTAACTGAATTGAAGAAAAAAAGAGCAGCTCTTTCTGAAGAGTTGTTCCAAGCACGTATCAAGAATTCAATTGGTCAACTTTCAAATCCACTTGTAATTCGTGATCTTCGTCGCAACATCGCTAAAATCAACACAGCGATCGTAAAAAAAGTGGCGAGATAGAGGTAGAGAATGGCAACTGAAACTAATACTAGAGGACGTAAAATTGAAGTCGTAGGTGAAGTTATCAGTGACAAGATGGATAAAACTATCTCTGTCCTCATCTACCGCATGGTAAAGCATGCTAAATACGGTAAGTACGTTAAGAAAACTTCTGTTTTCAAAGCGCACGATGAAAAGAACCAAGCTAAAATTGGTGACATCGTGAAAATCCGTGAAACTCGCCCACTTAGCAAAACTAAGCGTTGGACTTTGGCTGAAGTCGTTGAAACGGCGAAGGCATAAGGAGAGCTGTCATGATTCAAATGCAAACTAGACTGAATGTAGCTGACAACTCTGGCGCAAAAGAAGTTATGTGCGTAAAGGTTCTTGGTGGATCTAAACGTCGTGTTGCCTCTATCGGTGACATTATCGTTGTATCTATCAAAGAAGCTTTGCCAAACGCTAAAGTTAAAAAAGGTGACGTAGCTAAAGCTGTTGTTGTTAGAACTGTAGCAAAACTTCGTCGTCCAGACGGATCTTACATCCGTTTCGATGACAACTCTGCTGTTCTTATTAACGCTTCTAAAGAACCAATTGGAACACGTATCTTTGGCCCAGTAGCCAGAGAATTGAGAGCAAAGTCGTTCGTTAAGATCGTATCTTTGGCTCCGGAAGTTCTATAAGGGGTGATGAGATGAATCGCTTACATACACAATACAAAAAAGAGATCGCTCCCGCTCTGATGAAACAATTGGGAGCTAAAAACGTGATGCAAGTTCCTCGCTTGGAGAAAATCACTCTTAGCGTTTGCTTGAGCGAAGCAGTTCAAAATCCAAAAATTTTGAACACAGTTGTTGACGAGATCACTGCGATCACTGGTCAAAAAGCTGTTATCACGAAAGCTAAAAAAGCTATCTCTAACTTCAAATTGCGTGCTGGCATCCCATTGGGTGTTCGCGTGACTTTGAGAAGAGAGAAAATGTGGTCTTTCCTAGATCGTTTGAACACTTTGGCACTTCCTCGCGTAAGAGACTTCCGCGGTTTGCCAAACAAAGGTTTCGACGGTCGTGGTAACTACAACATGGGCTTGAAAGAACAAATCGTGTTCCCTGAGATCAACTACGATAAAGTTGATAAAACTCGCGGTATGAACATCACTATTTGTACAACTGCTAAAAACGACGCTGAGGGCAGAGCGCTTCTTGAAGCACTTGGCATGCCCTTCAGAAAGTAAGAGGGGTGTCACTTGGCTCGTAAATCAAGCATCGTAAAAAACAATAAAAGAAAAGAGCTTTCTAAGCGTTACGCTCAATACAGAGCTGAACTTAGAGAGAAAGCTGTCGACATGAAACTTTCTGACGAAGAAAGAGCTACAGCTCGTAAGAAGCTTCAAGCTCTTCCTAAGAATACGAATCCAAACCGTGTTATCACTCGTTGTGAGATCTCTGGTCGCCCTCGTGGTAACTACAGAAAATTCGGTTTGTCTCGTATCGCTTTCAGACAATTGGCCCTTGACGGTAAATTGCCTGGCGTAACGAAAGCTAGCTGGTAAGAGGATCACTATGGATACAATTTCTCAGTTCCTTACAATGATTAGAAATGCTGGAGCAGCGAAACACGAAAAAGTGGATCTTCCTGCTTCAAAAGTAAGAGCGGGTATTGCTCAAATCCTCGTTAACGAAGGTTTGATCAGAAGCTTCAAAGTCGCTAAAGACAGTAAACAAGGCATCATGCGTGTTTACTTGAAATACGACGAAGCTGGAAACCATGTGATCAACTCTATCGACCGCGTATCACGTCCAGGTCGCAGAGTTTATATTAAATCTGACAAAATTCCTGTAGTTCGTTCTGGAATGGGTATGTCCATTATCAGCACAAGCAAAGGAATCATGAGCGGTAAGCAAGCTACTGAGGCTAAACTCGGTGGTGAATTGCTTGCGACACTTTGGTAGGTGAAAAATGTCACGTATTGGAAAAGCACCCGTTGTTTTTGATAACACAGTACAAGTAAGCGTTTCACCTGCTAACGAAGTTCTCGTTAAAGGTGCGAAGTCTTCTTTGAAAATTGGCATGCAACCAAACATCACTGCAAAAGTAGAGGGTGGGAAAGTTGTATTGACTCGCAATGATGACTCTAAAGAAACTCGTGCATTGCACGGTCTTTACAGAGCGCTTATTCAAAATGCCGTAACTGGCGTAACAAAAGGTTTCACTAAGGGCCTTGAACTTCATGGGGTCGGTTACCGTGCAAACGTAGCTGGCAAAAAATTGGAACTTTCTTTAGGTTTCTCTCACCCAGTGATCTTCGACATCCCTGAAGGAATCGAGATCAAAGTTGACAAGCAAACTGCACTTTCGATCACTGGCCCAAGCAAAGAGCTTGTTGGACAAGTAGCGGCGAAAATTCGCTCTTTCCGTCCACCTGAGCCTTATCTTGCAAAAGGTGTTCGTTACGCTGGTGAGCATATCAGACGTAAAGCTGGTAAGTCGGCTGGTAAATAATTGAGGTAATGTATGAAAATTAAAGTAAGCAAACATACTAGTGATAGAAAAGCGAACCGCCTCAAGAAGAAAATCAGAATCCGCAAGACTGTAAACGGTACTGCGGAAAGACCTCGTCTTTGCGTATTCCGTAGCGGTAAGCACATGTACGCTCAGATCATCAATGACGTTGCGGGCACTACTTTGGTAGCTGTTTCTTCTCTTGGTAAAGAGGACAAATCTGGTATCGACATGGCGAAACTTGTTGGTATGGAAGTAGCAAAAGCCGCTTCTTCTAAGAACATCAAAGATGTGGTTTTCGACCGTAACGGATACCTGTACCACGGACGTGTTAAATCTCTAGCTGAAGGCGCTCGTGAGGGCGGCCTTAATTTCTAAGGAGTGATGTGTGGAGAAAGTTCAAGCTCAAGCAGCTGAATTAGAAGAGCGTGTAGTAGCGATCAACCGCGTAACAAAAGTTGTTAAGGGTGGTCGTCGCTTCTCTTTCGCAGCTCTAGTAGTAGTTGGAAACAAAGCCGGCGATGTTGGTTTTGGTTCTGGTAAAGCTGGAGAGGTTCCTGAGGCTATCGGTAAAGCAAGCAGATCTGCAAAAAAATCTGCTCGCTCTGTAACTTTGAAAGAAGGACGTACAATCCCTCACGAAGTTATCGGTAAATTCGGTGCCGCGAAAGTCATCATGAGACCAGCAGCACCTGGTACTGGCGTAATCGCGGGTGGCGCGGTGCGTGCAGTTCTTGAGTCTGTAGGTGTAAAAGACATTCTTACTAAATGTGTTGGGACTCGTAACCCTCACAATGCTGTAAGAGCAACAATCGACGGCTTAAAGCAGTTGAAACAGCTTAAATAGTCGGACTGGTGGCAAAAATGGCTAAAACATTCGTAGTAACATTGAAAAGATCAACGATTGCTTGCACTCAAGCTCAAAAGGACGCAGTTCGCGTTCTTGGCTTGAAGAGACGTCATCACACTGTAGAAGTGAAAGACTCTCCAGCAGCACGTGGAAATATCATGAAAGTTCAGCATCTAGTTGATGTTGAAGTTAAGGGGTAATCATGAGCTTGCTTAAAACATTGGCACCCAAAGCAGGATCTAAGCACGCTCCAAAAAGAATCGGTCGTGGTATCGGTTCTGGTATGGGCGGCACATCGACAAAAGGTCACAAGGGTCAGTTAGCTCGTACGGGCGGTACTGTTCGCCGTGGCTTCGAGGGTGGTCAAACACCTTTGCATCGTCGTCTTCCTAAATTTGGTTTTAGCAACGTCGCGTTTGCTAACAAATTTGAGATTGTTAATTTATCACAACTTGCTAAATTTTCTGGAGAAGTAACTCCTGAAACTCTACACGCTGCTGGACTTGTATCTAAAGGCGCTGTTAAGATTTTGGGAAATGGCGAGCTTAAAACAGCTTTGACTGTAAAAGCTCACAAATTTTCAGAAAGCGCTAAGAAAGCTATTGAAGCTGCTGGCGGCAAAGTCGAGGTAATTAAATAGTGTCTGCAATTGAGAGCATCGCAAAGAATTCTGATCTTCGTAAACGCATCTTGTTCACTTTGGCTATGTTGGCTATTTACAGAATTGGTGTACACGTTCCGACTCCTGGAGTTGATGGAACTGCTGTATTGTCATTCTTCCAAGCTCAGAGCCGCGGGATCTTTGGTTTGTTTAACACCTTCACGGGTGGTGCTCTCTCCCAATTCAGCGTTTTCGCATTGGGAATCATGCCGTACATTTCGGCGTCCATCATCTTCCAACTTTTGACTTCAGCGATTCCATACTTGGAAGCGTTGAAGAAAGAAGGGGAGCAAGGGCGCCGTAAAATCAATCAGTACACTCGTTATGCAACAGTAGCCTTGGCAGTTGTTCAAGGTTACGGCATCAGCAGCTGGTTGATGAACTCTACAAGTCCTGAGGGGCACGCTCTAGTGACGGCTCCAACAGTGGCTTTCTTGCCATTCCAAATCATGACTATCATCACATTGACAGCAGGTACTTGCTTCATCATGTGGCTGGGCGAGCAAATCACTGAAAGAGGAATCGGTAACGGTTCTTCACTTATCATCTTCACTGGTATCGCAGCAGCAATTCCTGGCGGCGCTCAACAAATTTGGGAGCTTGTTCGCACGGGTGAAATGCGTTTCGCATTGGCGCTTCTATTGATCCTTTTCATGATCGCGATCATTGCGGCTGTTATCTATATGGAAGTGGCGCAACGTCGTATCACTGTCCAGTATTCACAAAGACAAGGTGGCGGTATGCAGTCAATGCAAACTCCAACAAGCCACTTGCCTATTAAAATCAATTTCTCTGGGGTTATCCCACCAATCTTCGCGAGCTCTTTGTTGATGTTCCCGGCGACAATGGCTCAGTTCGTACAAACGCCATGGTTGAAAGCGTTGCAGGAGTCTTTGAATCCTTCTGGAACTATCTTCAACATCATGTTCGTGGCTTTGATCGTGTTCTTCTCGTTCTTCTATACAGAGATCGTGTTCAATCCAAACGACGTAGCTGATAACCTCAAAAAGTACGGCGGTTTCATCCCTGGCGTTCGCGCTGGTAAAAGCACGTCTGACTATATCCAAAAGGTTCTTGAGCGCGTAAACGTTCTTGGTTGTATCTATCTTTGCACGATCTGTATTTTGCCAGGAATCATGACGACTCAGTTCAACGTGCCTTTCCATTTCGGTGGAACAAGTTTGTTGATCCTAATCGGTGTTGCTTTGGATACAGCTCAGCAGATTCAATCTCATATGATCACTCAAAAATATGAGGGCTTCTTAAAAGGAGCTAAGATCCGTAGCAGAAGGGTTCAGTTCTAATGAACTTGATCCTCTTTGGAGCCCCCGGGGCCGGTAAAGGTACTCAGTCTGAATTGCTCATTAAGCGCTTGGGAATGACTCAGATCAGCACAGGCGACTTATTCAGAGCGGCAATCAAAGGCCAAACGGACCTCGGAAAAAAAGCCCAAGAGTATATGGATAAGGGTCAACTTGTGCCAGATAGCATTGTTATCGGCATGGTTGAGGAAGTCCTTCAAAAAGGTGTTAAAGACATCATTTTGGATGGTTTCCCAAGAACTGTGGCGCAAGCCCAGGCTTTAGATGAATTGTTAGTTAAAATGAATCTTTCTATCGGAAAAGCTATTTTTCTCGAAGTTCCGATGAAGATTTTGATGGATCGACTGACGGGTAGACGTGTCTGTAAAAATTGCGGAACCGTATACCATATCGTTAGCAAGCCTACCAAGACGGAAGGCAAATGTGATGTTTGTGGGGGAGAAGTCATTCAACGTAATGACGACAAAGCCGATGTGATCGAGACTCGTCTTAAAACCTACGAAGAATTCACAAGCCCTTTAAAAGAGTTTTATAAAAAAGCAGGAAAGTACATTGAACTGGACGGCAATAGAGGCACCGAGGAAGTCTATTCAGAGATCGAAAAAATAATAAAATAAGACGGCTGTATTATTTTTATCTCTAGACTTTAATGTTTATCGGTGTTAGCGTGCCGAACCGCGTTCGTGTTTTTGCTGGTATTTTCGTCCTTTTTTGGGATGAAACTAAGCGTATGGGAAGACATTATGAAAGTAAGACCATCAGTTAAGAAGATCTGTAACAAATGTAAAGTTATTAAAAGAAAAGGCGTTATTCGCGTTATCTGTGAAAACCCTAAACATAAGCAAAGGCAGGGCTAATCATGGCACGTATCCTTGGTGTCGACTTACCTAGAAATAAACGCGTTGAAATCGCGTTGACTTATATTTACGGCATTGGTCGTCCTCGCGCGGCTATGATTTGCAAGCAAGTAGGCATTCCTCACGAATTGAGAACTGAAGGCCTTACGGATGAGCACATTGCTAAAATCCGTGGCATCATCGAGCAAAACTTCAAAGTTGAAGGTGATTTGCGTCGTGAAATCGGTTTGTCTATCAAGCGTCTTATGGACCTCAACTGCTACCGTGGTATCCGTCATCGTAAAGGCTTGCCTGTACGTGGTCAGAACACTCGTTCTAACGCTCGTACTCGTAAAGGTCCTAAGAAGACGGTAGCTAACAAGAAAAAAGCCGTATAAAGGTAACTGACAGATGAATACTGAAAATAAAGCAAAAACAGTTGCTAAGAAAAAAGTTAAAAGAAACGTTCCTCAAGGGAACTGCTATATCCAAGCTGGTTTCGGAAACGTTATCGTTACGATGACTGATCCAAACGGAGCTACGGTGTCTTGGTCCTCTGCTGGACACCTTGGTTTCAAAGGAAGCCGTAAAGGTACTCCTTATGCAGCACAGTCCGCGGCAGAAGACGCTGCAAAAAAAGCTATGGAAGCAGGCATGAAATCTGTGGACGTTTATCTTAAAGGACCAGGCGCTGGTCGTGAACCTGCAATTCGTGCATTGGCAGCAACAGGCATGAGAATCTTGACTCTAAAAGATATCACACCTGTTCCACATAACGGTTGCCGTCCACCTAAGCGTAGAAGAATTTAATAGGAGTATATCGTGAGCTGCATTAACGAAAGCGTTTGTAAGCTTTGCCGTCGCGAAAACGTGAAACTTTTCTTGAAGGGTGATCGTTGTTACACAGATAAGTGTTCTTTCGAAAGAAGACCTTATCCTCCAGGACAACACGGTCAATCTCGTTTGAAGTTCTCTGAATTTGCACTTCAATTGCGTGAAAAACAAAAAACTAAGAGATACTACGGTGTTTCTGAAAAACAATTTGTAAAATATGTATCTGAAGCCAACCGCTCAAAAGAATTGACTGGTACTGCGCTTCTTAAGTTCCTCGAGACAAGACTTGATAACGTTGTCTACTCTTTGGGGTATGCTAACTCTCGTCGTGAAGCAAGGCAGCTTGTTAAACACAACCATTTCTTGTTGAATGGTAAGAGAGCTAACATTC
Source organism: Bdellovibrio sp. BCCA (assembly GCF_037996825.1). NCBI lineage: Bacteria > Pseudomonadati > Bdellovibrionota > Bdellovibrionia > Bdellovibrionales > Pseudobdellovibrionaceae > Bdellovibrio > Bdellovibrio sp. BCCA. Next base: position 2,830,068 of record NZ_JBBNAC010000001.1, on the reverse strand, counting down.
CAAGCATCATTGTAAATAAGGGTGACGTTATTACAGTTGCGGAATCAAGCCGCGCAGTTGTTAAGATCCAAGCTGCTATTCAATCAGTAGCACGCAGATCTGTACCAGCTTGGCTTGAAGCTGATCATGCGAAATTCACTGGAACTGTTAAAGATCTTCCAAACCGTGAAGATGTAACAGTGGCAGTTGAAGAGAACATGATCGTTGAATACTACTCAAGATAATTTTACCTCTCGGGGGAAGCATGCAAGAGCACTATTATAAGTTCTGGAGAGAGATGATCAAACCAAAGGGATTTGAGGTTGATCGTGATACTCTTCGTGAAGATTACGCTAAATTCATTATCCGTCCCCTCGAAAGAGGCTTTGGGGTTACTCTTGGTAACTCCCTAAGAAGAATTCTTCTTAGTTCAATGATGGGTTCTGCAATTACAGCTGTTAAGTTTGAAGGCGTATTGCACGAGTTCACTACGATCCCAGACGTTCTTGAGGATGTAACTGACATCATCTTGAACCTTAAAGAAGTTCGCTTTAAACAGTACACTTCTGACTCTGTTACTTTGAAAATCTCTAAAAAAGGTCCAGGTAAAGTAACTGCAGCGGATATCCAAACTTCAGATAAGATCGAGGTTCTAAACCCAGATCACCATCTTGCAACTTTGGGTGCTAATGCAAACTTCAACGCCGAAATCATCGTGAGCTTCGGTCGTGGATATGTACCAGTAGAAAACAGAGAGACTGATCTTCCTGTAGGCTTTATCGGCGTTGACGCCCTTTACAGCCCTATCAGAAAGGTTAACTACAACGTTTCAAATGCGCGTGTTGGTCAAAGAACTGATTACGATGCATTGACTTTGGAAGTTTGGACTGATGGTTCTTTGAAACCTGAAGAAGCTGTAGCTCTTTCATCTAAAATCATGAAAGAACAACTTCAGATCTTCCTTACTTTCGACGAAACTATGGAGCCAGCTGAAGAAGCTCGTGAAATGGGTTCTCCTTCATTGAATGAGAATTTGTTCCGCTCTGTAGACGATCTTGAGTTGTCTGTGCGTTCTGCAAACTGTTTGAAAAACGCTAACATCCGTTACATCGGTGAGTTGGTTGTTCGTTCAGAAGCAGAAATGCTTAAGACTAAAAACTTCGGTCGTAAGTCTCTTAACGAAATTAAAGAGATCTTGGGTGAGATGGGACTTAGCCTTGGTATGAAAATCGAAGGCTGGCCGCCAGCAGGTTGGGATCCAAGCCAACCACCTCAAAAAAGAGAATCTCAGCAGTAATATTTTAAAAGGCATTCTGAGAAATCAGGATGCCTTTCCAATTAAGAATTTCCAATGATGGTGTTCTAAACAGCGATTCCTGCGGGAGTTGCGGGGCAAGGAGCCCTTAAAAGTGACCCTTCGGGGTACTATCGTGCTGATACCTAATCCGGTCAGTACGTTTAACGGAGAATAAAATGAGCTCACACAGAAGAAGAGTAAAACATTTCGATCGTAAATCTGGCCCAAGAAAAGCTTTGTTGAGAGGTCTTGTAACTTCTCTTATCGAGCACGGCCGCATCACTACAACTGTTGATCGTGCTAAAGAAGTACGTCGCCACGTTGAAAGAGCGATCACTCTTGGTAAAAAAGGTGATTTGGCAACAACTCGTTTGTTGATGTCTCGCTACCCAAATAAAGACGCTGTTGCAGCGATTGTAAAAGATCTTGCTCCACGCTTTAAAACACGCCCAGGTGGTTACACTCGTATCATCAAAATCGGTCGTCGCCCTGGTGACACTGCTGAGATGGCATTCCTTGAGTTCGTAGACTACGATTTCGAAGCAAAAGGCGCAGCTAAAGAAGAAGCGAAAGCGACTAAAGCTGAACCAAAAGCAGCAGCTAAAAAAGCTACTACTGCGAAAAAAGCATCTACTAAACTTGTAGCTGCTAAGAAAAAGTCTGTTAAAAAGACTCAAAAGAAAGCAAGAGCAGCAGCTCGCGCTTAATTTGAATCTTCAAAATTAAGATTTTCGGAAAAGATCTTGGGAAACCAAGGTCTTTTTTTTTACCCAAATTTCTCTCCATCAAAGGTACGGACTTACTTTTGGTTGAGATCGGCGTTAGACGCGAATGCGCTAACACAAGTAAGTCCGTACCTTTTGCCAGAGTCAACGGTTGCTCCATCGTGGGTAATCAACTAAGTTGAGTCCATAGAGGACTTACTATGAATCAACATCTTAAAGCTATCATCATTGTTGTTATTGTCGGCGCCCTGGGTGTTTGGGGATTCAATCAGCTCTTTGGCTCAAAGCCGGTTGAGAACTCTTCTTATGCGACTTTAGAGACTTATGAGAAGAAGGGCGTTCCCAATTTCGAAGCTAAAGATCTCGACGGTCAGTCTTTCGAACTTAAATCTATGGATGGGAAAGTTGTTATCCTGAACTTCTGGGCTTCTTGGTGTGGGCCTTGTATTGAAGAAGTGCCGTCGCTGATCAAGCTTGTGAAAGAATTTAAAGGGGACGTGCAGTTGATAGCGATCTCTGGTGATAGCAAGCTTGAGGATATCCAAGTCTTTATGAAGTCCTTCCCAGAACTTAAAGATGCCAATATCAAGATCGTGTGGGATCAAGACCGTGCGTTCATGAAGCAGTTCCAGATTTCCCGTTTGCCTGAATCTATGGTGCTAGGGAAGGACCACAAGCTCGTGAAGAAACTTGTGGGCTCTATAGATTGGTACAATAAGGATTCAGTCGCTTACGTGAAATCCCTTTTGGGAAAATAATCAATCTTCGCAGTCGTACTGCAAATCGATTTGCGTTCCTTCGATTAACGGATAAGTGAATTTCAAAACTTTGCCGTCAAGTTTGAGTCCTGAGACATCAAGGCCTCCGACTTTAACTTTAAGACTTTTTGGTTTGGCTTCACATTGCAAAGTCAGCGATGAAAGTGAATTCACGATTTTGTCTTTGAAGGTATTCAAGTTCGCGCTGTAGTCGGCGTCGCAAATACTTCCAACACCTCCGTCCGTGAGGCGGGAAGCTTCTGCATAAGTATGACCAAAATGACTTGGAGACAAATCCACGTCTTGTTCGCCTTCGCAAACTTTGTCGTCAGGCTTTACGATGATCGAACTGAATGTGAAACGAACATCGTCACCAAATGTTGCTTTCGCGCGATCCACCATGGTTTGTGGATAGTCTTCGGCTTCAAAGGGTTGATAAGCGCCGTCGGCATCTTTCGCTTTTACGTTTTTAGGATCGCCACCCACAGAGCGTTCGTCTTCATCAGAGATCGCGATAACAGAAATTGCAGCACCGGCACGATAACACGCGTGAGAAGATGAATTTTTAAAGTTGTCATGAGTGGCTTTAATCGCGCGCTCATCACCGGAGTTTGCTCCACCGATCGTCAGAGTGTCGATCGTGGATGTGAAAATTGTATTTAAGTTGGCCGTGCCTTTCTTCAAAAGGTAAGCCGGAGTGCCTGCCGCAGGGACATAGTTTGCCCATGTTAAAGGATTTCCGAAAACGAGAGTGCCGCCCGAGGAAACTCCGCGAGTTGTTGTGATGCACATTTGCCAGTCAATGTTGCTGGCATCCAAAGAGTTTACGAACGTCGACATTCTTGCCGCGAGTTTTTTAAGTTCAGGAAGCATCGAGTTCGAATCATCGAGCACCAACAAGAAATCGACTTGCTTGTTTCCATAAGCAACCACTTCAGTTGAAGAAATTGTTTTGCTGGGAGGTGGCTCCACGATAGAGGCCTTGTCTTCCACAGGCACAGGAGCGAAATTCATCTTCGCGCACGCCGTACCTAAAGTGGCAACCACACAGCTCAATGCTAAATTTAGAATCGAAGCTTTCATACACACCTCAAGTTTCTCTTCGTCAGGCTATCATGAAAACTTGTGCTAAAAAAAGAGGCATGACTCAAAAAGTGAGCGAAAATATTAAGTGATAACAGTAAGTTAGAAATTCCGTCGAAGCTCTTTACAGGTCCTGTAGAGAGCTTCGACATTCTCAAGAAAACTTTTTTGATGGGATCTCACTCGACGAATCTTCGAGCGAACATTTTATCGACGGAATTCTTTAAATTTAGAAACCGAGTTTCTTCTTCAACTCATCCACGGCTTTTTGTCCCTCTTTTTCGAGAGCTTTCTTGCCTTGGTTTTCGGCGTCTTTTTTAGCTTGTTCAACTTTGGATTCAGCTTGTTTTTTCTGATCGTCCAATTGAGCCTGAGCTTTTTTTACTTCCTTGTCGAACTGACCACGAAGTTGGTTGAGCTGAGCTTCGACTTGCGCTTTTTGTTTGCCGATCTCTTCGTCGACCATTGCTTGAATTTTTTTGCGAGCTTCGTCGATCTTAGCTTGGATTTGTTTTTCAAATCCTTTTTGCAATTCAGGTCCCAAGTTTGAATTCACATTGAGTGGAACATTCGGGAATTCGCCTTGGCCATCGACAGTCAAAGTCACAACAGGGATACCAGCAAAGACAGCCTTCAAAATTTGATCGGCGATTTCGTTTTTAGATGAAACGGCGTAATCAATTTTTGTGAACTTGTTATCCATGCCCACGGTGATCTTTTTAAGTCCTACGACCTTGCCCTCAACTCCAATAGTGCCGTTGGCTTTATTGAAAGCAATTTGCACGTCAGGAGATTGCACAAGCTCTTTGCCAGTGATGGAGTACGAGTCTACTTTGAGTTTGTAGTCGATAATGCTTTCAGATTTCGTGTTGTCTAAAGAAAGACGAACCAAGAAACCAAAAATTTGCATACCTGGGAAGTCACCTGCCAAAGTGGCCACTGTCGGTTTGCCAATCAAGCGTTGATTGGAAGTGATATCTAGAATCTCACCTTTGATGTTTCCCGCTTCAGGAGTCAATCCCGCTTGAGAGCTGACCGCTGTGCGCTTGATCCAGAAAAGAGGATAAGAATTCAAACGACCGAATTCGTAGCTGATTCCTTTTTCGCGAGGATGAGGTTGGATAACGACTTCTTCATCCTTCTTGTCTTTCTTCAGAAGATTTGGCGGCAAGTATTTATCGGCCATCGCTTTATAGCGATAGAACTTCGCTTTGTACGGAGCCAAGTAGCGATTGAAGACGGCCATCGTCATGGCTTTCGCATCAAGCTTTGGAATACGGAAGTGTTGCTCTAAAGATTTGATGTCCGTTTTTACTTGTTTGTCGATTTCTTTGTAATGAGCTTCGAGGGCTTTTAAATCTTTGCTTAAATCATCGCCGGTGCTTTGCACTTGTTTGTACATAGCATCGCCGTCTTTATACACCTTATCGAGTTCTTGCAAAGACGCTTGCAACTCTTGCGGCGATTTGAAGTCTTTGTATTTGATTTTGTTCAAGCGATCGTTCAAAGCTTGGATGTCTTTACTTTGCGGCAGAGTTTTAAGGCGAGCGTCCCAATTCTGTTGTTTGGCTTTCAGGTCGACTTGGAATTTTTCGATCATGGCTTTGGAAGGCAAAGATTCTTGCAGCTTTTGCAATTGCACGTTGGCGTCAGCTCCGCCGAGCATTGCGATTACATCGCCAAGAACATTGTCGCCGTATTGTTCTTGGGCTTCTTTTAAAGCCTGTTCTTTAAGTTTTTCAGCCATGCCGGGCTCATTGGAGACGGGCTCTGGTGGTTTTACTTTTCCTGGATGTTTTCTTTTCACACCGAATTCGATTTGTTCGACAGCGGCTTCATTTACTACGACTTTGGCGCGAAGAAGCGCATCCCAAAGCATCGAGAAACGAATGTCGCCGATCTTAATTGAATCATGAGTTGGTTTTTCGGCGTCGGTGACTTCAATACCTTGCACGCGAAGGCTGGCATTGAAGAAACTTGTTTCAAGTTTTGCGATATTCACTTCAGCGCCGACAGCATTGTATCCGGCCCACTCAAGCGCGCGACGTAAATGACCGTCAAAGAAGAAATGGAAATAAAGTCCGATCACCAAGCAAATGATGACAAAAGGAATGATAGCTTCCCAGCGAATAGGACCCTTGGTTTTTTTTGGTTTTGTAGTTGTTGTCTCTGTCATGTTGTGCCTCTTGTCCTAGCCGTAAAGTTCGTCGTACTTTAGGTACCAGTTATAGAATTTCGTAGCGGCAAATGCTTTCCAGAATTTCGTTCCTTTAAAGCGCGCGACAACAGTGGCGCGATACTTGATAATGGCAACTTTAAAACCGAAATAAGCAAACGGCAGAAGGATGACGGAAACAATCATCGAACCCATCACGATGCTGTTATTAAAACGAGTCATCGGCACAAACGGCATATTGTACATCGTTGTGAAAAGGGGACGAAGATTTTCCATCTCAAGAACCGCTTTGCCTAGATAGTGTGCCGGTTGGTCAAAGAGATACGCGACAAATTTAAAAAAGAAAGCGGCAAGAAAAGCGGCGCCGATTTGCACGCGGAAGATGAAGATAATAAAAAACACGGCGAGAGTTTGGATTGATAAAACGGGAGCAAAGCCCAAGATCAATCCCAAAGAAAGTCCTATCGCCAGTTGATTTGTTCCTGTGTCTGAATTCAGGAGCTTCAGGAAGTTAAAAATCTGCTTCAATAAAAGAGTCACAAATTCCTCCGTCTTTTGCATAAGATTCTAATAAGTATAAATGCAAGGCGGCAAGTAGAAAGCCGACGACAGAGGAGGCAACTTGTCGTAGGATGCCAATGATGCAGTGGGAAACTTTAATCTTAGAAACAGTTCAGTTGGGCGGCAGTATTGTCTTTGTTGAGGACAAGGCTCCGAAGGATCTTTCCGCTTGGATGATGCCTTTTCAATCATTGTTTCTAGGCGAGATTCCCTTTGTTAAACGTCGTGCTCAAGATCTTCTTTCGGGTCGTTTGCAAACATCGTTTCAGGATCTTGTGATTCTTTTTTCAGAACAAGATGAGATTCTAACGAAACTTAATTCTGTGCTTCAGGGGCAAAGACTTTTACTTTCGCCCGATGCTGTGACTGAGAAAAATCCTTTGATTGATTTTATCTGGTCAGGCTGTGATCTCAAAACTTGGACCGAGGCTTTGCAAAGGCTTCATGTCAGTTGGAGTCAGGCATCTGCGATAGAAGATTATCAGGGCAGTCATCAAGGGCCTTGTCTGTTTTTAGATCGAGATGACGTGGTTGTAAAAAACGTCCCTTACAATCGCGATCCTAGTCTTGTTGAACTGATGCCAGGTATTGACGGTCTCATGAAGAAAGCGCATGCGCAGGGTTTCTGGGTGGCTTTAGTCACAAATCAATCTGGTCTTGGACGTGGTTGGATTCCTTGGACGGATTATCAAAAGGTGCATCAAAAGATGTTATCCTTGTTGGCTGAAAAAGGTTGTTGGATTGATGAGTGCGTGTGGGCGGGTTTTTATGAAAAAGAGCCCGTGCCGCAAGGTCGTCAATATGCGGGCCTTCGCAAACCACGCACGGGAATGTTTCAGCTTGTAAATGCCAAGCTCAAAGTGAATATGGCAAAGTCGGTGATGGTGGGAGATAGCGCTTCAGATCTCATCGCCGCTTTTGGCGCCGGTGTTGGACGTCTTTATTTATTGTCTTCAGAAAAACTAGAAAAAGAACAAAAAGATCTTTTGCAGTTCCAGTTAAAAAATCCTTCTTTCCAGTTTGCGGTGGCGAAGGATTTTTCTCAGGTGCAAATTTAATTTGCGGCAATCTCTGTGGTTTCTACGCGATCTTTACGGCGTAGATAGAAGAAGGCACCCCATAAACTCATCAGAAATGTTCCGACTTGGAAAGCCGTAATGCTTGTCGGGCCGATCTCTGAAGGGTGTCCTGTGTAGAGATTAAATAAGAAATAAAATGCGGCTTGTCCTACGCCCACTCCCGCAGGGGAGATAGGAATAGCTGTCGCCATAAAGCCCAGTGGTGCCACTAGGAAATAAGTTTTGGCCGGTACGTCGTTGAAGCCCGCCATGCTGCCTGCAAGATAAAGAAATGTGATGGCGCATGCTTGAGAAACAAGGCTTAGGAAAATCACGAGCAGAAAACGTTTTCCATCTTTTCCATAAAGATGCATGCTTTCGTAAAGCTTCATAAACTTTTCTGAAAGAGGAAGTTTATTGATTAACCTTTTAAGTCCGCCGTTTTGATAAACCTTCTGAGAGAAAATCAAAGAGAGCGCAATTACAAACGCCACAAACAGTCCCGCAATAAACCATAGAAGCGTTAAAAGGGCGGGGGTCTTCATGATGTGATTGATGTCGTACACCATCACCACGAGCGCCAAAAGAACCATCGCAAAAAGTCCCAGCACGCGATCCATCAATACACTGGTCACAGCCACAACTTTGCTGCCGGGATTTTCGCGTGTGAAATAATAAGCTTTAATAACGTCGCCACCGACCCCACCGGGCATGGCAAAGTTAAAGAAGGTGCCGATAAGGCTTAATTTAAAAACGGACCAGGGATGCGCTGTCATGCCTTGAGAGCGAATCAGAATGCGCCAACGTTCGCTGGCAAAGAAAAGGTTCAGCAGAACTAAAAACAACGCCAAAGCCGCAGCACCAGGAGTGAGCAGATTTTTGAGAGCGGAGAAATTAAGTTTTCCTGATTGGATGAGCCAAAAAATAATACCTGCAGAAAACAGGATTTTTAAAGACTGAACCAGGAGCTTTTTAGATTGCTTAACCATGGTTCAGTCTTACTTGAAAATAACGGGGAACTCTACTTAGAAATGAGTTGTCCAGATTTTTTTAAGGTTCGTTAGAACTGTTTCGAGGTTTCTCAACGGCAAAGACGTTGGACCGTCGCAAAGAGCTTTCTCTGGGTTTGGATGAGTTTCCAAGAAGATACCATCCACACCCACAGCCATTGCAGCACGAGCCAAAGGCCATACCATTTCGCCACGACCGCCGCTGCTTTCACCAGTAGCACCCGGCAATTGCGTTGAGTGCGTGCAATCCATGATCACAGGGAAGCCAAGGTTGCGCATCTCTACAAGTCCGGTCATATCGTTGATAAGACGGTTGTAACCGAAAGTCGTTCCGCGTTCGCAAAGAAGGATTTTATCATTCCCTGCGTTCACAGCTTTTTGAGCAATCGCTTTCATATCCCAAGGAGCCAAGAACTGACCCTTTTTGATGTGAATGATTTTGCCCGTCTTTGCTGTTTCGACCAAAAGGTCTGTCTGACGAGACAAGAATGCCGGGATTTGCAGAACGTCAGCAACTTCCGCTGTTTCTTTCACTTGAATTGTTTCGTGCACGTCCGTCAAAAGGGCACAGCCAATTTCGCTTTTGATTTTTTCCAAGCTCTTAAGAGCCGAGTTCACACCAGGACCGCGGAAGCTGGAAGCGCTTTGACGGTTGGCTTTGTCGAAAGAACATTTCAAGATCCAAGGAATACCCAAAGACTTTGTGATTCTCTGGATTTCTTTTCCTGTTTCTAAAACCATTCCTTCATCTTCGATAATGTCAGGACCTGCGAAAAGAACAAAATTCTTTCCGTCGCCCCAAGTGATCGTTTCGTTGCCTGTCTTCATAACGACAGGCTTTTTAAGAGGACCGAATCCTGTTCCCATTAAAAGGCTCCTTTAACAGCCGCGATGATTTTATCTTGAGTCGCGTTGTCCATATCAGGGTACATCGGCAAGCTGATTACGTGCTCTGCAGCCCAGCGTGCGATTGGAAGTTCTTGTTTTGGATCTGCTGTGTGTTCTTTGTACCAAGGTTGATCTGGCATGATGCGAGGGTAGTGGATAGATGTTGGAACGCCAGCGTCGGACATTTTCTTTTGGAAGCCCGCGCGATCTTTCACAGTCAATGTGTATTGCGCCCACGCTGATTTGCAAGAAGCGTCTACGAACGGAGTTGTGAAGCCTTCGGCCTTGATAGAAGAGAAAGCATCGTTGTAGCGATCAGCTACACGTTGACGTTGTTCCAATTCCCAATCGTATCTTTCCATTTTCGCAAGAAGAACCGCGCATTGGATTGTATCCAAACGACCGTTGATACCCAAACGAGTGTGGTAGTAACGAGACTCAGAACCGTGCTCGCGGATTTCTTTGATGATTTTTACAAGATTGTCGTCGTTTGTGAAGATCGCGCCGCCGTCACCGTAGCAGCCCAAAGGTTTTGCCGGGAAGAAGCTTGTGCCTGTTGCTGTTGTCATGCTTCCGCTGCGGTGATCTTTGTAGCGAGCGCCGAAGCTTTGTGCGGCATCTTCGATCACGTGCAAGTTGTGCTTTTTCGCGATCGCGTTGATTTTATCCATGTCAGGCATTTGACCGTAAAGAGACACAGGCATGATCGCTTTTGTACGAGGAGTGATCGCGGCTTCAATTTTGTTAGCGTCGATGTTGAAAGTTTTTGGATCGATATCAACGTAGATTGGTTTTGCGCCGGCAAGAACGATTGTCTCTGCTGTTGCGATGAAAGAGAAAGCTGTCGTGATAACTTCATCACCTTGACCGATTCCCAACGCCATCAAGGGAACCCACAAAGCATCCGTACCGTTCGCAATTGTAAGGCAGTGTTTTGTTCCAACATATTTTGCAAGAGTTTGCTCAAGCTCAACAACTTCAGGGCCGTTTACGTACGCACCGTGCTCAAGAACTTTGTGAATGCGAGAGTCGATAGACGTCTTCAAAGCTTTGTACTGAGATTTAAGATCGATAAAAGGAATAGACATTAGTAGCCTCCAAAAATAGTAAATTGAAACATGAAAAAGTATCCTCCTCTTCGAGGGAAATGTCTATCAGGACAAGGCTTTACGGCTTTGGGTCGAGAGCTTTTTGGCCAGTGTTGTGAAAGTGCCACGGCCCTTTGTTTACAAAAGTCCTCAGTTTTTTGACGAATCGAGCCAAGGTGTGACTATAATTACGCACTCTCGGTGTTTGGTGATATAGATTATGAACTCAGCTCGGAGGTAATTTTGATCCCGGTAATACTGTCAGGGGGAAGTGGAACACGTCTTTGGCCCGTTTCCCGCCAGCATATGCCTAAACAATTTTGTGATATTTTCGGCCAACCTCTTCAGACTTTGACGTTGCAAAGATGTTTGAAGATGGGATCTCCGTGGATTGTAACGTCCAAGGCTTTGCAAACTTTGACGGAGCTGAATCTAAAGCAGAACAAAGCTGACAATGTGCGTGTGGTGTATGAGCCAATGGGTAAGAATACGGCGCCCGCAATTGCGGCTCTTTGCAAACTTTTGGTGTCGCAAGGAAAAGCCAACGAGATCGTGGGAGTCTTTCCTTCCGATCATCTGATCAGCAAAGAAGAAGCGTTTTTGAACGTGGTCTCTTTCGCAAAAACCGTGGCGGAAGAAAATCGCATAGTAACCTTAGGGATTACTCCTTCGTATCCAGAGACTGGCTACGGCTATATTCAAACTCGCGCCGTGAGCCTTAAAGAAAAAGGGCCTTTGAAGGCGTATTCGGTTGTGAAGTTTCACGAAAAACCGGATTTGCAAAAGGCCAAAGAATTTATTGCGCAAGGAAGTTTTAGCTGGAACGCGGGGATCTTTGTTTTCAAAGTGTCTCACATGGTGAGCCTTTTTGAAAAACATCAGCCGGAGTTGTGGAAACATATTTCCAGTCTTAAAGACGATTCTTCCAATTTAGAAGACGTGTATTCAAAAGTTCAAAGCATTTCTATCGACTATGCAATCATGGAAAAACTGGGCGGTGATGAGCTGGCTTGTATTCCTGCCGAGTTCGGATGGAGTGACGTGGGTTCTTGGGATGCTGTCGCGTCTTTGCAAAAGGGCCATGAGATTTTGAACGTCAAAGGCCAAGATAATTTTGTTTTTGGCGATGCCGGGAAAAATTACTCCATGATAGGCATGGAAGACGTGATTCTTGTTGATACGAAAGATGCCTTGATGCTTGTGAAGAAAGGGCAATCGCAAGACGTGCGCCATGTTGTTGAGGCTTTGACTCAACAGAAATCTTCTTTAGTGAAAGAACATGTTTTTGAATACCGTCCTTGGGGCTATTTTGAGATTCTAAAAGACACGGAGTTTTTTAAATCCAAAGTGATACGTGTAAATCCGCATTCTCAGATTTCTTATCAGTCCCACGCAAAACGCGAGGAGCACTGGACGATCACACGTGGTTCCGGTGAAGTGGTTTTAAATGATGAGGTGATTCCTGTGAAAGCCGGAAGCCATATCCATATTCCACTTGGTGCGAAACATCGCATTCGCAACAATACGGATGCGGTTCTTGAATTCGTGGAAGTTCAATTGGGATCTTATTTTGGTGAGGATGATATCATCCGTTACCAGGATGATTATCAAAGAAAGTAATTTTTGAAATTTTTGGTTGAGGCTGCTTAATGCAGGTCTCAACCAAAAGTAAGTCTGTATATTTTATTTTTTCTTCTCGGCCTGAACTTCGGCCAACGCTTTACGAACGGATTCTTCTTCCTCTGGCAAATCAACATCTTCTTCGTCGTGATCCGTTGTTACTTCTTGCAATGTAGGGTTTTTCGCAGCACTGCCAGTAAGGTCTTTATGGTAAGCGTAGATGATGCCGCCTTCTTTGAAAGTCGTGATCATTTTGTTGATAATTCCAGGAGCTACAGCTGGACAACCCCAGCTTCTTCCCAAGCGACCGCGCGCTTTTACGTAGTCTTCAGAAACATAGTTGGCAGCATGAACGACAATGTCGCGTTCTGCCGCGTTGCTGTTCGAGCCTTCGAGGCCATAAAGATTTAAAGATTCTCCGTGACCACCGTAGTAAGTGTTACCACCAACGTAAAGACCCAAAGAAGACATCTTAGATCCGTCCACGTTTGAAAATTTTGCGGCCACGTTAACGCCGGAGCCTTTGCCATGGGCTACGAAATGTTTGGACACGGCTCCGGTTTTAAGATTCAAAACATAAAGACGGCGCTCGCTAGAAGGTTTTGAGAAGTCGATGATCGCAAGTGATTCTTCTTTAATCGTAACTTCGCGGTCGTCCATATAGGTCTTGGTTTTTTCGCGAATTTTAGCCTTCACGCGAATGGTTTTACCTGCGTTCACATCGAGGAACTCAAAAGCTCTTTGCATTGCCGGTTCAGGCACGCCCTGTTTTTTAAACATGTCGTAAATGCGCGTGCCATTGACTTTAATATCATAGAGGCTTTCGGCGAAACTATTGAGGCTTAGAAGAGTGATCGTCAAGATGCTTAGAATTTTGATCATGGCAGGTCCTTATCTGTTCACGTTCAACACGAAGGGAACGTATACAAGGGACATGCCATTCATTTTGGACCCATAATATTTCTAGCTTTGAGCTGGCAACAGTGGGGGTGACATTAAAGGGCCTTTCGCCCAAAGGTTTGACGGGTGTCCTCTGTAGTTCCACCAATGCTGCGGGTGCTGTGAAATAGCAGATTTTTAAAAAACAATGTTGTCGATAATTTATGACGAGGAGTAAAAAAATAAAAAGGAGTTTTTATGAAGTCTATTTTAGGCGCATTGGTTTTACTTTCTTCTTCTATGGCATTTGCCGCAAAAACATATCAAGTGACGGGTCCTGTCGTTGAAGTGACTGACAGCAAGATCATCGTAGAAAAAGGCAAGGATAAATGGGAGATCGAAAAAACAGCGGCTACGAAAGTGACTGGCGATCTTAAGGTCGGAGAGAAAGTGACGATCGAATACACAATGGCGGCCGACAAAATCGAAGTGAAAGAATCTAAAAAGAAAAAGTAAGAGTTTCTTAACGTCTTTGTAATTTTAAAGAGGAAGTTCTTTTGGGAACTTCCTCTTTTTTTTTTGAGATCCGGCTCTCAAACGCTGGAGAGCTATCGAAAAAAATCCTTCTTGGATTTTTTAAAAATCCGAAATCTATCTTCGTTTTATTTAATCCGTTTTAGAGTGAATGGCATTGCCCGATTTCGGAGCACTCAGTAGATTCTCAAGCTGTTTAATAACAGGAAAGCGAGTGCGTATGAGAATTCTAGTGAAGACTCTTGTATCGATTTTCATTGCTGCTCACATCACGATGATGGTGACGAGCGGACTGCCAGATCGAAGCGTGGTAGGACAAAGAATTTTAAATCACCTGCGCGATTATCAGGTGTTTTTTGGCTTGGACCAGACATGGAGTATGTTTGCTCCGAATCCTTCGTCGGTGAACTCGTATTTGGATGCGACAATCACGTTTAAAGATGGCTCCACAGAGAAATGGACTTTTCCGCGTTCGTCTCAACTGAGTGACTGGGATCGTTTCACCGGTGGAGAGCGGTTTCGAAAATATCAGCAAGAAAATTTAAAGGCGATGGAACGAAATGAAATCTGGCTTGATCTTGGGCATTTTCTTGAAAAAGAAGTGAACAGAATTGAACGCTCCGGCCGCGGTCGCGTGTTTGAGCAGGCGCAGTTTTACCGTCACTTCAATACAGTGAAACCTCCAACGGAGCAGTTCATTGAACATGGAAAGCTGAGCACAAATTATCAAACGGAATCTGTTTTTCAATACAAACCTACAGAGCAGGTAAGACATGAAGCTAAGAACGATCACTAAATCTCTTGATGATTTTTTCTTTCTACCGCAACCGGTTCACAGCGTGGCTTTGCTTCGCATCGCCTTCGGTTTTATTTTGCTTCTGAACTGGTTGAGCATTTGGAAAAACCTGGATTTATTTTGGGGGGTGAATGGCATTCTGAGTCTGGATACGGCTGTGAAGTATTCAGGAGCCATGCGCTTTAATCTTTTTGAGTTTCTGCCGAACGATCCGCGTGTGCCGGCACTGATGGCGGTCTTACATCTTATTGGCGTTATTGGTATGACTTTGGGTTTTTTTACTCGCGCATCGTTGTTTTTGACATTCTTTACCTTGCTGTCATTTCATAATCGAAACATCTTCATTTTAAACAGTTCCGACATGGTGGTACGAAACTTTCTGTTTCTGCTTTTCTTTTCTCCTTCAGGTGAAGCGTTTTCTTTGGATCGCTGGATGGCGACGGCACGAGGTCTTGTGCAAGGAGCCCCCAAGGAGAGAAGTCCTTGGGCTTTACGCTTGATGCAGATTCAGTTTTCAATAATTTATCTTGCGACGGTGATGTTTAAGATGAAAGGCCCTTCCTGGGCCGACGGAACAGCCGTGTATATAGCCACTCGCCTGGATGAATTTGTGCGAGTGCCTTTGGATCTTTTAAACAGTCTTATGGTGATTAAATTTTTGACCTGGTCGACCTTGGTGATTGAGTTTTCTTTGGGAACGCTCGTGTGGATCAGGGAGCTTCGCTATTGGGTGCTGTTGGCTGGCGTGGCGTTGCACCTGGGAATCGAATACACGATGAGTATTCCGCTGTTTGAGTGGATTATGATTGTTGCGATGATTTGTATGGTTGATTCACGAGATATCGAAGTTCTGATAAATAAAGTTAAAATATTCCGTCAGGAAAGACTTAAGGAAGCTACGGTATAAGTTGATGGTGAAAAGCCCCGCAGATCGCGGGGCTTTTTTATTGGGAAAGCATTATTTCCCGGCGATTAAGTTTGGAATTGTGGCGCGCAGTCTTTTTTCGCGAAGGAGTTGCATCCAGTGTTGGATGTCTCTGGAATCTATCATTGCGATCATCATCACGATCATCGCCCATTCGAAGACGGGAATGCTCATCGTATATTCGATGCCGAGGTGAAGTCCGATGCCGGCTAACAGCACCCAATAGCGCAACTCTTTAAACCAAACCAGAGTTCCAAGAGCAAGTTCAACGACCAGCGTGGACCAGGTGAGAAGTTTGATGAAAAGAAGACTGTTCAACAAAGGCAACTCGAAACGGACAAACTCATCGAGGCGAGTGGCTATATAAACGGCTGTGCCATCCACCCAACGATCGCCTTTAATTTTAAACATCACCGTTGCGATATAAATCACGCAGAACTGAATTTGGATTAACCGCAGGGCCCAAGGGCTTTTCTCAGGCGGAATAGCGCCGACAAGGCCTTTCGTGCGTTTTCTCCAGTAGTCGACCGAGAAATAATCTCCGCAGTGAGTAAAAATTAGAAAGAATAAAAAGACGCGCAAGACAGAGTCCGCGCTGTTGAGAATAAATCCATTGCGATGATGAAAGGAAACCATGGTGACGAAAGCTACAAAGATCGCCGTGCGTGTCCATGCTCCCACTGTCATGGCTAAAACAGCGATGAGATTAACCGCAGCCAGTACCATCACGGTTTTTGACGTATTTGGTAAATAGTCGAATAAAGAAAAGCGCAGTTGGTTTCCGTATTGCTGAGCTGTCGTAAGAGAGACAATACCTTCCGGTCCATAAAGAGTATCGAGATCACAATAAATCATCATCCAATTGAAGATCATAAGGAAGCCCATTCCAATGCGTAACAGAGCGACGCTGTAAACGGGCTGTGGTGCGAATAAAAAATCATGAAATGCTTTAAAGGCTGTTTTTAGCTTCATATCTCACCTTCTCGACTGTGGGGACGTAATAAAAAACGGGATCAACTTTATAGTAAGTACTGAGTGTGCCATGCGGAATTAATGGTGCTTCCGGAGGAGGGCGCACAACACTGGAGTAGCGGTTGAAAATAATTTGTTTCAAAGCGCGATGATGGCCATCAAGTTCTCGCAGTGTGATCTGACGAGTGATGTATTTAGAAATATCAAACCACGCCAGTTCGTTCTGATTTGGCAGAAGAGTTTCCTGACCAAAAAGTCGATAGCGGTCTCCGACAAGCACACGACGTATTCCTGTCATCAGCGTTTGGCGTGGGAGTGGCCACTGTTCAACGGTACCATCTTCGAAGTGCAGTTCTGCCTGAATGAAAGCGTTCGTGTTCATCGGATTTGGAGCAAACATCGACCATGGTTGATAAAGCATTCCAAAGGCCTGATATCGGGAAATGAGTTTGATGAATCTTGCTCCAAGAGCACTTCGATCCGGTAAACCGTCGGTGATCATGATTCCGACGTTTACTAAGAAGAACATTATAATGATAGTCTTTTGGAAAATTCCAAAAATTCGACGGCATTTGTCTGTTCTAAGAAATTTAAACACTAGAACCCCCTCGAAACTTATTGTTTGTGATTCATTTGGTCTGTGGTTCTTAACATAAATTTTTTCGGAACGTTCTTTACTGTTGTGAAACTAAGATGACATTTCCCGAATTATTTATTTCTTAGCAGCAACACGGGTTGATGATTAAAGCGGCAATCTAGCTGTGTTCCGTAATTGTTTGTGATGATCTCAATTGGCATTTTTCATTCGAGAAATCGTGTGAAAAGAAAAATAATTTGGCGGCAAAGAGAATAGATTGTGTGTTCCAACAGTTGTGAGACTGTCAATTAAATGAATGAAACCATCAATTATTTAAAGTGCCAAACTTGTTTTGTGAGATTTAAAGATTTCCCTCAAGGAACACAAAACAAGCAACAAACACAAAGGAGAATGCACATGACTGGGAAGTCAAGAAAGGTTGTTTTCTTGGCCGGAGTCACGTTGATGGCAAATTTCGCGCTCGCGAATAATCCTTCAGCGAACCCGGCTTGGAAAAATATCAACCCAAATAATCAGGCGGCAAATTCAAATACAAGAACTGTCGTCGATGTTCGTGGGCAAGGGGGATTCATTAATCAAAAACCTTCAGATCAAAACACTGCTGAAGGTCGCTGTTTGATGAACAATGTTTGGGTTCAGTGCTCAGGGGCGAAGTTGAAATTCTTTGCCGCCAACAATGGAAATAACGGCAACAGTGGAGTTGTCGGAAACTCCGGTATTGTTGGAAACAACGGTGTTGTCGGGAATAACGGCAACAATGGTAATAACGGGAACAGCGGTGTCGCAGGAAGTGCGGGTATCGTCGGAAGTTCCGGTCTTCTCGGTGTCACCGGGAATAACGGAAACAACGGCAACAATGGCAACAACGGTGATAATGGAAATAACGGAGTTGTTGGAAGTTCCGGCATTCTTGGAAGCGCAGGCGTTTTAGGAAATGCAGGTAACAACGGAAATAACGGCAACAACGGTGTTGCAGCTTCCAGTGGTATCGTTGGAAATAACGGTGTTGTAGGTAATAACGGAAACAACGGAAATAATGGAAATAACGCCAACAATGGAAACAATGGCAATAGCGGTAACAACGGTGTTGCAGCTTCCAGCGGTATCGTTGGAAATAACGGTGTTGTAGGTAACAACGGCAACAACGGAAATAATGGAAATAACGGCAACAACGGAAATAATGGAAATAACGCCAACAATGGAAACAATGGCAATAATGGTAACAACGGCGTTGCTGCTTCCAGTGGTATCGTTGGAAATAACGGTGTTGTAGGTAATAACGGTAACAACGGTAATAACGGCAACAACGGTAATAACGGCAATAACGGAAACAACGGTAATAACGGTAATAACGGCAACAACGTTAATAACGGCAATAACGGCAACAACGGAAACAACGGAAATAACGGAAATAACGGAAATAACGGCAATAACGGAAACAACGGTAATAACGGCAACAACGTTAATAACGGCAACAACGGAAACAACGGAAATAACGGCAATAACGGAAATAACGGAAATAACGGAAATAACGGAAATAACGGAAATAACGGAAATAACGGAAATAACGGCAATAACGGAAACAACGGAAATAACGGAAACAACGGAAACAACGGAAATAACGGCAATAACGGAAACAACGGAAACAACGGAAATAACGGGAATAACGGGAATAACGGGAATAACGGTAACAACGGCAACAATGGTAATAACGGAAACAACGGGAACCACGGAACAACTGGTTTTACGACGGGATTCGAAACTACCACAGCCGGTGAAACTACGACTGCCGGAGAAACGACCACTGCCGGAGAAACAACAACAGCGGGTGAGACAACAACAGCGGGTGAGACAACCACTGCTGGTGAAACAACAACTACAAGTTCAACAAGCTCAACTGGTTCCACAGCTGAAACAAGCACAACTGGTAAGTTTGAAGAAAAAGAAAAGAACGAACTTAAAGCTAAGTTGAAACCATTGTTCCACTTAAGCTTCGACTACGGTTCTTACATCGTGAACTTGACGCCTCAATTCAGAGACGTTGAGCCGAAATCTTCATTCGTAAAATACGACTACAAACCAATGGCGTCTTCAGATGCTCTGATCTATGGCGATTACCGCGACGGTTTCCAAAAAACTGTTTACGGAAGTCTTGAAGTAGGTTTGGGTGCTCAAGTGCGATTCTGGTTCGACAACGCAACGGGAGTTCTGGATCATTTCTGGGCTTACGTGGGCGTCTTGCCGATCATCGGAAAAGACACAGAGTCGACTCGTTACGTAAGCACACTCGACAAAGCTTACGCGATGGGCGGACGTTGGCAGGTTCCTAAAGCGGCCTCTGACCTTGACAGCTGGGATACTGGCGACAGCATCACATACATGGGTCACGGTGGTATCATCTTCTCTGCTGGAGCAGGTATTGGTCCGGTAGGCGTTGGTGTTGCAAAATTGGCGACAGGTACATGGGAAACTTACGTGGAAAAAGTAGGATCTGACAGAGCTTACGTGAAGATGACTCGCGGTAAACTCGACAGCTTCTCTATGTTCACGAAAGTGGCGATCTTGAATCTTTCATTGAACGAATTCAAATACGCCGATGACGGATTCTCATTCTTGTTTGACTTGACGACGGAGACAGGTAGAAAAGCTTACGAAGATCTTATTCGTGGTAACGTTCTTGCGTCTGAAACTTTCGCAAGCAACAAACCTAGAAACTTCGTAGAAAAAGCACCGGTGTTGAAAGTGGAAACTTTCCGCAACGTATCTACGGGTAAAGTTGTCAGCAAGTCACTTGCGATTCCTATCATCTGGGATAAAACGTACAGCAAAGGTCGTGTGGCTTCCTTCACGACATCTGACATGCATATCGACCGCAACACGGCTCGCGTGCACTACGGTATCTTCTCAGATTCAGAGGACACTCGTTTCTGGTTCAAACATAAAGAAAAAGACTTTATGTTCTACGGAGCGAAATACTCTGTTGAAAACTGGGATACTAAAGCGCGTATGGACAGCATGTTCGGTACATACAGCTACTCATTCAAACACGAGTCTAGTAACGGTGACCGCCTCAGAAAAGGTATTCGTGAACTTGTGAAGAAAACAGGTTTGGATACTTTGATGGTGAGCGTGCCTGACAGAGACTTGGGCTACACAGGCATCGAATTCAACGTGAACTTCAGTGATGAGAACACGATGAGATTGATGATGGCAGCTCAGCGTATGGGCCAAGATGAGTTTATCAACGTGTCGACAGATCAAATTTATGACTACTTCCGTTCAAGCAACGATCCATACGATCTTTGCATCTTGGATCGCGGTGGTCCTTGCGTGAACTCTGTCAACCGTGACACAGCAAATGCTGCAAGCAAAATGTACTACGCTCTAAGAACGATGTACAAAACAATGAACTCGGATCCAAGAGCGTTCGCTACGGCTTATGGTCAGTTCGGTGAAGGTATGGCAGAAAACCTCTTCACATTCAGAGCAGCCATGAAACTTGCAGGTTCTGGTGCGACTATTGATTACTTGATCGAAGGTACAACGATTTCAATGTACTTCCGCGAGTGGACAATCGACTCTAAAGGTCGTTGGGCGCCAGTTATGCAAAGTCCGTTGTATAAAGGACTTCCATTCAAACCAGCAACTCGTCACTCACGAGTGCGCGGTATGATCATCGGTAACTCCGATGCAGGAAAAGTTCCGCATATGACGCCAGTGACTTTCTAATCTGATTGGAAAGATCATAAAAACAAAAGGCCACTGATTAAGTTCGGTGGCCTTTTTTATTCTGTTTCGGTGAGGTGCCCGAAGCGGCTACAGCCCATATTCGTAAACGAGGTTGTCGGTCATAAGATCACCGACCATAAACGCCAGACGTCTTGCGTTGGCTTCCCATTCTTCAGGAGAGCCTTTCGCCAACTGTCCTAAGATTTTTTGTAGTGCTGTCCACTTATCAATAAATGAAGAGACGGACGATTTCATTGCCGGACAATTCTTGAAATATTCAAGAAGGACAGGCAGCGCTTGTTCTTTTTCAAATGCACGCAGCATATCTAAAGAAAGCACATTGGTCGTGCCTTCCCAAATTGAAAACACTTGAGCATCGCGAAGCAAACGAGGAAGACCCGTGTCTTCGATGTAGCCTGCGCCCCCAAACATCTCGACTGCTTCGCTGGAAATCTGAATTGCTTTTTTTGCCGTATAAAGTTTTAGAATCGGAGTCAATGTTCTTAATAAAACTCTTTGTGAGGCGGAAATCTCGCCGACTTCCTCTTGTCCTAAAAGGTGAGAGACAAACATGCAAAATGCAAAACAGCGGCGATAGTCTTCTTCAAGAGCTTTCAAGGTTTCTCGGTGCAGAGGATGATCTATGAGAATCTTACCGAAGGCTTTGCGTTTTTTGGAATAGTCGGTTGCCAAATCCAAAGCACGACGCATGTGTCCGGTCGCGCAGATGGAATTGTAGATGCGAGTGATGTTTAGAACACTTGCGATTTTTTTAATTCCTTCACCTTCGCCGCCGATCATACGAGCGGGAGTTCCTTGAAGACTCAACTCGGCCGTCGGCAGGGCTTTAGTGCCAAGCTTGTCTTTCAGTCGATGGATTTGAATATTGTTGAGCTGTCCTTGCTTGTCGCGGAGTTCAAGATAAAAAAGGCTGAGCCCCTTGGAGCCAGCGGGGGCTCCATCGGGACGAGCCAGCGTTAAGGCCATTTGTGAGGTTGTTGCTGAAGTGAACCACTTAGTTCCGTGCAGCGAGTGTGTCGCTGAAAACAAGCTGGTCTCTCTAAAAGGATGAGCGTCTGTGGAAGTGCCGCTCACATCAGAGCCGCCAGTTCTTTCCGTCATCCATTGTCCGGCCGTCCAAAAGTTTTTTGGATCTTTGGATAAAAGGTGAGGCAGAGCTCTTTCTTTCAGGTCATTGCCAGCATAAATTTCCAGAGCGCGGGCCGCGCCGTCCGTCATTGCTAAAGGACAAGAAAAAATCGCCGAGCTTGGCGAATACAAATAAAGCAAAGCCATTTGATAGACGCGAGAGAAGGCTCCGAACTTTCTTTCATACGCCGTGGCCACGACGCCTTCTTCAGCGGCGACTTTTTCAAGCTGCTTCCAACCGTGAGAAGTTTTGATGTCGTCAATACGACGACCCCAAGGATCAAAAGGAATGTGCTGAGGTGGTTGAGCCTCGGCTTCTTGGGCCCATTGAAGCATGTCTGTGACGGCTCTTTCCCCGAGGTGATCGAGGTGAGGCAGAGCTTCCTTTTGCGCTTCAGGAGGGAGGACTTTTTTTAAAAACTTTTGCAGAGTTTCATCTGCACGATACGTGTTCGATAGGCTTGGGCCGTCTTGATAAAAGTTTTTCATACCCGATAGTTTAGGCTTTCAGAGGAAGGGGGACAAGAATATGTCAACTGCCTCGCCTTTTTTAAGAAAATTCTTGCCGTTTTGTAAGGGAGTGCCTATAAGAGCCCCTCATTTTAGAGGGAGGGGCCGTGGCCCGTATTTTATTAGCTATCAGCTTGATTGCTTTGGTGTCCTGTGGACTTAAATCTCAACCTGAGGTCGAGACGACAACTGGAACGGGAATTATGGGCGGGACTTTGGTTTCGGAAAAAGCTCCTTTGGCTTCCGGAATCGTAGGAATTTATGATCTCCAAGACAACGCGATCTGCACAGGTTCTCTTATTGCGGAAAATTTTGTTTTAACAGCGGCTCACTGCGTGCAAACAAAGCCTTCAAAATTGAAAGTCGTTTTCGGTGTGGACGTCGATGCCGCCATGGCGACTCGTGAGCCTGACGTTCTTCAAGAAGTTGTTCGTAAAGTCGTTGATGTGAAATACCATGACTCTTACAAACCGGAAGAACATGAAGAAAAGCAATCTGACTGGGGCGATATCGCTATCATCAAGTTCGCAGGAACCTTGCCGGCGGGTTACAAGCCTGTACAAATACTTGCGGACTCAAATGTTCTCCGCCGCGGAACTGTTGTCACAGTCGCAGGTTATGGCGTGTCTCAAGTCGATGTTGAACCTGTCGATCCGAAAAAAATTAAAAACTTAGACGAAGCTTTAGAATATGGCGAAGTCATGTGTGACGACAACCTTAAGAATTGCCTTAAAGTTGATATGTCAGGTGATGGCGTTCTTCGTGAAACAAAAGCTCCGATTTCATCTATTCAAATGAGCGAAGTGCGTTTGGATGAGTCCAAAGGTCACGGCACATGCGCTGGTGATTCTGGCGGTCCCGCTTATATCGAGCAAAACGGACAATATTATCTTTTCGGTGTTACAAGTCGTGGCAGCCAACTTTGCGATGGTGTTGGCGTTTACACGAATGCAGTCTACTATAAGACGTGGATTGCGGAAGTAATGCAAAAAATGAAATGATAAAACATATTGAGATCTGTGCGAGCTGCGCAAAAGGCTCGGCTACAGACCCTGGGTTTTCGTTGAAAGACTTCGTCGAAGCTATTCAGCGGGAACTCTCCGAAAGAAAACCGGAAGTTCAATGGCAGGTACAAACGACGTCCTGCCAACGGTTTTGTCCTCCGCAAAAAATCACTTTGATTGTTTCTAACAAACTGACAATGTCCCGCGACGCCACGGTTGAAAGTGTGGTGGAGGAAATCCTTCGTCGCGAAGGTTAAATGCTTTGAAAGCGTTTGAACGTCATCACGGCTCCTAAAATAAATACGGCAGCAAAGATGAGATGCAAAACGTGGTCAACGGTGCCGAACTCCAAAACTTTTGGAATGGCTTTCCAAAGATAGCGGTCTTCTACAATATTGCCGACATCGGGCAGGCCTTCGCGGCCTAAGGCAAATCCGATAATGCCTAAAAGACCGTAAAAAACACCGACGACATAGGCGAATCTTTTCGCGTTAAGCAAACTGTCAAAACCAAACCACAATGCCAAAGCTCCCGAGGCGACGTGAATGGCGTTGTGAGTGTAACTAAGATGAGCGCCCAGAAGATTGTCGACAACAAAACCGACAAGTCCCGTAATCAGTAGAAGTACACCCATGATTACGCAGACTTCCTGGGAGTAATTTTTCTGAATTGGTACAAACGTCTTTGTGGGTTGGGCCTGATATGTTTTTGTCGCTTCCGTGGGAAGTGGAGTTACATTAGAGGGAGGTGTTGTAGGTTTTCTCTGTTTTTCGAGTTCCATAAAAAGCTCCTTCTTTCATTAGAATTATGAGCCTTTGGAACGGCAAAATCATTCAGACCACAAAATATGTGACAGAAAACAGCAAGAGGCTTGTTAAGCCTCTTGATAAAGAGGAATGAATTCAAACTTTGTCACGTCGACAAGACCTCGGTCCGTCAGTTTCAATGTCGGAATCACCGGAAGAGCTAAGAAGGCCATCTGAATAAAAGGTTCATCCAGTACGACCCCTAGCTTGCGGAAGGCTTGCTTCAAATCTTCAATACCGGTTTTAATTTCCTCAGCACTTTGCAGACTCAAAAGTCCTGCGATAGGCAGTTTCACAAGCGCTTGCACTTTTCCTTGATCGACAACAACGAAGCCGCCGCCACAATCAATGAGGCTGTTTGCCGCAAGAGCCATGTCTTCGGCGTTGGTGCCAATCACCATAAGATTGTGTGAATCATGAGCCACAGAACTTGCTAGAGCACCGCTTTTTAAACCAAGGCCCTTCACCAATCCTAAGCCCGGTGGCAAACCTTTGCCGTAGCGCTCGATGTTCGCCATATAAAGAACATCATTTTCTAAGAACTTTTGACCGTCATAACGAACAGTTAAGTGTTTTGTGATGATTTCGTGAGGCACGATCTCAATCACATTGTAGCCCCCCGCAGTGAGTTTGTATTGAAGATCTGCGGCAGTTAAAGGCGCGCGCTTCATTGTGTTTTCTAAGGGTGGGAGAGATTTTTTTAATTTTTCTTGAACATGATCTTTCAAAGAAAGTTCTGAAACGAATTTTCCACGGATCATCACTTCTTGAATGCGGACTTGTTTTAAATCTGAAAGTAAAACCAAATCTGCCTTCTTACCTGGAGCGATCAGACCTAAACGCTTTAAGCCAAAGTGTTTGGCTGCTGAATAAGTCGCGAGGCGATAAGCCACATGCACTGGAACAGTGTGCTTATTAATGAGTTCGCGGATTAAAAAATTAATGTGACCTTCATGCGCGATTTCAAAAGGATTGCGATCATCCGTGCAAAGAAGACATTGCGCAGATGAAAAATCGTTTACTAAAGGCGCAAGCGTTTTTAAATTTTTTGCGACACTGCCTTCACGAATGATCAGGCCCATTCCTTTTTGCAGTTTTTCTCGCCCTTCTTCGATCGTCACGGTTTCGTGACAGTTTTGAATTCCAGCCAGAAGGTAGGCATTCAAAGCTTTACCTCTTAACAGAGGCGCATGGCCGTCGAGGTTCAGATCGTCAAAGGCTTCAATTTTCGCGAGCACTTCTTTGTTCGCGTGAATTACGCCTGGGAAATTCATCATTTCAGCTAAGCCCAAAACGGAAGGATGGTCCTTGTGCTTTTTCATTTCCTCTAAAGGAAAATCACTTCCTGTTGTTTCAAAACCGGGAAGAGCGGGCACACAAGAGGACATTTGCACAAAAAGATTTTGGTGCATGAGTTCTGAGCTTCTTAAAAACCACTCAAAACCTTTTGCTCCCAGAACATTTGTGATTTCGTGCGGATCGCAGACGGCTGTGGTAGTGCCTAAAGGTAAAGTCGCTTTTTCAAATTCAAACGGCGACATCATTGAAGATTCAATGTGCAAGTGTCCGTCAATAAAACCCGGTGTCACGAAAAGACCTTGGCCGTCGTAGGTGCGTTTCGTAGGACTGCCAAGATATTCAAGACCCACGCCGACGATGTATTCTCCGCCAATGGCAATGGCCGTGGGATAGGTTTCTCCGGTGATCACATCCAGCATTTGGACATTGGTGATAAGCATATCAAGTTCTGCATCACCACGAGCTTGAGCCAGACGTTCTGGCAATTCTTGAGAGGAAATTTTTTGAGTTTTCTTTTTTGCCAAAGAAGTGGCCATGGATGTTCCCTTATGTTGAAGCTTCGTTGCTTCTACCAAAGATCTGATCTTTTGTTCTTAAAATTTGCGCAATGATGCTGAATGCGATTTCAACTGGAGAGTTGCCACCAAAGTCTTCACCCATCGGGCAATAAAACTTTTCAATCACGTCTTCAGGAATGCCGGCTTGTTTTAGATCGTTGCGCAGGCGTAAATACTTTTGATGGCTTCCGACGTTTCCAACATAACTGAAACGATCACGGTGTTTCATCGTTTCAATTAAAACGGGTAAATCCGTACCGTGTCCCATCGTCATCAGTGTGACAAAAGATCTTTCAGGAAGTTTTGTCACTTCGCTCGCCATATCTTCTGTACAAAGAGTCGTGAGTTTAGAAGATGTCGGAAGCTTATCCAGCCATTCACGGCGCGGATCAAAACAGGAGACCTTGCAGTCGAGTTTCAAAAGCAGACGAACGAATTCTTGAGCAATGTGGCCTGCGCCAAACACTGCAACATGAAAGGGGTGCTCTTGTTCAAAGAGTTCAAAAAAGAAACTCACCACGCCACCGCAAGTCATACCGATGTCTTTTTGTAAGTTCCAATCGGTAAATAAGTAACGCGTTTTTTCTGTGATCATTTTTTTGGCTTCTTGGATGGCGCGGTTTTCAACCTTGCCACCTCCGACGGTTCCGTATTCAAGGCCGTTAGCGCTGATGATCGCGCGGGCTCCAACCTCTTGCGGGGAAGAGCCGATTTGTTTTACCAAAGTGACAACAACAAAAGTTTTGCCTTTTTTTTGAAGGGCGGACATTGCGCCTAGAAAATCTTCGAAATTTCCTTTACTCATAGCGAGCTAGCTCCATTAAAAGTTCTTCGGGTGTTGCAGGAGATTTAATATTTGGAATTTTTGACGTCTTGTATTTCAAAGCATCTTTCAAGGCCGTCCATACGCTGATTCCCAATAAGAACGGTGGTTCACCGACGGCTTTCGAGCGGTGGACATTCTGACGGTTTTCGTGATTCTCAATAAATTCGATATTGAAAACGCGAGGGGTGTCTTGAATGTTGGGGATTTTGTAAGTCGTTGGAGAGTGACTCAAAAGTCTTCCGTCTTTGTTATAGAAAAGTTTTTCGGATGTTACCCAACCCATGCCTTGTACGAAGGCGCCGGTGACCTGACCGCGATCAATACCAGGATTTAATGGACGTCCCAGATCCATGAGAATATCCGTTCTTAAAACTTTGTATTCTCCGGTCCACGTATCAAGTTGCACTTCGCTTAATGCCACACCGTTTGTGAAATAACTAAAAGGTGTTCCCATACTGCGGGCTTTATCGAAACCAAGACCTTCCGTTTTAAAGTGAGCGTATTCTCCTAAGGACATACGATTTAGATACGCCTTCTTTACAAGATCTGCCCACGGCAGTGTTTGGCCTGATGGTAAGTGTTTGACCTGCCCATGATTGAAATCAAAATCTTCAAGGCGAAGAAGTTTTTCATCAACAGGTGGACACTCGGCGATATCGTTCATTGGTGTGCCAGCAATAATATTTTGAAACAACCAAGCTAAACGTTTCTTAATTTCAAGACTGGCTTTCAAAGCCGCTGAACCGTTGATATCAGAACCACTCGACGCTGCTGTGGGCGAAGTGTTGTGATTCTTCTCTGTGGAGGTCGCCATCACTTTGACATCGGGAGCGGGAATGCCAAAAGCGTGAGCCACGATTTGTTGAATCTTGGTGTTCACACCTTGGCCCATCTCCGTTGCTCCCGTTGAAACTTGTACAGTTCCATCTTTATGCACATTCACCAAAGAGTTTCCTTGATTTAAGAAACGAGCTGTGAAGGCGATACCAAACTTTGTCGCCGTCATCGAAAGACCGCGAACCTTGCCGTTATTAAGCGAATTGAATTTTTCAATCTCTTCACGACGTTTAAAATAATCGCTGTCATTTTTCAGACGAGTGAAAAGTTCTGGCAAAGGATTGTGATCTAATTTTTGGCCGTAGTGAGTGACATTGTTTTTTTCTTGGCCATAGCAGTTGCGCTCGCGCACTGTCAGCGCATCTATGTTTAAATGCTTTGCGATGTCTTCAATAAGACTTTCAATGGTCATGGTGCCCTGAGGACCACCGAAGCCGCGGAAAGCGGTGTTCGAGTGCATATTTGTGCGAACGACAAAGCCTTCAATGTGAGCATTGGGAAGATAGTAAGCCCCATCAATATGAAACATCGCTCGATCTAGAATAGAACTTGAAAGATCGGCATAGGCACCGCCATCAGCATAGAGCTGGGCTTTGAGGCCCAAGATGTGACCTTCGTTATCGAAACCGATTTCATAGAAATTTTTAAACGGATGGCGTTTTCCTGTCATCACCATGTCGTCGTCTTTTGAAAGGCAAAGGCGAGCAGGGCGTTGCATTTTTTGCGCAACCAAAGCCGCCATGGCGGCAAACGGGGCCGCCTGACTTTCTTTACCGCCGAAACCTCCGCCCATGCGTTTGACGATGCAAACAACTTCGTGCAGTTGCAGGCCCAAAGCTTCTGCAACCACGTGTTGAGTTTCACTGGGATGTTGAGAGCTTGAGTGAATTTCCACCTGGCCGTCTTCAAGCGGGTAGGCAATACAGGCTTGCGACTCCATGTAGAAGTGTTCTTGGCCGCCACACTCGAAAAATCCTTGAAGGCGATGCGGAGATTTTTTAAGAGCGTCATCAACATTACCGCATACGAAAGCATTGGCTTTGTAAATAAACTGCTGCTTTTCGATGGCCTCATCAATAGTCAAAATCGCAGGCGCTTTTTCAATTTCAAATTTCACAAAAGGTTTAGCGCGCAGCAAAGCATCCATGGATGTGCCGACCAAAATCACAGCGGGCTCGTCATAGTAACCGATTTTTTGATCTACCAGGATGGGCTGCTCGGGAACAATGGTTCCCCACATATTGTGATGCAAATCTTTGGCTGTGAAGGCCGCTAAAATTCCGGGAGCTTTGATGGCGGCTTCCGTATCGACTTTCTTTAAAGTTCCGGCTGCGGCGGGAACGCCGATAGGTAAAACGAAAACTTCTTTTTGTGTCAAAGCGCGATCGTCAATAAAAACACTGCCGCCAGTCACGTGACCGCGAGACGAATCATGGGGAATATTTTGACCTATGGACATGCAGTGGCCTCTTCCTGAAGTTCAACAAAACATTTATGGAAAAGATTTTCGGCGACTTGCAGACGATAGTCTTCCGTCGCACGCAGATCGGAAATCGGTTTGATATGTTGACGGGCTTCTATCCCCGCGTTTTTGAAAACTTGTTCGGTGAACTGAGCCCCTTGCAAGGTTTTTTCAATCTGGGGCAAGCGCACCACTGTGGGACCTACGCCACCTAAAGCAATGCGCGCTTCTTGAATGCTGTTGTTTTCAATTTTTAAAGCTGCCGCAAAAGTCACTGCCGAAATATCAAGGTCTTTACGAAGGGAAACTTTATAAAACTTCGTACGCCAAGTTTTTGCCAGGTGAGGAATCAAAATTCCAATGGCTATTTCTTCCGGCAAAAGATCAAAAGACTTATATCCCTTATAGAACGCCGTCAGAGGAACAACTCTGTGACCCTTGGTGGATTGCAGATGAACTTCTGCATTCAAAGCCAAAAGACCCGGAATGCTGTCACCAATGGGAGAACCGTTAAGCACGTTGCCGATCAATGTTCCCTGGTTTTTGATTTGTGGGGAAGCAAAGACGCGCATCAAGCGAGTGAGTTCAGGATGATATTCTTCGGCGAAGTTTTCAAACTCCGTCAAAGAAATTTTTGCGCCCACCCAAAGGCCTTTGTCCGTTGTTTCAAGCTTTCCCATTTCAGGAATGCGGTTGATGACCAAGACTTGATCTAAAAAAGATTTTCCTTTGTTGTGAAGGACTCCTAAGTCTGTGGCACCTGAAACCAAACGCACTTGCGGAGTTTGCTCCTTAATACGCAAAGCCTCATTTAAATTTTTTGGAGCGGAGACTTTCTTTTGAGTCCCTTGAATTTCGATCACATCGTCTGCGATTTTTTGAAATGAACTTTTAGAGGCGCTTGTGTTGTATCTCTCACTTAGCGGCTGCCATTTTTTTAAATCCATGTGCAGGGCTGAATTAAGAATCGGCTCATAGCCCGTGCAGCGGCAAAGATTTCCTGTCAGATGATTGCGCGCTTTTTTCTCGGTGATCGGAGTTTTTTTCTGGACGCAATTTTCTGCGAGTCCTGAAAGAGCGCAGACCATTCCCGGCGTGCAGTAACCGCACTGGCCGCCGTGAAATTCACGCATCTTACTTTGTACTTCAGTTAGCTCTTCCTCCATGGCGAGGCCTTCCACCGTGACAATCGAAGCCAGGTCGAAAAGATAAACGGGAGCGATGCAGGAATTCAAAGTTTGAAAGGCTGACCAAGACTCCTCATTCCAACGCGCCACAAGAGACGTGCAAGCTCCGCAGTCACCTTCAGCACAGACGACTTTTGTTCCCGGAAGAAGAGCGTGATAGCGAAGATATTGCGCCAAAGGCAGAAAAGCTTCGTCGCCGCCAATGGTGTGTTCGACACCGTTGATAAGAAGATGGATTTGATTACGAATTGTTGATTGCGCCATTTAAAATTGCTCTCACAAAATGACAGTCAATACAAGACTTATTCATTGTGAGGCGGCAAAAGCGCTGGGAGTTCTTACCAACTCTCATCGGAAAAGGAACGCAGCCGGAACGGCTTTGCTATGTCTTTCATCCGTTGGCTTGCTTCTCTGAGTGGGTTGGCTCTTCATAGAGGGCAAGAACAACTCACAACAAGGAGAAAGCGATGAAAAAGTTAGCTGTGATTTTAGCGTTAAGTTTGGCGGGGGTCTTTGCCCATGCGGAGTCCGCAGATTCTCAAGTTCAAGGAGATGTCTCTATCAATGGCCGCGCTTGGGCGTGCGGACTTGCCTTTAAGGGAACTTCGAAGGGGCTTAAGGTTATCGTAGGCCATTTTTCAACCGTGGCTTACGGAACTTTGACGTGCAAAGGCCTTTTGAATAAACATTACAGTCAAAACGTTAAGATCACCATTGGCCATCACTGGTTGGGTCCCACAGTGGGAGCTGGTTACTTCAAACTTGCCGGTGTGTCTTCAGAAATCAGTTTATTTAATTCGTCACCTAGCGTGATTCTTGGTAAGTACAAAGTAGCTCAAGGTGAAGCGGCTATTATCGGCGGTGTGGGAGCCTTCACGGCGGTGAAAGTCGGATTGCCACAGTTGGCGTTTAACATTTCATTGCAACTGCTTAAAGGTGTCGGTGTTCAGGTGGGCATTGATAAATTAAGAATTGAAGCGGTAGATTAGTGGAGCCCGCTAAGTTAGCGAAAAAGCCCTTCAGAATCTGAAGGGCTTTTTTATTTTCTATTGTTTCTTCACGTAGGCGTTGATACGGCGACCTGGAGCTAAAGAGCTCGTCACGGTCACGCTCGTACCTTGAGAAAGATCATCCGTCGTTTTATTTTCAAAATCGATATTGAAGTTGATGCTGCGAGAGCGATTACTTGGGCAGCTAAAGACACCTTGGAAGGTTTTGCCGCTAGCAAGAATGATATCTTCCCAGAAAAGGCTTGGGCTGAGCGAGTAGGTGCCGTTGCAGACTTCATCGCCATGGCCGTCAGGATAAGTTCTTTGCAGTTCAAATTCTTTGGTATTTACAACGCGAAAGTTTAAATAAACGCGTTGGAATCCCGCTTTCGCTTCCACTTTATAGCGTCCTACCAGATTGCCTGGCGTGATCTCCGCAGCAAAAGCTTGGGTGCAGGTGAATAGTATTAGGGCTGTTGATAATAGATATTTCATTTTTCCTCCGTATTAGTGGAGGAAGTTTTATACAGGAATAAAGACCAGACAAAATAAAACCCAAAACTATGGAGTTTTACATAGGCGCAGTTCACTTGCATTGAAGGAGCAAGTTCCTTGCAATTGCATTAGGAAAGACGAGGAACTTTTGTGACAATAAATCTCAGACTGAGAGATCTTGTTATTTCTCGGTAAAGAACTTGTAATGGGAAGCTTATTTAGCATATATTTCTGATGTGAATAGAGTGTTTCGATCCTTTATTTTTCTAACGCTTATTGTATCCCTGGCTTCAGTTCTGGTCGGAAATGCGCTTTCCTTTCATCTTCATCAAGAAAAAACTTCGGTTGAAGTTTCATTACAAACTGAGTTGCATGATTCGACGACAAATTGCGAACACCAAGACGTGGATCCTTGCGCGACGGGGCATTGTCACTTAGGGCACTGTGCAATTTTATTGTCATCAGAAGAAACGGATTTAGCGTCACCTTTAATTTTAGATTCCCTTTATACTCAAAAAAATAAAAACCTTTTAGACCGCTCGATCGACGGTCCGTTTCAGCCTCCCAAACACGCGGCTTAGTGTTCCGCGAATCTCTTTAATTAAATAAAAATTTAAAAGGTGTGACCTATGTCTTATTTAAGATTAGTTCCACTGGCTCTTTTTGTTTCGTCCATGGCGTGGGCAGAAACAGAGGCCTGTGGCAACATAACGACTTATCAACAAATTATCGCGTGCGCGGAATCGCGTTCTCCTGAAGTTTTGCGTGCAGAATCCATGGTGAATGCGAAAAGAGCCGCTACCGGGGCTGCGACGCAACTCTTGAATCCTGAACTTAGTGTCGAAAGCGTAAAAGATGAAACGGATGTCTCTTTGGCATTTCCGATTGAGCTTGGCGGGAAACGCAAAGGTCGTAAGGAAGTGGCAGAGGGCGAGGCAGGCCGGGTAGAACAAGAGTTATTCTTGGCTAAAGCTCAAGTGCGTAAGCAAACGCTTTTAAAACTTTTGCGTCTTCGTCAGTTTTATTCCGAACAAGGTTTAATGGAAGAATCACTGGAAACATTTACGAAACTAGTGAAGCAGTATGAAGCTCGACTACTACGATCTCCAGAGCAAGAAGTGACTTTGATGGTTTTTAGAGTCGCTAAAGGAGATTATGGATTTAAGAAGATGGAATATGATGAAGAGCTGGCAGGCTTAGAATCGTATTTCAAAATCAACACCGGATTAAGCATTGAGGTGATTAAAAAAATTCTTCCAACGACAAGCGCGAAGTGGCCGGTTCTAGAGGATCACAATGCTGATCTGAAATCGTCGCCGCTTTTAGCTCTTTATGATTCGGAGATTCGAATTGCTCAAGGTGAGGTGACGAAAGCGCGCGGGGATGCCTGGCCCACAATGAGCGTTGGCCCGTCAGCGAAGTTTACAAAAGAAGACGGAAAAAATACGGAACACTATGGTGTGAATTTAAGTATGCCTCTGCCGGTTTTAAGCCTGAATGGTGGCAACAAGGCGACAGCCCATGCTCTTTTGCAATCAGCAGAGACTCGCAAGAACTTAGCTCTTCAGGAACTGCAGGCTGAAAAGGATCGACTTCTAAAAATCTATCAGCGCTCGGTGAAAGCTTTAGAGGAAACACCGACAGGAAAAGTGCTCGATAAAAATCACCAGCGTATGGAAAGTCTTTTTGCTCGTGGAGTGGTGCCCAGTTCCTTGGTGATTGAAGTGCATCGTTCCTTGGTGGATTTTGAAAAGACCCGTAGCGAAAGAGAAACAAAGGCTGCCGAAGCCTATCTGGATTTACGCATCCTTCATGGCGAAGCGGTGGAGCTGAATTTATGAAAAAAATCTTAGTTGTAATTTGCATGGCTATTTATGGATGGGCAGTCGTTGCCAGTGAAGGTCACGATCACGAAGAAAATGCCAGCGTGGGGCCTGATAAAGGAATCATTTCTTTTGACGAACATGATGGATTTAAACTTTCTTCGGAGGCTATTAAAAACTTTGATCTTAAAACAGTGGCGTTAAAAGGATCAAACCCTTGGGAAGTCCCAGCGAACGCCGTTTTATATTCGGGTGAAGAAGTGAATGTGTATCGATTGCGTGATGGCTTTTACAAGCGTATTGATTTTGACCTGATTTCTAAAAACGGCTCTCAAATAAAAATCAAATCGAAGGACTTGCAGACGGGCGATGAACTTGTCGTGCAAGGTGTGGGCTTTTTAAGAACGGCCGAAATCGTGGCATCCGGCGGGGCTCCTGAAGGACATAGCCACTAGGAATATTTATGATTAACAAAATAATTCATTTTTCAGTTTATAATCGTGCCTTGGTTTTGCTTTTCACGGGAATGCTGGCGCTCGCGGGTGTTTATTCTTTTCAACATCTGCCCATTGATGCGGTTCCTGATATCACTAACAACCAAGTGCAAATCAACACCACCATTGAAGGCCTGGCTCCGGAGGAGATCGAACGCACGATTACTTTTCCTGTAGAGTCTTCCATGCGCGGAATCGCTGGTGTAACAGAAGTACGCTCCATCACTCGTTTTGGTCTTTCGCAGGTCACGGTGGTTTTTAAAGATGCCGTTGATATTTATCGCGCAAGACAAATGGTAACGGAACGCCTGCAAGGTGTTTTGCCGGAACTTCCAAAAGGTGCGGAAGCAAAGCTAGGACCTGTTTCAACAGGGCTCGGTGAAATCTACCAATACACTTTGGATTTTAAAAAACCTGCGCAAAATTCGGAAGAACGTTTGAAACAGTTGATGGAGATTAAAGCTCTTCAGGATTGGTTCATTAAACCACGTCTTTTAACGGTGGAGGGAGTAGCCGAAATCAACACCACCGGAGGATTTGAAAAACAATTCCACGTTCAGCCTGATGTCAAAAAAATGGCTTCTTATGGGATTCATTTCGAAGAAATCGTAGAGGCTTTAGAGAAGGTCAATAAAAACGTCGGTGGCGGATACATCGCGCAGACAGCGGAACAGTTTTTGGTGCAGGGAATTGGACTGTTTAAATCGGCGGCAGATATTGAAAAGGTTCCAGTCAAACAACTGGATTCATTTCGTATCGTGAAAGTCGGCGATATTGCTAAAGTGCGGTTAGGAAAAGAGCTGCGTACAGGAGCGGCGACCCTCAATGGTCAAGAGACTGTGCTGGGAACTGTGATGATGCTCTTAGGAGAAAACAGCCGGACGGTTTCTACACGCGTTCAAAGCAAGATCGAAGAAATTAGAAAGACTTTACCTGAAGATATCGAGATGACAACGGTCTATAACAGATCGGATTTGGTCAACGCGACATTGGGTACGGTTGAACATAATCTTATGATGGGAGCGACATTGGTCATTGTCGTGTTGTTCCTGCTTATCGGAAATATTCGGGCCGCGGTCATTACTGCGATTACAATTCCTCTGTCATTGCTAGCGACCTTTTTAGTGATGAAGCCTTTGGGTCTTTCCGGAAATCTCATGAGCTTGGGAGCTCTTGATTTTGGTATCATCGTCGACGGTACGGTGATCTTGATTGATAACTGCGTGCGCTTCGTTCACAAAAAAAGCAAAGAGTTTGGACGGGCATTAACTAAAGAAGAGGTTCAGAATGCCGTTTATGAAGCGGCCGTTGAAGTGCGTGTCGCTGCGGGATTTGGTGAGTTGATTGTCATTGTGGTGTTCTTACCCATCTTTGCTCTTGTCGGTGTTGAAGGAAAAATGTTTACGCCGATGGCGGCAACATTTGCAATTGCGGTGGCCTCGGCCCTGGTTCTTTCTTTTACAACCGCACCAGCGTTGGCCTCTTTGATTTTATCGGGAAATGCGAAGGACAAAGAGCCGCGCTTTATGGGGTGGATCAGAAAAGCTTATCAACCTTTGCTTGAAATCACCTTTAAGCACAAGACGGCGACTCTGTCCGTGGCTGTGATTTCAGTTTTGATTGGTGCCGTGCTTTTTGCCAAACGCGGAGCTGAGTTTTTACCGCAACTCAGTGAAGGTTCTTACGCCTTTCATATGATTCGTCCAGTGAACATCAGTCTGGATCAGTCAATGGCGTTTCAATTAAAGGCCGATAAAATTATTAAAGAGTTTCCCGAGGTCGAAAACGTTTTTTCGCGAATTGGAACCAGTGAAGTTGCGACGGATCCAATGGGTGTGAATATCTCTGATACTTACATCATGTTGAAAGATCGTTCTGATTGGCCGAAATCCTATGAAGGAAAAAAGCACACTTATGAGTCTTTGGTAAAAACTTTGATCGCCCGTTTAGAAAAAGAATTGCCAGGCCAAAATTATTTGGCTTCGCAGCCGATCCAAATGCGTTTCAATGAGTTGCTTGAAGGAACAAGAGCTGATGTCTCTGTGAAAGTTTTTGGCCCTGATTTACAGACCAATATGGATCTCGCAAAGAAAGTTCAAGAAGTGGTAGCGCAAGTTCCAGGTGCTGGAGACGTTGAGGTGGACTTGGCGGGAACCAGTCCTGTCTTGCGGGTTGAACCAAAAGAAGAAGCGATTCAAAAATATGGTGCTGACGTCTCTGAGGTTCTGAGTACTATTTCAATTGCTCTTGGAGGACAAGAAGCAGGGTACCTTTATGAGAATGAAAGAAAATATCCGATTGTTGTTCGGCTCAGCGATGAAGAGCGTTCGGATCTGGCGACGATTCGGGCTTTGCCGGTGGGATTAGGTTCTAACTCGACAACGGTTTTGTCGAATCTTGCGACTTCCAAATTTGCAGAAACATTTGGTTCCATCAATCGTGAAGATTCCAACCGTCGTTCGGCGGTGCTAATCAATCTGCGCGGTCGCGATACAGAAAGTTTCGTAAACGAAGCGCAAGAAGCGGTTGAAAAAGCCATTGAACTTCCTCAAGGATATTATCTGCAATGGGGAGGTAACTTTAAAAATCTTCAAGAAGCGCGCAACCGTTTATTGGTTCTGACTCCCGTGGCTTTGATTCTGGTTCTTTTAATGATCTATGCTGCGTTTAAAAGTCTGGGTCAGACAATGCTGATTTTCTCCTGCATTCCTTTTGCTTTGGTCGGAGGCGTGATCGGGCTGATTGCCAATGGATTGCCATTTAGTATTTCCGCAGGTGTCGGGTTTATTGCTCTTTCTGGAATTGCGGTTTTAAATGGCGTTGTTTTGGTGAACTATTTTAATCAGCTTAAGCTTGAAGGAAAAACTGGCAAAGAGCTTGTGATCGAAGGAACACTCATCCGTCTTCGTCCCGTCTTGATGACGGCCCTTGTGGCTATCTTTGGTTTTTTACCAATGATGCTTTCAACGGGGATTGGAGCTGAGGTGCAAAGGCCTTTGGCTTCTGTGGTGATCGGTGGGATTGTGTCTTCGACGCTTTTGACGTTGATTGTGTTACCAACTCTTTACGCGATATTTGAAAACAGGTTTAAAGGACGCGTGGCCCATTAGTGTTGTGATCTGAGACGAAATGCCTCGCTGGAGTTTCCGTCAGCGAGGCATTTCATTTTGAGAAAGTGTTTATTGTGACGGTGAGTGTATAAATCACTGACGGTGACAGACATTTTAGGGCACTTTGCGAGAGGCCCTCTTTTTGCTTTGTGTATTTGTATGGAAAAACAAAACTGTCTCAATAAAAGTTTTAAAATTGTTCCAATGGTTATCTGCTCACTTATCGCGATGGCGGAAGTGGGAAGTGCCAGATACAGCTGTCCTGAAGGTATGGCGCAATCTACGGTGTATTTTGTGCCGCACATTAAGGACTACTGTTCTTCCGCAACTCCTTGCGCGAAGTTTAAGAGACAAGTGAGAATGCAAGGTTCAGGAACTCTTCCTGGGAATAAGCTCTTAACTTATACAGGTAAGACAGTAGATCTGGGTTCTTGCGAAACGGCGTTTGGTGCGAGCGGCAACTGTCTGATTCCTTATATCTCTGTCGCAGCGGACCCAAGATTTTACAGTATGGGTGACATCATTGATATGCCCGCTTTAAAAGGCAAGGTGATGACGCTGCCGAATGGAAAAACATTCGTCCATCCTGGGTATTTTATCGTGCAAGATACTGGTG
The DNA here is from genome assembly GCF_037996825.1 of Bdellovibrio sp. BCCA. Lineage (NCBI taxonomy): Bacteria > Pseudomonadati > Bdellovibrionota > Bdellovibrionia > Bdellovibrionales > Pseudobdellovibrionaceae > Bdellovibrio > Bdellovibrio sp. BCCA. The sequence continues at coordinate 2,792,228 of NZ_JBBNAC010000001.1, read as the reverse complement.
GCGCGATCAAAGGTAAAGGTCGCTTTGACTTCTTCACGGGTTCTTTGAATATGAAAGATCCAAAGAATACGTTCGGTGCGAAGGGTGATCCAGAGCTTCCATTTTTGGATAAAGATGCCTGCACGAACACAAAACGTTTCACGGTTGTGCGCAGAAGTTCATTTAGCTATCAACAGAAACTCTTGGCGATTGAAGATGCTTTAAGAAGTTCTTCCTCTTCTCCAAAAGTGATGGTGGCTTCTGTCTTCGGAGGAGCGAAATAATGAAGGCGTCTTTAGTGACACTCATCGTGATGATCGGACTTTTAACTATGGGATTTACGTCAAAAGCGAAGGCCGAGATTGATATGTCAGAGCCTCCGTTTTGGATGCCGTCTTACGAAGAATTCAATGACCTGCAACCTGCGCAAAAAGATTTTTATTTAGAAAAATTCATGCCTTTAGCGGCGAAGGTGCCAGGCCTGGAGAAAATTTCTAAAGAAAAAATGAAAGATGCGACGGAGTGGTTTCAAACTTGGAACAGCGTGCGCAGAAAGCTTTATGAAGCCTGTCAGGATTCTTCGATGAATGCGACCTGCGAAGAAATTGCTGACGTTCGCATTGATGCTTTAAATATGTTTGCGAACCAAAAGCAGGAAAATCGTTTGGCCGACCGAGAGGCCGCTAAAGAAAAAGAAAAGAAGAAAAAGAAATAGTGTCTTAAAATTCTTGCGGAAACTTGGTGATTCTAACAACACCGGTTCCGCGAATGTCTTCCAGACTTTCTAAAGTACCTAAAGCAGCAATACATTTCCGTGCTTCTTGCGTGGCGCTCCAGCCGTGTTCGACTTGATCACGCAAAAGCACATAAGCATGAGCGCCGGGCTTCAGAGCATTTATCAGACCTTTAAACAGGCTTTCAAAATCGGAATCCATAAAAAAGCGACAGCGGTTTTTAAACTCAGAGGGCGAGAGCTTGCCCTGGCCTAAGTGAAAATACGGGGGATTGCAGACGATCACATCAAACTTATTTTCCCACGCTGCAGAAGCAAGCACATTATAGTTTTGATTGACGAAGTTTAGCTCCGCTCCGATGGCTCCCAGCCTTTCGACATTGGTAGCAAAGTGAGAAGCATAGATGTCTTGCACCTCTAAGAAATCAAAAGCCGCAAAAGTTTTATTTGCTTCTTTGTGGCAATGAAAAAGAAGATCCAAACCAATCACGCCGCAACCGGAACAGAGATCCAGTCCTCGCCAAGTGGAAATGTCTTCATCGCGAATCAGCTCAAAAACCCGACGAGCTAAAAAGACCGAGTCATGAGAAAAGCGATAATCCTCGGGCTGAGAATAATTCAGAGTGAAGTGAGGATTGATCGATGACATGTTCTATTTACGCAGTGTTTGAAAGAAAAAGGCAATCACTGCCACGGTGAGTAAACACGTCCACCGGTAAGCATGCCACCGGCGGGTGGATTTGTTTAAACGCAGTGAGAAAAAGGGAACCAAAGCTCCAGCAGAAGAATAAGATAAGGACGGGCATGAATAAAGTTCGTTCTTTCGTTATATTAAGTCTTTTGATTGGGCTTGCACTATTGTGGGTTCCGCGGCAGCCGATAGATCCATTGGAGTTGATAAATCCGTTTAAAATTCTACAGTTGATTTTGTTCTTAGCTTTGATTCAGATACTGGGCGTTGTGATCATGCGGATTTTCAATGAGAAAATTGGCGGTATCGCTTTAGGCGTTGTGAGTGGTTTTATCTCCAGTACGGCTTTTACGGCATCACTTTCCAAGCAGAGTCATCAGGCCAGTGAAGATGAAGTGCGGTTGTTGAGTTTGTCTTACTTAAGCTCGCTTTTGGGAATGGTTGTTGAGGCTCTAGTGCTTGTTTTTATTGGCACTACGCAAATGCATTGGGAGTTCTTAGCGATTGTTTTAGTGCCGACTCTTTGGACCGTAGGTTTGATTTATTGGCGAACTTATCGTTTGCGGCACGTTGTATTTAAGGAAGATCCCATTCCTTCTTTAGGTGTTGCTTCTTTGATCAAACTGGCGGCCTTTGTCGGCATTTTTTTGATTCTTTCAAAATTTTTGCAAAAATTTTTTGGGAAATCCGGTATTACTTTATTAACCTTCCTGGTTTGTCTATTTGAATTGCACGGCTCCGTTATTGGCAACGTGCAGCTTCACGAATTGGGACAGCTGTCCGTGCGGGACCTTGGCAATCTCTTGGCGATTGGTATTTTTGCATCTTACTTGGCTAAGATGATGTTGGTCGAAATGTGGGGCAGCCCACCGCTTCGACGAAGAGTGAGGCTTTTATTCGCTTCAACTCATCTGTTCTTTAGCGGTGGGATGGTTTACTTTTTTTTGGATTCTTAAGGATTAAAAACTAAAGTGATATAGACAAAGAACACCGTTAGATGCACGGCTCCCTCAAGCAACGTTGTCCGTTTATTTGAAAATGTCAGCGTGCTTAAAAGTAACGTCAATGCAAGCAAGGTCATCTCTGTCGGTTTAAGTCCAAGCACCACGGTCTGTCCCGTTACAAGACCGATGATCAAAACAGCCGGAACTGTGAGGCCCACAGTGGAAGCAGCCGCCCCTAAGCATAAGTTGATCGCGCGTTGTAAATCATTACGAGCCACAGCCTTTAAAGCACTGATTCCTTCAGAAGTGAAGACCATCGCCGCGACAACAACACCGCCCAGTGCCGGAGGCAATCCCAAGTAACCGATACCGTGATCCAAAATTTTAGCTAAACTTTTTGAAAGAAAAACGATAGGAAGAATATTTAATAGCAACAAAACGGTGTGCATGAACACCGTGTGTTTGCTGATCGTCTGTGGGTCTTCTGATGAGTGATCGGCTTTCGTCGCTTCAAGAGCGTCGGGATGCACATAAAAAGCTTTGTGACGTCCTGTTTGAGTAATGAGAAAAATTCCGTACAGCACAACGGTGAAAATAGAAAATGCGATGGCTTGTAACGGCGTAAGGGTGCCGCCGGATGTAGAAGTTGTGAAGTTCGGCAAAATCAATGCGACGACTGTCAGCGGAATTAAAATCGCAAGATAAGAAGCCGAACCTTGAAGGTTGTAAGACTGCTCGCGGTATTTAAATCCACCAATGAGAAGTCCCAAGCCGACGACACCATTGAGAACGATCATAAGAACCGCAAACATAGTGTCACGACCCAGAGTCGGAGCTTCTTTGGCTCCTAACATGACAGCGGCGACAAGGGCGACCTCAATAATCACGATGGAAAGTGTTAATATCAAGGTGCCAAACGGTTCGCCTAATAGAGCGGCTAATTCTTCGGCTTCATGAACGACGCCGAATGCGGACCAGAGAATGACAGCGAAAAGCCATACAAAGAAACCTGTTAGAATAAAAGGGGAGCCCAATTCATTCAGCCAACTTGCGCCAAAGGTGAAAAAACAAAGAACCGAGGCCCAAGCGACAATCAGTCTGACAATTGAGATTTTTTGCAAATGATCTCCTTGCTGAAGGTTTTTCCAATAATCATTGAAAAAAACGCGAGTCTCAACAACAATGCCTTTATGTCGCAGGAAATAAACAAAAAAGAAACGGCTCTCAATCCGACAGTCAAACGTTTGGGGTTCATTTCATTTCTTGCGGATGTCTCAAGCGAAATGCTTTATCCTATCACGCCTATTTTTTTAACCACGGTGCTCGGAGCTTCCGTCACATCGCTGGGAATTATCGAAGGTACCGCTGAAGCAACCGCGAGTTTGTTAAAAACATATTCGGGCTTTTGGTCTGATCGCATTCGCAAAAGAAAAGTCTTCGTGTGGGTGGGATATCTTTTAGCGGCCTTGGCAAAACCTCTCACGGGACTTTCACAAAGTTGGACTCATGTTTTAGGTGCGCGCTCTTTTGACCGCGTGGGTAAAGGTTTAAGAACGGCGCCTCGCGATGCTTTGCTCGCTGAATCCGTGCCAGAGAATCTGCGCGGAGCCGCCTTTGGTTGGCATCGCATGATGGATACTCTGGGCGCGGCCATAGGTCCCCTGTTGGCGATTCTTTATTTACAGTATTCCAGCAATTTAAGACTGATTTATTATTTGGCGTTTATTCCGGGACTTCTTGCGGTTTTTGTTGCTTTGACGATCAAAGAAAAAAGGCACGAGTTGCCCCCACCGTCAAAGCATGAAAAGTGGGCCGGATTTTCTACGTTACCGTCACGTTTTAAATATTATCTTTTTTCCTGGACGATATTTTCTCTGACAAATTCCAGTGATGTATTTTTACTTCTTAAAACGAAACTTTCTGGAATTTCTTTGACAGACACTATTTTGATGTATTGCTTTTATAACCTTGTGTATGCCTTAGCGAGTCCCTCATTGGGAAAACTCTCTGACAAAATCGGCCGTAAAAGCGTCTTGGTATTTGGTCTTGTGGTTTTTTCTTTGGTTTACGTGGGATTTGCTTTTGCCTCAGTGCCTCTGCACTTCTGGGGTTTGTTTGGTATTTACGGTCTATTTATGGCGGCAACAGAAGGTGTCGGAAAAGCTTTCGCGATTGATTTGATGGACAAGGACAAAAAGGCTACGGCGGTAGGTTACCTTGGCACCTTCACTGGAATTGCAACCTTGTTTGCCAGTGCCGCGGCGGGATTTTTGTGGGACCACTACGGCCCCGTGGCGACCTTTTTGTATGGTGCCGGCGGAGCGTTGATTGTGTCGGGAATTCTTCTTACGCGAAATTGGTCTCGCGGGACCTAATAAAGATTTTCCAGTTTTACTTTCGTCAGTTCTAATTCTTTTAAAAGCTCGTACTTTCTTTTTTGTGACGAAAACCATCTTTCCGTGGCGCCCACCAAGTCAGGCGAGTTCTTAATGCCGCGTTTGTACTCGTTCACGGTCATATCAAAATACTTTCTGGAAGTTTCAAGCTTGCGTTCATTGATTTTATAAAGGTCCATCAGCTCCGTCATTTTCTCTTTCAGAGTTTTTGAGGTGCCGACCGAATCAAATACAGCCTGTTGTGCTTGAGCTTTCTTCGCTAAAATGTCAGCGCCCGCCGCCTTGTTCTTTTGATAAGTATCAAATCCTGAAAAAAGAGGAATGCTAAGTTTTAAAGCGTACTGGGACTCGTTAAAATTCCAAGGAGCGTCTTCAGTAGGAGTGATTCTGCCAAAGCTATAGACGAAATCCAATGACGGCAGAAACTCTGATTTGATTTCGTTTTTCTCACTTTCACTAAAACGACTTAAAAGATAGGCTCGTTGCACATCAAGGTTTTCATCCGGCGCATGAGCAGGAAAATTTGCGAGAGCCGTAAAGTCTTCATAAGAAATTTTCTCAAGTTCGGCATCATCAATATCGCCTCCAAAAAGCTGCACAAGTTTGTGATGTGCTTCTTGATGGAACTGATCAATCTGGCGTTTTTGGATACGCAGTTCTTCTTCTCTTAAATCGAATTCGAGATTGTCGACAGAACTTGTCAGACCCGAAGAAACTTTTTTTGCGGCCATTTTCTTTTGTTCTTTGGTGATATTCTCTTCTTTAACAAGAATTTCTTGCAGACGGTGTAAATAGATCATCTCCCCAACGACTTCGGTCAGCTGTTGACGCAGTTCACGTTTTTTCTTTTCATAGTCGATTTTGGCGATTTGAACTTCAAGAGCCTTTTTATCGGTGACCGAAACATCGCGGAAGCCTTTAAAAATATTAAGACGGCCATCGAGATAGCCAAAGTAGCCGCGATCTCTTTCGTTCGGATCGTCGAGGTGATCTTCGCCCCAACCGCCAACAGCTTCCAGTGTCGGATAGTAAGAAGAATAAGAGGATTTGTGCAGTCTCTCTTTTGACGTGATTTCCTTTTCTAAAGATTGAAGGCCTTGATTTTTTTCAACCAGTTGCTGTTCAAGGGGACTTAATCCTTTAAGTGCGTAAGCATTCGCGCTTAGTAAAAAAACTACCAAAAGAGAGCTTGTTCTCATGTCTTTTCCTATACCTTATTTTTCAACTTGAAACTTAAAACTGTCTTTTTTACCGGAAGTTTCCGTCATCACGTTCACTTCAAGGCGATAAGCATTTTTAAAATCCACGTGTGTTACGAAAGCGCCGTCTTTGTTTTCAAGCTTCAAATTTTCTGCTTTGCCTTTAGGGGCCTTCGCCGTGGCTGAGACTTTCACTTGGGAGGCATTCAGGTCCTTTCCCTCGTGAGAAACAGGATGGATTTTAAGTTCTGTTCCGGAAACTATGTACTCAAGATTGATTTCTTTCCCAGGCAAAGCTGTGCCCCCGTGAACGGCTTTAATAACTCCCGGAGTTTCGTGGCCTTCATGGGCTAGAACCGGTTGTAGAAACAAGATCGTACTGAAGGTGATTAAAATATTTTTCATGGAGTCTCCTAATGGTGTGTTGGTTGTAATTCTATTTCTTTTGATTTTATATTTTGTTCCGCGGATTTTCTTCCAAAATGAAAGAAGACTGTCGGCGTTACGAACATATCTAAGAGTGTTGAGCTGATCAAACCACCGACAATAACGACGGCCACAGGATGAAGAATTTCTTTTCCTGGATCGCCTTTGGCTAAAACCAACGGAAGAAGTCCTAAAATCGCCGTCAGAGCTGTCATCAGAACAGGGACCAGCCTTTCTAACGAACCACGAATGACCATTTCTTTCGTGAACTGTTCTCCTTCGTATTTCATCAGGTGCAGATAGTGTGAAATCATCATAATTCCATTACGGCTTGCGATTCCGCACAAGGTGATAAAAGCCACCATAGTAGCGATGGAAAAAGATCTGTCTGTCAGGAAAATAGCGACCAAACTTCCAATCAACGCCATCGGAATGTTAAGCATAATCTGAACGGCGATAAAAGAAGACTTAAAGTGCGCATAAAGCACAATAAAGATGCCGATCAAAGAGAGAATGCCCAAAAGCAGAATCAAACGGCTGGCCGAACGCTGGCTTTCAAATTGCCCACCATATTGAAGGAAATATCCTTCCGGAACTTTCACGTCGTTTTGGATGCGTTTTTGAATATCCATAATCAGACTGTCGAGATCACGTCCTGAGGAGTTCGCGGAAACCACAATTCTTCTTTGCGCATTTTCACGGCTGATTTGATTGGGACCTTGGGACTCATAGACGTCCGCAATTTTTTCCAACGTGATCTTTGTTCCGTCAGGCATAATTTTTAAAGGTGTTTTTTTGATCAATTCTAAATTAGCGCGGGAATGGTCGTCAAAACGCATGTACACGTTGAAAGTTCTTTGTTGCTCAAGCACTTGGCTGATCACTTCACCATTCAAAGCTTTTTCTAAAGTTTCTGAAAGATCTCCCAGCACAATTCCATATTTGCCGGCATCTTCTCGCAAGAGCTGGATTTTGACTTGAGGAATAAGAACTTGTTGTTCTACTTGCAAGTCGACAAGACCCGGAGTGCCCTCAAGCGCTTTATAAATTTCCGCAGCCTTAGCACGAAGAACATTTAAATCACTGCCGAAAACTTTCACAGCAATTTGCGCGCGGACACCGGAAAGAAGATGATCGAGTCTATGGGAAATAGGCTGGCCGATATTAATGAACACTCCAGAAACTTGTTTTAATTTTTCGCGCATCTCTTGCAGAACGATTTCACGGGGACGGCCGCCTTCTTTAAAGTCGACGTCGATTTCAGAAGAGTGTACTCCTTCGGCATGTTCATCAAGTTCCGCGCGTCCAGTGCGACGGGCGACAGACTTGATCTCAGGAATAGAAAGAAGAAGGTTTTCGATTTGCAGGCCAAGTTTATTGGATTCCTCTAACGAAATTCCTGGCTGAGCCAGAGCACTGATTGTGGCCGTTCCTTCGTTGAACTTAGGCAAGAAATCACGCCCCATAAAAGGAATCAAAAGCAAAGAAGCTGCGAATAAAGCCACCGCTCCACCCATCACAAGACGATAGTGATCCAGGGCTTTCACAAGAACTTTGCGATCCCAAGCTTTGAGTATTTTTACGAGCTTTCCATCTTCGTGCTCAGCAAATTTATCTTTGCTTAAAAGGACAGAGCATAAGACAGGTGTGATTGTTAAAGAGACAAACAGGGAAGCAATCAATGAAATGATATAGGCCACACCGAGCGGAATAAAGAGACGTCCTTCAATGCCGCTCATATAAAAGAGTGGCAAAAAGACGAGAACGACAATAATCGTTGCAAAGACGATGGAATTTCGCACTTCCGATGAGGCATTGTAAACGACCTGTAATGCGGGCAGTGGATTCGCCAATTTTTTATTTTCTTTAAGACGTCGAAAGACATTCTCTACGTCGACGATGGCATCATCGACAAGTTCACCAATTGCAACTGCCAAACCTCCCAGTGTCATGGTATTGACGGAAAGTCCGAAGTAATGAAAGACGATGGCGGTAACAAGTAAAGACAAAGGAATAGCCGTCAAGGTGATGGCGGTCGTGCGAATATTTAAAAGGAATAAGAAAAGAACGATAAATACTAAAATCGTTCCGTCACGAAGGGCTTCTTTGACGTTATCTGTAGCGGCTTCAATAAAGTGCGATTGTTTAAAAAGATCTTTTGTCAGAGTCGCGCCCAGAGGAAGAGCTTTTTCTAAATCTTGAAGGGCCGTATCTACAGCTTTTGTAAGCTCAATAGTATTTGCACCGGGTTGTTTTTGAATGCTCAAGATAACAGCTGGTTGGCCATTCACGCTTCCATCACCGCGTTTGATTTGTGCTCCGATTTTTACTTCGGCAATGTCTTTCACAAAAACAGGTTTTCCCAAGTGAAGTCCGACCACGGTGTTGGCAATGTCTTCTTCAGAGCGTATCGTTCCGATATTGCGGATCAGGAATTCTTTTTTATCGATATCAATGTATCCACCCGTCGTGTTTAAGCTGATTTTTGAAAGAGCTTTTTCAATATCTTCTAAAGGTAGCTGTGCTTTTTGAATTTTCTCGGCCGACAAAAGAATTTGATATTGTTTTACCCCACCTCCGATGGAGATCACTTGCGCAACTCCAGGAATTGCTAACAAACGAGGGCGAATCGTCCAATCGGCTAGGGTGCGCAAATCCAAAGGGCTGACTTTGCCGTCTGTGGAAGAAAGACCAATGAGCTGAATTTCTCCCATAATGGAAGCAATCGGTCCCATGACAGGAGTGACTCCTTGGGGGAGTTTTTCTTTGGCAAGCTGAAGTTTTTCGGCGACCAACTGACGGTTGCGGTAAATATCTGTTTCCCAGCCAAACTCCACATAGATGACGGAAAGCCCAATGCCTGTCGTGGAACGAACCCTTTCAACTCCGGGAAGTCCGTTTAAAACGGTCTCTAGCGGTAAAGTGACCAGAGTTTCGACCTCTTCAGGCGCCATGCCCGGAGCTTCGGTCATAATATTCACCGTGGGACGGTTGAGGTCCGGAAAGACATCCACCGGCATTTGACTCACAGTAAAAAGGCCGTAAGCCATGATCAGCACACCCAGGGCAATGACGAAAAGGCGATGGGTGAGTGAAAAACGAATGATCCGGTCTAGCATGCAAACTCCTCTGCCGTAACTGTCTCTATTAAGAGGGGACGAGGCACTTTGTGACAACAAATTTATATATATTACGCACGGTTCGTGCCAGAGGTTGAATTTCCATTCGAAGATGCAAAAACTTTAGACAAAAAAAGAAACATATTTTGAGAGTCATTGAAAGCGTCAAACAATTGGTGAGACTACTAGTTCATGATGATCCAGTGTGGCCAAAAAAGTTGAGAGCGTTCGGCGAACTTTGTAATCCTGTTATTAATAACCACACAGGAGTCGCCCATGAACACAAGGATTCTGTTAGTCGCATTAGGACTATGTGCACTGTCAGCCGGATGTCAGAAAACTCCGGAGACCAGTGGAGATGTGGAATTATCTAGTTCAACATCTTCAGTGAGCTGCAAACCTGGTTCACAAAAAATCAGTTCAGACGCTTTGCAAATCCAAGGTGAGACTGTTGGCCAAAAAGGCGAGGCCATCAGTTATAAACTTAATGAGCAGCTTTCTTGCGATGGCTCCCAACAGGTTGTTTGGAAAACCGTCGGAGGAAGCACGACTGTTGCTCCGAGCGTAACTTCTGTGTTTAAAAAAGCCGGTACATATATTGTGACAGCTCATGTGGAAGATTCTTCTATAGGAAGCTCTAGCAGGGTTGCGGCAAAAGCCACAGCTGATACGACAACGACTCAAGAAGTTTCGTTTAAAACAGTGGTTGTTGGTAGTGAAATCGTGATGATCGCTCCACAAGTCGGTGTGACAGGACAGCCTGTCACTTTTGATTTGGGTGTTCCTAGTACCATCAATCTTCTTGAAGCTTATTGGACATTTGGAGACGGAACTCCATCCCAATACAGTAAAGATCCTATTGCGCACACTTTTGCTGCGGCTGGAACTTATCAAGTGAAAGTCGTAGTTGTCGGAAATCCAGGCGGTGAGAAAATGCTCACTCAGTCCATCGTGATTTCGGATGAAGAAGTTGTCTGTAGCGCTGCTGCGGCGATTTCTGGTCCATCAGAAGTGAAAGTCGGTGCAGCGGCGACATTGTCTTTGTATATGCCTCAGTGCTTAGCCGACCAAGTGGGTGCGATCCGTTGGGATTTCGGTGACAGCAGCACGGCTTCAGGCCAAACAGTGCAACATGCTTATGCAGCGAAGGGCGCTTATCAAGTTACAGCCGTTTTATATAAAGGCGATTCAAGCCAAGTTCTCTTTACTTTAAAACACAATATCAACGTCACAGAAGCAACAGTAGATCCAGATCCAGAACCAACTCCGACTCCAACACCAGAGCCTTTGGCTTGCTCCGTGAAAGATTCAACACGTGAGTCTCAAGGCGAGTTGTATTCTGAAACTCAATCTTGCGGATTGAATGGTACAAAAGAAGTTTCATACAGAGACCGTATCAAAGAACAGTGCCAACTGATTGGCGAAACTTTGAAATGGGTTGAAGTTTCCAGAACCAAAGAAGTAACAAATGAAGGTCCATGCCAAGGTCAGTCTTGCACATTGCCTGACGGAAGTATTTTGGCAAATGGCGGATCGAAAGTTCTTTACTCATCGCAAACTCCAGCGGGTTCTTGCTCGAGTGTCAGCCAAGAAAGAGTTTGTAACAACGGCATACTTTCAGGTTCCGATGTTTATAACCAATTCACTTGCCACAACGGTTGCGGTGACTTCGGTTCTCACGGCACTGTGAAAACAGGTGTTATCACAGGTGAAGTGAAAGTTTCATTAACATGTGCTTACGGTGAAACGGGTTTCTTTGATATCTTTAATGAAATCTCAGACCAGGCTTGTACTGACGGTCAAATCGTAACTTCAAACACACGTCAGGGTTCAATCAAAACTCCGGGCGTATGTCCAACATATAAATATGTTCCGACAGAAAACTTCACTGCTTGTTCCGCAGATTGTGGAGGAAAACAAAGCAGAATCTTTATCTGTGTTGACGATAAAGGCACACAAGTGAGCAACGATCGTTGTAAAGACAGCGTGTACCCAGCAGAAGAACGCCTTTGTGACGGAAATCCAGATGCGGTTCGCAGATCAGAATCAACAACGGCAACAGAAGAAGCGAACAGCTCTCAAACATGCCCTGCGAACCAAATTGGTGTGATTGTGAATACTCGTGATGTGACAACAGTGAAAAACTACGCTTGTATCGATCACTCCGTGCAACTTGAAAGTCAAAACGTGGTTTACGGTGCATGGGTCTCACAAAGCTATTGTAAAGACTATGTGGCACACAGATGTTCACATGACAGCTTAAGCAATACCGATGCTCAAGGTCGCTATGACTGGATGGTGAAGTGTCAAAACCAATTGCCAGTGGTTAAAGAGTTCCTAGATCAGTTTGAAGACCTTAAAGTAAAAATGGGCAGAACTTCTGTGGCCTTGAACTCCAGTGGTCAGCACTTGTATCCGAGTTTCATGGACCGTTCGTTCAAACCAGAGAAACCTTGGATTGCGCCTAAGAATAAAAACGCACCTTGCACGATGCCTTCAACAGCTTACGTAGCGATTGTGTGTGTGTCATCATGCTCGACTCCAGAACAGTTGATCTTGGCACAAGAGGCGGCGAACGAGAAAATGAAATATGTTCCATTCATTGAAGCTTTCACTAAAAACTACGCTTTCGTGGCTTCATTGCAAAGCGCTCAATCAATGGGAAGCAAAGCCGTACAAAAAACCAAAGTCGACCAATGGGTGAGTGAAGTCGTCGACAGCGAACACGACATCTTGATCTTCAAAATGAAATCGGGTCGCGAGTTGAAGGTAACTCCGAACCATCCAGTTGTCGCATCGAATGGTTTCATGAAAGCGGCTGCTGAATTCAAAGTAGGTGAAGACCTAGTGCTTGTCGGCGGCGTGCTTGATCCGATTGTATCGATCACACCTGTGAAGTACTTCGGTAAAGTCTATAACGTCTTTGTGAACTCAACAGCGATTCACCACAATATCCTGGTTCTCAATGGATACTTGAATGGATCGGCGTACTTCCAGAATGACGGTGCGAAAGAAATGAACCGCTCGTTGTTCAGACAAACACTGACTCGAGGAGCGTTCTAAGATGAAGACTCTTAAGATAGCTCTCGCGGTTGGGGTTGTGGGAATCGGAGGAGCCATGATGTTCATGGCTTCCTCTGGAAATAAAACTGAAATCAAAGAAAATAAAAATCCAACGGTGACAACAGGAACCCCTGACAAGAGGGTTCCTGTTTTGCCGACCATGGACACGCGTCCGGAGTTTGTGACCGAGCAAGGGTCGATTCCGGATTCTGAAAATGAAACTATGACGGCATCGGCGGCACCGGTATGGCAGAATTTTATCTATAAATCTGAACTAGCTGAATACCGCCAGCTTCATGCAAAAATCTTTTTAACAGACGAAGAAAAAACGTTCCGCAAAGGCCTTGTAAAAAATGAGCAAGTGCTAAGATCTTTGCAGGAATTTTTGCAAACACCTGCAACGGATGATTCTTCAACTCAGATGCAAAATGCCGCTTTGGATTTATTGTTTGAAGCTTTGCAAACTTCAGCCGACGGTGAAGCGGCCCGCGTTTTAAAAGCGGTTGTTAGCAATCCAACGGTTGAAGATAAATCTGTTAACTTAGAAACCCGTAAAAGTTTGGCGGGAATAAAAGCTGAAATTTTATTTCAAATGTCTTCGATGCATCCGCAAACAGCGCAAGAGCTAGAACGTTTGTTGCCAGGTCCGGTGAGCCAGCAGCTCTGGAGCAACGTCAAAGCTCAGCAACAAAATAATCTTGCGGAGTCATCTTTACAGAAAGGCAAATAAAGCCCCGATGAATCATCAGGGCTTTTGATCTTATTAACGAGGGTAAACTACCGGGCATGATGGGAATGTGAATGGCTTGCTGAAGCTTTGACCAGCTTCACCGCGAGTCACATACACTTGCGTATCGATAGTGCGAGGAACTGTCACAGTCACAGTGCCGAACTCCACACATTCAGGAGAGCGTTCGCCGCCACCTTCAAGGCGCAAGCATTCAGGACGCTCGTAAGTGCGAGGCACAGAAACGATTTTAGTTTCATAGCGCACGCAATCCCACTCAGTGTACGGGCCGCCACCTTCGCCACCTGGAGCATACACTGTTCTTGGTGCAAGCTCTGCGCATTGAGTGGTCGGCTCGATAGATCTGATTTCTGTATCCGTCATACAGGCATTTTCAAGCTTGATACCCATGATCGCATAGCCGTGTGTTACAACAGCATCGCGATCCGCGAAGATCTGCGACCAAGAGCTCCCCGAGTGAACGGCGTGAGCGCTTGTTGAAATCAAAAGTGCTGCCAAAGAAAATAAAACCTTTTTCATTATAGACTCCTTACCATCGCTGTGGCGGTTATTGTTTGTTCGCGTGATGAGCAAGTGCTCGTCAACACACGAGCGAAGCTACAAAGAAACACCCGGAACGGTCTAAATACAAAAATGTAATTGCGAACTGACATGAAAAATGGAGCTCTTCGGATGTGATTCCACAAAAAAATGGTTATGAAATCTTGAGGACATAATTTTCTCGGACATGCTGGCTGATGTAGGTGCTCAAGCCTTTTCCCGAGCGGGCCCGGCGTTTCATCTCTTCGACATGTTTGCGGCCGGGGCGTTGATAGTTATAAAGATAAATGCTGCCATCAATAAATTGAACGGCGATGGAATCTTCATTTATTTCAAAGGCGATGACGCCTGAGTTTTCACTTAAGTTTCCATAGCGCATAGGGGCCTCTCTTCAAAGTTTTATCGAACATCGCTTGAAAGCGAAGCTTCTGAGAATCGTTCATGTCAAAATAATCGAACGATGCCGTTTTTGGTGACCGACAGATTTATAGACACCCAAGAGCGGATCTATTGTGGGGCTTTCTCGGAATGAGACTTGCTACGTCTTATGACATGAAAAAAGCAGGTTCCCTTCTCTTGGTCTTATTGACGTTAACGGCCTCCGCAAAAGCCCTGGAGGTCTCTGACAGCCTGGTTAAAAACCTAAGCTGCCAAACCCTCAGCGTTGAGAATATCTATAAATCCATTCGCGACGATGCCTTCCATGAAAAGCGCAATATCCCTTTGAGCAACTGGGAATTTCGCATGGGCGCCGCCCCCTTAGCTGCATGTTGGGGGCTTTCAAGCACTCAGCGCGTGATCTCTTATCTTGCCCGATACAATATGCCTTTAAAAGACAGCCCTGCCAGTATGACTTCGCTTTTTGATATCATCCGCGGAGCAACCATTCACCAAGTCGTAAAGCAGGACGAAAAGAATTTCAGCACGTACCTGGCCGATCAACCGATTCAAAAGCTTTCTGTTTTTGCCGTGGAATCAGACAGCCTTGCAGAGAGTGAAAAGCGTGGCAAAGGGGCGCTGTGGAATTTATTGGAAGAAGGCTACACGCAAAAGATTGGCGACTTTAAACATAAGCGCAGTTTTAAAAACGAGATTGAAGCCAACCAAGGAAATCATTTTTTTCAAGCGGCGAATCTAGCGATGGTCGTTAAAAGTGCGGAAAGATCCCGCGAGGAAAATGAAGCCACCATCGAGCTTTTAAAAAATAATTTAGATCAACGAAAACTCACGCTGGTGAATTTGCGCTTAAACCGCACAACCCAGCACATCGTGATGGCGAAATCTTATAAGGTCTTTAAGGGCACGATCGTTATTGAAGTGTATGACTCCAATAATCCGGAAGAAGATCAATATCTTTACTTTGATACCGTTCAAAAAAGATTTTACGCTCCGGAAATTTTTTATCAGGGAGAGTATCTGGGCGCCTACATCGTCAGTGAAGAGGAACGAGGCCTGATTGAAGACGCCCTGATGAAGTACTACCAAAATATTTGCAATAGCGGAAACTAAGGTCGTGGTGTTGGTGGACGGGGCTCGGGATAAGAAACTCTGTTGCCAACGCCTGAAAGCATCAGCGAGTAAGAGTCATGACTCGTGTGAATCTTTAAAAGACCTTCCGCAAATCCTTCACGAAGACACCAGTAAGTCACCACAAATTCGCAGCTTTTACCGGGAGCCAAATCTGATGGGCAGTTTGTCGAAGCGGTAAAGGAATCGCCGGAAATTTTCCAGGTAATTTGTATGAGCGTGCTTGAGCTATTGTTACCCAAAAGAAACTTCTGTGTCTTATTTGCTGAGACCGGTAAAAGTCCGAAATCCATGCGCATGTTGAACTCGGCAGCCATAACAGTCGAAGCCATGAACGAATTGAACAAAACGAAAAGCATCATTAACTTTTTCATCTGGGAATCCTCATTTCTTTTTCATTGCGCTCGCAGCTTAAAAGAAAGTCAAACACGGCGAAACATTCTAAGGACACAAGTGTTTTGAATAATTTTGCGAACACGTCTCATGCCTAGTTACATAGTCGGCACCGTTGACGCTGCAAAGACCTTCGCCGAATCTGAATTTAGAAACGGAGGTCTCATGTTTTCAGCTCTTGTCTCTTTGCTTATGCTTTTTTCTCATTCGCACGCAGCCGAACCTAGTTCGTGCACTTCTTTTGAAGAATACAAAATGGGTGTGAATCTTAAGCGTACGTGGTTTGCAACTTCAGGCGTGTGTATGCTTTCAGTGTCACCGGCGGATGCTTATAAGAACCTTATCTATCGCGATTATTCATTGTCTACAGATGGCATGTTCATGGTTTTTAATCTTTACGGTAACGAGGGCGATTTTGGAGTGAGGGACTTTTTTATGTTCCCAAGAACGGCCAGCGTGCTGAGTTATCAGTGGAAAGAAGACACGCGCGAACTTCTGATCACGCACGTCACAGGAGATGTTTTTACTTTTAACGCCGACACGGCTCAGTTGAAAAGCATTTCCGGAGCGACCGTGAAAGTAAGCGCCACCGTTTCCCGCAGCAATCGCGGCGGTGTTGAAGTTCAAGACTATAAAGGTCTTTTGCTGGATACAGGCTTTACGCTCAATCAAGATCCTGCGCAAAATAGCAAGGCCACGTCGTCTCTTAAAAAGAGTGCGTCTTCATGCTCGGTGCAAAATAAAAATCTGTTCCGCTATATGAGTGACGGCGACATCGTGTTTCGCTATCAAAACGACAAAGATTTCTTCACGTATGTGAAGTCCGCGTGTCCGAAACTAAAATAATATAAATTAGAAATGAAAAAGCCCATCTGAAGATGGGCTTTTTATTTAAAGAGCTCTAAGAAGATCGATAAAGGCTTTGCGATCGTTATTCAGATCCAGAGTGTGAACTTTTAAATTCACCTGACGAACAAAGCTGGAATTTGAATTTGGATTCTCTTCCAGAAGATCGCGGTAAATCAGCTCATGCAAAACTAGCGCTGCCTTTTGATCTTCGTCCATCGTGTTCCAAACACCCGGGTTGATCCAGTACTGCTGAACTCCGAAACGAGTTTCATTGATCTGCACAATGCCGATACGCACGTGGCAATCTGTGTAAGGCAATTTGATTTTACCCTGGTCGTTCGGGCTGTACTGATCTAATTGCGCCATCCACTTGATCTGGCTTTTCCATTCGCCCAGCCACTTAAGGTATTTGCGGGCTTTTTCCATATCCACAGTGGCGATACGGCTGACCAAGTCAGCCGCCTTAGTTAAGTAAAAACGCTTTGAAGAGTAGTGGATTTGCAAACCTTGAGCTTCACCTTCGGCGATCTCCAGGGCTTTGATCGGAGAGTTCAAACACTGAACGGAATAACCACCGTTACGAACCACGTACTGTGCAAAAGACGGAAGGCCGATAAAAAGAGTATAAACTAATACCAGATACTTCATTATTGCTCCTTACCTGCGTGAACGGGAACCAATTGAATGCCTAATGTATAGATCTCTGTGCGCTCACCTTGAGTCAGCTTGGTATAGACCTTCTTCCAACACTTTTCGATTTCCTTTTTTGCCATTGGAAGATTTCTAGGGTTGATGGCCATACTCATATAAACCATCTCGCGCTTATTGAGTGGCACTTTCGGGAAGATGTCTTTGGTTTTGTCCAAAGACTCCTGGTGAAAACGCTGGATATCGAAGTTGGGAATGTCGCTTTCCGTAGAAAGACTGCGAAGTGTTTTGCTTAAAAGTCCGTCGCTATTGGATTGCAAAATGCCGAGCTTCAGGAATTTGCTCACGATCATTTCCGTCTGTTCAAAGGAAAGGCCGGTCTTTTCAGCGATGGTCATAACATCCAAACCGTCCACAGAAAGATCTGTGGCGGCCAATGTATGAAAGTATTCGGCGCTTGAGATCTCAGAAAATTCGTTGCGGCTAAGAACTCTTTCGATGGATTGCGTGGCTTTTTTACGGTCTTTTTCAGAGTCGTAAAACTTGTAAGCGACTTCCACGTCTCCAGGAGTCAGACGAAGAGCGACGATTAATTTTTCCAAATTCTTTTTCGAAAGAGAACGTTTGCCCGTCAAAATTTCAGAAAGATGTCCCGGTGAGATCGTCGACTTCTGCGCCAGAGCACGCAAGGAAAAGCGGGGATTGGAAACTTTGATGGCTTCGAATTTGGTCGATAAAAATTGATTCAACGTCTTCATACAAGGGGCGTATTTATTAGCACCTTTCAGGTTTTTACAATGTTAAAATTTAGATGCGGCCACTAGCGCAACACTTTTATGCGCAAAGTGTTCGGTGATTTTTTGAGAACAAATACAGGGATGAAAAATTTTCCGGGTATTCGCCCGTTTTTCTCGAACATCTTGTTGTTCGATTTTAGAACATTGAACAGTCTTTTCTGTCAAACTCTTGTTCAGAAACCCTAGGGCTCCGATAGGAAACGTGAATATTTTTAGCGGAGGCCCTGTGTTTCGAAGATGGAAACCACTGATCATTTTGATTTTTGCGATGAGCGGGATGGCTCAAGCATCTCCGACGTCTCTCACGTATCAGGGGCGTATTCTAAAGACAGACGGCACTCCGCTTGAATATGCGAACGTGTCTTTTCTCTTTCAAATCCTAGATCCTTCCGGCGACTGTTTGATTTACCAAGAGCAAGTGAACAATGTGAATATGGCAAACTCCAAAGGAGTTTTCGACGTGGCTATCGGAAAAGGCTCGATGCAGTTTCCGACAGGCGGTGGTTTTACAATTCTCGATGCGTTTAATAATTCAAAAACATTTACCTGTGGCACTTGTTCGGTGGCAGGAGGCAGTTACACGTGCACAGACGGGGCGACAACTTATACATCTGTGATGAGTGATGAACGTAAACTGCGCGTGTCCTTTTATGATGGTGCGAGCTGGAAGACGATCTCGACGGATAATTCCATTCGTTCAGTTCCTTTCTCGGCATTTGCTCAGTCAGCACAAAAATTGGGAAACAATGTTCCCAGTGATTTCTTGACGAAAGTGGGTTTACCGAATTGCGGAGCGAATACTTTTTTAAGCTGGAACAGCGCCACAGGCACAATGACTTGTGCGGGTGTGAGTGGAGCTAGCGGTGGAACCGTCACGAACATAGCGACAGGCACGGGCCTTACCGGTGGTCCTATCACCACGACGGGGACGATTCAGCTTGCCGATACTGCTGTGACTGCGGGGTCCTATGGATCCGCAAACCAGGTGGCGACGTTTACAGTCGATGCTCAAGGGCGATTGACCTCTGCCGGGCAAACAGCCATCACGTTGGCTGGAGACGTCACAGGTTCCATCGGTGCAAGCAAAGTTGTGGCTTTGCAAAATCAACCTGTCGATGCGACAGCTCCCACGGCAAATCAAGTTTTGCAGTGGGACGGAGTAAAGTGGATGGCTGCAACTTTGCCTGCCGGAAATCCTGGAACGCTGACGGCGTTAACGGGTGATGTTTCTGCCAGTGGCTCGGGTTCTGTTGCCGCGACGGTCAACTCCGTGGGAGGTTCTACAGCAGCGAATGTGCATTCCGCAGAGCTTGCGGCGAATGCGGCGACAAACGCCAACACTGCAAATGCCATTGTAAAACGCGATGCTTCGGGAAATTTCTCGGCCGGAACGGTGACGGCGACCTTAAAAGGAAATGTCGTGATCACAGCGGGAAGCGGTTCTAATACCGTGACTCTTTCAGGACCCACAGGAGCCATCGGCACAAGTTACGTTTTAAAACTTCCCACAGATGCAGCGACCGTGAACGGCCAAGTGCTGACGTCGGATACTTCAGGAAATTTAACTTGGACAACACCTTCGACAACGGCGACTTCTTATTCAGGAGTTTTACCGATTGCTAATGGCGGAACAAACTCCGCGACGGCTTTAAACAACGGTCGCATCATGGTTTCGAGTGCGGGAGCGATTGTTGAATTCTCAGCACTTACCAACGGTCAATTGCTTGTAGGCTCTACAGGAGCGGCTCCCGTGGCAGCGACACTTTCAGCCGGAACGGGTATCAATATCACAAATGCGGCAGGCAGTATCACGATTGCCACAACAGGCGCGGCTCCCACAGGAAGTGCTGGCGGAGATCTTTCGGGAACTTATCCCAATCCGACATTGAATACGGTGCCAGTCACAAAAGGTGGTACGGGACTTACTTCCGGCACTGCGGGAGGAATTCCTTATTTTGCGACAGCGACAACGATGGCTTCAACAGCCGCCGGAACTGCGAATCAGATTTTAAGAATTCCCGCAGGTGGTGGAAATCCTGATTTTGGAGCGATCGATATCAGTCAAGCTGCGGCGATCACAGGTTCGCTTGCTCTTGCTAATGGCGGGACGGGGGCCACGACAGCTGCGGGCGCAAGAACCAATCTTGGATTGGGAACGGCGGCAACGAAAGACACAGGCACTGCTTCAGGAAATATTCCTTTGATTGGAACTTCCGGCATCACGAACAATAAAATGTGCACGTCAGATGGTTCCGGAAATTTAATCTGTAACACCACGGTTCCGACGGCTTCACAATGGACAACCACAGGCTCTGACATCTACTACAACTCCGGTAAAGTCGGCGTCGGCACTAACGCTCCGGCGACGGCTTTGGATGTGGATGGGGCAGCCACATTTCGACAAGCGTACTTTGAAAAAGTAGGCGCGCTGGGAACTCTTTCTTGTTCGTCCACGAACATCACCGGTTTTACAACAAATCTCTACACGCTCACGGCGTGTGCTTCGGGAACAACGACTTTAAATATTCCGGCGATCACAGGATGGCCGTCAGGAAATATGTCTTGGACAGTCACGTTCTTTGTGACGGGCCAGACGAACAGTGTTTTCAATGTGAGTTACAACGGTGGGACGACAGCAGTGTTTTGGGATAAAAATTCCACGGGTGGCAGCGGAGGTTCGAGCTATCCTGGTTTCCTAGTTAATTCCGGCAGCACAAGCGTAATCAGCTGTGTTGTTCTTAATACCGGAGCTGTCGCCGTTTATTGCGGAGTCGCCGCTCAATATTAAGAAAAAGGAATTTCTTATGCGTAAAGCGCTGATCGCGACAGTGTTATTAATTTTCTCTTCCAGTTACGCCTTCAACGGTCGCAGCATGTCTGTCATCGGCAAAAGATTTATGTCGATGTGGACGTGGATGGGCGGCCCAAGCACGCCGTATGAAACCGGTGCTTACGGACGTCAGGGCTCAAGTGCCGCGACTCCACCGCTTCCCGGCGCACGTCAAGGGGCGTGCACGTGGACTGACTCGAGCGGTAACAAATGGTTCTTTGGCGGTTACTCATTCAGTGGAGCCAACTATTTCAATGATCTTTGGAAATACAATGTCAGCACCAACGAGTGGAGTTGGATGTCAGGCTCCAGTTCTCCGAACGGAAGTTCCAATTACGGCGTGCAAGGAGTCAGCGCCGACACGAACGTTCCTGGTGCTCGCGAGTACTGCATGTCGTGGGTCGACACCAGTGGCAACCTGTGGTTGTTCGGTGGCGATGTTGGAAGTGGAAGCATTTACAACGATCTTTGGAAATACAATCCGACAAGCAATCAGTGGACGTGGATGACAGGTTCTAACACGTTCAATGCAACCGGCACTTACGGGACACAAGGAGTTGCGGCAGCGGCGAACACACCGGGCGCCCGTTTTTCCGGAGTGACATGGATTGATACCAGTGGAAATCTTTGGTTGTCGGGCGGGGCAAAATCTCCGGGATATTTCAACGATCTTTGGAAATTCAACACGACGACAAATCAGTGGACGTGGGTTCACGGCTCGAATCAGACGGATCAATATGGTGTTTACGGAGCAAAAGGCAGTTCGTCTCCAACGCCGCCCGTTCCAGGCTCTCGCCTCGGAGCCGCCAGTTGGACAGACAGCAGTGGAAATCTTTGGGTTTTTGGAGGCGTCAGTCCGTCTTCGAATAATTATTTTGGCGATCTCTGGAAATACAATCCGGCGATGGATCAATGGACTTGGATCTCAGGATCTTATCTGACAAATCAAGTGGGAGTTCCTGGGACCAAGGGAGTGCCCTCGACAGCCAACATTCCCACTCGTCGCGCGTATGCAACGACGTGGGTTGATGGCAGTGGAAAATTTTGGCTCTTTGGCGGAATGTTCAATGGACCCTCCTATCATAACAGTCTTTGGAAGTTTGATCCTAGCACTCTGGAATGGACGTGGGTGACGGGAAGTATCGACGGATCTTTTAATCCCGCAGGAGTCTACGGAACCAAAGGAGTTGCCGCAGCGGCCAACACGCCGGGAGCCCGTTACGGCGGCATCGGATGGTCTGACGGAAATAAATTGTGGATGTATGGTGGTTCCATCAATGTTCCTTACGGCGACTTATGGATGTACGATATCGGCTCCGGGCAGTGGACTTGGATGTCGGGAACAACGGTGCAAGACGGTTATGGTGTCTATGGCACACAAGGTTCTTCAGCGGCAGAACCTCCTGTCGCAGGTTCACGCTCGGGCGCTGTTACTTGGACCGACTCCAGCGGCAATCAGTGGAGCTTCGGAGGTATGGGAGCGTGGGGCACAACGAATGATCTTTGGAAATACAATCCCAGCACCAACACGTGGACGTGGGTTTCTGGTACGACGACGAACAATGATCCTGGAAGCTACGGAACCAAGGGGGTTGCATCCGCTTCCAACTCTCCCAGAGCCCGCGCTTGGGCGTCAGGATGGATTGATTCGAGTAACAACCTTTGGGTCTTCGGTGGATTTTACAGTAGCGGCTATCTGAACGACTTGTGGAAGTTTGATCCGAGCACAGGGCAATGGACGTGGATGTCGGGTGCCAGCTCTGCAAACTCGGTGGGAACCTACGGGACGAAGGGAACTCCTTCGACGGCGAATATTCCGGGGGCTCGGGTCAATCACAGCACTGTCATAGATTCCAGTGGAAATTTTTGGCTGTACGGGGGATCTGGTTACGCCAGTGCCGGCAGTGGATATTTGAATGATCTTTGGAAATACAATCCAGCGACAGGTGAGTGGACTTGGGTCTCGGGCGCGAACACCACGAATGTTGCGGGAGTTTACGGTACAAAGGGAACTCCTTCGACATCGAACTATCCTGGAGGAAGAACAGAGCATCTCGGATGGATTGACGGCAGCACCAATATTTGGATTTTCGGTGGACGAAATGGAACATCCACCTATCTCAATGACTTGTGGAGATTCAACCCCGGCACAGGAGAGTGGACGTGGATGACCGGTTCAAGTTCAGTGAACGCATCGGGTGTCTATGGAACCAAAGGAACTCCAGCGGCGGCCAACACTCCCGGTGGAAGGGCTTTGGCCACGGGCTTTAAAGACTCCGGCGGAAATTTTTGGGTGTATGGTGGTTCTGATTCTTCCTACCGAAGTGACTTATGGAAGTACAATCCCGGCACAAATCAGTGGACGTGGATCTCGGGCGCCAACACGACCGGAGTGATGCCCGTGTACGGAACCAAAGGTGTTGCCTCGACGGCGAATACTCCCGGTGCCCGCAGCAATGCCGGCGCTTTCGTAGATAGCAGCGATAATCTTTGGATGTTTGGCGGAATTGTGAACAGCAGTTCCGTCTTCTATGGTGATTTATGGAAATACAATCCCGGAACGGATGAGTGGACGTGGGTTTCGGGTTCCAATCTTGCAAAATTTTATGGAGTGTACGGCACTCTGGGTACTTCGACTGCGGTTTCACCTTTTCCCGGATCACGCCATGGAGGAGCAGGTTGGATCGACTCTAGCGGCAACTTGTGGATGTTTGGTGGATACGGGACCGGAAGCACTTCTCTGACAAGAAATGCGTTGAATGATCTTTGGAAATACAACCCAACTACGGGTGAGTGGACGTGGATCTCCGGATCTCCGTTTGTCAGCGCGACCGGCGTTTATGGAAGCAAGGGTGTGGCAGCTCCCGCAAACATTCCTGGAGCACGTTATTCACTGGCGTCGTGGAAAGACGGCAGTGATAAGCTGTGGTTGCTGGGAGGTTATGACAGCAGCGCTTCGTTTTTCAATGATCTGTGGAAGTATGATCCGGTCAGCAATCAGTGGACGTGGGTTTCGGGAAACAACACCGCCAATGCGAATGGCGTCTATGGTACGAAAGGTGTTCCGTCGACGGCCAATGCTCCGGGCGCACGCCGGGGATACGCTCCGAGTATGGATGCTTCAGGAAATTTTTGGTTTTTCGGCGGATACGGTTACGGGGCCAGCGGTGGTCTCACGCATTTGAACGATGTCTGGAAATACAATCCCGGAACAAATGAATGGACGTGGATTTGTGGTTCCACTGCAGGAGTCACAAGCGGTGTCTATGGAACCAAAGGGTCTTCAGCTTTGGTGCCGTTGGTGCCCGGCAGTCGCTACGGCGCTTTCAGTTGGCGAGATTCTTCGGGCAAATTTTGGATGTACGGTGGCTTCGGCCTCAGTGACAGTGATATTTATAATACGGGTTATTTAGGTGATTTGTGGATGTACGATCCCGCAACAAATCAGTGGGGATGGTTTTCAGGTACAACAACCTTAAGTGCAAGTGCCGTGTACGGTACCAAAGGTGTGGCATCGACGGCCAATACTCCGGGAAGTCGCAGAGATGGCGGCGCTTGGACTGATGCGAGTGATAATCTGTGGTTGTTCGGCGGCACAAACGGAAGCCGTTTGAACGATCTTTGGAAATACAATCCGACGACGACAGAATGGACGTGGGTTTCAGGTTCCAGCGGAACAAATGCCGGCGGCACATGGGGCACAAAAGGAGTTCCATCCACATTAAATATTCCGGATGCTCGCTACGGTACGGCCTCGTGGTCCAACGCCACAAACACCTTCTGGCTTTTGGGCGGTTACAATGGCGGGAGCAATAGTGATTTTTGGAAATACAACGTGAGCACAAATGAGTGGACCTGGGTGTCGGGCTCTAACGTTGTTAACGAAATCGGGACTTACGGAACGAGGGGATCTCCAGCTCCAGTTCCTCCATCGCCTATCGGCAGAGCTTACGCGGTTTCGTGGGTGGCTTCGAATGGTACTTTGTGGATGTTTGGTGGCAACAACGATTATGGAAATCTGAATGATCTTTGGAAGTACAATACCACGATAGGAGATTGGACGTGGATGTCAGGTTCGAACCTCACCAATGCCGCGGGAACTTACGGTACGAAAGGAACTCCGTCAGCTTCCAATGTTCCCGGAGCTCGCAACAGCGCCGCGAGCTGGAGTGACAGCAGCGGAAATCTGTGGATGTTCGGTGGAAATGGTTTTTCCGCTTATTGGAATGATTTATGGAAATACGATACGGCAACAAGCCAGTGGACATGGATTTCCGGGGCCAGCACAGGTGGAGGTGCTGCGACTTACGGAACGAAGGGAACTCCGAACGCGGCCAACGTTCCGGGAGCCCGTTATAAATCAACATCATGGAGAGATAACAACGGCAATCTGTGGCTCTTTGGAGGAACAAACGGATCACAGTTCAACGATCTTTGGAAATACGATCCTTCAACGAATCAATGGACGTGGATGACGGGCTCTAACACGACAGGTGCTCCCGGTGTTTATGGAACTCAAGGTGTAGCAGATCCAGCCAATACTCCGGGCGCGCGTTATGGGGCTCAAGGATGGGTGGATGCTTCTGGGAATTTATGGCTCTTTGGTGGCGTGGCGGGAAGTTACCTTAGTGATTTATGGAAATATGATGTCGCTGCCAATCAGTGGACGTGGATGTCTGGGCCTAACACGACAGGAGGGGTCGGCAGCACGGGCACTCTGGGAATTGCGACCTCGACAAATCTTCCAAGGTCGCGATTCTCTACTGTGGGATGGACGGATTCGAATAATAACTTATGGCTGTTTTCAGGGAACTCTTCTTTGAGTTACACCAACGATTTGTGGCGATACAATATCACCACAAATCAATGGACGTGGATGACGGGAACACCGACAGCGACAGCTCCTGGAAATTTTGGAACTTTGGGAGTTCCTAGTATTGTGAATACACCAGGTTGTCGCCAAGGGGGCATCGGTTGGAAAGATCTCAATGGGAACTTCTGGCTTTACGGGGGTTACGGTTATGGCGCCACAGGTGTTGGGGACTTGGGAGATCTGTGGCGTTTCCGAGTGAAATAGATCTTCAGGCGATATGTTCCGTTCTTATTTCATCACGGAAATTTCTGGCATCGGACACTGAAGCTCTTTGAGTTTTTGGCTCACCAATTGGGCATCGGCTTGGTAACCGTTGCTTTTCAGTCTCAGTTTCGCTTTTTCGTAAAGGGAAGGCGAGCCGTTCCAGCCGTTCTGTGTTTCAGGCAGGCCTTGACCTCGGCAAGCAGAGATGATTTTGGCATCCACCTTCACATCTAAGACAGGATCAATCATGTCACAGAAAAACTGAATAGCACCCAAGTGGTCCAAAGCAGCTGACCAATCCAACCATGCTGATTCCAACTGTTGGCAAACGACTTCATTATCGCGGGAGCCGACAGGAAGAGTTTTCAAAGTCAGATTTGAAAGTCCTTTTGTGACTTTTACATCACGGGCAAGGTAAATCATATCAAGCGTGTTAAAGCCTTCCACGCGAACTCCGGCGATGCGGAATTTTTTTGAAAGACGTCTTCCAAACTCGGTGAGACTTAAAGACTCTTCACGCAAGGCCTTCATACCTGCGGTGAAAGCGCCGATAGTTTGGTCGTGCATGCTCTTCGTATGCTCAATCCACGCAAAGACTGGAGACTTGCCAAAATTCCAGCGGAAGCGTGAGCCAAAAAGTCCCGCCTTTAAAGCAACCATCCGTTGGGCAAATTCAGAGCGATCAATGATCGAAGTGTCTTTGGAAAGTTCTTCCATGGCTTTTTCAACGCGTTTGACAGTGACAATATCGGTTTGAAGCAGGGAATAGCGCGCTTTCCACTGGCGGTATTCCGCATTTTTGGCAAGCTCTGTATCAAGATCGCTTTGCTTTTTCTCAATCACGCTTCCTGAAAGATTCAATGCCTGGTGAATGCTTTGCAACCAGGATTTGCCCATCTTAGCGCAAGACGCGGGATCGTCCATAGAACCTGTTGCGTAATCCGTTAAAGATTTGATGGCGCGATTGTTCATTGCCATCAAAGCAGCGGCCTGGATTTTTTCGGTCTTTGAGGAATCTTGAGTGAGCTGTTGCAGATTCAAGAAGCTCGACATTGGAAAGACCGTCGAAGACGTCGCGGTTTTTACTAGCTCAATAGAAAGGCTGCACATCAAAAGATCGTCGGCATTGTTGGCCACCTGGTTTTCAAGAACCGCCAAATAGTCTTTGTCGGAACTGACTTCCGTGCGGAAGCCATTCAAATATTTTTCCGTAGAATCTTTAAAAGCCAAAGTCGCAGCAAGGCCCTTGCTTGGCTGGCCGAAGCGGGCGTTGTACAGCGCTACGTTTTGTTCAAGTTCTTTTGTGATCGTGTCGATCTTTCCGCTTTGAGCCAGTTGCACGAAGCGAACTTTCTTGGCAATTTTCGTGAATTGGCAGACGTTTTCCAAAAGAGCTTTGCGGTGATTTGGTTTCGACATGTCCAAGGTGTTTTGATCGATCATTTTAGCGATCGCCGAAATACCGCTGGTCGCGACAGCGCCGCCAATTACAAACGGCAAAGCCGGCTTTAGTGCGGCATTCATAGAAACGGCGAAAAGCGCGTAAGGTGCTAATCCGTTAACGACGTCATTGACAGCTAAAAGAACTTTTCCCGTCGACATCACTTGGCGACCGCAGCGAGAGTTTAAGAATTCATTGTTATTGATAACGTCACCAATGTTGCCAACGGCAGCAAGGGCATCGGTCATAGATTTTTCAAGAGCAGCCGAGTTCACCTGAGTGGCTTTGGATTCTTTGATCGCCGTTTGAATATCGACGATGCTTTTTTTAATGGTCTCGCCATTCTCACCAAAAGATTTGGCAGAAGGGTTGCCTGTGCATTCAGGGGAGGCGTTGACTTGGGCGTTGAGAGTATCAATAGCTGAGATAAGCTCGGCATGGGGGCGATTTTCAAACAGAGGACAGCTATAAGCCTCTGGGACTTGAGCCGAAGACATTTTGGTTTGAGTGTTTGCTGCCCAAGAGGCAGGAACACCCAAAAGCGTAAGGACTGTCACTGATAAAACCGCGCGCTTCACAAAGAGCTCCACTGTTTAACGTTTTGGCAAGGTGCCTTTTCACGAATGTCGCAGAAGACCTTTAAGGCCTTATGAACTAATACACACGACATTCATAATGTCAGAAGAGTGGAATGCAAATTCAGTACTAAAACGGGCGCGATTTCAGTCTCAGGGCGTTTGACGGAAACGCTCGAACACTTATGAAAACCACTCTCATATTAGATAAAGATTTTTTATTTAGAAGCATTAATACTTCGACATATGTTTTGTTTTTCTTCTGGAAGAAATTGTACAACGTCAAGTTTAGGGCATACTTTTTTTGAGGGACAATGATGAGTGATGAATTAAATAGTTTCTTGAAGTTGAAGTTTGAAGAATTAAAAAATACCAACCCGCGCTTTTCGTTGCGAGGCTTGGCTCAACGATTGGACATGTCTCCAGGTCATCTTTCAGAAATTTTTAATGCGAAACGACCGCTTTCCAAAAAGGTTTTGGAAAAGCTCATCAAGGGACTGCATCTTTCGGAAAACGAAAATGCGCATGCACTGGCACTTTATGCCGATCAGACGAAATACTCTTTAACTCGTTCAGTGACGGAGATACAAACGCCTCCCGTCGGGAATATCGACTTCTACTTGGTTCTTGCCGCTTTGGATTTGCCGGGAACGGATAAGGAAAGCCTCGCACAAAAGACAGGAATGAGTCTTGAAGAAACAGAGCAGGCCTTGGCTTCTTTGCATAAGCTTGGCTTGCTTGAAGAGTGTGACGGACGCTGGGTGAAAAGACGGAATGGCACTGGCAACGGTGAGATGTCTCACAATATTCAGAAATTTTCTGAAGGGGAATGTTCAGAAGTTTACACGCTGGGCATTCAGCTTTTGCCGGGAAAGAAAACGGGATAATTTCTTATCCCGTTTTTTCATTTCTTACATATCGTAAGAATCTGTTTTTCTGATTTCCATCGCCTTAAGTGCTTCGAAGATTTCCTGATCGTTGTTTGAAGCTTGTCTGACGTTGAGTTTTGATTCATCAAAGCAAGGTGTGTAAGTTTGAATGGCTTTGGTGATTCTAGGTACACGCTTGCTGGCTGCTTTCGGTCTTAAAACATCCCAGTAAGACTTGTTGCTAAAAAGATTGTCGTCACGGCGAAGCTGATCGTTGAGCATGGAAAGTGCGCAGCGGAAAGTTCCTTGCGCCGTATTGCCGTCGCCATTTGAGCATCCTTTTGAATAGACGCCTTCTTTACCGTGGTGCAGTTGCAAAAGACCGATGAGGCTTCCGTTAGGTCCTTTAGCAGTTTCCGTTTTATCGCAAGTACTTTCATAGTGAGCCATGGCGTTGATGACCAGCACCCAGAAGTTGGCTTTATCTGTGGGTTTCATTTCACTATATGTCGGACACAAGCGGTGAATGTCGCGAGCGCCTTCGTCAAGATTCTTAAAATCGCTTGAAAGATAGATCCCGCGAATGTCCTTCGCCCAGGCACCCATCTTTTCGTCGTCAACGAAGTTTTCGCACTTCGCGCCCCAATCCAATTTGTCGTTGATATCAGTCAGCGTTGCTGCGACGAACGGCAAATTATTTTTCATGCGCGGACCTGCAGATGTTTGAATGGTGCATGTCTCACAGTGAGACGCTTCGGTCGCGGATCGCGAACCGGAACTTAAAGCAGGAAGGGGTAGTAACGTCCACGCAAGGGCAATAACGGCAATTTTCGATTTCATTTCTCTCTCCTTCTCAGTACACAAACTTTACAGGTGGGAGCGTTTTTGCGCGCTTTACGGCTCATGTCCGCCGTATTTCACCTGTTGTTTACAAAAGAAAAGGGATGCGTATTTGATGCCAACAAAGAGGGAAAAAATGGATTTGTGTTTCTTGTTTTCAATCGAACAACGAGAATAAAAAAAAGCCCCACTCATCTAGAAATTAGGGAAGACAAGCGGAGCGAAAGGATGCGGAAATACGGGCTCAAATTGATACGCTTCGGCGAATTTGTCAAAAGCAAAACTCCGTCGGAAATTTCAAACTGTTCGATGAAATAGAGCGAAAGCCAAAGTTGCAACTCCTTGTAAGAAAACAAGCGAAACGGTCAAGGCTTCTCAGAAACAATAGCTTCGTTGTATGAGGTGGCGGCGGAGGAACGAATGAAACTGTTTTATATCTTCATGGGAATTTTAAGTGTGAGTTCAGTAAGCCAAGCCACTGAGCTCTTGTGTACGAATGCAGCTAAATCTTTGGAAGTTTCCATCGTTCAGGATGGTGGAGAAGAAACGCTCACGGTCCGTATGGCAAAACGAGCGGCCGAAACCTATCTTATCCTTTACCGGGATGATTCCAAAGTTGTATCGGTGAATGATTCCGATATCAATGGTTCTTCTTCAAGAGGAGCCATCTTGTCTTTTAATACTTATGGTCACAGTTATCTTGCTTACGATGGTGATGTTGTCGAAGTGCTTTGTAGCACTAGAACTCCACCAGGACACCTAGAGCCTGCAAGAGAACAATAGCTTCTGGAAACGAAAACTGCGCTTCTTTCATTTTTACGAAGCGCGGATCGATAAAATAATTTTTTGCGTTTCTGAAGTCGGCTTTTTCTAAATTGGCGTTTGCAAAAGAAGCCCCCGTAAGCAGTGATGACTGAAAGCTGGATTTTTGCAGGTTGGCGCCAGAAAAGTTCGCCTTTGGGAAGTTCACAGAAAGCCTGCAAGGCAGGGAGGCGCACTTGGGCCCTTGAAAGAGGCCGGAAAAAATCATCTCAGTTTGATAATTAGAGAAACTCTTTTTTAATTGTACGCGAATAATGCCGATACCAGAGTAGGAGTCCAATCATGAACGTGTCTGCTCGTCGAGCTTGTCTCTTGTTGAATCAAAATGGGATGTCTTTAGTTGAACTTTTAGTGAGCGTTGGAATCATGGCGATCATTATGGCCGGATTTGCTTCGATGCAGGTGCAACAACAACGGGAAAGTCGTGCGATTACTGAAAAGCTAGCTTCCATGGATTTTGAAAAACTCCTGCAGTCGGCGATGATGGATGGAACCACCTGTAAGTTCATTTTGAATAATCCAACGGCTTTGACATTCAATTCAACGGCATTGTCACCAACAACTCCACAATATGTAACTCCTTCGCGTCCTCTTTATGCACAAGTAAATGGAGCGACTCCAGGTCCCGTAGTCGCACAATTAAATCAACCTCTCTCTGGCAATTCATCGCTGGTTCCTAATCTGATTCGTCTCAAAATTGAAAGCGGAAGTGGTGGCACCTACATTGGTCGTTGGGAAGTGCATTTTGATTCCGACCGTTTGGTGCGCGCGCTGAAACCCGTCACGGTTTCAACAGTGCTGACGGTGGATAACAGCAATCCTTCCGCCGCGCGAATTATGAATTGTCTTGGTGAACACGTTCCACAGTTTGCAAACGTCACTTATCATCCTTTTTGTGCGACACCGTCGGGTGGTCTTCTTTTAAAGTCGTTGCAGGCCAATCGAATTTGCACATTGACGGCGACAGACGATGATGTGGGGTCAACGGCTGTGGCCGCAGGAGATTACAAATGTCGAGTCCAGGCAGATGGGACTTCATGGCGTGGTTATGCTCCCATGGGATGTGGGCAGGTCGCGTGCGTTGCTGTTTGTTTTGATTTACAATAAGTTTCTTCGCTACACTTTTTGTTATGAGACATTTTCATAACGTCGTCGTAGCAGCACTTGTTTTCACTCTGACTGGTTGTGGAGGATCTTCCGTGAAGAATCCGCCCACTCCTTTGCCAGCACCACCTCCACCCGGACCTCTTGGTGTTTTTAATCCCCAAGGAACTTGGAGTTTGGATGTGGCGAATCCCAACGTTGAAGTTGTAATTGGTGCAAAAAATTTCAATTCGCCTCTGGATCAATTGCCGAATGAAGTTCCGTTTAAAAAGCCAATTGGGAATATCGATATTGAATACTTGCAGGATAAAGCCACGGCACGTTTTGGTCTGATCGATCTGGGTTTTAAAAACAATCCCGTTGAAGTCGTTTTGCAACCTGTGTTTCAAAACTTTCAAGGTACATCGCTTGCAGAAGTGAGCTCGGATTCCATTGATTCTAAATACGGATGTCTTTTGCAAATGACGTCTCAGCTCAAGGCGGATTTTTCAAGCAGTGACAAAGGTGTCTTTATTTTCACGAAAACAATCGAGTTAAAGGATTCAGGTACAGGGACGAATTGTCAGACTTATTTGCAAGATCAGCAAAAGCTGGCAAACGCTGGGCAGAAAATCGGACCTTTGCAATTGTTATTGGATAAACAATGGATCACGGTTGCGGAGTTAACGACAGTTTCTAAAATTGTTTTCATCACTCCGATGAGTTGGAAAAGAGTGAGCACTGAAATGCAGAGTTTGCCCTCTTGCACCTCTCCTCAGGTGATTCAACGCTCTCCCATTGAGACGGAATATTTTGAAGGTCTTATTCCTTTAGGAGGCTCAAGGCAGGGAGGACATCTTTTCCCAACTTCCCATGTTTATTTTTATCACAATCAAAATCACTATGCGCTTTTGATTTCTCCGCTAAACGGAAGACTCACGGAAGCGATTCTTACGCGAAGAGCGCCTAAGGACGAAGCGACGGGACAGCCTAAGAAAAATCCTGATGGTACAACGGCATTTGATTTCCATGATTATCAGCTCATGCTGCAAAGCTGTTCAGATATTATTGTGCATTTTGCTCACGTCCATAATCTGTATTTGGAAAATCCGAAATTGCAAAGTCTGCAAGATCAAAACTTTGACAAGGGTCAATGTGATGAGCCTTATTTAGAGGGAAGTGCTTTCTTTGTGAACTGTCATCTTAAGGTCAATATCCCGGTGACAACGATGGATGTTCTGGGAAGTTTTCAAAATCCCAACGGTGCTATTGCTTTGGACATGACGACGCTGGATATGAAAGCGCCAACATCTTTTATCAACCCAAGTCGTCATAATTCTTGGGATACACACGCTGTGTGTCCGGCGGATTACGCTGTTCCGGGCTTAGGCAATCTCTTCAATCTTCGTTTTAGTGATTACACTGGAAAACAAAAATCCATTGCTAACGATGCCGATAAAGCACAAGGCAAAGGAAGATGCGGAACTGTCGCGATGGATATGGAAGGGACGGCGCGCGGTTATTGGTTCTGGGCAGAATCAACGGGAAAGGAATTTGAGAACTTTGGTCTTCACACGGTATTAACGTGGAATGTTTTAGATCCGAAGCTGCAAGTTTTCAGTATCGGAACAAAAGGTCCGGAAGGTGCTAACGGAAATTGGGGGTTTTATATTAACAGCGAAATTGCCGATGCGAATATCAATGTCCCTTTTGAAAAGACCAAGCCCGATATTCTTTACTGTTATGACACCAAGGGCACGTCAACGGTGGATTTGAACGGTTTGATAGGAAGTCCTCTGACGATCATTATGAAATTCACAGGGGCCGGCGTTGCCTCGACGATGACTCTTGGAAGTCGTCCTGAAAAATGTCAGGACGCTCCAGTTGTGATGCCAGCAAATGCCGTGAACTATATCAGGTAGAGTTAATACTTTTGAGTATCCAGCGCCAGGCATGTTGAGATTGCTAAAAGACGTGACCTTTTAGATGACGTGCTCTTATGAAATATATTTCGTAATCTCTTTAAGTTCTTCCAAGTCGACATGCTTGCCATCCAAGCAATGTTCAATGTGATCGTGAATGTATGTGCCTTTAGCGGCAATAATAGCGTTAGAGACGGCGTGAAGCTGTCGTGCAACGTCGACGCAAGGCAGTTCGTCTTCGAGCATTTGAATGACTTTTTCGAGATGTCCCTTTGCTCTTTTGAGTCTTTTCGAGACTTCTTTATGACTGAGATGTTGCTTTTTGTGGCTCATACGGATATGAGTATCCCCTCCCCGGGGATAGGATGTCAAACACTGTGATAAAGTTTTTTAATATTGAACGAAAATTGCTCTTAGGTAGATTCTTAACTCGCTCTGGCGATCAGGCTTGGGATTTTGTAATTCCTTTTGCATTACTGCATGTGTTTCCAGGTCGGTTGCAAATCGCCGCCCTTTATTACCTGATGGTTAAGATCGGAACTTTTCTTCTAACGACTTCGGCTGGAAAGTGGATTGATTCAAATCAGCGAAGTCGTGTGGTCGCGGCGGGAGTCTGGATTCAATTCTTCGCGGTCCTCGGAGGAATCTTTTGCTTTTGGTATCTGGATAAGACGAGTCACGCAGGTTTGTCTTTATCGGATCCATCGATACTGCTGCTTTTTGCGGTTCTTTGCTTTTTTGGAATTTTCGCGTCGTTAGGCTCTGTCATCACGGATATTGCCGTGGGAAATGATTTGGCTCCATTGTTGGTTTCAAGTGAGCGTCTTACTTGGTTTAACAGTTGGCTAAGAAGAATTGATCTTGGCACGGAAGTGGGAGCTCCTATAGTGGCGGGAATTATTTATGCCATTGATCTTTCCTCTATTCATCTTTTTGGGCTCTTTATGATTGCTGCGTGGAATTTGATTTCTTTTGTTCCCGAATATCTTTTGCTTAAGAACGTCGTGAATAGTTCGAATGTGAAGAAGCAGATAAACAGCGGGACTGAAAGTTGGAAAGATCTTTTTCAGATTGATTTGAAAAAGGCTTTAACGAATCCCATTTTTCCTTTGATCTTTAGTTATGCGTTGTTGTGGTTATCCGTTCTAAGTCCTCACGGCGTTTTGTTGGCCGGATATTTGAAAGACCAAATGGCCTTGCCGGAATCAGAAATCGGCTTGTTTCGGGGACTTGGTGCCATGTTTGGTTTGCTGTCGACATTGAGTTTTCCAATGCTGGTTGAAAAAATAGGAATTATTAAAAGCTCAAAGGCACATCTTGCGTTTCAAGGTGTGATGTTGATTGGCGCGATTATCGCTTTTAGTTTTCAAGGAAACTTGGCCGTTTACATTTTCCTGGTATTTATTCTTTTATCTCGCGTGGGACTTTATGGATTTTCCAATGGCGAATTTGAACTTCGCCAGCGTCTTATTCCCGAAGCAAAGCGGGGAGAGCTGAACTCTTTGAGCTACCTTATGACGACTTTGGCAACGCTTGTGTTGTTTGCCTTGGGAAGTCTGCTGCCTAATACGGAAGATTTTAAATACTTAGTGTACGGCTCTCTCTCCGCTGTGTTGATTGCGAATGTGATCTTCATCAGGTGGTCAAAGAAGACCGGCGCGTGAATGCGCCGGTTGGCTTTTATTCTGTAAGAACGTGGTCGTCGATAGAGAGAATGGCAAGATTTCCGGCATCCACTTTAAGTTTCGCTTTCTTCTTATCTTCTTTCATCACTTTGATTTCATAAATCAAGTAGCCGTGTTCGCTTTCAAGTTCGGCTTCGATGGCTTTCCCTGGAACTTTTTTTTCAGCAGCGTTAATGGCATCTTGCATGCTGACTTTCGCTTGTGAAGCGTAGTCTGAAGTTTTAAAGCGATCCACTTTAATAGAACCTGTGAAGTCCTTTGCTTGAACAGTGGCAAAGGGCAACGTTGAAACCAAAACGGTCGTTAGAAGTCTTGAAATTTTCATCGGGATTTCTCCTTTCGTTGTATAGTTCCTACGTTGGCGTCGAAGTTGAAACGGGGGTAGAACTATATAGAGACTTTGGAAAGATACAAAAGAAGTGCTTGAAATCAGGGGCTTAAACCCCTATAAAGAAGGTTCACTGACAAAGTGATACGGGGGTTCCGTAGCTCAGCTGGATAGAGCATCTCCCTTCTAAGGAGAGGGTCGTACGTTCGAGTCGTACCGGAATCACCATTTTTATGCAACGTGTCGTTTCTGTAGGGAAGCACACAGAGCCACTCCCCCTAAGATCACGTACCAAATCGTGAGAATCCATAACAAAAGAATCGGAAGAGCCGCAAACGATCCATAGATTCTATTGTAAGCAAAAAACTTAATGGCCAGCATCGCGTAAGTTTTATGAACTCCGTACAACGTCAAAGCCGCTAATAAGGAACTTACAAACGCCGCTTTCGTGCGCACTTGCAAATCGGGCACTAGCTTATAAATCAAAAACAAAGTGCCGACCAAAACCACAGAGTTTGAAACCGCAGCCGGCACCACTCGGTGGACGAACTGAAATTGTTCAAGGGAAGTAAAGCCCACGTAGATCGCCAAAAAAACGGGAATCACAAGAATCAAAGCCCATTGATAGATCAGACGTTTGTAAAAAGGTCTCGTGTTACGCTGATTCCATACGCGGTGAATTCCCACTTCCATATCGTGAAGCAGGCGAATCGAAGTGATAAATAAAAATACCGCTCCCGTCGTCCCTAATTTTCCGGCATTGATATTTTTTAAGAAAATACGAATGAACTTCGTGACGTCACTGCCTGCTGCTTCTCTCATATTCGCCAGAAGCAGGGCTTCGACCTTAGGGTAAAAAGCCTCAAGGCCACCAATGGATTGAAAAGTCGCTAGCACCACGGCAATAAAAGGAACCAAAGCAATGGCCGTTGAAAAAGACAAAGAAGCGGCGACAAGAGCCAGCTCTCCATCGCGCATCTGTTGAAGCGTGTCTTTCAAAACGCTCCACAAGGTTTTCATAGTGATGTTTGCTTTAACAACCAACGGACTCATGCCGCTAGGGTAACATGAATCCCGTTAGAGCTGGAATCTTTTTTGAACAGCGAAGTCGTGCCCACTGCGCTCAATAAGAGCAGCATCGCAATATGGATCGTGTTCAAAGAACAGGTACCAATGCTGGTCAGCGGCCTCACTTAAGTGCTTTTGCTTTTCTTCCATCAACGTCAAAGGATGAAGATCGTATCCCATGAGCCACGGAATTTTGACATGAGAGCTTGTCGGAACCATATCGCCGCAATAAAGCACCGTCGTCTTGCCGTCGGTGATTTTCACGACCTGCTGAGCTTGTGTATGACCATTGGAGATAAGAACCGAAATTCCCGGAAGGATTTCTTGAGGGCCGTCGATCACTTTTAAAACTCCAGCATCTATTAAAGGCTGAAAGTTCGCGGCATAGTAACTCGCTTTTTCGCGCAGATTGGGATGGCTGGCAGTCTCGAGATTTCCTTTTTGCACGTAGTATTGAGCTTTGGGAAAAGTCGGAACCAGTTTGCCATCGCGCTCTGTTGTCGCACCTCCGGCATGATCAAAGTGCAGGTGAGTGAGAATCACATGATGAACGTCTTCAGGCTTTAAACCATGAGTCGCCAAAGATTTCAGAAGTGAAGGACCGCTTTCCTCCATCGCATACATCTCAGCAAATTTATTTCCCAATTTTTCGCCGTATTTTGCGACGAAGTCTTTGCCGTTTCCGGTATCAATCAAAACGTTGCATCCCGGAGATTTTAAAAGCAAAGCGCGCGCTTCCATCGGAATGCGGTTTTTATTGTCTGGAGGATTGGATCTTTCCCATAAAACTTTTGGAACCGTTCCAAACATGGCGCCACCATCCAAGCCAAAAAGGCCCGTAGGGATCGGGCAGACTTCATGAGTTCCAACTGTTAATTTTGTTTTCTCGATATCAAAGTTGTTCGGAGTCATTTTTAGTATCCTCCTCTTCTTTTTTCGCGAAGGCTTCAGGGTTGATCGTTAACACCCACTCTTTATAAGCAGCATACACCTGTTGAATCGGTCCTGGCGGATGAACCGGACCAACGTGCAAAACCAATTTTCCCGGTAATGGAATCGGCTGACCTTTTGGCCAAAGCTCCATATTGCCTTCAAGATATGTGAATAAAAGAGGCGTTTGCGTTCTTTCAGAGAAAATAGAAACCCCACGTTTGAATTCCTGAATTTTCCCATCTTTGGAGCGTGTGCCCTCGGGGAAAATAATCAACCACATGCGAGGAAGCTCTGTGAGTAATTTCAAAATCAAATTGATCGCTTCACCCTTACGGTCTTTGCGGTCGATAGGAATGGCACCCAAGCAGTGCTTTGAAAAAAATGTGAAAAGCGCATTCGTAAAGAAGTAATCTTTTGCAGCAGCGATATAAAGATTCAACCAATAACGGCGAGGAATAGAAGCTGCGATAGAAACCGCATCCAAGTGACTTGCGTGATTGCTGATAATAATTAACTTGGGTTGAGTCGCATAGATCTCCTTAAACGGAGTTCCTTTGACCTGCAGGCGAATATAAAATTTAAAAGCGAGGTTCTTAAGAAAGATCGACCACAAAAAACGCATGAACACGCTGAACATGTCGATATGACGTGTGAACAGCGGTAAGTGTTTTAAGTAAGTCGGCAGTTTAGTCCACTGCTCGTTATCGTAGTTCCAATCTTTCATAGTAGAACCGTCATCACATAATAATAAATCGGAGCAACAAAGATCAATCTATCCACACGGTGAAGGAAATCTCCACGCCCGATAATAAAAGGTCCCACGGTTTTCATTCCGGCATCGCGACGAACGGCTGTCATCACAAGGTCACCGACGAATCCACCTAAAGAGGCGACAAGACCTGATGCCAACCAGTATTTGTCAGAACCGTCTGGTAAAAGGAATCGCATGCAACCTGCAAGAAAGATCGTGAGGGCAATGGATGTCGCAGTACTTCCTACCGTACGACGAGGATTGATTCCAGGGAACATTCTCCATCCACCGATATAGCGTCCAACCGCCAAGTTCGTGTTGTCGCAGAACTCTGTGAGGATAATCAAGTACATCACTTGGTAGACGCCATTCGGAAACTTTAAGATAAGCCCCAAATGCATGAAAGACCAGCCCAGGAAAATAAATGCGAGAAGAGTCAACGACATGTATTGAATCATGCGTTTATAAGAGTTGCGTATCAGCGGCACAAGGCAACTGGCGCCCAAGACCACCATCGGCATAGAGTTGTAAATGTCCAAGCGGTCATACCATGCGCAGACACCCAGACCAATAATTCCCGCATAACAGATCAAAACGAAATTACTGCGATGGAACATCCCCATAATTTGGAAAAAAATTTTAGCTCCGGCAATTGCGAGGATAGTCAAAAACACCAAAGGCCATGGTTCAGGTAGGCCCATCACCAAGAACATCAAAGGAGCTGCAATCAGCCAACTCTTAATGCTCGCCCATGATTGCACGAAGTAATAGTTCTTGTTTCTAAAAAAGAAAATGATCGCACCAGAGACAAAGATGATCGAAAGAACAATCAAAACAGTTTGGCGATAAATATGGCTTTCCCAAGCTGTTGGCATATTGAGGCGGATTGGAAAGCTGATGTCGAAAAAATTCATTACGAAGGTTCCTCTTCAATTTTGTAGTCTTTGATTTTCTTATAAAGATTTGAACGTGAGACCTGCAGAATTTTTGCGGCGGCCTCGATATCGCTGGTTTGCTTTAAAACCGTGCGAATTGCGTGTGCTTCAAACTCTTCCACCAAAGTGTTAAGTCCTTTGTTGAAATCAATCGTCGTGTAAGAAGGTGCTCCCGCAGAAGTGGCCGTCGGTCTTAACCAGCTGGTGACATCTTCTTCGCGAATAAATGGCAGGGGAGAAGTCAGGCTCAGTTGTTCACACACGCGTTTTAGTTCACGCACGTTGCCTGGCCAGTTGTATTTCTTTAAAGAGGCCAGTCCATCTTCGGCAATTGTTTTATTGCGGCGAGGGCGTTCCGCTTCAAGAAAATGCTTTGCAAGCTCATCAATGTCTTCAAGACGTTCGCGCAACGGCGGAAGATCAATTCGTTGAGAAGCCAACCGGTAAAGGAGGTCTTCACGGAATTCACCAGCGGCGACCATTTTTTCTAACGATCTATTGCTTGCAGCAATCACGCGTGTTTTTACTTGGGAGCTTTCTTTTGCTCCCACTCTGCGAACCTCACCTGTTTCAAGAAAGCGCAGAAGCTTTGCTTGCTGACTTAGTGGCAAGGCTTCGATTTCATCTAAGAATAAATCTCCACCATTAGCCGCTTCTGTGAGGCCGACTTTGTTTTGCTCAGCTCCGGTGAAAGCACCTTTCACGTGACCGAACATTTCTGATTCAAAAAGATTTTCCGGAATGCTCGCCAGATTCACAGCGATGAAGGGGCGGTCACCTTCTTGTTCATGCAAAAGACGCGCGACCACTTCCTTACCGCAACCTGTTTCACCTTCGATCAACACAGGATTTGTTTCACCGCGAAGATCAGCAATACGTTTTTTAATTTTTTGTGAAGCTTGAGAACTTCCTACCCAGCGAGCGCTGTGACGATTCGCACTCGGATCCATGCTGCGCAAATCCCAAAGAGCTTCGATTTTTTCCAGAATCAAAAGAACTTCTTCCGGCATCAATGGTTTTGCGAGGAATCTTTGCGCGCCCGCCTTCAGGCAGCTTTCCATCAAGGGGCGACTTAAGTCCCCAGACATCGCGACCACTTCAAGCTGATTATTATGCTTGATCAGTTTTTCGATCACTTGAGGTCCCGCTGCTTTGGTCGAGCCCGGTTCTAAATGCATGTCTACGAAAGCGGCATGATAGAAACGCTCGTATTGAATGGCTTCAAGCTTGGGAGCTGAAAAAACCTTCCAATGAGTCGGCAAACACATCTTTAAAGACTGATGAACCAACGGATCATCGTCGACGATAAGTAGAGAAAAAACTCGAGTTGATGCCATATCCTCCAGTCTGGCTTGTGAGGAGTGCTTTGACTACTCATTTCGCGCATAGTCAGTAGTGACGAAGGCCTACTTTGTGATTAAACTTAAGGAAGTTGGAGGTGCCAGTGAGCGCTCTCAGAATTCTTCTTGTTGAAAACATTCATTCGGTTGCTAGAGACACACTTATTGCCGAGGGATTTAAAGTCGATTTGATCTCTCACGCGCCTTCTGAAGAAGAGCTTCTTAAGATTCTTCCGAATTACGACGTGCTCGGCATTCGTTCAAAAACAGAAATCACGGCGGAAGTTTTAAGAAAAAATCCACAACTGACAACAATTGGTTGCTTCTGCATTGGTACAAATCAGGTCGACTTAATGACTGCGCGCGAGTGCGGAGTTCCGGTGTTCAACGCACCTCACTCGAACACGCGTTCGGTGGCTGAACTTGTCATTGCAGAAATGATTTCTTTGTCTCGTCAGTTGGGGGATCGCAACACCAAAGCTCACGTTGGTGAGTGGGTGAAGTCCGCCGAAGGTTCTCGCGAGGTGCGCGGCAAAACGGTCGGTATCGTTGGTTACGGTCACATCGGAAGCCAAGTGAGTATCTTGGCTGAAGCGATGGGACTTCGCGTGGTGTTCTATGATGTGCTTAAGAAATTACCTCTGGGAAATGCAGTTGCAAAAAGTTCGTTAGAAGAACTTCTTTCTGTTTCCGATTTTGTGACTTTACACGTTCCTGAAACTCCAGAAACCAAAGACATGATCGGCGCCAAAGAGCTTTCTATGATGAAAAAAGGAAGTTACTTAATCAACGCCAGCCGCGGAACCGTGGTCGTGATCGAGGCTCTGGTCGATGCTCTAAAATCAAAACATATCGCCGGTTGCGCGATTGACGTTTTCCCTGAGGAGCCTGCAAGCAACAAAGAAAAATTCAAATCACCATTGCAAGGTGTCTCCAATGTGATTCTCACGCCTCACATCGGGGGAAGCACTGAAGAAGCGCAGTACGCCATCGGCATGGAAGTCGCAGAAAGTTTCCGTCGTTATTTGAAAATCGGTTCTTCGTCAGGAGCTGTGAATTTCCCGAATGTGGATTTGCCAGTGAAGCAGGGGACATCACGTATCTTGAACGTTCATAGAAATGAACCAGGTGTGTTGGGGGAAATCAACGGATTGATCTCAAAAGCCGGTGCCAATATCGAGGGACAATATCTCTCAACAGACGAAAAAATCGGTTATCTCGTGATGGACGTGCATTCCACTCACGCTGATGCTTTAGCTATAGAAATCGGAAAACTAGGTCGATCCATCCGCACTCGCGTGGTCTACTAGGTACGCCGTACCTTTTTGAAACGCGCTGTAGCCAGAAAAAAGAAGCAGGCACCTAAAGGACTTTCCCGGGGTTCATGATGTTGTCGGGGTCGAAAACTTTTTTGATTCCGCGCATGATTTCGATTTCGGCGCTCGAGCGAGTGTAGTTTAAGAAAGATTTCTTCGTTAAACCCACGCCGTGTTCTGCAGAGATCGAACCTTTGTATTTTTTGACGGTATCAAAAACCATCACGTCGACCTTGCGACATTCTTGAACGAATTCTTCTTTTGTCATTCCAGCAGGTCGCAAGATATTGATATGAAGATTTCCGTCACCGATGTGACCGAACCAGACCACTTCCCAAGTTGGATACGCTTGTGCCAAAACTTTGTCTAAGTCTTCCATGAATGGAGGCACTTTAGAAATCGTCACAGCAATATCGTTTTTGTACGGAGAGTATTTCGCCAAAGATTCTGAGATGTCTTCACGGTAGCGCCAGAAAGTCGCCGCTTGCACATCGGACTGACTGATCACACCGTCAAGAACCCAACCCTCTTCCAGGCATTTTTCAAATACACCCAAAGCATGTTCTTCATCTTGTTCGTTGCGAGTTTCAACTTCCGCTAAAACATAAAAGGGAGATTGAGTTTCTAGAGGAGCAGGCAGGCCCGTATTTTCCAAAACTTTTTTTAG
The DNA here is from genome assembly GCF_037996825.1 of Bdellovibrio sp. BCCA. Taxonomy (NCBI): domain Bacteria; kingdom Pseudomonadati; phylum Bdellovibrionota; class Bdellovibrionia; order Bdellovibrionales; family Pseudobdellovibrionaceae; genus Bdellovibrio; species Bdellovibrio sp. BCCA. The sequence continues at coordinate 2,749,694 of NZ_JBBNAC010000001.1, read as the reverse complement.
AGCTTTATCCGAGAACATTTCAAACGCCACCAAAGACGTTTTCGTTTTAAACTCTGCAAAGATTGTCATCACCGCATCAAGGCCACTCACGGCCATCACCAAAACTTTCATCGGTGGGGGAGCTGGAGCTAACTTAATAGTCGCTTCAACGATAAAACCCAAAGTTCCTTCAGAGCCGACAAACAAATGGCGAAGATCGTAACCTGTCGCATTTTTCACAAGGCCATTGTTAAGCTCAAGAACATCGCCAGTTCCTGTGACAACTTTAAGGCCCGCAATCCACTCACGAGTCAAACCATAACGAACAACTTTAATACCGCCCGCGTTGGTAGCGATATTCCCACCCATTTGCGAAGAACCCGTCGCCGCAAAATCCACGGGATAGAAAAGATGTTTTGAGTGAGCAAACTCTTGAAGAGCTTCCGTCACAACACCAGGCTCAATCACAACACTTTGATCAACGGGACTGAAATCTTTGATCTTGTTCATTTGATCAAAAGACACAACGACTTCGCCTTGAGTGGCGACCGCAGAACCGGAAAGACCCGTGCGGCCTCCGGAAGGGACAAGAGCGATTTTATTTTTGCGCGCCCATTTTACAAGCGCGACAACGTCTTCAGTTTTACGAGGAAAAACAATCGCCGAAGCTTTGATGTCAAAATAAGTCGTCCAGTCTTTACCCCAATACTTGAGGCTCTCTTCGTCGGTTTTGATTTGGTCTTTTTGCAAAAAACTTTCAAGCTCGATGAGGGCCGTCGACATACAACATCCTATTCTTCGTCAGGAATGGCTCGGTGGAAATCTTTCAGAGTTCTAATTCTAAAGAAAGCGTACAGGGGACACAAGCCCCAAGCCGCTGTGATAAGACCATAGATGCCAATGTACGCCCAAAAAGGACCGCCTGCGATGGCGTAAGTCGTCAGAATCACGCCAAAGATAAATCTTAAAATGCGGTCCCAAACGGCGACGTTACATCTCATATTACTTCAAGAGCTCTTGAAGCTCGCCAGACTGGTACATTTCCATCATGATATCGCTTCCGCCCACCAACTGCTTGTTGATGTAAAGTTGCGGAATTGTCGGCCAGTTGCCGTACTCTTTGATACCAGAGCGGATTTCTTCGTCTTCCAAAACATTCACGTCGTGGAATTGCACGCCAATGTCTTGCAAAATAGCACAAGCACGCGCAGAGAAACCGCACATCGGGAACTGTTGAGTTCCTTTCATGAACAAGACGATTTTGTGTTGATTGAGAATGTTATCAATTCTTTCGTGTGTAGTAGACATAGTGATCCCTTTTTAATTACTTAATCTTAGTCTTGATTGAGAGCGCATGAACCTCGCCCGTCTTTAATTCTGGACCAAAGCAGGCCATGACATGTTGATGCTGTTGAATGCGAGTCATTCCCGCAAACACGTCGCTTTCAACAAACACTTCATAGTGATCTTGGGTGCCGGTTAAATCGTAAACTTCGATTTTGGCCCCAGTGTAATGCTTCTCTAAACGTTCTTTCATTTGTTCTGGTGTCATAGGAGGGGAAAGTAGCAGAGGGAGCCCGTGAAGTCAGCCACGGCTCGTCTTGTATGACGCTAGATGTCGTTGTAGTATGGGCTCTATGTTTGGACCGACCCACCGCCTATTTAAGATCTTTTCTCTCGTTTTACTCGCTCTGCTTTTCTATTTCTTCGCAAGGTTGGAGTTTTTGCTGTGGAATTGGAGTTTATTCAAAAATAAACCCGTGCTCGATATTCTGTGGTCCTTCATTGTGGGCCTTAGATTTGATACGTCAGCGGCTTTGTCGGTCACGGCGCCGTTATTACTGATTGCTTTCATCCCATGGCCGAAAAGTTGGAACATGCATTGGTCGACTCTGACTTGGATTCTTTTCTGCCTGCTGCAAATTCCGTTTTTAATTCTCAACCTTGTCGACGTGGAGTTCATCAATTTCGTCGGCCGTCGGTTCACTTACGACAGTTTCTTCGTCGTCGGAGAAACCAAAGGCAAAGTCTGGAATTTCATTATCAGCTATTGGGGATTATTCACAATCAACACTCTGATTGTCGTCTTCTTTATTTGGGCCGTTCGTCGCCTGATGAAAGGAACGCCAGATAAATTAGTGTGGCCGGGAGAAGAAAAAGGGGGAGTCAAACTCTGGCTTTCCCATGCTTTTCTGTGTTTCGTGGCTCTCGTGATTTCCGTCATCGGAATCCGCGGAGGTTTGCAAAGCAAGCCCATCAGTTTTGTGAATGCCAACGTCTTCTCGGCACCTCTCTTGAACAATCTTGTCCTAAACACGACCTTCACATTTATCAAAAGCTACGGAGCTGAAGGCCTTAAGCAAGAAAAATATTTTGCGAATAAAGAAGACATGCTGAAACGCCTCAATGGTTCATTCACAGGAACGGCGTTAGAGGGACATCGCCCAACAACGCCGCAAAACGTGATGATCATCATTTTAGAAAGTTTCGGCGAAGAATATTTTGGCCCGGTCGACGGTAAAAAATCCCACACTCCGTTCTTAGATTCTTTGATGAAAAAATCCTTGGTGTTTGAAAACTCCTACGCCAATGGACGTCGTTCCATTGAGGGCGTAGGCGCGGTGATGGCGGGGATTCCGGCGATGATGAATGAGCCGTTCATCTCTTCGCATTTCACTTCGAATTATTTCTTGGGCCTTGGAACATTGGTGGCACCTAAAGGTTATGCAACAAGTTTCTTTCATGGGGGCCATAACGGGACGATGTACTTTGACTCCTTCATGAAAAGTGCGGGTGTCGAAAGATACTATGGTTCTCGCGAATACGGAAACTCTGCGGACGATGATGGCGTGTGGGGAATTTGGGATGAGCCGTTCCTGCAGTGGATGTTGGTGCAAATGGACTCTTTGCCACAGCCATTTTTAAATGCGGTTTTCACTTTGAGTTCACATCAACCGTACAAAGTTCCTGAAAAATACAAAGAAATGTTTCCGGAAGGACCGATTGAAATTCTGAAAACGGTTTCTTATTCGGACTATGCCTTAAAAAAATTCTTTGAAGAGGCCGAGAAAAAACCTTGGTTTAAAAATACATTGTTTGTCATCACGGCGGACCACGCTTCCATGCACTACCGTCCTGAATACACCAACGACGTCGGAAGCTATCGCATACCATTGATTTTGTTTCATCCGTCTTATGAGTTTCCGAAAACGGACACGAAGAAAATCGCACAGCAAGTGGATGTGTTGCCAACGATTTTGGATTTCTTAAATATTCCAGAAAAAGATAAAAATTATTTGGGAAGTTCTCTCTTTACGGATGGCGATAAGGTCGTTGTGAATTTTATCGACGGTCGCTATATGCTCTTTGCGAAAGATTATTTTATTCGTTGGTCTCCGGGACATACCGAACCACAAATGTATGCTATCGAAGATCGCGACGGAGATCATGAATTGATCGGCATGACGTTGACTCCGGAAAAAGCGATTCGCAAGCAAGAATTGACGGAAAAACTAAAAGCCTCTATACAGTATTTCAACGAAGGAATGTGGGATAATAAACTCTATTATCCTTCAAGGTAGATTTTTAAGCCGCTTTTTTACGGAAATAGATTTCTCTTTGCAGATCCGTCAGTGAAGCGACGATTTTTCCTTCGCTGGCATTGGCCATGTGATTAAACTCTACGCCTAAAACCAGATGCAGGTCATCTTTTTCGCGGATGTTCTTAATCATGCCTTGAACCAGGATCGGTTCGCGGTCGCCTAAAAAGACTTCGGCTTGCACAAGATCATCCAGCTTGAAATTAGCTTCTGCCATGGAAATTTCCACAGCGCACCCTTCAGTGCTCAGATCTAGCAAGCGACAGGTGTAAGCGCACACAACTTGGTTCAAATAATTGATAACGAGTTCCGCGGAATAATCCGTCGGAAGAACGTAACGGTAATTGCGACGTCTTTGCAGATGAAACAAATTGAGGACTGTTAAAGTTACGTGATTTTCACCCACCACAGGATGAGTCTCAAAAAGGTAGCGCTCAGATCCCACGTTAAAGGTGGCTGTAAATGTGTCGCCCTCTTGAGTGTTCATGCTCTCTTCTGGAGGACGGCATTTAAGCTGCATATTGGAATTAATACTTAAAGGCTTCAAAGCGATGTTACGGTCAAACTTATCGCGCAAATAAATAGTCTCTTGATTCGCCAAAACTTTTTGGAGAATCGTCTGCTTATCAGACTCCTTATTTATCGCTTTAAAGATGACCAAAGCTTCGCTCATAGTTTTATGCCGCCGCTACAATCTTATGACCACATTCGTGGCAGAATTTAGCTCCGGCTTGCAATTCAACACTGCAAGCAGGGCAGGCAGGTCCACCTGCTGTCACTTTCTTTTTAACGACTTCCTTCTCGTCCATATCGACGAAACCTTTTTCGTTCCACTTTTCAATTTCACGCAGCATCTTCCAGCTTTGGAAAATAGAGCGGAACTCTTTCACTTCAAATTGTAAAAGCACTCCAGAGCCGCCATTTTTTCTTTTCATGAAGACGCCTTTGCCTTCAAGACGGTTGAAGTGATCGTTATTTAAGTTAATACCGATTTCGTTTTTGCAGTATTCGCCGAATTTCGCGAAATCCACACTGACAATACCAAAGCGGTCCGGCTGTTCGTTCTCACAAAGTTTTAAAAGACCGTCGAGCATTTGTTGGCAAAGCTCATCGACTTTCAGAAGTTCTGAACGACCACCTTTAAAATAGTAATATTGATAGAACTCAAAAAAACTTTCTAGCAAACCCAAATCCAAGAAATGAACTTTTTGAATTTCGTCGGGTCCATCTGGATTATCAGGGGCCTTACCCATTTCATAAAGAGCAAGCTTAAGCTTCACAAGAACATTGATCACTTGCTCAACACGTTTTGGAGATTCTCCCATCACGCGTTGGGAATATTGCTTCATCATATTCCAATCTACGATCACGCGACCCGGTTGTGAGCGATCCCCTTTATGATTCGCTGTATGGAAAACAGATCCAAAAGCTTTTGCCACTTGATCTTCAGGACAAGGGGAGGAGTCTTTTTCTAGTTTGCTGGAACGAACATCATTCACCGCCAAACGCAAACGATCCGCCAAAGATTTGATGATGACTTTGAGCATTTGCGGAGCACCTTCATATTGCTGTTTCAAAGCTTCAACGGGAATTTCCAAAACTTTGGTTTCTGTTGTTGCGATAGCAGCTGTGGGGTGTGTGCCTTGGCCTAAAATAATTTGGTCACCCAAAATATGAGAAGAACCCAATTGAAAAAGGTCGATGGTTTTTTTACCGCGAATCAAACACTGGTTCGCACCACCAGATTGGATCAGATAAACCGACGTGATTTTGTCGCCATCTTTATAGATCACTTCGCCTTTTTTGAACGTTTTTACAGACATAGGCTCTAACTCCTTACAGTCGTCTCCAAGCTTTTATCGGTAAAAGAGTCCCGAATATTTACTTAAAAACCCCTTATCTTTGGTCTAGTTCCTGCCGCTTGCGGCGGAGCAGGACTTAGTTTATAACCCTCTCTATGGACTATTTCTTTTCTCCCGCATCCCCAGAACACCAAAAACGCGAAAAGGCGAAAGCCCGTGAATTGCGTATGAGTCAGTGGTGGAAGCAGGAGTTGGGAAAGGGCCTTTGTTATCATTGCGGGAATCGCTTTAAACCCGCCGATCTCACAATGGATCACTTAATTCCGATCGCTCGTGGCGGGAAGTCGAATAAAAACAACTGCGTTCCTTCTTGCAAAGACTGCAATACGAAAAAGGGTTATAAGACCCGCGCGGAGATGGCTTTAGAAGAGCTGTCGCAGAGTTCCCAATCAGACTCTGAATCCTCCTCTGAGGACTGACTACATTCCGACGGCGAGCCAGTCGATATAAAATACCAAAGAGTTGTGGGGAAGGGTTGAAGCGTTGCAAGTCGTTGCGTCGTAAGAGCCATTTAAATTGATGTAAATACGAAAGCCCGTTGCCGTCGGATTGTAAACGGAGTTTCCTCCTGTCGTGACCCAATGACCGCCACTTCCCCCGAGACTTGGGAAATATTTAAACACAGTTGTGAATCCACATGCTGCTGTGTTGACGTCGATGTAAGCACCACAAGATCCTGTGCTTGCTGCATTGATGGAATAGTAAGTCCAGGTTGTACCAGATCTTCCTGCACAGGATTTGAGCGCATTACCTGAAGTGTCTTTAACAGCACCAAATAAATTACCCGTGACTTTGGCATCGCCAGCAACTTCCAACTTTGCTGTCGGAGCCACGGTATTTATACCAACGTTTCCGTTGTGATCAATGCGCATTCTTTCTGCGCCGTTCACTGCTCCATTGGTTGTCGTTGTAAAACGCAAGGCAGAACCATGACCTGTTGACGACCAGTTTTCTGTGGCGGCACCACTGACTCCAGTGGGTTGAGTCTGAACAGAAAACGCAGTTCCGTCATAACCGGCCATCGCAAACCAAGAGAAAGTATCCAGATTGTTCAATGCCGTCGGAGCACTTGCTGTGCCTCGGGCTCCGCGAGTTTGTACAAGTCCACCGGGATTTGATGTGGCGTATGTTGTCGACGTGATCCCGCGACTTGTATTGCCGGTTGTATCGACCACTTCTAAAGTTGTGCTTGGAGATGTTGTTGCAATCCCGACGTTACCGCCGGATGTGATTGTCATTCTTGCGGCGTTGTTTGTTTCAAAGTTCAAAGCATAGGTGTCGTTGGTACCTAGAGTGGCATCAGCGGCAAAGCTATTTCCGCCGTTAGCGAAAACTCCTGAAGATGAATAGTTGGTACAACCCATGATTCCAGAAGCATCAAAAGTGACGATTTGACCTATGCTGCAGTTGAAAGTCGAAAGCGCGTTTCCGCTGCCGTTTGAAACGATCAATCTATTCGCTGTGAAGGAGGCCGCTCCTGTACCACCTTTGCTCACAGGAACGGTAGAAGGAAAGTTCGCAGGATCTGCACTGATAGTTCCTGCTGTCACAGCAATACCAGCACCAACTTGAACGGCACCTTTTGCTGATGTCGTTGCATCATTAATTGAAATCGCAGGAGTTGTCGAACCTGTCGCAACAACAATCGGAGCCGTTCCAGTGACATTAGTCACGGTTCCATTTGTTGGAGTGATCCATTGAAGACCTGATGCTTGCGCCGAGTTTGCTGATAGAACTTGTCCGTTGGTTCCGACCGGCAAACGAATATCGTTCGTACCATCATGAACAATCAAGTCACCTTTCGTGGTGCTTGGTGAAAGACCATTGAAAGCCGCCGTCGCTGTCGTCTGTCCCGTACCGCCATTTACAATCGGTAAAGTGCCCGTGACTTCGGTTGCTAAGTTTACGGCAGCACCATTACTCGCAGCGGTTAAACGACCTTGAGCATCGACAGTGATATTGGCCCGAGTATAAGATCCCGCAGTCACAGCTGTGTTTGCTAAAGAAATAGTTCCAGTTGAAGTGATGGGTCCACCACTTAATCCAGTGCCTGTTGCGATATTCGTAACGGTGCCGCCGGACGAAGTGTCCGTGTCGTTCGCACATTCCCAACGATTGTTTGCTGCAATCCATTTCAAAACTTGGCCGTCGGTACAAGCGACGTTGTTTGGTTTGTAAGTTAGATATTTTGAAGCGGCATTGTTTATGTCACCATAATCTAAAGTGACTGCACCAGTTTTTGTTGCGACTGAAGTCACGGGGAACGCGATGGCTGCATTTGAAGCTGCTGTTAAGCGGCCTTTGCTATCTACAGTGAATGTTCCAACTTGCGTAGTTGAACCATAGGAACCTGCAGTGACAGCCGTTGCTACTAATGTTGGATTTGGATAAGTTCCATTAAGGTCTCCACCCGCTGCGCCTGTTGGTGTGCGAGCATCTGTAAAACGCAGGTCATTACCAGCAGCGACAGTGTTAGCAACTGTACCTACATTCAAAGTTAGAACGGGAGTTGTGTTTCCTGTTGCTACAGACAAATAGCTATTAGCACTTGTTACGTTTGTAACAGTTCCACCAGCATTTGTATCGACATCGTTTGCACATTCCCAACGGGAGTTGGCGGCGATCCATTTAATGACTTGGCCATCAGCACATGCCACGTTGTTGGGCTTATAAGTCAAATATTTAGAGGCCGCATTGTTAATATCGCCATAATCCAAAGTCACTGCACCAGTCTTAGTTGCAACCGAAGTCACGGGAAATGCAATTGCTGAATTTGAAGCCGCAGTTAAACGTCCTTGAGCATCAACAGTGAAAGTTCCAACTTGAGTTGTGGAACCATAGGAACCCACAGTCACTGCGGTGTTAGCTAAAGAGATAGTTCCTGTAGAAGTAATAGGTCCACCACTAAGACCAGTACCAGTTGCAACGTTTGTGACAGTACCGCCTGCATTTGAATCATTAGCCGGAGCCCACTTTGTTCCGTCGTATTTTAAAACTTGGCCAGAAGTTAATCCGGTTGTATCAACATCAACACCTTTGATTTTGTTAACAGATACAGCGCCAATGGTTCCACTCACGTCACCCGCAACAGAAACATTGATCGCCTGACATTGAAAAGATCCAGAGATCGAATTCCAGTACGGAGTCTGATGTGCCGCACAGTTCGCACTTCCCACTGCGGAATTAAACGCCGCAATCGTATGATAACCACTTAAAGTCGAAGACAAATTCGTAACATCACTGATCGCAATCGCAGAGCCACCCCACTGAGTTCCGTCAAACTTTAAAAAGTGCCCTGAAATCGGGGTTGCATTAGAAACTGTGGCTCCCTGAAGCTTAGCCACTGAAGGGTTTGGATAAGTCCCGGATAAATCTCCGCCAGCAGGTCCTGTTGGAATACGAGCATTTGTAAAGCGCGCATCATCACCAGCAGCCACAGTTCCTGCCGTTGTGCCTACATTCAATGTCACGGTCGGGGTCGAAGTGTTATTGGTGACCGTGACATAACCATTTGTCGAAGTCACATTCGTCACTGTGCCACCGCTCGCTCCGGTAACCGGAGCACAAAACATCGCGGAGCCATTCCAGCTTAAAAACTCATTTGATGAACAAGTTGGAACTCCTGTTTTCAAAACGAAGTCACTCTCTGTTTTTGTGCCCAACTTCTCTGCCGACAAAGCATAAGCAGAGTAGGGCACTGAGCGGATTTCACTCGAAGGAGAAATCACTTTCCAACCACTGCCATCATGAAACTGAACCTTCAAAAGGCGAATGTCGCCAGTAGCAGCCGTGTAAGTCGCTCCACCATAACAGTCATGAGTTTTTGAGTTATTAAAAGAATCTAAAAGCGTGAACAATGGATCTGTTGGAAACAACTTCGTGCCGGATCCAATCGGCACATCAAAGACCCCTTTGGAGTTGACCATGTTCACGCCGTCACGTTGTTCACGATAGATCACGCAGTTGCCATTGGGACTTGTAATTTCAAATAAGAAACTGGTGTTATTGTATTCAAGAGGAGAGCCGTCGGCTTTAAGAATACGTCCCTGATAGGTTAAAGCATTAGGCGCTGCATGCAGTGAAAACTGCACAAAGAATGTAACCAGGAAATACATGTACGTTCGAGAGTTCAACCAGGTCATGTCTTACTTATCGGGTGTTCCCTAAGTAGCCGTTAAGGTTCGATTAAGAAAATACCTTATTTTAAGACAAAAGTAAGAAAGCAGTCTCAGTGTGAGACAAGTTTTTCCAGTCGGTCTAGACGGGCTTTGATCTCTTCATTCTCTTTTTTAATTCTTTCGTTCTCAGTCTTCACTTGGTTGTTCTCTTCTTTAATAGAAGCAATCTCACGTGATTGTCTGTCAATGGTCTCATGCAATTCTTGAGAATCACTCGTCCACTTGTGGTAGAGTTCTTTGATCGCGCCTATAAGCGGAGCAATCAAATCCGGATATGTCACAAGCTTGGTGCCACCAGGAAGGGTGTTTTCTCCATGATCAACACGCACGGCTTGAGGAAAGATTTTTTCTACATTTTGCGCAATCAAACCAAGTCTTTCGCCTTCTTGTTTGTTACGGATCGGATCTTTCCACGTGAATGTCACCGGATCAAGTTGAAGAACTTTGTCTAAGACTTGCGGAATTGTATGAATATTTTCTTTCAAGCGTCTGTCGGAAGACGTGTTGAAGGCCGAAGCAGAAATGGGTCCCCAGTTGGATGAACCGTTTCCGACTTTGGCTCCGCCGGTTCCGCCGGACCAATTTAGATACACACCTCTATCTGCGCCGGTATTCCATGCATCAAGATGGAAATTGCCTGAGCCATTAAGCTGTCCACCGATGATTGAATTAACATAGGCACTCCCATTCACATGAAGCAAGGCATTTGGAGAAGCCGTACCAATACCTAAATTGCCAGCCGAGGTCAGCGTCATTTTAGTTGTAAAGTTGACCGCGGCTCCTGCTGCACCTACAGCCGCATCATCTGTTTGAAATGAAATTCCATTCGCCAGGCCGATGCTCGCGGGTTTACCAGCGCCTCCGCCATACTTCCATCCGTTATTAAAGTAAGAGTTCCCTGAAAGCATCGGCGCATTGTAGGTTAAGTACAGAGGTCCCGCGCCCGTGGCTGCAGGGTTACCAATCTGAACAACTGTTTGATCCGCGTTTCCTGGTGAATCACCATTTATGTGAAATTTAAAGAGAGGATTTGCAATACCCAAACCCAAGTTTCCGTTGTCACGGTTCATAGCAATATAGCCCGTCTCGGCGTTGTTACTGACGACACCCATTTTGAAAACATTCAAGCCGCCGCGATCGTCATAGTAAAGGCTGCCTCCATAAGCATTGCTTGTCGTCGGATCTTGGATGAAAATTCCGGGGGAACCTTCTTCACCACCACCGCCAGCTATGTGAAGAGTCTGAACGGGGCTCGCGGCTCCGATGCCCACGTTTCCTGCGAAATAGTTCGTGTTCGTTGCATCTGATTGATAGAGGCCATATTTATTTGTCGCCTCCACAGGACCGATATAAACGCCATATCCTGTTGTGACCGTTCCTCCGCCCGTATTGGAAACGCTGAACGAACCGGCTTTGGCAGAACTGATGGTGCCTGTTGATTGATTGTAGATCGCTCCCGAAGCTCCTGTCGCGGCAGAAATAGGGCTGGCAGATTTATGATAAACATCACTAACGGAGCCCAGCGCACCGTTTATTGTTCCCGTTTGACCGGCCGCCGTTTCGATACGGTTCACAGCTCCGTATAAAGCACCGGTAAAATTATACGAAGTGCTCGGCATGATCGTGGACCACGATCCATGAAGGTTTGAAGGCATATCCGCAGTAAGAGCGGGCGCCAGTTGAAATTTTGCAGTCGTGCCAGGAGGATTTGAAGCTGCGTTGTATACGTGAAGCTGAGCCGCCGGGCTTGAGGTTCCAATTCCGACATAACCGCTAGAAGTGACGGTCATTCGTGTCGCATTGTTAGTTTCGAGATTTAAAGCGTAGTTATCGTTGGTTCCTAACGTCGCGTCCGCACCAAAAGAGTTTCCACCGTTTAAAAACACGGAACCTGTTGTGAAGGTTGAGCAAATCATCAACCCCGTGGCATCGAAAGAAATCATCTGACCGACGGCGCAGTTAAATGTGGTTACTGCAGAACCAGTTCCATTCGAAGCAAGAAGTCTATTTGCTGTAAGAGAAGTTGCTCCAGTACCACCTTTATTAACCGGCACAGCAGAAGGGAAGTTCGCTGGATCAGCACTGATAGTTCCTGATGTCACAGCGATACCCGCACCAACTTGCACAGCCCCTTTTGTTGAAGTGGTTGCATCGTTAATTGAAATTGCGGGAGTCGTTGAGCCTGTCGCCACAACAATCGGAGCTGTTCCCGTAACATTCGTTACAGTTCCGTTTGTTGGTGTGATCCACTGAAGACCCGATGCCTGCGCAGAGTTTGCTGATAATACTTGTCCATTTGTTCCGACAGGCAAACGAATATCATTCGTACCATCATGAACAATCAAATCACCTTTAGTTGTGCTTGGAGAAAGACCGTTGAATGCCGCCGTCACTGTTGTCTGTCCTGTACCACCATTCGCTACTGGCAGAGTGCCAGTGACTTCAGTTGCAAGATTCACAGCCGCACCATTGCTTGCAGCGGTCAAGCGACCTTGAGCATCGACAGTTATATTTGCGCGAGTATAAGATCCTGCCGTCACGGCCGTGTTTGCTAAAGAAATAGTTCCAGTAGAAGTAATCGGTCCACCGCTAAGACCTGTACCTGTCGCGATATTCGTAACAGTACCGCCAGCGTTGGTATCTGTATCACTTGCACACTCCCAACGAGAGTTGGCAGCGATCCACTTAATCACTTGGCCATCAGCACAAGCGACATTGTTAGGTTTGTAAGTGAGATATTTTGAAGCGGCACTGTTTATGTCACCATAATCTAAAGTGACAGCACCAATTTTAGTTGCAACAGAAGTCACAGGAAATGCGATGGCTGAATTTGAAGCCGCAGTTAAACGTCCTTGAGCATCAACGGTAAAAGTACCTACTTGTGTAGTTGAACCATAAGATCCAGAAGTCACCGCAGTGTTAGCTAAAGAAATAGTTCCTGTAGATGTGATAGGTCCGCCACTTAAACCCGTACCAGTCGCAATATTCGTAACAGTCCCACCAGCATTTGAATCCGCCGCCGGAGCCCACTTCGTGCCATCATATTTTAAAACCTGGCCAGAAGTTAATCCGGTCGTATCAACATCAACACCTTTGATTTTATTTACGGAAACAGCACCAATGGTTCCGCTCACGTCACCCGCAACAGAAACGTTGATGGACTGACATTGAAAAGAACCAGAAACCGAATTCCAATAAGGAGTCTGATGAGCCGCACAGTTAGCACTTCCCACGGCAGAATTAAACGCAGCCACCGTATGATAATTACTCAAAGAGGAATTCAAATTCGTAACATCACTCATCCCAATGGCAGCACCAATCCACTGAGTGCCATCAAACTTTAAAAAATTCCCGTTGGTAGGTGCTGCATTAGAAACCGCAACACTTTGAATTTTCGCCACGGAAGGATTCGGATAAGTTCCCGCTAAATCTCCACCAGCAGCACCCGTAGGAACACGCGCGTCACTAAAGCGCGCATCGTTACCAGCAGCCACAGTTCCTGCCGTCGTACCAACATTCAAAGTCACGACAGGAGTCGAAGTATTATTCGTAATCGTTACATAAGAGTTCGAAGACGTGACGCTCGTCACAGTACCACCACTCGCACCTGTCACAGGGGCACAAGAAAGAGCGGCTCCATTCCAAGTTAAAAATTCATTCCCGGCACAGCTTGGCACTCCCGTTTTTACGAAGAAGTCATTCTCCGTTTTTGTTCCCAGTTTTTGTGCCGAAAGAGCGTAAGCAGAATAGGGAACAGAGCGAATTTCACTTGATGGTGAAATCACCTTCCAACCACTGCCATCGTGGAACTGAACTTTCAAAAGACGGATGTCTCCGGCGGAAGCAGCATAAGTCGAACCACCGTAACAATCATGAATCTTGGAATTGTTAAAAGAATCTAAAAGTGTGACCAAAGGATCTGTTGGAAAAAGTTTTGTGCCAGATCCAATGGGGATGTCAAAGACACCACCTGAATTAAGCATGTTGATGCCGTCGCGCTGCTCGCGATAAATCACACAAGTGCCGGCAGGATTCGTGATTTCAAAAAGAAAACTAGTGTTATTGTAGGTTAACGGAGTTCCGTCAGCCTTCAAAATACGTCCCTGATAAGTCAAAGCATTAGGGGCCGCCTGAACAAAGGACGAAATGAAGAACGACAAGAATAGCACCAAGTACGTACCGGGAAAGTTCATGGTTAACTTATCGGCTCTGCAAGGATTTTTATAAATTATTGGTGGGGTTTTTCTCAGTTTGAGACGTTGAATTGGAACTCTATGCGAGCGACGCCGTGGCTATGGTCAAGATAGCCTCTGTATTTCCATCTTTTTTCAGAGGAGCCATCCATAACATTTGATTGCGGATGGCTAGACGTTCTAAGGAGTCTCTCTCTTTAATCACATGTTCTTTATTGTGAACTGCCAAAGGTTTTGAAATATCCGCCATAAAAGTTTTCAGCGTCTCTTCAAGACTTCTCTGATCCTCAGCGGTTCGCTCGTAGAGGTTGTACCATTTACGACAGTAAAGATCTTCGAGGGTGTAGCTGCAAACCTCAAAAAAGAGCAGAGTTCGAAAAATCTGCGTCTGCGAAAAACTATATGCTTCAACGAGATGATTCGGTCGAATTTGATCAAGAATAAACGAGTCTGCTTCCAGTCCCAGTCGCAGAAGTGCTTTTTCGGTAAAGTGACGAGGGTCTCTTAAAAATCCACCCTCCATTTTCACATCGAGACAGATTTGATAATAAATTTGCAAATCGCGGATCACCTGAAGCTGCTCTTCACTTGGAAGCAATGCAAAAAACGAGAGAGAGGAATTGGAATAGGGACGAATTACCAAACCTGTCTCGCCGATCAAGGCGCAAATATTCTCACTATGAACTTTGAATCTCTGTGATAAGCTCAATCCGGATGATGAATTCATAGGAAGTTTTGTAACATCAAATTTGTTTAGTTGTGAGTTGTGATTCCTCATATTCAAAATTACACCACGCAGCGTTGAGGCTTTAGTCTTGCTTTAACCCCCTGCGTTGGCGTTAACCTAACAAAGTCATTCATTAATTTTCGTTAACATCTCGTGAAGGATCAAGCGACCGTGAGTAAGATTACTAAAAGTAGTACCGCTGAATATTTTGCGAAGAACCTCCAACAAGTGGGATTCTCGTCTCCATTGAAAGCCGTTTTGACGACTTTGAAAGAGGCCGTAGACAACTCTTTGGATGCGTGTGAGCAGGCCGGTATTCTTCCAGATCTTTTGATTGAAGTTTCAAAAGTCGGAACTGGTTCAACTAAAAATACTGATTTAATTCGCATCGTTGTCGAAGATAACGGGCCGGGAATCGAAGCTGAAGATCTCGCAAAAGTATATGGTGAGTATCTTGCGTCTTCTAAATTTGGCCGTGGACAATGTTCACGCGGACAACAAGGTATCGGTATTTCTGCAGCAACAACATGGGCGCAAATGACCAATGCCCGTGGTGTGAACGTTGTTTCTAAGACTAAAAAAATGCGTAAAGCCGTGTCGGCACAAGTCGACGTGGATATCAAATCCAATACGGGTGTTCTAAAAAATAAAGAAACTTTGGATTGGGATCGTGACCACGGAACTCGCGTTGAGTTCGTTCTTGACGGACGTATTCAGCTTAACGGTGACGGTGGTATCGTGACTTATATTGAGGGCACAATCCTTGTGAACCCTCATATGACTGTCACTTATAAATTGATGGAGAACGATTTCGTCACTGTGACTCGCGTGAGCCAAGAAGTTCCGCAAATTCCAGAGGCGTCTTTGCCACATCCTCACACGTTCAAACTAGGTGAGTTCATCACTCATTCCACTTTGTTCGGTAAAACGACTTTATCTAAGTTCTTGAAGACAGGTTTCTCTCGTATTTCTGATCAATCTATTTCAGAGTTCGTGAAAAAAGGTCTTCCAAAAAGCCTTCTTGAAAAGCCTTTGACGTCACTTACTGAAGAAGACTTCAAAAAAGTTTTCCAAGCTGTGCAAAACACAGAGTTGATGGCGCCATCGACAAGATCTGTTTTGACTGTGGGGGAGGAAGCTCTTTCTAAGTCGATTATTCGTCTAGGTGAAATCGACTTCTTCGCGGTTGTGACTCGTAAACCGACTATCTGTGACTTTAAACCTGTCGTGGTGGAAGTCGCTTTGGCGCGTTTTAAAGACCGCAATCAATCTCCGGATTCTCCAGTGACTTTGCTTCGTTTTGCGAACCGTGTTCCATTGCAATTCGATAAATCCGGTTGCGCGATCACATGGGCGATTGAGTCTGTGAACTGGAAAACATATGGTTTGGGCCAGCCGAAAGACAGCTTGCCGCTAGGACCGTATATTTTCGCGGTTTCCATCGTGTCTCCATTCATTAAATTTAAAAATGCTTCGAAAGAAACGATTGATGCTTCCGAAGAGTTGGTAGCAGAAATCCGTTTGGCGTTGATCCAAGCAGGTCAAAAGCTTTCTCGTCACATCAAAAAAGAAGTGAAAGAAGCCGACCTTGAAAGAAAATTGGCGCACATCGAGCAGTTTGGTCCCATCCTTGTTGAAGGTTTGGCAAGCATCATCAAAGCTCCAGAATCTCGTAAGAAAAAAGCGGAAGAAGGTTTGAAAAAACTTTTGGGCCGTGACTCTGAAGAGGCGATGGCTGACTTGGAAGCCGCGGAATCCAAACTTCTTGCGCAAAAACAACGCGAGAAGAAAAAAGGTATTTCTCACGGAGACGACGAAGATATCGACGTGATTTCTTCTGAAGAGTTGGTTGAAGAGGCTTCTGAACCGCAAGGAACAAAGAAAACAACGACCAAAAAAGCCGTAACTACTACTAAGAAAACGACTGGGAAAAAAGCGTAATGGCAAAACTATTAAGCATTCGCGAATTAAAAATTGATATTCCTAAAGAAGCCCGCATTTTGGCTGACAAAATGTTGAAAGACCTTGAGATGTCGAAGCGCCCTGTTTTAGAGGCGGTCAAAACATCTTTGGACAACTCTTTGTACAACTCGAAAGTGGGTTACCTCACTCCGGGTGATAAAGTTGTTCGTACGGAATTGAACGTGTCTTCCGTGCAAAAACTTGCGCGTGTGGTTTTCATTCTTGAAATCCTGCTTCGTAACCTGGATGTTGGAAACGTCAATACGAAGCGTGAGCTTTACTACATCTGTAAAGGTGAAATCAAAGGCAACCCACGTTTGAAACCTTTGGATTTCGAAGACCAACCGGAATCAGATGCAATCATCGATTTTATCGGGGATATGCTTGAAGTGTATCGTGAAGAATTAAACGTTTTCGCCAATGACCGTGGTGGGCAGACTTATTCTCAACAATTGGTTGTGACTGAGACTTTGCCAGACGGTGACCGCGCGGTGATTGATCTTTCGACATTGGGAACATCTCCGTTCCAACCGAAGAACAAACCGCAAGCTTTGAAACTAAAAGCGAAAAAGAAAATCGATTTCTGCTTGATCGTGGAATCTGAAGGTACGGCGAATACGCTGGTTACAATGGGATTCACAAAACGTAACAACTGTATCGTGATGGGTGCTCAAGGGGTTCCGTCAAACGGTGTTCGTGGTTGGGCCAAATTGATCCAAGAAGAGTTGGACGTGCCAATGTACTTCTTCGGAGATCTCGATGCGTACACATTGCAAAACATCTACCGTACTTTGAAAGCCGGTTCTGCGGCCTCTTTGATCCGTAACGCTGACTTCTCTGCACCGAATGTAAAATTCTTGGGTGTGTTGCCAGAAGACGTAAAAAAATACGATCTTCCTCACTACAAAGTCAGAGAATCCGATCCAGCCGAAGCGCGCGCTTTGAAAAAAGCCAAAGATGCTTTGGAAAACGATCCGTTCTTCTTGGACAAGAAAAATAAAAACTTGGCGGACATCCTCCGCTGGTTGATCAAAGAAAAAGTACGTTGCGAGCAGCAATCTTACTTCTCTGTCGATCCAAAAGATCCAATCAAAACAGAGAAACTGATCCTGGAAAAAATCAAAAGAGGATCATACGTTTAAAACAAAAAGGGGCTGACAAAGCCCCTTTTTTAATAGGTACGGACTTACTTTTGGTAGCGCTTGCGCGTTAGACGCAAGTATCAACCAAAAGTAAGTCCGTACCTTTCGAGTCTGAGGCTATCTATGAAACAAAATCTTACTTCTTTTGTCCTTTGGGTGATGACGGTTGCAACGGGGTTGTGTGTTGCAAATCTTTATTACTGCCAACCACTGCTTCATCAAATTCAAAATACTTTTGGAGCCAGTGCCGCTGTGATGGGATGGATTCCGACAGGCACGCAGTTGGGATATGCCCTCGGCATGTTTTTCTTAAGTCCTTTAGGCGACCGCTTTGAAAGACGTCGTCTGATTTTTATTTCAACACTGGTGTCAGCAGTTTGTTTGATTGGTGTGGCGTTGTCGCCGAATATTTATTTCGTGATTGTTTTAAGTCTGCTCTTGGGTCTTGCGACAATGACTCCGCAATATATTATTCCTTTTGCTGCTCATCTTTCTTCTCCACAAAAAAGGGGACAGACGGTGGGTATGGTGATGAGTGGAATGCTTTTAGGAATTCTTTTAGCACGCACAGTTTCTGGTTTTATCGGCGACCTTTTTGGTTGGCGCGTGATGTTCGGTTCGGCTTCTGTTGTGCTCGTCATCTTAGCTTTCGTTTTGCGCGGAGCCCTTCCACAAAGTGAACCGAGCTTTTCGGGAAGTTATGTGGGACTTCTCAAATCCGTTATTCAACTCGTGAAAGAGCTTCCCGTTCTTCGTGAGTCGATGGTGTTTGGCTCGATGATGTTTGGTGCTTTTAGTGCCTTCTGGGCTACGTTGATTTATTTGATGGAATCTCCTGCTTTCAACCTCGGAGCGAAGACAGTGGGACTTTTTGGAATTTTAGGAGCGTCGGGAGCGTTGGCAGCTCCTCTTGTGGGGAGACTTGCCGACCGTCGCAGTCCACGTCAGACGGTGGGCTATGGCATCGCCATGATGGGAATTTCATTTTTGATTTATCTTTTCTGGGGAGGAACTTCTTTGATCGCTCTTAGTATTGGAGTTGTGATCATGGATGTGGGATTGCAAGTAGCTCACGTGTCCAATCAGAGCCGGGTGTTTTCATTGATTCCTGAGGCTCGAAGCCGACTGAACACGGCCTATATGTTTTTTTATTTTATCGGGGGAGCCGCAGGATCTTTGCTCGCCAGTA
This sequence comes from Bdellovibrio sp. BCCA, assembly GCF_037996825.1. Classification (NCBI taxonomy): domain Bacteria; kingdom Pseudomonadati; phylum Bdellovibrionota; class Bdellovibrionia; order Bdellovibrionales; family Pseudobdellovibrionaceae; genus Bdellovibrio; species Bdellovibrio sp. BCCA. The sequence continues at coordinate 2,730,863 of NZ_JBBNAC010000001.1, read as the reverse complement.
TTGCCTGGTCACAGGCGCAGTGGACGGGTGTTTGTATTGTGGCACTGATTTTTGTACTTATCGCGGGAACGACTTATTTCTTTAAGAAGCCCGCGAAGAGCGCAGCGGCTGTGTCGTCTTAGAATTTCTTCTCGACACCGATCAGGAACATGTCTTGGTCTTTGTGATTGCCAGTGACAACGCGATTAAAACGAACGCCGACTTTCACAGTTTTTGTGACGTTCTTAGAAGCACCTAAACTCACAAGACCTAAAAGTTTTGTACGATCTTCAATGTCATCGCGTGCGATGTAAGGTCCCGCGCCAACACTGAAGGTCCAATTGTTTTCAGTCTTCGTCACATACCAAACTTGTCCGGCTACACCTTTGCGATCGACAACGCCCGTATTTCCTTCATGAATCACGCTGACAGAGTAAGCAACATTCGGAGTCGCAAGTTTTTGCACCTCCACTTGGAAGCCGCGAACCATGTCTGCTCCACCGCGAGTGGTGTGGGAGTTTCCTCCCCATACGCTGGCTTCAATATTTCTGCGAACGACCTCTTCACGAGCATCAGTAAAGTTGTAACCGACTCCGACAAAAAGAGTGTCCGTATTCACGGCTCCTGGAACTTGCGCATGCGTGTATTGTGCGCGCAGGTCAAAGTGAGATCCATAGATACGATAAAGAACGGCGATGGCCGCCATGGCTCCCAATTTTTTATCATTGAGTTGCTCGCCATTCACAGTTGTCGTGTTCATCGAGTAATAAGGACCTACACCGGCTTGAATAGAAAGATCTTTCGTAATCGGTTGATTGTACCAACCCATCACCGCAAAACCATCGCGATGATTGTTCTCTGGAGTGCCTTCGTTGTAGTACATCACACCGACGCGAGAGTTTTGTCCGGTCTTGTATTCATAGCCATACTGACCACCTTGATAGCCCGTCGAATTTCCGTCAGAAGCGCGACCAATGCCGCCCATACCATAGACACTGCCATCGTTAGCCACCGCACTAAATCCCATCAGCATCGCCAAAGTGCAAGCCATTCTTTTCATCGCGAATTCCTTTTGAAAAAGTCAACGAGGCTCAAGAAGCAAGCTCTGTGCTGAGCTTCGAACGCCTTAAAACGAAAGAAACAAGGAACGAGAATTACAGAAGTCCCACGAAGCGCAAATTTGCGAATCCTGCATAGTTCTTAAACGAAGAACCGTTTTTCAGTAGATTTTCATTTGCAGGAAATCAAGACGCCTTTAAATGCATTTAATACATTTTAGGACCCGAAGATTGAGTTTTTAAAGATCCAACCTTATAACTGCGTCTTAAGCGAAGCCTATGAAATTACCGAGAATTTCTTTAAACATAAATAAAACAATTCTTCTCTCTGCCTTATTGCACGGAGGAGCTTTCTTGTTGGGTCTTTCATTGGCCACTCCAGAAATAGTTCCATTACCAGTGGGAGTGGAACTCATGTACGGCGATGGAGGCCAGGAACGAGCCCCAAAAATCGAAGAAGCCAAACCGGTAAAAATAAAAACAGCCGTCGCCGCTGACGACTCCGATGCGCCTGCATTGAAAAATGAAAAAGTAGAAGCGACAACAGAACCTCGACAAGTCTCATCTGGAAAAACGATGGGCTCATTGGCGGGCACATCAGAAAAAGGCGCATTAGAAGGCAAAGAAGGTGTCGCCAACGGCATCGAAGTTTCCCCAGAGCAAAGATACCTCTACGAAATAAAAAAACTATTAGAGCGCCGCAAACGCTATCCAATGATGGCAAAAAAAATGGGCCACACCGGAAAAGTAACAATGCGATTTACTCTAGGCGCTGATGGATCTCTCAAAGAAAGTGAGATCGTAGAAAAAACTCCTTACGATTCCCTCAACAAGGCCGCACACGAATTGGTCAAAGGCATCGACGGAATGAAACCCTTCCCGCAAGAAATCCAAAAAACCTCTTGGGTTATTACAGTTCCTATCGAGTATTCGCTTAATTAAGTTTTATCCATAGAAATTCTTAATTATAAGTATAGGCACTATATATTTTCATAATGAATCAACACGCCATATAAGAGCTGCACGTGAGCAATCATGCGAATCTCAAAACGGAGGTCTTGAATATGAAAAATTTGATCGCTTTATTAAGTGTTTTGGTTTTGACGGCGACAGCTCATGCGGGTCACATCGACGAGAAAAACTTGGTGAGCTGGCTTAACTACGGTTTAGGTGCCTTGTCTGCAAACACCTTGGAAGATGGAAAAGTTCAGGTCATCGTTCAAGGAGCTATTCTGGCATATGCCGACAATCGTCCTCTGGTGGATTCCGAGACGGAAGGTCATTTGAAGGATGTTTTCCAAATGACGGGACTTAATGCTCTCATTATTACTTTTGATTCAAACTCTTGCTCGCAAAATGTAAATGCAGCAGATATTTTTCAGTGCCAGGTACAACAATCGAAAGTCGCAGTTCAAGGAGCGCGAGTCGATTTTGATGGTAAGATCGTCGCTCTTGGTAAAACAATCGCCTCTAACGATGTTCTGGTCCAAACAACTTTGGTTACACAGACATCTACGGATGGCAGTCAATTTTCTGATATCAAGGCTACTGTGAGCATCGGTGCATTGGGTTTAAACCAAATCAAAACGGGCCTGCGTCGTCACTAGGTCTCATTTTGAGAATTCATTTGTGAGTCATAATTCGAATTTGGCTACGAAATTCATTCTATAGAGAGTCGAGTTTAGTGTTTCTGTTAAAAATCCGATAAGAGGGCATGGCATCCCGAACGTATCTGTGCCTTCTTGTTGGTTTACTTGTCTTTGCACCGCTGGAGCTTTTTGCTTCGCCGAGTTCCTTTACCTATCAAGGTCGTATTCTAAAAACGGATGGGACTCCTCTTGAATACAATAATGTCAGCTTTGCTTTTGAAATCACGAATGCTTCCGGCAGTTGTGTTCTTTATCGCGAACAACGTGACAACATCAATATGCAAGGATCTAAAGGAATCTTTGATGTTCCAATCGGTTCTGGAAATCGCCTGTATCCGACCGGTCCTTCTTACACACTTCGTGATGCCTTTAATAATGCAGTCACGCATACCTGTGAAGGCGGAGCCACCTATGTAGCGAATGCCGATGACATTCGTATTTTGAAAGTTCAATTTCACGATGGGACTGGATGGAAGGTGATCACTCCGAACAACGAGATTCGTTCGGTCCCTTTTGCTTCCTTTTCCTATTCGGCGGCAAAGTTGGGCGATAAGTTACCGAGTGATTTCGTTTTAAAAAATACTTTGCAAACTTGTTCTCCGGGCCAGTATCTCACTTTTGATGGCGTCAACTTCACTTGTCAGAATGATGCCGGTGGCGCGGGAATGGTGAGTGACATTAATGTGACCGGTCCCTATCTGGCAAAATCCGGTACAGCCTCAATCCCGAATATTAGTGTGAACGTCGGTACAACTGCAGGGACCGTGGCGGCGGGTAATGATACTCGCTTCACGGATGCGCGCATTCCAACGGGATCTGCTGGTGGAGATTTGTTTGGGACTTATCCGAATCCTTCTGTGGCTAAGATTCAAGGAGTTGCGGTTTCAAATGCGGCTCCTGGCGCAGGAAATTTTTTGAAATACGATGGCTCGCAGTGGGGAAGTTTTGCGATTGCAATTAGCGACGTAACAAACTTGTCTTCGACACTTGCAACTTACCACACGACAGCGGCATTTAATGCTGCTGTGGGAAGTGCGAACTGTGCTGCTCATCAAACTCCTTATTGGAATTCGGTTTCTAGTTCCTTTCAATGTCAGTCTATCAATGTTTCTGTAGCGGGAGACGTGAGTGGAACTATTGGTGCGGTTTCTGTAAACAAAATCAAGGGCGTTGATGTTGATACGACTGGATTAACTTCCGGCCAAGTTTTGAAATATGACGGAACGAAGTGGGCTCCTGCGGCGGATTCAAATGCTGGTGGGACTGTGACTAATATTACGACTGGTACTGGTTTAAGCGGTGGTCCTATTACTACGATGGGAACTATTTCTTTAGCTAATACTGCGGTGACTGCGGGCTCTTATGGTTCGACAACGCAAGTTGGAACTTTCACTGTTGATGCTCAGGGACGCTTAACTGCGGCATCGAATGCGGCGATCGCTTTTCCTGTGACTTCTGTTGCCACAAAAACCGGCTCAGTCACTTTGGATTATGGAGATATTAACAGTGCTGCTTCAAAATATCTTACTTATAAACCGAATAACGTTGCTTGTGCCGATGGCCAGGTAATCAAATGGATCGCTGCCAACTCTCGTTGGGAGTGTGCGAATGATACTGACACGAATGCTGGTGGTACTATTACGAATATCGCAACTGGTACTGGTTTAAGTGGCGGTCCGATCACTTCTACTGGAACAATTTCGTTAGCAAACACGGCTGTGACGGCAGGGTCTTATACTCGCGCAAATATCACCGTCGATGCTCAAGGTCGTTTAACGGCTGCGAGCAATGGGGCTGCTGTTAATCTTGCAACCGAGATCACTGGTACTTTACCCATTGCAAATGGCGGTACGGGACAAACCACTGCAATTGCGGCTTTCAATGGTCTTTCTCCAAGCACAACTAAAGGTGATTTGATTGTTCACGACGGAACAAATGATATTCGTTTACCAGTCGGAACAAACGGACAAGTTCTTTCGGCAAACTCTGCCCAAGCTTCGGGTCTTCAGTGGATCACTCCGACAAATGGAACTGTGACAAATGTCACAGGCACTGCTCCCATTGTTGTCGCAACAGGTTCAACAACTCCGGCGATCTCAATTAACGATGCAACAACATCGACTAAAGGTGCCGTGCAAGTTGGTGCAGGTATTGCTGTGACATCAGGAACTATCAGTGCTGATCCGGCAAATTTTCCTTCTACAGTGCCAGTAAATAAAGGTGGTACGGGAGCGACGTCTCTTACTGCAAACAGACTTCTTGCCTCTAACGGAACGGGTTCCGCTGTAACAACATTTAACTGCGCGGTTGGACAGATGGTTTCTTTCGACGCCACAGGCTTAATGATCTGTTCAACTTTCACGACGGGCTCCGTGTTTTTAAATGGTGGAAATTCATTTTCAGCAACGGCGAATCTTGGAACGAATGATGCTTTCGATTTAAACATTAAAACTAACAATGCAACTCGAATTACGGTAGGTAGCGCGGGAAATGTCGCCATGGGCACGGCCCTTGATGCGGGCGCAACGCTCATGCTGAAATCCTTTACGACTTCAACGATTCCTCTGGGACTGGATTCTCCAGCGGGAGGAATCCCTAGTATCGATATTTCAAAAGATGGAACTTGGAAGTCTTCGATAGGTCTGACCGATGGATCTTCAGACGATTTGTATATTTCTAATGGTGTGGCCGCGGCGATTATTTTTGATACTAGCAATTTAGAAAAAATGCGCATCAGTTCAAATGGAAATGTCGGTATTGGTACTTCGAATCCACAAGCGCTCTTAGATGTTAACGGAAATATAAATATGGGCACACGTCTAACCTCTTCGGTGGACGGTGCCAATAATGCTTTTTGGTTGGCGAAAGGTTCCTCTGCAGAAGCGAACAGAATTGGTTTTGGAATAAATGCAGATCCCACAACGGGAGTTGTCAATTCAGTTTCACTGCGAACCAATGGGACGAATAGACTCAATGTCAATGCCAGCGGCAACGTGGGTATTGGTACGACAACTCAGGATAGAAATACAGTTATAGTTGAAAGCACTGGCGGCGGCGGTCGCGGCCTCTCAGTGCGCACATTCAATAATGCGAACACCGGGGGCGTGATCGAGGTGGCTGGCGGCCTTGGAACTCCATCAGCTCCGTTAGCACTGACGTCTGGGGCGTCTTTGGGATTTTATACACTCACCGGATATGATGGTTCAACTGTGCCGATGCAAAGTACCCCCAACGGGATGTTATCCAATGCTACTGAAAACTGGTCCACGTCTGCACATGGTGCCAACCTGAAGTTTGCAACAACTCCCAATGGCGCAACAAATGGTGTAGAAAGAATGCGTATTGATCAAAATGGCAAAGTTGGTATTGGGACGATAAATCCTGCCCATTTGTTGCAGGTATCTGCAAATGCTCCCGGAGGCTACACCGTAATTTCTAACGAAAACACCGGCGCGGGCGGACTTGCGTGGAATTGGCTTTCATCTTCAACGGCAGCTTCATTGGGAGCAAACTCGATGTGCTTTGAGGCCGGAGGCATTTGCAGAATGAGTCTGACGTCATCGGGCAACATGAACATCGGTGGAACCCTCACGCAGAACTCAGACATTCGCTTAAAAAAAGATATCCGATCTATCGCTGGCGCCTTGGATTCCGTGTCTCAGTTAGAAGGGGTCACCTATCATTGGATTGATCAGAACCGTGATCCATCTGAGCAAATCGGTCTTATCGCTCAAAATGTTGAAAAAGTTTTCCCGCAGGCTGTGAAGACAGACAAACAGGGAATTAAGTCTGTAGCTTATCAGGTTCTGGTGGCGCCTGTGATCAATGCTATTCATGAACTTCGTGAGTGGTTGTTAAAAACCGATGCACGCGTGCAGACTCTTGAGGCAGAAAGTGTGCGTTTAAAATCTCAGGTGGAAAAAACTGAAAAAGAAAACGCTGAACTGAAAGCACGTCTGGATAAAATTGAACAGCGCTTGAATTCCAAGTAATGACTTTAGAGCTGGGTGTTTTCCCAGCTCTTGTCTATTTTGTAATTCCTTGAAAATTTGTGCAGTAATAGACGTAAAAAGTCCGAGCATGAATTCCATGACGGAATGTTTTCATTTCTTCTTTTTGGCAAGAATCCCACTTCGCCCATTCGATAGGGTCTGCTGGATACTTCTCAGTGCTCACAAAGATCGCATCCTGTCCTTTAAGATTGTTCATCTCTTCAGGAGATTGCATCACCGTGTAGTGACTAACGGTGGAACTCAGCATGTACACTTTTTGTTTTGTGCCCCACGTGGTTTGCGCTGTGTTTTCATAACGATGAGCCGCAATGAAAGGCTTTCTGCCACTTTCGGCGTGAATTTCTCTTTGGCGACGATTGACGTATCGACCTAAATCTTCCCAGCCTGTGAATTCGTTGCTGAAATCGTAAGTGGTTTTCCATTCTCCGTTGGGATTAAAAAGTTTGTAGGCTTTTGGAATCCACGGATACACGAACGGAGTGTAGCTGACGAGTCCCAACACGATGAAGAATCCGGCGATACCCCATGTGTAGATTTTGTTTCTTGGTTTTACGATTTTGCGGCGGCCCCAGTAAAGACCTTGGGACCAGATAGCTCCGGCACCGATCAGCAGCAATGTGTAAGCAGCCCCACTCCAGTGAGGTTTGTAATCGGCAAACAAAGGTTGCGGATAAAAGACCGCGATAGAGGGCACCGTCAGGCAGAATAAAAATCTCCAGCGGGCCTCTTTGATTTTTACGAACGAAGTAATAAAAGCCAACACAATCATTACGTACAAGAACGGTGTTGTGAAGAGCAGCTGCGCGCCGAAGAATACAAACCAGCGTGACAAGTTGAAATGCTCGCCGGTGTGACGATCATGGAATTGATATTTAAATCCTGGCCATTCGTGAATGTGATTCCACCAGAAAATCGGTGTGCACAATGCGGTTGCGATTAAAAATCCCACCCACGGCCATGGCGTTAACAAATCTTTGCGGCGATTCGGAGTCGCCAGAAGATAAAGTCCAAATCCTGGTGCTAACAAAGCGATGATGAATTTGGAATTAAGTCCCAAGCCCATCAAAACGCCCAGCCACAACCACGTTTTTTTTACGCTCCAACGTTTGTCATCTTCACGCACGCCTTGCCAGAAGACCCACGAAGCCGCCACCCAACAGAACATAAACGGCGGTTCTGGTGAAGCGACATAACCGCCGAAGCCCCAAAACGGAGACCACAACAAAATCACGCCGACAAAAATCGCGGCCCATTCGTCGAACAAATCTTTGGTGAGCTTATAAAGTAAAACAACTGTTCCGACAAAACACAGAAAACCAGGAAGGCGAACTCCCAGATATGTGTCACCAAAAAGGCTCGTCGTGATGGCTTCAAGCCATGCAATCATGCCCGGATGATCGAAGTAAGAAAGCTGCAACCATTTTGACCAAGACCAGTGATACGCTTCATCGTCGATCAAACCAATGTTTAACGAGAAAAAAGCTCGAAATAGCAGTGTAAGAATAAAGAGAATTGTGACTTTCTGCGCTGTACTTTGCTGCTTCCAAAATTCACGAATCACGGGTGTTTTCCTTGTGAGAGATGTCAGAGATCAGTCCTATTATTTCATGGCGCGCAAGGCAACATCTTTCTTGCCTAGAGCAGAGGCTCAATGCGAATCTGCTCAGATGAAATGGACCCTTATTGCGACCACAGGAGTACTCCTTTTTTCGGGCTGTCAAAGCTATCGTTATTACGACCCGAAAAAGCCTCATCGTGGAGAAAATCGTTTTTATAATAACTACGATAATTCTCCCAAAGCGAACTTTTGGAAATGGCAATGGGCGCGCCTGACAGATTCAAAGCCTCCAGAGCCGCCATTTCAGCCCGTCGTTGTAAAAACGGATACAAATTATCTTCGCAACAATCGCAGCGAAAACACTTTAACATGGGTGGGACATGCGACGTCGCTTTTGCAAATTGAAGGCGTCAATATTTTGATGGACCCGGTGTTCTCTGAGCGTGTGTCTCCGGTGAGTTTTCTGGGGCCCAAACGTCTCACGTCATTGCCTTTTGAAATTTCCGATCTTCCGGCGATTGATGTCGTCGTGATTTCTCACGCGCACTACGATCACTTAGATCTTCCGACATTGCGTGAACTTGCGAAGCGCGATTCCAACACTTTATTTCTTGTGCCTTTAGGTGATGAAGCGCTTTTGAATTCCGAAGGAATTAAAAACGTCAAAGAAGTGGATTGGTGGAATCAGGTCGCGTTCAAAAATCTGACGCTCACATTCACGCCTGCTCAACACTGGAGCCAACGCAGCCTTTTTGACACGAACAAAACTCTTTGGGGTGGCTGGCACATTCAAGGGAAAAATCTCAAAGCTCTTTACACGGGTGATACGGGATACTCTCAAGACTTTGCTGATATTCGCAAAAAATTAGGAGCGGTGGATGTTGCGCTCATTCCGATTGGAGCTTACGAGCCCCGTTGGTTTATGAAAAAGCAACACGTCGATCCCGAAGAGGCCGTGAAAATTCATAAAGATTTAGAATCCAAACTTTCCATCGGCGTTCACTGGGGCACATTTCGGTTGTCTGATGAAGCGATGGCGGCACCTCAAGAAGATTTGAAAAAAGCTTTAGAGAAAGAAAATCTCAGTGCTGATGCCTTCCGTGTTTTGAAGCACGGTGAAATTTTGAAGTTAAAAAATTAAAGAGGACTTATGCAAAAATTCCGCGTTGAAAAAGATCTTTTAGGTGAAAAAAATGTTCCTGCGGATGCCTACTATGGCATTCACACTGTGCGCGCGATTGAAAATTTTCAAATTTCCGGAAAGACCATCGGAGACAGTGCTTTCTTCGTGCGAGGTTTGGCCTTGGCTAAAAAAGCCACGGCTCTTGCCAACGGAGAACTTGGTACAATTCCACCAGATATTGCAAAGTCTATCGTCGAAGCGTGTGACGTGATTTTGCAAGATCCAAAAAAATGGGCCTCACAATTTCCTTCTGATGTTTATCAAGGAGGAGCCGGCACGTCCGTCAATATGAATGCCAATGAGGTCATTGCAAATATCGCTTTAGAAAAGCGCGGAGTTCCTAAAGGAAGTTACTCCGTGATCAATCCCAACGATCACGTGAACAAATGTCAATCAACCAACGACGCGTATCCAACAGCCTTCCGCGTGAGCCTTTATGAGCACATCAATGTCGCTGTGAAAGCCATTGATGATTTGGCGGCGACCTTTGAAGCCAAGGGGCAAGAGTTTAAAAATGTTCTTAAGATGGGGCGCACGCAATTGCAGGATGCCGTTCCGATGTCCTTGGGACAAGAGTTCAATGCCTTTGCGACACTTCTTAAAGAAGACAGTCGTTTGATTAAAAACGTTCAAAAATTAATCTTGGAAGTAAACTTAGGTGCAACGGCGATTGGTACGGGGATCAATGCGCCTCCAGGCTACGCTCCTTTAGCCGTGCAAAAGTTAGCTGAAGTTACAGGTTATCCGTTTGAACAATCCGAAGATTTGATTGAAGCCACAAGTGATTGCGGCGCTTACATCATCATTTCAGGAGCGTTGAAGCGCACGGCCGTGAAGCTTTCGAAGATCTGCAATGATTTGCGTCTGCTAAGCTCGGGGCCTCGTGCAGGTCTTAAAGAAATCAATCTGCCAGAGATGCAAGCAGGCTCTTCCATTATGCCGGCGAAAGTAAATCCAGTGATTCCTGAAGTCGTCAACCAAGTGTCTTTTAAAATTATCGGAAATGATTTGGCGATCACCCTCGCGGCAGAAGCAGGACAACTGCAACTGAACGTGATGGAGCCTGTGATCGCATCCAGCATGTTTGAGTCGTTGGATCTTCTGACTCATGCCTGCACAACTTTGCAAAACAAATGTGTTAAAGGCATTACGGCCAATGTAGATCGCTGCCGTGATTATGTGATGAACAGCATTGGTATCGTTACGTTTCTCGATCCTCTGATTGGTCACGATGAAGGTGATAAGATCGGAAAAATTTGTGCAGAGACGGGAAAAAGTGTTGCCGAAGTGGCTCTTGAAAGAGGTGTCGTCACGCAAGAGCAGTTGAGCGAAATTTTCTCCATCGACAATCTGCTCAATCCAAAATACATGGGCAAATTAAATAAATAAATTTATTCGCGGGGAGGCGGGCTGTCTCTCCAGAGAAATTGAGGATTCGCAAAGACGACTCCCAAAAGACTTAAGAGACAGCCAAGTCCCGTGGCCTGCAAACGTAAAAGCGGCGTGTGAGTGTCGCCGTGCTCAATGCTGGGAATATCCAAAATCAAAAGAAGCATCACCACGACAACGGCAGATCCCAACCAGTAACTGCGACTTAAAGCCCAAGGCCCCCAAAAACTGATCAACGTTAAAACAAGAATCGCAAGCCATGGAGAATGGATTGTCAGAATAAGTCCTTCCGCAACCAAAACGCCGATCAAGGTTCCAAAAAATCTTTGCAAGTTCCTGTAAATACTTTGTTTCGCGTCCGGTCTCATGATGATGAGCACAGTCCCCACGGCCCAATAACCGTGATCGATTTTAAAGTAATCGACAATGATCAACGTAATTAAAACACTCACGCTGTAGCTAAAGGCGTACAGGTATCGACTTTTTCCCTGCTTAAAAGATTCTTTAAATTTTGTGCGAAGGCGTGCAAAAGGATTCGGATTGTGACGACGAAGAAAAACTAAGAGGGACAGAAATAAAATGACACAGAGATATCCCAAGAACGCATAAGCTAAAGCGGCTGCGAAATATTTTTTGATAGCGATGGAATAAGCTCCCGCTAAAATTTGAAAGGTGCCAAAAAGAACGGCTCGCTCAAGCTCAGCACCTTCTCCTCCCATAAGCCCCATCCAAAAGGTGATGGCTAGCAAAATCGGAATCATAAGTGACCTCTGATCGCCAGTAAGAACTCCGATAAGAAGTCCGCCTAACAAAAATAAAAATGTCAGCGTGATCACCCAAAGACGGTGTCCCAAGGTCCCCAAATGATCGTTGAGTACCAGCAAAAATCCGACTAAAGCTCCGAAAATAGACAGAGGCAATTGTCCCAATAATACGCCAATCACCAACGGGAACGCCGTCGCGAAAGCGCACACCACCATGCGAGGCCACGGAGAAGGAACAGGATTAATTTTAAGAGCCTCTTGGAGATGATGGCGTAAACCCATATGTTTGAGTATAATATGCGAGAGGTGGAATATGAAAAAGAAAATCATTGTAGAAGCCGTTGTCGACATTGTGTGCCCATGGTGTTTTGTCGGGAAAAAAAGCCTCTTAGATGCCGTTGCTCAAAGTCGCGATGAATTTGACATTGATGTGCGCTTTCTGCCGTTTCAATTGGATGCTTCTACTCCACGAGAGGGCGTTTCACGTTCTGAATATTTAAAAAAGAAATTTGGCAGTGACAGCCGCTTTCAAGCAGCAGAAGCGATGGTGCAAAAAGCCGCGAAAGCCGCCGGCACAGAAATCCATTTTGAAAAAATGCACGTGCACATCAACACGTTTGATTGCCATCGTCTTATTTGGTGGGCGACTCAGGACGGAAAGCAACTTGAAGTCGCTAATGCGATTTACGACGCTTATTATGTCAAGGGCGAGGATCTTTCCAAAATGGAAAACCTTCAAATCGTGATGAGCCGGGTAGGATACGAACCTCAAAAAGTCGAAGAATTTTTAAAAAGCTCGCAAGGCAGTCAGGAAGTTAAAAACCTTATTGAAGAAGCTTATAATATCGGAGTCAGTGGCGTTCCATTCTTTATTCTGAATCGGGAAATAGGAATTTCAGGAGCCCAGCCGAAAGAGATTTTCTTACAGGCGTTTCAGGAAACACAAACTCATCAGGAGGATTGATCACCACGACATCCATGGGCGCGGGATGATTTCCGAACCATTTTTGATGGAGAGTTTTAAACTCTCCATTTTTTTTAACATCGGTAAAAGCCCTTTGCCATTTTTCGACAGTCTCTTTTGGCGTGCCTCGTGAAAAAGCAAAATAAAGTGAACTTTTCTTAAGCAAGGAAAAGGCTTTTTGCGAAGCATCCGCAGGATACCCGGCTTCTTTCAAAAGCTCTTTAATCACGAGAGCATCTTCACAAATAAAATCCACACGTCCGGCCATCAGCATTTTTAAATTACTGATAGGAGAATTCACCGGAACTATATTTTTAAAATCGTACTCTTCCAAAGTTTTTTGAAAGACGGTGCCGCGATGAACGCCAATCGTGAACTTTTCGCGGATCTCATCCAGGGTATGAAATTCTGTAGGGAAAGAGCGGCGCGTGTAAAGCGCAATCTCTCCATTGGCGATCGGGCCTAAAAGAGTGAATAATTTTTCTCTTTCTGGAGTGCGAGTCATCGTGAAAAGAAGAACGTTGGGTTTGGTTTTGACCAGCTCATAGCCGCGTGGCCAAGGAACGACTTCGATAAGATCATTGGAGTTCATGCGTTTTTGTAAAAGCTGAGTCAGCTCGACAGCCATTCCCTGGGGCGCTCCGGATTTTTCGTAGGTCACAGGAGGCCAGTTCTCCGTCAAAATTCTTAACCGGGAATTTTGCGCCGAAGAAATCTGAGAGAGGAGCATAAGAAAGACAATTAACAGAACTCTGGCCATGGTCTCATCTTAACATAAAGAATGAAGTTGAAATGTTACGACAAAGACAGCTTTGCCGAATGCAACGGCAACTCAGATTTTGTTTTTGTGTTTGCGCAAAGACCTCTGTTCAAAGTCCAGCGACATTTCCAAGAACCACAAGAACAATAAGGCTTCCGCCGACAAAGAGGGAAGTCAGGAATTGATTTCTGAACATAGTGATCCTCCAAGCCTTCGTTTCAATTCAATCATAATCCTTGAAGGAGTCACCAGGGAGCTGTTTTTTAGAATAAAACTTTAGTTTCGTTTCTTACGCGCTTGATGGCGATGTTCTTCTTGCCAGCTTTTTCTTTCGGCAGCCGCTTGGTCTTTGCTAATTTCGGCTTGAGGCAGATGTTGCAAAGTCGCGCGCAATTGTGAATGCAAAGGCAGCAAAGAAGCACCTGACATCAAAAGACCGTTATATTGTTTTGCAAAACTGTCGGCATCAGTGGCATTTTGATCAAACAAAAGTCTTTCGATTTCAGAACGAGCCGTGCTCGCATGTTGGTCCGTAATAAATTCCAGCTCTGTCATGATATCAATGTCAGCCATCAACGAAGTCAATTCACGAAGCCAGATGTATCTTTCAGCCGTCATCAAAACTTGAAACCACTCTGTGGGAGCCGCTTGGTAACCGACTTCGCGGTCGAATTCTTCTTTAAGAGAATTAAGAACTTCTTTTTGCAGGGCCCAAAGGGCTTGACGAACTTGAAAGGCTTTAGAGTGGTGGGCGGATTGTTGGGACATCAGCGGCTCCTGTTAATATGCAAAAGTAGATGTTAACGCATTTTTGAATGGAAAACATCTACTTTTGCCTGAGAAGCCCGGTGCTTTAAGTCAAACTATCTGCAACGTCTCCATTGAAGATGGTAGATCACGCCGGAAGTAATATCCGCGCTATCCACTGTCGCCAAAGTTTGCTCGCCGCGTGGATTTGTTTGCGCCATCATCGAAGTGTTTACGCGAAGGTTCACGCTCTCTCCGCAAGGAGTCCAAACAACGGCACTTGCGATAAGATTGTCAGTCAAAGTGTAAACATCGTTGTAAGGTCCAACGAAAGTTCTTGAAACGCGAGGACCACGAGCGCCAGCCCAGAAATATTCAGCGTCAAAACGCGCTTGTCCCCCACGAGGAACTGAGTTGAATCCGCGGTAGTCCACTTGGAAAACAGACACGCTGTAACCTTGTGGCACTCTCACTGGAATAGAGATGTTGCAAGACTTGCGATCCACACGACGTCCGCCGCCGGCTTCCGCAACATAGTTATCAAAAAGGATGCTGAGTGCCGTTTGATCCGGACTCAAAGTGACACTCGCAGATCCCGCTGGACAGCCTGTACCACCGTAAGCTGGATCGCCTAAGCTCACTTGAGCTTGCGCTTCAAGGCTTAAAGCCGACATCACACCAACGAGCATTAGTAATAGTTTCGATTTCATGGTTCCCCCTTTTGGTTTTTGTTTTTTCCCTTAAATTATTTTTTTAAATTTGAATTTTAGTTTTTATCGGCCACCTGGAAAACGCGGCGGTCTTCCTGGATTTGGATTCGGACCTGGGCGCGGATTACCAGGCTCTTGCACCGGCGGACGTGAGCCGCCACCTGAAGGAGCACACTGTCTCCACGCGAGTTTGTATTTTTGCGATTGCACTTGGCCATCGATACTGTCCAAAGTGATTTGCGCTTGAACGAGTGACGACAAATTAAGATTTCTCGCCATCAAGTAAGTCGTGATAAAGAGCGATTGATTTTCTTGGTTGCTGCAAGGAGCCCAAGGTGCCACACGCGGATCAATGTCGTGATGGATGTAGTAGTTGTCATTGTAAGGACCGCGGAACTCTTGCAAACGGAAGTTGTAAGTGCCACCGTTTTCGTAACCCGGTCTTTCGTTGCGTGGCTTGCTGCCATCAAAAGAGTAAAGAGCTTGGTGCATCACAGTTGTGCCGGCTTCAGAGTAAGCGTATCCACGATAATCCGCAGATAAAACGGCGAAAGTCCAACCGCGCGGAACAAAGAAATTCACTTTGAGTTCACAATTTAAACGAACAATCGGATTTTGCATTGTTGAGGCTGCAGAAAAATTATCGAGAAGAAGAGAAAAGGTCTGGCCATCCGGAGAAATCATCGCGTTGTAGGATCCAGCAGGACAACCGCTACCGACGGCCTGCAGGCTTTGAATTCTCACACCAGGAGGTGTCTGTGCTTGTGAATGTTGAGAGAGTACAAATAAAAGTAAACCAACCAATGGTGCGAAGCCTCGCCACATAATTCCCCCTTATAATCGCTCTTCCCCCGAAGAGTTGGTGACAATCGTCACCTGGTATCCCCTATAGCAAGGGGTGGGCCAGGAGGTTTGGGCGCAGGATGACCCCGCTTCTTTCTGGAAGTGCTGCCAAAAATATGGTATTCCTAGGACTCTTGTGGAATAAAACAATGAAAATAAACTGGGTGCGTTTAAGAAAATGGATATTGCAAGCAGTGCTGTTCTTTTTTGTGAGCAGCTTGGGCCTTGTCTTGCTTTATCGTTTTGTCCCAGTTCCGTTGACTCCACTCATGGTGATCCGTTCAGTGGAATCATTAGGAGCAGAGAAGTTTGTCGGTATCGACAAAGATTGGGTGCCGCTCGAAGATATCTCTCCTTCTGTACAAAGAGCCGTTCTTAAAGCTGAAGACTATCGTTTTTTTGATCACAATGGTTTTGATTACGATGCCATTCAAAAGGCGATGAAATTCAATCAAACTCACAAGCGAAAAAAAGGCGCGAGCACCATCAGTCAGCAAACGGCGAAGAATGTTTTTTTATGGCCGTATCGCGATTGGGTTCGCAAAGGTTTTGAAGCGTACTTCACGGTCTTGATAGAATTCGTCTGGCCTAAAGAGCGCATCATGGAAGTTTATCTCAATGTTATCGAGCTGGGACCTGGCGTTTACGGCGTTGAAGCGGCTTCGCAAAAATATTTTAAAAAGACCGCGAAAAGTTTAAATCCTTATCAAGCTTCTTTAATGGCAGCGGTTCTGCCAAATCCGCGTAAGTTTCGCATTGATCGGCCGTCCATATATGTGATGGCTCGTCAGCGTCGCATTCTCAATCGTGTGGCACCGGAAATTCCTAAATCTGCAGATGCTTCTCTTTTAGATTTCTTAGATCTTAAATTTGACTCTGAAGACGACGAATAGTCCCTCGTCCAGACCAAACTGGCGCTCTGATGTAAACAGAGTTAGAATCCAACCATGAGCTCAAAACAAAAAAAGCAAAAGATGATTCAAGCGATCAATAAACGAGGTTGTCTCTTGGTTTACCCTCTAGAGAATCGCAAAGAACCGGCAAGTCTTTGGTCAGAGCTTTATCCTCGCACAAAAATGCGCTGGGAGTGGGATTCTGAGGGTGACAATCGTGTAGCCGAAATGTGGGTGATGCGTGAAGAGCTTTCGCGCAGCAAAGAAGTCGTCTATGCAAAGTGGTTTCGCAATCGCGCGACTTTTTTCTCTAAGGAAGTTTTCATTTATTTATTGTCTTATTTAGGGTCTTCGCAAGATCGCATTCACTTGCCCCGTTCATCGCAGGAAGCGTTGGATAGTTTTTTATTGGACTCTCCACAGTCGACGAAGATCATCAAAGAAAATTTGGGCTGGCAGGGGAAGATGATGGAAAGCCATTACAACCGCGCGATGAAGCCTTTGTGGAATTATCTTTATATCGTAGGGTTTGGTGAAGTGGATGATTCTAGTTTTCCGTCGCTAAATATGGCCGCGACACAAAATCTTTTTGAAGATCTTTGGTTGAAATCTCAAGAAATAGATCCAACCAAAGCCGAAGAGAAATTAATCAAGATATTAGGTGAAGAAAATCCTTTTATGAAGTATGCGAAGCGTGTCCGTGATAACGCCAAAACTTTGGCAGACAAAACGCTGTCACAATAACGGCAACAGCACAAATCGCTCCGCCAACACTGATGCTAAAAGGCACGGAAACTTTCGCAGCCATCCAGCCCGCACGAGCGTTGCCTAAAAGCGGTCCTGACATATAAGAGATCATCTCAATGCCAGAAAGACGTCCACGCAATTCATTCGGAACGGTTTCATTCCAAATAATGCCACGGAAAAGACCGCTCATCATATCAGCGGCTCCGGCGAGAGCTAAAAAGGCGACAGCCACCCAAAGATGTTGAGCATATCCAACGCCAATAATAAAGACCGCCCATAAAGTGGCGGCAATAATAACAGCTTTTCCGTGTCGAGAAACTTTTTGAGTCCATCCACTAAAAAGAGTCATAACAAGAGAACCAATTGCCATTGCGGAAAATAAAATTCCCGCTGCCGAAGCGCCACCCCATTTCTCTGACATGGACGGAAACAGAGCGACGGGGAAAGCAAATGCCATTGCAACGATATCAATCAAATAAGTGCCAATCAGTTCTGGTTTTGAAATCGCATAACGAAGTCCGTCCTTAGCATCTTGCCACGGCGAGTGTTCTTTCTTTTCAGGATTCGGAACTCTCGACATCAAATACAAGGCGATAAAGGCCGCGACGAAACTGATAAAATCAAAAAGGTAAGCGCCTTTGATTCCAAAACTCGCAATCAAAATACCACCCAATGCGGGACCCACGATCGCACCGACAGAATAGCGAAAACTTCCGAGCGCTCCAATGGCAGCATAATCTTTTTTATCAACAAGTTTTTGCGTCAACGCATCCATAGCGGGACGGTGAAAGCCAAGAACGGATTGAAACAAAGCCACCAAAATAAAAATCAACGGAACAGAGGGTTTGTCACTCCAAGCGTTGAGTGTAAGTCCTAAAATCAAAACGCTCATTAAGAATTCAGAAATCAAAAGCAGCTTGCGACGGTTCAAGCGATCCGCATAAGTGCCACCCAAGATTCCAAAAATTAAAACGGGGAAAAGTTGCACAATTCCCAACATACCGACAAGCCAATTGTCTTTTGTAAGTTCATAGACCTGATAAGGAAGGGCGACATAGCTCACCATGCTCCCTAAGAATGAAATCAATTGTCCGAAGTAAAGAAGGCGGAAGTCACGGTACTTTTTAAGAGGCGATATATCGATCAGCATGACGGCAATTTAAATAAATCTGCCCGCAATGTCAGCAACTTTCCTGTTCATTAGCAGCTTTCCATTTCGTATCTTGAGCGGATTTTCAGAGCATTCAAAAATAAACCTCATGAAAATAAAATTACTCTCTCTTCTTTTGATGTTCTCGGGACAGGCCTTTGCTGAAAACGTGTCTCGTGATTTGGTCTACTCAGTAAACTGCGATAGCAATAATGAACAGGTCACGATTTCATTTGTTGGTGATATTCTTGTTCATGACATGCTTTATCGAACCGTGTTGGCCGAAAGCCAGCATTTTTCCCAGATCTGGCGGCGCACGGACAGTTTGATTCAAAAGGCTGATTACTCTGTCGGGAACCTGGAAGGTCCTTCCGCAATGGGCATTGACCGTGAGGGTAAAGATCATGGTGATGTCGGCTTTGTGTACGATCGCACCGTTTATTCGGGAACAGATTTTTCTTTCAACTATCATCCACGCATTTTGTCGGATCTAAAGAAATCCGGCTACGACCTTCTGACCACGGCGAACAATCACGCTTTGGATCGCCGCTCCATCGGTATTGATAAAACACTGGATGCTGCCAAACAGGCCGGATTGATCACTGTGGGAACACGTTCTTCATCGGAACGAAATGGAGCCTTTTATAAAATAGTCGATATAAAAAATCTCAAGGTCGCTTTTTTGGGATGTACAGAAATGACCAATGGAAAAACGGACACTAAAGATCAAATTCTTTATTGTTACAGCGGTCAGATTTTAAAAATCATCGGAGAAGTCACTTCGCGTTCTGATGTTGATGCGCTTATTGTAATGCCACACTGGGGAGTGGAATATGCTCCCGTGCCGGAAGAGCAGCAAAGAGTTTTTGCACAGAAGTATCTCGAGGCTGGCGCTCTGGCGGTTATTGGATCTCATCCCCATGTTCTGCAACCTTGGCAAAAGTATGTCACAAAAGACGGACGGGAGACCTTGATCGCTTATTCATTAGGAAATTTTGTAGCAGGCCAGGCGGGAATTCCACGCAAAACAGGCGTTGTCGTGTACCTGGGACTTTCGCAAGAAGGTTCAAAGAAAGCTAAAATTTTTGGTGTCGCTTACAACCCGACCTATCGTCGAAGCGCAGAACTTTATCCTGTGAGCAGCACGGATCCTGTAGAGATTTTAAATTATGTGACACCTCTTTTCGGCAGCAAAGGTCGCATTGAGCCTAAGAGTGACTTGATGCCGTTCTTGTGTTCGCAGAAGTTACGTCAATAAAACCTCGATTGCGTACCGACAAACTCAGTGCTACGCTGACTCAACATGACTGATAAAGATAAACTTCCCATGACGTTAGCGATTCGAGAGCTGCAAAAAGAAGGCATCAGCTTTACCAGTCATTTGTATCCTTACGAAGAAAAGGGTGGAACGGCCGTTTCGTCCAAAGCCCTCGGAGTTCCTGAAAGCATTGTGATCAAAACGCTTATCATGGAAAGCGACGACAAGTCGCCATTGATCGTTCTTATGCATGGAGATATGCAAGTTTCAACCAAACAGCTTGCCCGAGAACTCGGAGTCAAAACAATCTCTCCATGCAAACCCGAGGTGGCCGATCGGCATTCGGGATACCAGGTCGGCGGCACTTCTCCTTTTGGTACTAAAAAGAAAATGCCGGTCTACATGGAAAAAACCATTTTGGATTTGGAGAGAATTTATATCAACGGTGGTAAGCGAGGCTATTTGATTTCGTTGGACCCGCACGACGTGGTGAAAGTTTTAAAACCCCAACTGGTTCAAGTGGGGATTAAAGCTTGAAGATCACGTCACGTATCTTTCTTTCATTTCTTATGTGGGTTTCTTTTTCACAGGCCATAGGAAATGAGGCTGATCCTAAAACTGTATACTGGTTGTTTTTTGATTTTCCGTTGGCCGTGCGTTTGAAAGAAAAACCTCCCGGTTATTTGATCGAAATGCACCGTCTGATCATTGAGAAAATGCCCGAGTACACTCATCAGGTGGTTGAAGTTCCTTTCTTAAGAATTATGGAACAAATGAAAAAGCATCAAGGCGTGTGCTCTATGATGCTTCTTAAAAATTCTGAGCGAGAAAAATTCATTGAGTTTGGAACACCGGTCGTAAAAGGCTATCCAGCGGGACTTCTCGCTCTTAAAAACAATGAGAAACTAAATAAGTTTATGGTGAAACCAAGACTTTTAGATCTGGATGCTTTGCTCAAAGATAAAACCATGAACGTGGGAATTGTTTCGCAGCGTTTTTATGGTGATAAAATTAATAAAAGCCTAGGGAAGCACCACGGGGCGGGAATCACCGAGCGCAAAGGCCTTAATGTTGATCATGAGTTAAGAACTTTATTAACGCTGGGACGTTTGGACGTGTATATCGGTTATCCTTTCGAAGTCGAGCACAATCCGAATCTGGTTTTTTATTTTGTTAAAGACGGTTTAGAACTTTTAGAACCGCGAATTTCTTGTGAAAAGACGGCATTTGGTAAAGAGATCGTTCGTAAGACGGAAGAACTCCGCAGCAAATACAAGCTTGATGCGGAGTTTGAAAAAATCTATTCCCGTTATTATCCAAAAGCGGAACAGCAGGAATATCTAAAGCTGACGCAGTAGTATACTTTAAGAAATTTCCAGTCACTCCGGCGGGTATTAGTCGCAAATTGCCGAACAATTGGCCACCCTGGCAAAGACCATAGTCTAGGTCTTTTAGAAATCTTTCAATTTACAGAGGGAAAACGCCGAAAAGATGCTTATGAAATCAGCATCTTTTTTTAGATCCATTGTCGCTCGTTTTGGTGTGGAGTTCAGTTTGCTTGCAGCGCTGGCGTTGGGATTTTATTTTTACCAACATTCGGCCCTGTTGACTCGGATGCAAACGCAGCCAGAGGTTTCTGAAGAAGCACGCACCTCTGTTGCAAAAATCAAAGAGATCGTAGAAAAAGCAGAATTTGCTGAAAAAGCTTTTATCAAAACTCGCCGCGAACAAGATCTGCAAGAGTACAACCAACAAGTCTTACTTTTAAACTATCAAATGGGCCACCTCACGAAAAACGTGGTGGCGAATTCTGAATTGCAAAAACAAGTAGCGCACTTAAACAAAGCATTGCGCGACCATTTCGAAGAAGTGAACGAAGCTCTGGTAAAAAGGCAACGGGGTCTGGCAGTTCCGTCGCGAATTCCAGCAAGCGTTTCTGTGACGGAGATTCTTGATGCAACTCTGCGTTTAACACAGAATGCTTCGCCTTTTTACGTACGCGCCGAATTTTTAATGGGTCTTTTATGCGGACTTGGGCTTTTAGTTTTTCTTAGCCGTCAGTGGCAAAAGAAAGATCTCAAAGAGCAAAAACAAACATCCAAGTCTTTGCAAAATCGCTCTATCTTGCTTGATACGATTTTGAACAGCATGAGCGAAGCTTTGATTGTGATTGATAAAGACGGCTATTTCACTCATTACAATGCCGCCGCTCAAAGAATCATTGGAACAAAAATAAAAGAAGTCGCGACGGAATCCAGCGCTGAAGCGTTAGGATTCATCAACATTGCAAGCCACGAGCATTATAGCAAAAACCAATTGCCATTTCATCGAGCCTTGCTCGGTGAAGAGGTCGATGACTTAGAAATCTTCGTGCAAAATGAAACACATCCGGATGGAGTTTATATCAGCGTAAGCAGCCGTTCGCTCAATGACATCGACGGCAGTATTTCAGGAGCCCTGGTGGTCTTTAAAGATATCAGCCGCCGAAAAATGGTTGAGCAAGAATGGCATCGTGCCCGCGAGGCGGCTTTAGAAGCGTCCTTAAAGAAATCCGATTTCCTGGCGGCAATGAGTCACGAAATTCGCACGCCGATGAATGGTGTTATTGGGATGACGACCTTGCTGGCGGATACGCCTTTGAATGCCGAGCAGGCTGAATATGTGGGCACGGTGAAAAGATCCGCAGAGTCTTTGCTCATGTTGATCAACGATATTTTAGACTATTCAAAAATCGAAGCGGGTAAAATCAGTTTGGATCCTCAGCCATTTGATTTGCAGTTTTTGCTTCATGACGTGACAGAGATCTTCCGTCCGGCAATGGCAGAAAAAAATGTAGGATTGAAACTGCATTTTGATGAAACCACGCCATGGTTTTTTGTGGCAGACCAGGGACGTTTGCGCCAAGTCTTGGTAAATCTTTTGGGCAATGCCGTTAAGTTCACAGAAAAAGGTTTTGTGAGTCTTGAAGTTTCCAAAGTGCGCGAAGATGAAACCTTCTGCGAATTGCGCTTTGAGGTCAAAGATACAGGTCCCGGCTTAAAAGAAGACGAACGCCGGTCTTTATTCCAAAAGTATTTCCAAACGAAAACCGGAATGAAGTTCGGTGGTACAGGTCTTGGCCTTTCGATCTCAAAACAGCTTGTCGACTTGATGAATGGTGAAATCGGTGTAGAAAGTGTCGTGGGCTTAGGCTCCAATTTCTGGTTCACCGTCAAAATTCCGGTGGCCTCTATGCAGGATGTTCCTCGTTTAAATGAATCCCGGTTCTCTCCGATGTTCACGGGCTCGGTACTTCTGGTTGAAGATCAGGTCGTGAATCAAAGGGTGGCGCAAAGTTATCTTAAGAAATTAGGTCTGCATGTTGAGATTGCGAACAATGGACTTGTGGCTTTTGAAAAATGTTTGGTTCGTCATTACGATCTGATCTTTATGGATTGTCAGATGCCAGTGCTCAATGGTTTTGAAGCCACACGCCGCATTCGCAAAGAGGAAGTGCGCGCAGGTCGACACACGCCGATCATTGCTTTGACCGCCGAAGCAGGCCATGGCGACAAGACCGTTTATCATGAAGCGGGCATGGATGACTTTTTAGCAAAACCTTTAGAGCTGAACCATCTTATGGATATTTTGCATAAATGGTTAAAGACATCTTCCGACGCTTTAGATGTCAATGCTTTGACTCAATTGCAGAACTATGTCGTCAACGATCAGAATCTTGTCGAAGCATTGATCGAAGACTTAGAACAATCGGCGCCAGATTTGATTGAGTCTATGCGCAAGTCTTTGAATAATTTAGACCTGCAAGGTATTTCAGAGGCCGCTCACGCCTTGAAATCTAGCAGCGCGACTTTAGGGGCTAAAAAGTTGTCGGAACTTTGTGCGGCCTTAGAAGATCTCACAGAACTAACAGGAGCTTCTTCTTTTATTGCACAGATTGAAGATCAGTTTGAAAAAAGCATGAATGATTTAAGACGTTACGCCGTCAAAAAAGAAGCCGTTTAGTTGCTATAGACTTTAAAGAAAGGAGGACACATGACAAAAATACTTATTGTAGACGATCAGAAAAGTGTCCTTCTGACTTTGGAAGCACTGTTGACCCAACATGGATATAAAGTCACTGCAGCTACCAATGCTGTGGATGCGATGCGGGCCCTGGCCGCGGAAACTTACGATCTGGTGATTACGGATGCCATCATGCCTGGCGGTAGTGATGGTTACTCGTTGACTCGAACCATCCGTCGTCAACCGCTTTTGGCAAAGATCCCGGTCATTCTTCTCACTGGCAAAAGAGAGCGCAGTGATGTCGAAAAGGGAATTGATTCTGGCGCAAATGACTACATTGTAAAACCTATTGACCCTGAGTTATTGATTGCGAAAATTCGTAATATCTTAACGTCAAAGCCCACGGACTCTGTTCAGTTCGCTTCGGCCGTCGTGCAGTTTAAAGGCGAGTGGGAAATAAAAACCGAAGTCATGTCCATTTCTGAATTAGGACTCACGGTGATTTCCGCAATTCCTCTGCCTGTTGGAAAAATCTTGCGTCTTAACAGTCCGATTTTTGAGGAGATTGGAATACCTAAAATTCCTCTACGCATTGATTCTTGTGAAGAGATTTCAGGAATTGAGACCGCTTATCGAATTCAAACCCACTTTGTAGGCGTCACAGAAAAGGAGCTTTCTCCCATCCGGCTGTGGATTCGCTCTAAAAAAAGTTTCTAAGAGAACAATTCTTTTTTGCTTTTTCACAAAATCGAACAGTTTTTTCCGCTAGCTAAATAGACAAGCGTATGATTAGAAATGTTTCCGATTCGGAGGTTTCTATGCAATATTCTGACGGCGTTAAAAAACTTGTCGAAGTCATTCAAGATCTTTCTTCTGTCCACTCCCTGGAGCAAGTCATGTTTTTGGTCAGAAAAGCCGCTCGGGCGATTGCTAATTCTGACGGAGCTACTTTTGTTCTCAGAGATGGTGAATTTTGTTTTTATGCGGATGAGGATGCCATTGGCCCTTTGTGGAAGGGACAGAGATTTCCGATTCAAACCTGCATTAGCGGCTGGGCGATGCTAAACAAGAAAGCGGTCGTCATCGAAGATATTTACCAAGACTCCCGTATTCCTATTGATGCTTACGCGCCGACTTTCGTTAAAAGTTTAGCCATGACGCCCATTCGAAAAGAAGCTCCGATTGGTGCCATCGGAGCTTACTGGAAAGAAAAGCATATTCCAACCGACGAGCAACTTGAACTTTTGCAAGCTTTAGCAAATTCCACATCTATCGCTTTAGAGAATTTAAATCTTTATCAAACGCTCGAAGGACGTATTGAAGAGCTCAAAATGGCGAATAAAGCCAAAGATGAATTTTTAATGACGGTGTCGCATGAGTTGCGAACACCGTTAAATGCTATCTTGGGATGGACTGAAATTTTATTAGATGGCCCTTTAGATGAAGAAGCTCGAATGGGACTTGAGACGATAGAGCGAAATGCACGACATCAATCGCAGATCGTCGCCGTTCTTTTAGATTCATCCCGAATCATGTCAGGAAAACTGCAAATCAAATCCAGAGAGCTCGAATTGGTGCAGCTTGTTCGTAACGAGATAGCCCTACTTCAGCCGGAAGCAGAGGCAAAGAATTTAAAAATAGAAGTTCATTCAAGCATTGAAAAGGCTTTTATTCTTGGAGATGAAGAGCGTCTTAAGCAGGTAACCTTTCATCTTCTAAATAACGCGATTAAGTTTTCTAATAAGGGCGGAAAAATTCTGGTGGATATATCTTCTCAAGGCCCTGCGGTGCAAGTACGTGTGCGTGATGAAGGTGAAGGAATCGATCCTGAATTTCTTCCCTCTATTTTTGAAGCATTCAGGCAAGCCGATAGTTCCAGCACGCGAAAATACGGTGGTCTCGGATTGGGGCTTTCGATCTCACGGCATTTGATCGAAGCGCATAAAGGCAAAATTGCGGTTTACAGCGAAGGGCCTGGAAAAGGAACCACGGCGCTTTTCACTATACCGTTATATAAATATGCAAAAGTGGGAATAAAAAATGCCGAGCCATTGGGGAAATGACTCGGCAAAAGGGCCAGTAAGAGGGGTTACTGACACATAGGAAGCGATTTCACCATGGAAGTGATTGCGCTAATTTGACTGTATCTACTATTTGTTTTGATCACGGCCCAATAAGCGCCGGAAGCAAGTTTAATTTTTCCTGTGCGCGCGATTTGTTTTGCCATGATTCCGACACCGCAATGAAGATTGATGTACGGATCAAGAATGGTTTTGCGCGGATCTGTAGAGCTTAAGTTTCTATCTTTACTCCAGTCGAACTTACAGAAATTCCAACCCGTGATATCTTGATACGACAATTGCAAAAGTCCTTCAGAGTAAACAGGTCTTCCTGTAACGGGATCTGTTCCCATCGTTGTTTCTTGCATGCGTGATGTCGGGCTGTAACCGCTTTCGTATTTTGTCATCGCAACGAACAATTGCGCCCACACGTTTGCACGTTCGTTATTGCTCAAAGAGTTGTAGCGAGGGCAGAAGTCTCTCATATCATCAGCACCTTTTAGCAAGCTGCTCCAATCTTCTGAAACTAGTTTCATTAGATATTGGGACCAGGCTTTGCGTTCAGGTTTGCTGGAAGTCTCCCAAGAAAGCGGAGTCATTTTGTAAGCGCCGGTATCCGGAGTCGTTGTAGAGCCTGAGCCGGAACGCTCGGTGCCGCCTTTGTCGACGGTTGCGTAAATCATCGCGCCGCCTTTAAGGTACTTAATCACAGCATCACGATTTTCCATCGCCACAGCAGGGCAACCCCAGCTACGACCTTGAATCACGTTGGACTCTTGAACATATGAAGCACCGTGAACTACCACCGCACGAGCGCGCGCACGTGAGTTCGTAGAAGAAAGACCATCAAGTCTTAAAGAAAGACCGTGGCTTCCGCTGTAAGTTTCTGCGGTTCTATAGATTCCCAGTGAACTCGCATTAGAACCAGACACGTTACTGAACTTTTCAGCGTAACCGTCATGGTTAGAATCAGAACCTTTTCCGTGAGCCACGTGAATAGCCCACACGTTACCTGTTTTCATATTGATGATATAAAAACGTTTTTGCTTTGAGCTTTGTCCAAAATTTAAGACCGCCATGTAGTCTGTGTTTTTAAAGCTCGATTTGTGTTGATCGAAATACACCAAAGCATCTCCCAATGCTTTGTAAGGAACGACATGCTTCGGATCGACATGATCGTAATTTTTTAAAATGGATTCGCGTTGAGAGCTTGCCACCATTGCATCCGAAGGATCCGGAAGAAGCTTGTCATTTGCGACATCAGGCGTGTCGACAATCTGTTCTTGAGTTGTGTCGTCGGGGAGAGTGACTTCACCGCCAGGATTTCCTCCGCAGGCTGCGAGGCTCAGGACGGATGTTAAGAGAAGCGCAGTGCTAAAACGTGAGAATAATGAATTTGCCTTAGTGTTAATCGCCATTATTCCTCCATGAATCTTTGTGCGTGAACAAAGACTAAGAGGAAAAGAATTACAGAAAGGAAAAATTCATTACGGTAACATTAAAAATAAGACCTTTAGCTGAATAGGATCTGAGGTTATTCGGATAATCCTCTACCAAGTTCCGTGAACAAACGAAAATTGATACGTTCTTATGAAAGCCATTTTAAAGGTTCTAAAGAAGCGTGTTGGCCCCAGGAGTTCAAGCGCGCGGCCCACTCTTGGGCTCTCGAAAAATCACTGGCATGTAAATCGTTTCCGATAAAACGAAGCATCGTAAAAGAACTGCTGATGGAAGAGTGCAGGACATCACGGCGGCCAGCGACGTCGGTAATCACCAAGCCAATGCGCTGAGTTTGCAAATACTTTTCAAGAGCGGGTAAAATACGCCCCTGTTGAAACCAGCTTGGATGGCGAAACTCCAAAGCCAATTCAAATTCCATCGCGTGCAAATGCTATCAACTTTTTGTTGATTGGCAAATTTCACTTTAAAACTTCATTCGTTTTTCACTGTCCCTTCATCTAGAAAACCGAAAGTCCTGTAGAATGCTATTTCGCAATGCATTTATTCTGACGCTTCATTGCTCAACAGTAACGAAGGAGATCGGATGAATTTAAAACTCAATGCATTAGCCTTGATTGCTCTTTTAGGCTTGGGAACTGTTGCCTGTCAGGGCGGCGGAGGCGGTGCTGGCGCCAATGAATATACTGAAGACAGCGCGGATCTTGCTGATCATATTCACAATGACGCTTCTGTGGACGAAGAAATTCAAAGTCTAGGATGTATGAAAGCGAGCACAAGTCAAAAAACGCAAGTGAACTTAGGATTGAGTAAGATAGACCGATTCTTACAAAAGTGCGCAGCAGAAACGAACAATTCATTTTGGTGTGACCAAGTGGTTCGTCCCAATCCCCGCAGTGCTTCGACCTTTCGCTGCACGTATGGTTCCAGTCAAGCGCACAACCTCGTGCATCCTGACGAGAACACTTGGAGGTATCCGATTGAAGCCGTCAAAATTCTGCAAGACCTGACAGCCAAAGGAATCAAAGTCAGTCAAATCTACAACTGGTGGCGTCCCGAGCCTTACAATAAAAATGTGGGTGGAGCTGCAGGCCGACATCCTTATGGCACCTCCATTGACGTTCGTTTTGCAAGCAACAGCGAGGCAGATCGGGCCTTTCGTGAACTTTGCAAAATGCGCAGTCAAAAACGCATTCGCGCTATCGGCCATTATGGAAGTGCCTCTTTGCACATCGGTGTCGGTGACAAAGTCGCCAACACTTGGGGTAAAAGCTGCAATTAATATTTAAACTCCTCCCGGCCATGTTTCTGGAAGATCCAGGTGACTTGTTCCGGTCGGGATGGATTTTAAAGCTGTCGTCTTATCGACGAATACAAAAGCGTCGTAGCGTTTGGCTGGAACTGTTTCAACATAGTTCACGCCTTTGAGTTCATAATGCGGACTATAGACAACGCCGACGGCGCGGTGTCCGTAACTGCGCGTCCCCAGGTTTCCGGATCGCGCTTCGGAATCAAAGACCACATAAAATCTTTTGGTATTAAGATCTTCAGCAACCTTGTGACAAAAATATTCAAATGAAGATTCGCGGGCCGGAGGCAGTGTCATCACGGTGGGTTTGCCTTCCCATGCAGGACCTGCAAGAACTTGCCCTTGGAAAGTTCCAAAACCGACCAGAGCGACTTGATCAATACCAAATCGTTCCCGCGCAAGTCCGCCGAGGTTCACATATCCTTCTTGAAGCATGTCAGTCGCATGATAATCGCCGATATGACTGTTGTGCGCCCACACGATGGCTTTGCTGTCCGGGCCATTGTGCTTTAAGAGCATATCCAGAGTGTCAATCATATGATGATCACGCACGTTCCAAGAGTCGGGGCCACCAAAAAGCATGGAGCGATAATAATTTTCTGCGTGCGCAACAATACGTGCATTTTGTTGGGCGCTGAAAAGATTCGGAGATTTCGTCGCGATTTCACCTATGCGTAGACGCAGAAGTTTTCTTAAGTTCGCAATAACATCGTCGCGACAACCTTCTTCGAATTTTACAAGATAGCGGGCGTAAGATTTTTCGTCGCGGGCGAAAGGTTCAAAACACGCGTATTGCTCTTGCACAGATTTTGCCAAATCAGGATCCACATTTTTAGCAAACTCAATGACGTAATCCATTGAATCAAAAAGCGAGTAGACATCAAGGCCATAGAAGCTGGCGTGATAGTTTTTCATCCACTCAATCAGAAGAGCAGTCTCATCATTAGCCCACATCCATGTCGGCCAACGATGAAACTCTCTCATAATTTGCTTGGCGCTTTCGCCTTTGTCAAAGTGAATATAGTCATTCAATTTTTGGCAATCAGGCCAATCACCTTCGACGGCGACAAAACTAAACCCGTGATCTTGGATCAAGCGTTCAGTGATGTGCCGACGAATACTATAAAATTCTTCCGTGCCGTGAGTGGCTTCACCGAGCATGACAACTCGAGCGGACGCCACACTGGCAATCAAGTCATCCCAGCTGTGAGAATCTTTAATGGAATGGGCGCGGCCTTCAAGCTCGTCGACGACTTGCTCCTTGGGAAAGGAGGTTTCTTTTTTTTCCGGAAGATGTTCGTTAAACCATTCGATTGCATACTCAACGACTTCATCAAGAGTTCCCGGTTCTTCAAATAAATGTGTGGCGCCTGGCACAATCACTAAACGAGATGTTTTAAGTTGCAGACCAGCACTTTTGT
This sequence comes from Bdellovibrio sp. BCCA, assembly GCF_037996825.1. Classification (NCBI taxonomy): domain Bacteria; kingdom Pseudomonadati; phylum Bdellovibrionota; class Bdellovibrionia; order Bdellovibrionales; family Pseudobdellovibrionaceae; genus Bdellovibrio; species Bdellovibrio sp. BCCA. Next base: position 2,700,948 of record NZ_JBBNAC010000001.1, on the reverse strand, counting down.
TTAATGGAATGACAGCGAGGTCATTGCCACCGACCAGAAGCAAAGTGGGCGCTTCCACCTTTTTAAGATGTTCTTTGGCTAAATCGGGACGTCCTCCACGGCTGACGACGGCCGAAATTTTATTTTTAGATTTCGCAGCGGCGACAAGGGCCGCGCCGGCGCCGGTGCTTGCACCGAAATAGCCAATGGGAATATGATGAGTTTGTTCAAGACCGGCTTGAGTTGCTAACAACAAACGTTGCGCCAAAAGATTGATATCAAAGACATTGCTGCGGTCTTTAGACTCGTGTTCGGTTAAAAGATCAAAGAGCAGGGTGCTAAATCCGGCTTTATTAAGTTCTTTGGCGACAAACTGATTACGGGGACTTTTGCGGCTGCTTCCACTTCCGTGAGCAAAGATCACTAAGCCCTTGGCTTTATCGACAGATGTTAAGTCACCAAAAAGTTTTTCTTTTCCATCCTCAATCGTTATTTCGCGCTCATTATCGGCATTCATAAATCGGGATTCGGCGATAAGGCGGATCACTTCTTCATCTGAAACTTGAGTAAAATCCTCGTACCAAAGTCCAACGGCGACAAAATTTTCTGGTGTCATTAAGCAGATAACGTCGTCAGCGACTTTTTTGATTTTTTCCACAGTCTCTTTCGCCGCTACAGGAGCCGCGACAATAATTTTTTTGGGTTCTTTCTTTCTTAAAAACTGAATTGCCGCCAGAAGTGTCGCGCCGGTGGCGATTCCATCATCCACGATAATCACGGTTTTATTTTTGACGTTTTCTGTTTTTTTGGAGCCTCGGAATTTTTTTAATTGCTCTTGGATCTCTGAAGTTTTTTGTTTAGCGGCTTGATTGAGATAAGTTTTCTTTAAGCTTAAAAATTTAATAACCGAATCGTTAAATAGAGGTTCGCCGTCTTCACTAACGGCTCCGACGGCTAATTCCGGCTGGCGGGGAGCGCCGATTTTTTTGACCATTAAAAGATCCAATGGACTTTTTAACATCTTTGCAATTTCAAAAGCTAAGGGAACACCGCCTCGCGGAATTGCCAGAACTACGGGATTTTGATCTTTCAAAGAAATGAGTTTTTCACCCAAAAGGCGTCCGGCTTCTTCCCGGCCTGCGAAGCGCTCCATAATATCTCCATCGTTGTGTTTTAGCTTTGATGATAATCCCGTCTGGCGGCCTGGCAAGATGACCTCAAACAGAGGAAAATATTTTTTTATGTGACTCTGCAATTTAAAAAAAATTAACGCCAGTTTCTCTTTCGGAGTGGGCTACTATTCACACACAAATAACAAATGAAAAGGAGGGCCTATGGCTAACTTACCAGACCGCTGGAGATCAGGACGCTTTGCAAGTCCTTTCCGTGAACTCTCTCGCTATCAGGATCGTATGGATCGACTGATGAATGAACTTATGGGATTCAGGGAAGAAGGTTCACCAACAGAATTTGATTTTTCTCCTTCTTGCGAATTTTCAGAGGAAGAGAAAAATTATTTATTGAAAGTGGATCTTCCTGGCGTCAAAAAAGAAAACGTCAAAGTGGAAGTCGACGGTGACCGATTGACCATTCGCGCTGAGAGAAAAGAAGAAAAGTTGGATGAATCCAAGGAAGCGAAGAAACGACATTTGTCTGAAATTTCTTATGGTTCTTACGTGCGCAGTTTCACCTTGCCTCAACCCATTGATGAAAAGAAGGTGGATGCAAAGTTTGAAGATGGTGTCTTGCTTGTGAATATTCCTAAGGGCGAAGCTTCCAAAGCGAAACAAATTTCAGTGCATTAAAAAGGAGGATCCGTGCTCACGGCTAACGAATTATTAAAGAAAAGAAGTCATCCGATGGACACGGGTCTGCCCGAAAAGGATGTTCGCGAATATTTGAAACTGTTTGATGGCTGGTTTTTAAAAGAAGGTAAGATCACGAAAACTTATTCTTTTAAGAACTACTATGAAACTTTGGCATTTGTGAATGCCGTGGCATTTATTGCTCACCGTGAAGATCACCATCCAGAAATGGTGGTGAGTTACAATCAATGCGTTGTGAAGTTTGATACTCACTCCGTCAATGAAGGACGGGGAGGGATTTCAGAAAACGACTTTATCTGTGCGGCTAAAATCGATGCCTTAGTTAATTCAACCGCTTCTTAGAATTACTTGCGCGGTGGAGGCAGCAGAAGCTCTTTGTTAAGAGAGCGTAACAGCGGATATTTGCTAAGATCACCCGTAAGATGCTTTTTAAAAGAGGCTTCAATTGCGGGAAGATCTTTTTTAAACTTTTTATTCAAGGTGAAATAAAGAGGAAAACTCATGAACACGCGTTCGCTCATCCTGATTTTCTTTGCAAGTTCAGGATTAGAAGCGGAAAGAGCGCTCTGGCCGACCTCTTCTACGGCAAGGAAGTAATCTATTTTTTTATCTAAAAGAAGTTGTACATTCTGTGTTGGATTTGCAGACGTGACATATTTTAATTTTCGGCGTTTTGCTTCTTTTTCAATCATTGAATTATTAAGACCTAAAGCGCCAAGGTATTTTTTTAAATTTTTCTCATCAAAGTATTTATTTTCTACCCTATAAAAAACGTGCACCTTGATATAGACAATCGGAAAAGACACTGTCACTGTTTGTTCGCGTCCTTTCGTTAAGGCAAAGTCATCATAGGCTATGCCGTCAACTTCGCCTTTAAGCAAAGCTTCATAGGGAAGAACGCCAGGCATTTTTTTATACACGGCCTCAAAACCCGCATCTTTCAAAACGTCCGTCAGAAATAAAAAATATTGATTGATGGCTTCATTTCGGGAAAATCCAAAGGGAAATCCAATAGACAGAGGGGTGCTTGCAAAAGAAACGCAAGTAATGAAAAAGAGAAAGAAAAGTACCGGAAATTTCATCGAGTTTATATTTACCGTCGGAATAAATTTATTCAACCAAAATTTTACCCTGGGCAGTCGCTGCTATTTTTTGTAATGTGTAAAAATGTATCAACTCCGTACCTACCAAGTGGAAGCCGTTCAGGCGACATTAAAACATTTCCGAAAGGAAAGAACTCCCGCTGTGGTCGTTCTTCCGACAGGTGCCGGAAAAAGTCTGGTTATTGCTGAATTGGCACGTTTGGCTCGAGGACGTGTTTTGGTCATGGCTCATGTTAAAGAGCTTGTTGAACAGAATTATGCGAAATATATTTCCTTCGGTTTAGAAGCGGGTATTTACTCTGCAGGCCTTCAGAGAAAAGAAATCACCCAGAAGGTTATTTTCGGAAGCATTCAGTCTATCGCGCGGGCGCAGGAAGATTTTTTTGAGAATTTTTCCCTTGTCGTGATCGATGAGTGTCATCGTGTTTCTGTTGACGGTGACACTCAGTATTTACAAGTCATGTCTAAGTTGCAGCAATTCAATCAGGAACTCTGTGTCCTCGGTTTGACTGCCACACCTTATCGTTTGGGATTGGGATGGATTTATCAATACCATGCGCAAAAAAGTATTCAGCAAACGACGGAAGACCGTTTTTTTAAAAAATGCATTTATGAGCTTTCGATTAGACATCTTATCAAAAACAACTACCTGACTCCGCCTGTAAAAATTGATTCGCCGGTAGCTTGTTATGATTTTTCAAGTTTGAAACTTCAGCAGGGACGATTTGTTATGGCGCAGGTCGAAGCGCTTTTGAAAGATCAAAAACGCATCACGCCGCTGATTATTAAAAACATCATCGATATGGCAAAAGAAAGAAAGGGCGTGATGATTTTCACAAGCTCTATCAATCACGCCATTGAAATCATGCAAAATCTTCCGCCCTATATTGCGGCTCTGGTCGTGGGAGACACTCCGGGCCCGGAACGGGATGAGATCATTGAGGCTTTTAAACGGCAGGAACTGAAATTTCTTGTGAATGTCTCGGTTCTGACGACAGGCTTTGATGCACCTCATGTGGATGTCATTGCGGTGTTAAGACCGACAGAGTCCGTCAGTCTTTATCAACAGATCGTTGGAAGAGGGTTGCGTTTAAGTCCGGGTAAGACGGATTGTTTGATTCTCGATTATACAGGTCAGGGCCACGATCTTTACTCTCCTGAGATTGATGAAGACAAACCCTCCAGCAAAGCGCAGAAGGTGGAAGTCCTTTGCCCGCAGTGTGGAGTTACAAACCATTTCTGGGGACTCATGGAAAGTGACGGAACTTTGCTTGAACACTATGGACGACAATGCAAAGGAGCCTTTGAAGATCCTGTCACCAAAGAAATTTCTTCTTGTGGATTTCGTTTCCGTTTTAAAAGATGTGAGAAATGCGGATCTGAAAACGATATCGCAGCCCGTGCGTGCGGAGACTGCGGAAATGTTTTAGTCGATAATGATAAAAAGCTTAAAGAGGCCATGCTGCTTAAAGATGCACACGTGATGCGGGTTGAGACCATGAGCTTTCAAAAAACCTTTGATAAAAAAGGCAGTGAGCGTTTAGAGGTTCATTACTATGATGCCGACGCTCAGGTTCTAAAAGAGTATTTTTATTTAAACACGGCTGAAGATGGTCGTGCTTTTTATTTTAATTTTATTCGTATGCACAATCGCCTGCCTGAACGGAAAATTCACGTGCGCACTATCGATGATGTCCTGCAGATTCAAAAAAAGTTTCGAATGCCAATGTTTGTCATTGCAAGAAAACAAAAGCATTACTGGAGCATTCGCGAAAAGATCTTTGAATAAGTAACTTAGCAAAGTGACCGCGTCTTCGGTCTGTGCCAATCTTCAAACCTGAATGAATTCTTGATATGCTTCCAAAAACAGGAGGCGATTATGTCCGGTCATCACAAGAACAAAGGTTTTAGTCAGACAAGTAAAAAATATGACGGTGAAATCAAAGCTCAGCACCAGCAAAGTCGCAACAAACAAATGGATCATCCAAGTCCAAAAAGGGAAGAGACAGACAGCGCTGTCGAACTTGAAAAATTTCGCAGTGCCGGTAAAAAATAAAATTAATCCGCATCTAAGCGCAGCTCTCTGAAGCGAATGCGCATTTTTTCAAAGTTGGATTTTCCTCCGGGGCCGGTGATTTCTGGGTAAGTCGTTTCGGAAAGACCAGAGACCACGGCCTTTTTCCCACCTGGCAAATAATCTCGTAGTTCTGAATTAACAGCTGGTGCGGCTATGAGCTCTTTGCGTTGCTCAATGCTTTCTTCCGGTTTTGTCGATGCGCGCGCGACTTCAAGATGCGAATCCTGCGACAGAGACGGTGGCGGCAGCAGTGGAAATTCAGGCGGAGAGGAGACCGTGGTTGGTGCTGGAGTTGTGGGAGCTGTTGGAGCTGTTGAACTAGAACTTCCGCCGGAATTTTTAGCGTCAGATTCTTCGTCACATTGTTGTCCTTGCTTCAGCGAATTTGCGAGCGAAAGAACGGCAACTCCGGATGACGCTAGCAAAAGCCCATAAGTATGCTGGCAAAGTTTTTCTTTGGAATGGATGGTTCTTTTATCAGCCATGCTGGCTTCGAGTTTCACTTGAGAATAGATTTGTTTTTTATAGGTGTTTAATGAAGCGTAAGCGGCAGGGCACGTTGCCGGAATTGGAGATGTGCAGGTCGCTCCGTTAGAAACTAGACCTTTAAGAATTTTTTTAAGACCATTTGCCGCGGCAGCACAGGACATATTGCACTTCTTGCGCAAAAGGCCACAAGCCCCTGTGTAAGCGGTGATCCCTAATTGTGCTAAGCTCATCGCTTTAGAAAATGTTTTACAAGTATCATTGATCGCTAGACTATTCACACCGGCAAGAATGATATTTAAGCCGGCCAGCGTTTTCTGTAGATCCGGACTTGTTTCTTCACGGCAAAATGTCGCTGCTCGAACTTGATCTTGAATGCAAGACTCTCGACTGGCTTGATATTCTTGAAAGCCACTTTCCAAGATCGGCAGTTCAGGAATCGCCAAAGACCCGGAGGCTGCCAAGCTAGAAATTCCTTTCAAAGCCGCCGAAATATTTTGCGGGACTCCATCCAATCCCTTGGGCACGACCTCATCAGGAGTAAAAGGTTCTGCAGCCGTCGCGGTTAAAGCCTGTGTATGAGAAATACAAAACAATGCCATTAAAAACACGATGACCTGTTTCAAAAATCCCCCTAAGAAACCTTTCGGAAGAAATACTTCGCAGGAAAAGCATTGGAACTGTTTTTCCAACATGACTTGGTAATTTGAAGATTATTTTTGGACCTCAAAGACGTCAGAATCGGACACTGCAAAAATGCGACTTCCGGCGCGAGGTCTTACGGTGTAACCGCCTGTCAAACTACCAAAGGCCGGCACTGTCAGACATTTCCTCTCTAAAACAAAGCAGGGCAGTTTTAATCGCAAGGGACCTTCGTGAAGGAGGACCTGGGGATGTGTGTGGCCTTGTATCTGAAAAAGATGGGAGCGGGGATTCTTATGACCATGAGTCATTAAAAACGGTCCCATTTCAATTTCCTCTTCGACCAAATGAAAGGGCAGGCCTCTTAAAATTTCGTGAGCTCCATATTCATGGTTCCCCAAAAGCAGAGTCCAGTGCACGTGTTCGTGAACTGCGAAAAATTCGCGAAAATCCCGGACAACCACTTCGCTAAGACTGAATTTGTTGTGAATCCAATCTCCAAGAACTACGACATTTTCAATGTGATATTTCTGTATCAAATAACTGATGCGCTCTAAGTCCACACGGTGACTTCCCGAAGGAAGAGGAACTCCGGCGGCTTGATAGCTTTCGGCTTTTCCTAAATGTACGTCGGAAATTCCTAAGAGATGTTCTGCCTGCCAAAAGAAGGCTTTTTCAGGCAAAAGCTCAATGTCTTCGTTCGCGACCGTGATCTTCATTTTTCTTTTCCCAAGTTTTTTTAAGTCTTGCGATTTTAGCTTCCAGACTCTCGTTGGAAAGATTTCCGACAGCGATATTTTCCACCACTAAAGGAAATGAAAGCGGTGAGGGCGTTTCCAAATCGACCCAACGCACTTTCATTTTGCGCAGACGTTGTAAAGTCTTGCGCATGCGTCCGCTTTCCAAAGAATTGGCAAGGACCTCGTCAAAACTTTGGCGAATCAATAAATTATTCGGCTCGTGTTTTTTAAAAACTTCATAAAGAAGGGAAGAGCTTATCTGCATTTGACGACCTGTTTTCGGAGACCCCGGATATCCCGTAAAAACAAGACCCGCAATTTTGGCAATCTCGCGAAACTGACGCTGGCTTAGCTGACCGATCTGTAAGGACTGACCGATCTCTTCAACCAAATTGTCATCCGAAAAAAAATCGTCATCAAAAAGTTTTTCAAAGTCATAATCCACAGGTCCGGTGATTTCAAAACCATAGTCGTTAACGGCAAACGAAAATGTCGTCGGTGCTCTTCGCGCAAATCGGTAACCCCAAAGCTGGGCAAGCCCTTCATGCACCGAGCGTCCTTCAAATGGATACACAAAAATATGATCTCCTTCTTTGGAATTCCATTTCTCAATAAGAAGGATGTCAGCTCCAGGTAAAACCGAAACTTCTTTTTGCGTACCTAAAAGAGGCGACAGAAGCCGGTCTAAGCCCGGGTGTTTTTCAGTCAAAACTTCACGGAATGCTTGCCCCAACGTTTCAGAAATCGGAAATCGTCCGCCATCCCAAGAGGGAACTACGTTCGTAACAGCCTTGCTAGAGCGTACATAGGCGGTCATGTCCTTTAAAAGAACAAACTCCAATTTTTTTCCCGCAAATTGAAACACGTCGCCTTTTTTAAGTTTGGAAATGAAACTTTCTTCCACGGAGCCGATGCGATTTCGATTGGTATAAGAAACTTGAACGGATTCCCGTGAGACAATCGTTCCAATACTCATGCGATGCATTTGAGCGATCTTAGGGGAGGCCGGCCGATATTTTCCTTCTTCTTCATCATAAATAAGTTTGTGAAATTGAGGATAAGCTTGCAGAGTTTCGCCGCCGCGGGTGAGAAACTGCCGACACCAGTTCAATTCTTCTTGGCTAATATCAGAAAATGAATAAGTTTCCTTTAAAGAAAGCCAGAGTTCATCCAGACGCAGTCCGGGCCCGCAGGCGAGTGTCATCATATGTTGTAAAAGGACATCCATCGGTTTCTTTAACGGTCGGCGAGGCTCAATATGTTTTTCTTTGAGAGCTTTTTTGACGGCTTCAAGTTCCAAAATTTCCCAGGAGTTTGTCGGAACAAACAAGAGTCGGCTTTTTCCTCCAGGACGATGTGCTGAGCGTCCAGCTCTTTGGATCATTCGCGCCACCATTTTGGGACTGCCGATTTGAACGACGCGCTCAACAGGCTGAAAATCAACTCCTAGATCCAATGAAGAGGTCGCGACCACCCATTTCAAAGATCCATTTTTTACGCCTTCTTCAACGGCCTCGCGTTCTTCGCGGTCTAATGAGCTGTGATGAAGCGCCATAACCGGAGCCAGGTGCGGCGCCATTTCTAACATCACCTCAAACCATCTTTCCGCTTGGGACCGGGTGTTTGTAAAAATAAGAGTTGAGATTTCTGGATCAAGTTCTTCAATGAGTTGTTCTTTTAAGGCAAACCCAAGATGTCCTGCCCAGGGAAAACGATCAATTTTTTGAGGTAAAAGACAATCTAATACTAAGTTCCGGTCAGAGCTTCCTGATATTACTCGCGGTTCTTGCGAGCGGCCGACTGCGACCTTCGCTGCTTCTTCAATATTTCCAACGGAGGCCGACAAAGCCCACGTCTGTAAATCAGGATTTAAAGAACGTAAATAGGAAAGGGAAAGCTCACAAAGACTTCCTCTTTTGCTGGCCATCAACTCATGCCACTCATCTAAGATGACGACTTGAAGATTTTTGAAAATCTCATCGGCTTCATGTTGAGAAATTAAAACGGCGAGAGATTCCGGGGTCGTGAGTAAAAGATCCGCTGGTGAAAACAGTTGGCGTTTCTTTTGCGAGAAAGAAGTGTCCCCGGTTCGAGTGTCAATTTTAAGTGGCCATTTCTCTTGCAAAATAGGTTCGTAAATGGCGGTGGCTAGGTCGCGAGTTAATGCTCTTAAGGGTGTCAGATATAATATCTTTAAACCTTTCGAGGGACGGGCTAAAAGTTTTGCAAATGGACCCATCACAGCCGCATACGTTTTTCCGGCTCCGGTGGGAATGTGTAAGAGTCCGGATTCACCATCGAGATATGACTTCCAAGACTCTTCTTGAAAGGGAAAAGCCTTCCAGCCACGACGATGAAAAAAAGCATGAATGGGTTTAAGTTCATTCATCTTTTCTGACTCCGTTTAAAAGTTCACTTGCGGTTTCTAGAGTATCGGCATCTTCAGGCTTTTTATCTTTACGCCAGCGTAAAATTCGCGGAAAGCGAACGGCGATTCCCGATTTATGCCGTGTTGAGGGGCTGATTCCTTCGAAACCAATTTCAAAAACGTGCAAAGGCTCTACGGCTCGCACCGGACCAAATTTTTCTTTCGTATGACGGCGAATCCAAGCATCCAACTCGTCAATTTCAGTTTGGTTTAATCCTGAATACGCTTTGGCGAAGGGAATTAGCTCTCTGTTTTCATTCCATAAAGCAAAAGTGTAATCGGTATAAAGATTCGACCGTCTGCCCGTGCCGGATTGGGCATACAGCAAGACAGCATCCAGTGTCAGTGGATCTACTTTGTGCTTCCACCAATTTCCGGTCTTGCGACCTACTGAATAAACACCATCCCATAGTTTTAACATCAAACCTTCGGCTTCATTTTCACGAGCCGTATGACGGAGTTCTTCAAGTTCCTGCAAAGATTCAACGGAGAGAAGAGAAGAAAAACGCACTTGAGGATGGTCTAACTTTTCTATCAAAGTCTTTAAAATTTCTTTGCGCTCCCGCAGAGATTTTTGACGAATATCTTTGCCTCGATATTCCAAACAATCATAAGCAAAAAAACCTGCAGGGCGCTCGGTCATAACAGCCGCTGAGACCTTCTTTCGTCCCAATCTTTTTTGCAATTCCTGAAAAGGTAAAATGGAACCTTCTTTGTAAACCAAGATTTCACCGTCAATCACTGTTCCATCTGGAAGACGCATGAAAATGGGTGCTAAGTCAGGAAAGCTTTCTGTAATTTGCTCCTCACCACGGGACCAGATCCAAAGTTGTTTTTCGCGGCGAATAACTTGAGCTCGAATGCCATCATATTTCCACTCGATGCACCATTTTTCAGGAATAAAATCTCGCTCGCTGCGCTCATTCCAGGGATGAGCAAGACAAAAGGGATAGGGCTGGCTAAATCCAATTTCCGTCACTTCTTTTGAAACTAAATTTTGAAACGCTTCTTTGCCTGTGCGAATATTCCCAGTCAGGCGGTGTGCAATCTGATCAGTAGGGAGTTCATAGACTTCCGCCACAGCGCGAATCACAAGTTTTTCACTGACGCCAACACGAAAAGCACCAGTGATAAGTTTGTTAAGAATAAAAACTTCCTGGTAAGTCAGGTCTCGCCACCATTCTAAAAGGCGCTCCGCTTGTTCAGCTTCATTTTCTATTTGAGCGAGCGCAGGAATTTCTTCCTCCATCCACAGAGCCAAACTTTTATCTTTAGTCCCAGAGATTTCTCGACATAAGTTTAATGAATGCGCCAACAGACTTAAAGTTTCAGCGGTGTCGCCAACGTGATCATAACTTTCAGCAAACAACCAGGAGGGATAATTTGTCGAAGTCAAAAACAAGTGACTTAATGTACGTGAAGTCAGAACGCGTTTACTCAAGCGTCCTGTTAATAGTAGTATCGTCCACATGGAGTCTTCCGGATCGGTCACTGCGAAATACTTTTTAAGAGCGTCCACTTTTTCATTAGTAGAGGTGGTGGAATCCAGTTCATCAAAAAGTTTTGCAAACGTTTTCATGAAGCTTCCTCTTGGGCTTCATATTCGGTCGTGAAAAGACGAACGGTTTTTCCTTTGTCTGTTAAATATCGTTGCAAGACATCCGTCCTTCCGTGGGTGAGAAAGACCGTTGCAGCTTCTGTTGCTTGAATGGTTTGATTGAGTTCGTTCCAATCTGCGTGATCTGACAAAGCGAAGCCTTTTTCATATCCTTTGCGGCGGCGAGTTCCGCGAACCTGCATCCAGCCAGATGCAAAAGCCGTTTGCGGTTCTTTAAAACGCTTCATCCACGGAGAGCGGTGGGCCGAAGGAGGTGCCAGGATCAACTCTCCTTTGAAAGGAAAATTTTTTTCGTGATCAAAAATAGAACGTGTTTCTGCCATGACCACTCCGGCGTCTTTATAGACTTTCGTGATTGCTTCCATGGCACCGTGAATGTAAATCGGCCGATCTGTCAGATTTTTAAGCTCGGCCAAAACACGTTGAGCTTTGCCAAGAGCGTAACAAAATAAAAGAGAAGGCCGGGTTTGATCTTCTTGCCACCAATCAAAGATTTTCTGTGCAGTCACTTCTCCGGCATCCCACTTGTAAACCGGTAGTGCAAAAGTGGCTTCGGAAATAAAACTGTCGCAGGGGACAACCTCAAAGGCATCGCACGTGGGATCCGGTGTTCTTTTGTAATCGCCGGAAGCCACCCAGATTTTATTTTTATACTCGATACGAACTTGCGCTGAGCCGAGAATATGTCCCGCTGGGTGAAAACTGACCCAGGTGTTTCCGATTTTAAATTTTTCATTCCATTTCTTTTCGACAATCGGCAGAGCCTCTCCTAAACGGAGACGTAAAAGAGGAGCACACTTTTCTGTGGAGTAATAAGTGTCACATCCCCAATGAGCGTGATCTGAATGAGCATGAGTGATCACCGCATGGCGCACAGGGCGCCAAGGGTCGATAAAAAAATCACCAGGTTCGCAATAAAGACCTTCCTCGGTGGCGCGAATAAGATCCATTTTTTATCCCGGCTTAATGTGAATGTGATGCCATTTTTCTGCAGCTCTCCGCACATTCACGGCAGATTTCAATGCACTCTTTCATCATATAATCGCCGCCATCAATTCTTTCGCAGTCATCTGCGCAGGCGTCACAGACTTTGGCGCACACCGCGCAGGTGTCTTCGTGAAATTCCGACTCTGCAAGCATAAATCTTACTGAGGTTTCGCAAATCGCCGCACAGATAGAAAGAAGATTGATATGTTCTGCCCCTGCATGTTCACCACCTAGATGCAGGCAATGAGGAATCAGGCGAGTGCACACTTGAAAACATTCGGCACAATTGGCAATACACTCTTCCATTCCTGCATGGCTTTTAAAGAATTCGGATGTTTGGCTATCTGATCTAAAGGATGATGTTCTTTCCATAGAAGCCTCCCGTTTTTCTTCTTTCATGCTGAGCCGACAATATGAAAGAGGACAGTTTTATTTTAACACCAGTCCGCCAACGGTCTGGTGTGGACGCACAAAACTTTTAAAAGAGGTGGGTTCGTAAGAGTTTCGGATTTAAACTTGAAACAGTAAGGAGGATTTTATGGCTACTCAAAAAGGTGATAAGGAAAGTTGGTCGCGCAAATTGGGCGATAAAATCGAGAAAGTCGGAGACAAGGTTTCCAATAAGGCTCCAAAGACCGGAAGAGTTATCCACGACGCCGGAGACAAAATTGAACACTGGAGCGATAAAAAAGACAAACCTGGCAATCCTGGATCGATCTAAATTTAAAATTAAAAGCGGCAAGATCTCTTAAGGTCTTGCCGCTCTTCTATTAGCGGATGCCACAGACCAAGGTGAACTTTTCCCAATTTCCAATTTTTGTGGCGTCAGTATGAATTACATCGGTGATACGACCACCACCGCCGACAGCCGTCACGTAATTTCCTGTAGCTGTTTGAATGGCATAGACATCACCACCAAGAGGGATAAAAGTAAATTTCTCCCACGCTTGTAGTTGAGTGGCGTCGGAATGAATGACGTCGGTGATGCGCCCGCCGCCACCCACGGCGGTGAGATAGTGACCGTTGTAAGTTTTAATGCCGTAGTGAATCGGTGTACCTTCACAGGAATCTTCCAAAATAAATTTTTCCCAACTGCGAAGCCTTGTGGCATCGGTATGAATCACATCAGTAATACGTCCTCCACCTCCAACGGCGGTGACATAATTTCCGGTGTAAGTTTTTATCGCACACTTAATCGGCCCATTGCACGCATAGGCACCTGAAGTAAAACCAACCATTGAAAATAAAGCAGTTAACAAAATCATCATTTTCATAAAAATCTCCTTGGGCTTAAAGATTCCAAAACTCCCGCCGACTTTGAAGATGTAAAAACACAACATCTGCAATTCATCGTCACGGATTGACTCGAAAACTTTTCGGACCAGAATGGCTGAAATATTTTTTGGAAAGGAATTTTATGAAGTCTTTATTTTTAGCTGCAGTCGTAGCTCTAAGCGCTCCAGTTTTTGCCAATGCCGCCAGTATTGTCAAATTTGAAACTATGTACGGCGTTGACGGCCCTTTTGTGGGAGGAACACAAATCCGTAATGTGTTGGGCGATGAACTGCCTTGGGTGATTAAAAGTGCCAAAGGTTCATTGTCTACCGACGGTATGCTTGACATCAAAGTGAGAGGTTTGGTTTTTAGTAATGATGAAATAGTTCCGCCAGATAAGCGCGGCATTAATGATGAGAAAGAGTTTCGCGGTTTAGTAAGCTGTTTATCAGAAACTCACGACGGTAAAGTGACAACTGTCAATGTAGTAACAAAGGGATTTCCAGCGACGACAGGCGGAAATTCCCGCATCCGAGCAAAGATCAAACTTCCTAAGGCGTGTGTGGCTCCGATCATATTTGTCTTGGCCGGATCTGAAAACAAATGGTTCTCAGTCACTGGTTTTGAAGCGGAATAAGAAAAAAGAGCGGGTGTTTAACCCGCTCTTTCTAAATCAATGAAATATAACGGGGGGTTCTTCATGAGGACGTTTACGTTCGTAGCGTTCTTGAATTTCTTCTTGCTCCGCGCTCATTAAAACGCCGACTTTATGAACACCAATCATCTTCCATCCATAAAATCCCGCTCCTAAAAGAGTCAAAGAGCCAATTCCTGTTAAGATCAATGTCACTCCCAAATTCACCGGAGGCTCGTTCCAAGTCCCACTGATCATCGAAGCATTCACCGCAAACAAAGCGAGTGTAATAAGATTCAGTGACATGTGAATTAAGCCATCTGTTTTTGCCTCGGTTTTATTCGGAATACCCAGAGCCCAGTCAATGAATCCAGGAATTGCTGCTAAAACAGCCAATCCTACCGCAGCCATATTCGAAAAATATCCGAGCTTAAACCAAAAAATATCAGCACTCGTATAATAGTAAACGGCAAAAGCAATAAAAGTGACGAGGTAAAGTGTGATGGGAAATGCGACCAACATAGGATGGATCGGATGTCCTTTAATGGAAGCCTTGCTATACATAAATCCTCCTTTGAATCGTTTTTATTATAATAAGTGAGTCGCAGATTAAAACAGGGCCAGTGCGAAATTGCATCCGCTAGGGGAATAGGCCATAATTGTTCATGTGTCTTTTATGGTCGAAGGTCTTTGGAGGCGGGAGCTCTTATGTTTTCAAAAAGCAGCGTTGTGGTGATAATTTTTGTGGCCCTGTCATTTGTAGGATGTGGTCTTAAGGTCATTAATCCTAATGATAAAAACCCCAACGAAGGCACCTTGGCCCTGGACACCTCCAACGGCGTAAAACTAGTTGCGACATACACATGCAAAGTGGAGTCGATGGGAAATCGTTACTCTGCCATGGCAAAAAGCGAAGAGGAGGCTCGCAAGGAAGTTCTTTATAAATGTAAAAGCAACACCTTGATTTCTTCCTGCGATCCCCAAAAAGTGAAGTGTGTAAAAAACTAAAAAATAAATTCCAGCCGATCGGACACGGCGCTTTTGTTTAAATTTATAAAAGCGGAAGGTGTCAAAAAACTGATATCAAGGCCCCGCTGCAAACCTTTGTGACAGCCGCCAGCGGGACTTGAGATTTCAAAGTCGCCAAAGGCTTTCATCTGACTGACTAATTCCGGTTTCATTTTAATTGTAAATGGGGAAAGGCGCCACTCTTGGCCTTTCTTATCATGATAAAGAGCTTTTCCAACTTCGAGCTCTAAAAGATCTCCATTCCAGGAACCCATGCGAACGTCTTCGATATGTAGCGAACTTTCAATGGCAGGAGCTTCAACCTTTGCATGCATTTTGACGATCAAACAGCGTTGACGAATTAAAGGATGATATTCATGACTGACGGCCCGGGAATTTCCGCTTTTAGCAGTCAGTAAATTTGTCTTTCCAGTCAGGCCGTTATAAAGAACCACGTCTTTACCAGAAACACCCCAATCATCAAACGGCGTGTGTCCAAGCATCGTCTCATCGCCAGGAGAGTCCATCACAGAGAAGTTCGTCAAAGAGGATTTTTTTAATTTCAATCTGGTCGTGTGATCGTCAGACTCGTGACGGTGACCGAGTCCTTCATGCAGAAGAAAGCCAAAGGCCGAAGGGCTTAAAGTCAAAGTGTTGACATCCAAAGCGGTTTGCAAAAGAGGTTTTTTAAAATAAGAAAAGTGTTCGTTCAAAAGCTTAACAAAATCCGCTTCATTGAACTGCGCGAGAGGCGCAACGAAATAAAAACCTTGGTTGCCGGGAATTTCGATATAAATACTTTCTTTGTATTGTTGAAGTCTTTTGGCCGTCTTCACCGCGCGCAGATCCGCGCGTAAGGTGACACGATAGTTAGAAAGACCTTGCCGTTTTATTAAACGCAAAGCTGCTTTTAGAACAGCTTGCAACTGAAGCTGTCTTGTTTCATTGAATTGACGTGTCAAGGACCCATGGCTGACATTGGGTCCCTCTTTGTGCCAGAATCCCGCCGTTGAATAAACTCTTTGATAAATTTTTTTTCCAGCGGAGAAGCGGACGTCGATTTCAAATCTTTGGTGTTCGCGTTGTATTTTCATAAAGAATCACTTTGGCAGTGCCAGCAGTGCGCGTCGCGATGATAGGAGTGATGACGCCATTCCAACGTCAACGCATTGACGGAGATTTCAGTATCAAGACTGCGCAACTCGCCAAGGCCCGTGAAGTATTTAATCACTTCCAAGCTTCCTACAGTAGAAACCAAGGCATTCAAAGGTCCAAAGGACGGCGCCTGATAACGGTCATCAAAAAGATTTTGAATTTCTGCGCTAGAGTGATCTTTGGTTTTGTCTTCAGAAGTTTGACTTTTAAAGCACTGATAGCACGAAGTCTTTCCTGGCACAGTCATCGGGCCTACGACGCCTTCTCCATCACGATATCCGATATTGAGATATGGAATTTGCAACGCCTGGCAGGCCTCGTCCACCCAATCATGAATTTTTTCAGGGCGATCCGCCGAGAGAATAACGAAGTCCATGCCCTTTAAAACTTTTTTAAGTTCTTTGGCAGAGGTTACTTTCATCTCGACAGGACGAACTTTTGTTTGAGTATTTTTCTTTTGTAAAGCCTTTGCAGCGACTTCTGTTTTAAGTTTTCCCAGATCTTTTTCGTCAAATAAAACCTGGCGGGTCAGATTAGTTAACTCAACACGGTCAAAATCAATAATACGGATTTCTTTAAATCCCGCACCAATCAAATTAAGTCCTACCCAATTACCAATACCGCCAGCACCGATCAAAGCCACTTTCTTTTGAGATAAAATTTTCTGCGCTTCAAGACCATTTAAATCGCCAAGTTGATAGAATAAAGAATGACGGTCATAGCGTTCATATTTTTTGGGACGCTTAGGAACTTCGACGAGGAGCTTTGCCGTTTTAAGTCCTTCAAGAACTTCTTGAGTTTTAGCATCACTCCAGGAGAAATTCTTTTTTGCGGCATTTGCCGTTTTTGCTTGAAGGAAAAACTTAAGAACCTCCATCGCCTCAGAATCCACCTGAACTTTTTTTGAAAGGTGGTCTGAAAAACCAACATTCAAAACATAAGAATTTTTCTTTGTACGTTGAACATCTTGAATACCTAAATAGCGGGGAACTTGATATTTCATAAAATAACTCTCTTTTTTCTTTGATTAATGAAAGATCCAACAACGATAAGAACAACCAACCCAACGGAAATAAATCCGAAGTATTTAAAAAGGGGAACCAGTGAGGGCACACTTTGCTGAGCTGGCACAAGTTGCCCGATGACATAGAGAGCTCCCACCATTCCCAGCCTTGAAATCAAACTCAAACTGCTCAAGATGGAGGCGCGGGAACTTGAATCGATATTTTCATTCATACGCACACCCAAAGACGTTCGAGCAATAGACAACGTTCCTTGAAGAAGACAGAAAACAATCACGGCAAATAGCCATGGGCTTTCTAAACCCAGCAGGCAGTAGAGAGCCGAAAATACAGCAAATAAAACAATCGTGATTTTTGGCGAACGAAGAAAAGATTTTGCCGAATACTTCGCATAGACGGCACCAAACAGAGCGGACGTGGCGCAATAAGCAGCAAAGATCAAACCCTGCTTTTCAGTTCCAAGCTGTGCATTTAGACTTTGAAAGTAAGGTTGCCAGTAGTGAAGCAAAGGCTGCACTGTGAACTGAATTAAAATATTCGCAATAAAAAAGGGCATCAAAGCCGGATGCAAGAGTCCTTGAGTGAAAGTGGCTTTAAGGTGCTTCTTAATATTTTTAAACCAAGGAACGTATTCGGAAGAACCGGCGTGAGTTTTCAATGTTTCAGGAATGGACCATAAAAGAGCGCCCATAAAAATATAAGAGCCAATAGCAGCTAAATAGGGAAGAGCTAAACCTAAGTGACCGAGGAATCCTCCGAGAAGACCAAAAACCAAAACAGTGACGCTATTTAAAGACTGATTAGAGTGAAAAAATCTGTCGATTTCTCCCGGAGTCTCTTCAAGCTTTGCCTCATCAATGGCGAAAGCCTCGAAGGCACCTGACCAAAAACAAAGGGAAAGGGCCGTGAGAATTTCAGCGATAACGAAGAAGTTAAATCCCTCGCCCCAGTAGTAAAGAGCAAAGCCAAGAACTGCAAACAGACTTGAGGCAAGAAGACTTTTTTTATGTCCCATGCTGTCCGCCAAAACTCCCGTAGGAACTTCGCCTAAAAGTACCGTCATTGCTTGAATAGATTTAAGAAATGCGATTTGTGAAAGACTCAAACCCGCATGAAGAAGATAAGTAACAGAGGTCGCACCAACAAACATGCGGCCTCCTTCAAAAAGAGCATCAATCGTGAGCATTTGATTAAAGCGTGAAACGTATTTCATAAAAGATCCTTAAAATAAAAAGGGGCGCAATGTGCGCCCCCTTAAAATTAGTTGCGTACGCGAATCGCGTTACGAACTCTGATGGCATTGCGAACTTTGATAGCGTTACGTACTTTGATCGCATTGCGTTTTGTCGTCTTTTTAGTAGCTGTCGCTTTTACTTTGATAAGCATTTTCTGCTCCTTCTGCCCGAGGGCGGTTTGTTGTGCCTGTCCGAAAGAGCAATGGCAGTGCCGCCGATTTTTGAACGTCAGATGCGTTTAAAATCGATTTGGCAGGATTTTGTCCTGATTTTGATAAGGCAGTCTAGGAAAGAGGATTCGAGGGCTCTCTTAAAGAGCCCCCGTTGAAATGGCAGAGATCGGAAATTAATGCGCGATCAAACTGCAATCTATTTTAGCAGTCATATTAGCTGAAGAAAGCTTACTGCTTACAAGAGCAACGACGATTCCGGCGAATGGCGATACTAAGCGCTGTCCAACTTGTTGTTGAAAGGCCTCCGTGATCTATGGCGACTCCGCCAGATTGGTGCAAGTTCTTTCCGGTGCGACACGCAGCTTAAGTCAGCACTCTCACGGTTTAGAATACGATCTGGCGTTGTTCCAACATCTGAAGGCCCTTCATGATCATTTTCATTTGATCACTGAAGACCGTTGAAGGCGCATCGCTTAAGTTGTGGGCTTTGCAAGAAGCGAGACCCATAGCTGATTTTAATTTGCTGCATTTCACGACGGTCTGACAGTCGACATTATTGCAGGCAACGGCAGGACCGGAATAGAAACTCAGCGTAGGATTTTTTTGAAAGGCCCCACTGTCGATGGCCCGAGAACAAGCATCACGAAGTTTGCTGTTCTTATCTGATGGACACATCCAATCTTTAACCACTGTGAGAACGTCTTTGCGGGAAGACTGCGCCGTCAATGGTGTCACGGAAGGAACTAAGAAAGTGTAGTGAATCAAAGCCGCCGGGATTTTATCAGTATTTGTAGAGAAAACTTTGTAAAAGCCCAGTCCTTTTCCAAAGCGCCCAACGGCTCCGTCATAAGGAACGTTTGCAGGTTTTAGACGAAGGCATTCTCTGTTGCCGCATTTGATGTTTTC
Organism: Bdellovibrio sp. BCCA; assembly: GCF_037996825.1. NCBI lineage: Bacteria > Pseudomonadati > Bdellovibrionota > Bdellovibrionia > Bdellovibrionales > Pseudobdellovibrionaceae > Bdellovibrio > Bdellovibrio sp. BCCA. Next base: position 2,681,654 of record NZ_JBBNAC010000001.1, on the reverse strand, counting down.
TCGAACAATGCTGCTTGTAGAGCCAATGCGAGAAAGATTGTCTGGATAAAGACCCGCATCGTGGAAATACCATTTTCCATCGGACATAAGCTCCTGGAAGTCATCCGACGTGAAAGCTCCAAAAGTAGGACGATTCCAAATTCTAGCGGCTGCCGGAGCCATGACCCATCCCGAACTGCAGGAGTGAAATACAGCAATGGCATTGGGAGCCAGGAATTTTTTAATTTCCGCAAACTCAGGATCATCAGAAGAAAGTCGCGCAGATCCTTTTAATTCCATACCAACCCGAGGATTCGAGTGTGCAAAAAATTGCAAAGAGGATACCGGCGCCTGAAGGCGACCAAATAATGCCAAAAGACTTTCTTTGTTCAGTTTTTCACCGTCAGATTTTTTGAGATAAAAACCCGCCTTAGTAAGCAGAGCACCTTCATCAGAAACAGAATCAGTAACAGCACTAATGACAATTCTTTGTCTTTGCGAGAAGCGGTCCTTGGAGACTTGAGCGGCTAAGACAGCGGATTTTAAAAACAAGTCCCCTTGCTCGTTGCCGTCTCCGGCTACGAAAACATCCGTTGGGACACCAGCACGCAACTGAGCGGGATCTGTAGCCACCAAAAAGGCGTGGCTGGTTTTAGACAATGCAATTCCTGAAAGGATCAAGGCAGATAAAAATATCTTTAACTTCATAACTCATTTCCCGTTTATTTAGATGGCTATACAGAAATGTGTTGAAGGTTTAAAGGACTTCTCAGAAATTTGAAAAAAAACACTCATAGTTTCGGGTGATATTTTACTTAAAAACATTCGATAAAAATAAACGAACACAATGTCATCTGTTTCGTCGGCCGTTTGTATTTTGTTGTATTCAAGATTGAAAGTTAAAGAGCTTTCCTCCTTAAAGTACATTGGTCTTCTATGCAAAAAGAACGACGCGAATTCTTTAAGTCAACGGCTGCTTTGGGAGTGGGGCTCCTTGCTTTTACTCCCGGTGTGGCGGCGTGGGCGAAAGAAGAAAAAGAGAAAAATGTCACTGCTGTTGAAGACCTTATGCGTGAGCACGGGGCTCTGAACAGAATTCTATTAATTTATGATGAGGTCAGCCTGCGCCTTGATAAGAAGAAAGAATTCGATCCCGAGCAGTTAAAAAAATCAGCGACGATCATTCAGAATTTTATTCAAGGCTATCATGAAAAGTTGGAAGAGGATTTTGTGTTTCCACGGCTTATGAAGGCAAATCAACTCACGGATCTAGTTCCGGTACTAAAATCGCAACATGAAGCCGGAAGAACCCTGACGTCGTCGATTCTTTCTTATGCAAACACAAAGTCTCTAAAGAATAATGACGAAAGAGATAAATTAAAAACGGCAATGCAGTCATTTGTGAGAATGTATCGCGCTCATGAATCTAGAGAAGACACGGTTCTTTTTCCTGCTTTTAAGAATGTCGTTGGTGATAAGGAATACCATCAACTTGGCGAAAAGTTTGAAGAGCGGGAGCACCAGCTCTTTGGCAAAAATGGATTTGAAAATATCGTCGGTCAGATTGAAGACGTTGAGAAAGATTTAGGAATTTACGACTTAAAACAGTACAGTCCTCGTCTGTAGTCTTCGTATATAAACTTAGGGATCGAAAACCTGCTCCCAGAAAGGAATCGTTCCAAGAGTAGGGCTTTGGCCGCCGTACACCATTAAGTGTCCATTCTTTAAAAGAGTCGCTGTGTGACCGACGCGAGCATCCTTTAAGGGTTGTGCGAGAGTCCACTGGTTTGTCAGGTAGTTATAAATCCGAACTCCGCTGCCAGCCTCAAAAATACTCGAGGCTGTGCCGCCAGTAAGAACGACTTCTCCGGAAGGAAGAAGATTGATGGCGGATAAAGAAAGAGGAGTATCTAAGGGAGCGCCTGCAGACCAGGTATTCGTTGTTGAATCATAAATCTCCATGCTGGCAACGGTTTGACCATCCAGAACAGAAATACCGCCGACAACAAGAACTTTTCCGTTCGGAAGCAGGAGGGCCGCGTGAAAAGCGCGTTGAACACTCATGGAAGCAACCGCCGTCCAGGAGTCCGTTGCCGGATGATAAGTGCTATTTCCAAAAGCGCCGACAAATAAATAATCTCCGTTTTTCAAAGGTACCACAACATCATAAAGCCCATTAGGTCGATCCGCAGAAGCCTGACAAGTTCCCGCATTGGGATCACAGATCTCATTCTTTGTTGAGATGTCCGTGCTTCCAACTCCACCAGAGAGTAAAACTTTTCCTCCCGGTATTTCAATAGCTGCATGAACGGCGCGCGCGGTTAAAATTGGCATCGTAGTGATGGTGTTTGTGCTTGGATCAAAGATGTCGGCTGTTTGATTAAAGTCAAGACCTGCGCCTCCTCCGGAACCGGCAGCGATAAAGACTTTTCCCGAAGACAGAAGAGTTGCAGTGTGATTTTGGCGAGCGACGGAAAGATTCGGCCCCGCAGTCCATTGATTTGTGGAAGGATTATAAATCGCCGTGCTCGATATAGGTTTAACACCATCACTTCCGCCAGCAACGAGAACTCTGCCGTCTTTAAGCAATGTCGAAGTATGATTCGTTCTCCCTTTAAGAAGATCAGGCGCTTGCCACTGAGGAGGTGAGGTCTCTTGGCCGTAGGACTCGGCGGTGATAATAGATTTCATTGGATCTGCGCCGCCAAGAACAAGAATTCTATCTGGTAACGTGAAGAGAGAAAATCCGCCGCGTCCCGTGTTTAGGAACCGGCTTGCTTTGCTCCAACTATTTGCAACGGGGTCATAAATTTCAGAGCTTGAAGTAGCAAAGAGGTTTGTGACCTGTCCGCCTATCACCAAAATTTTTCCGTCGGGCAAAGTTGCTGCACCCGCAGAGTTGCGTCCCATGGACATAGCGGGACCGGGCTGCCATGTGTTTGACGCGATATCATAGATTTCAACAGAATTTAAAAAACCACCTGTGTTGGTTCCACCACCGGCGACAAGAATCTTTCCACCGATGGCAGCCGCAATATGTCCCATTCGGCCCGTTGTTAACGAAGCTCCCGAGGTCCATGTGTTTGAGGCGACATCATAAATCTGCACGGCTTGCGAATAAACCGGAGTAGCTAATCCTCCGATGACGAAAACTTTTCCTTGGCCGCCAGAGACCATTGTTGCTGAAGGATAAAAACAAGGAACCGGCATCGTGCCACCTGAACTCCAGGTGTTTGTACTTGGATCATAGACTTCAGCTTCACCTATTAAAACGGAGCCGGCGAAATCTCCTGTTCCGCCGATCACAAGGACTTTTCCATTCGGTAAGAGTGTGGCTACGTGTCCGGATCGAGGATGAGTTAATGAGGGCCCTGCACTCCAACTATCGGAATCTGGATCATAAAGAACAGTGGTACCCAAGATGTTTGCGTCATCTTGACCTCCGACGACAAGCACTTTGCCATTAGGTAAAGTAGTGGCTGTGCTTCGAGCGCGCGAAGCAGGAATGGGGGCGGCTGCCTTCCAATTGCCAGTTGCCGGATCGAAAATATCGGACGAAGTAGGATAAGTCAGAGTGGGCTCTGTTGAAACGCCTCCGCTGATGAAGACTTTGCCATTATTCAACAGGGCAGCGGCGGGAATAAATCGGCTTGCCGACATATTGCCTTCAGATTTCCAAATGAACGTGGAGATATTCAGTCTCTCTGGAGTATTTGCCGGGAAAAGGTACGTTGTTTCCGAAAGGCCGCCAAGAACCACCAAATAGTTTCCCGCGATATTCGCCGTATGAAGATAACGAGGACCACTTTGCAGGTCCGCAAATGTCTGCCATTGATTTGTGGATGGATCGTAAATCACAGTGTCTTTAAAGACCGTCGATGTCGTACTGCCGCCGATGACAAAAACTCTGTCGCCGACCAGAGTTGCCGTATGAGATTTGCGTGCGACGGCGAGAGCCGCACCATTTGAAAATGTTCCTGAAGGACCTGAAGACGGATCGTAGATAGTCGTGTCACTTAAGATGACTCCTGCATCATCAACGCCGCCAATGATGACGACCTTTCCTTCCGGCAGAAGAGTCGCTGTGTGATCTTTTCTAGATTTTGTTAACGACGGACCCGCCGCCCATGAGTTTGCTGAAGGGTTGTAGAGAGCGGTGGTTAAAAGGCCCGAAGTGTTTCGTCCACCGACGACAAAGACTTTACCGTTCTTCAGTAAAATCGCACTGTGATATCCTCGATTCGTCGTCATGCTTGCAGCCGCAGTCCATGTGTTGGTTGCAGGATTATAAATTTCAGCGGTGCTAAGATAATTTGAAATTCCAAGGGCCAGAGAATTTTCAGTTCTTCCGCCGATGACCATAACACGTCCATCGGAAAGAAGGGTTGCGCTATGATAACAACGACCTGTAACCAAAGAAGCCGCCGCGCTCCAGGTGTTTGAGGTGGGATCATAAAGAGCCGCAGTATTCAGGCAAGTCGTTGAGACACTGTTATTAATGGCGCCACCGACGATCAACACTTTTCCGTCTTGAAGTGCAGTAGCCGTGTGATTAAGTCTTTCCTGCGGAAGAGAAGCCGCTTGCGACCAGGATCCTGTTTCAGGATCATAAATCTCTGCAGAAGATAAAGCGACCGTGGAGTTTGTCGCATTGAGAGCGCCACCGGCTAAAAGAATTTTTCCGTTTTGCAAAGTCGTTGCTGTATTTAACACGCGCACTGTTTGCGGATATTGGGCTCGAATAAGTTTTGAAGAGTTAAGAGTGTTATCAAGGCTCGGAGATTCAAGAAGATCTGTCGGATTCATTGAATCGATAGCCAGGTCCAAAGAGCAGCCGCTCAGGAGTGGTGAGATCAATAAAAAGAAAGCCCAAAGGACAGTTCGGCGCACGTTCCTCATATATATGGGATAACTTATCGGATCTTTTGGCCTCCTTTTTTAGAGATCTGAATGAGTTTCAATTTTATGTGTTCCATGTTCGAGAATTCTCAAAGTGAGACGGTCCATTGCAGGGAGTCTTGCTCCTCCCTGCATTTAAGAGACGTATTAGAAATTGCTTTCGTCAGCGCACATGATGGCGATAAAGCGACGGCCATCAACAAAAGTACCAGGTACTTCTTCTGGATAGGGTTTCAAGTCACCATTTGTTACGTGAATTTGAAGCTCTGGAGAGACATCGGCTCTTTTAAGGTCCACTTTTTTTCCAGTTTGAGTTTCAGTTAAAGACACCTGACCACTTTTGGAAACAGAAACAGTATAAAGTTCGTCTTTAGAAGATTGGCCCAATTTGATTTTCTCAACATTGCCAAGCATAACAGATTCACCTTTAAATAGATGTCCAATACCGGCAGTGTAGTGAGCAGCACACGCTTGCGCTGCGAAGCTTTGTGTAGATGCAAGAGTTGTCAAAAGTCCTGCAATAAGAAGTACAGATTTTTTCATAGGGTCTCCTTTTCGTTTTAGTTATTCATTGAGTACGTTTTGCGGATGCAAAGCATGTTCCTGAGCGAGCGTTGCTTTAAATGATCTAGAGCTTGTTTAGTGTAAAGTTCGTAGTCGGCAAGGCGTTTTACGGTTTGATCACGAAAGAAAGTTTCACAATAAGCATTTGAAAATACCCGTATTTTTCTGGTTATCTCGGGCATCTTGACTATTCAAGTAATCTATTGAATACTTGAATATATGAAAGAAACCAGCAAACAAGAAATTCGCAGTGGAGTTTACGAAACAATCAGTCAGATTGTTTCAGCATTTGCTTCTCCCGCGCGTTTAAAAATCATCCAAATTTTGGCGCAAGCTGAATGCAGTGTTGAGGAATTAGCACAAGAAACGAGAGAATCCGTTGCCAATGTTTCTCAGCATCTTCAGCGTTTGGCGCGTATGAAAATCGTCAGATGTGAGCGACGGGGACTGAGTCGTATTTATAAAATTCAAAATCCAATGGTTTTGCAATTGTGGGAAGGGTTTCAAGATCTGGCCCACGAAGTCGACGAAGATCTGAACCATAAAGAAGATATTCTTATCGATTCTTCTTTGGTGGCAGAGGAAACTCCGGATGAAGTTCTTAAGCTTGTTTCTAAGGGAAAGGCGACTTTACTGGATGTGCGAACTTCGAAAGAGATTTCGATGACAAAAGTTCCGGGGGCTATTGCCGTTCCGATGGAAGATCTTGCTGGTTCTGCAAATTATAAATCTTTGGGCTTGGTGAAATCGAAGCCAGTGTACGTGTACTGTCGCGGTCGTTACTGTGGGAAGGCTTCAAATGCTGTAAAGCACCTGCGTAAGCATGGATATGAGGCTTATCGTCTCAGAGAGAGTCCATTTCAATTGCAACTCATTCAGGGAGACAAATAATGACATTTACCTGGTTAGGTCTGTTTGCGGCGGGCCTTGGAACATTTATTTCTCCATGTGTTCTTCCTATGGTTCCTATCGTCGCAGCAAACTACATTATGGCGGACGGTTCCTCGCGCTTTTCCCGCGTGCGCGCGACGTTATTGTTTTCATTGGGATTCTTATTCACGTTCACACTTATGGGAATGAGTCTGCCATTCGTAACTGATTTTTTAGGAGAGTCGAAAGTTTACCTTTTGATGATCTCAGGAATCATCGTTTTGCTTTATGGTTTAAAGATGTCAGGAATGATGCCAAAGAAAAGCGGAGACTCGAAAGTATTCGCGTGGATGACTCGCTCGGCGTATTTACCTGACTTTAAAAAATATTTCCCGAAATCACTTCATGGATTTATTTTCGGCGCAACCTTTGGTTTAGCGTGGACACCTTGTGTAGGCCCGATTCTGGGTGGAGTCCTTGCCTATATTGCAACCAAAGATAGATCGCTTCAAGAAAGTGCTCTGATGATGCTAACCTTTGGTGCGGGAGTTGTTGCACCTTTCATTGGATTGGCTTTCGGTGGTGAGTTTGTTTCTGAAAAATTAAAGCTTCTAAGAAAACATCTTCCAAAAATCGAAGAGGCGACAGGATATGGCTTGATGATTCTTGGTGTTTTTATTTTGACACAAAGTAATTTGCCTGCGGTTTTCGATAAAGAACAAGGGGTGACGGAAATAGAGTTTGTCACAACAGCCGGAGAAAAAGTGACTTTGAATGATTCAAAACTGGCACCGCACAAGCTTTTATTCTTTCACACGGACACTTGTCCTGTTTGCCACGCGATGGAGGCTTATTTGCCTTCAGTGGAAAAAGACTGCAATTCATCTACGTTCCAAGTTGTACGTGTGAATGTCAGTAAGTCCGAGAACCAAAAAATTGCGGATGTATTCAATGTGCGAGCTGTACCAACAATCAGTCTGATTTCGCCGGATGGAAAAGAGCTGGGGCATTCAGTGGGCTATCAAAGTGAAGCAAAGTTAAGACAAGGCATCGACATGATTCCGCGTTCGTCATGCATGCATAAAGAAAAACTTGAAACGCCTCATCCGGTTCTGCCGAACCATTTTAAAGACGGCGAGAGCTGCGGTGATCACGGAAATGGACTTACTTGTTAGAAATCTTTAAAGCTAGGAGTGAATTATGGCTAAAGTAGTAATGTATAAAAAGAACCCATGCCCGTATTGCGATAGAGCCGCTAACTTTTTTGAAAATAACGGCATTGCTTACGAGTCTATTGATCTGACAGATAAGCCTGAAGAGATTGATAGAATTAAAGCTGAAACTGGTTGGAGAACCGTGCCTATCATTTTGATCAACGATAAGCTGATCGGTGGTTACACGGATCTCAAAGCTCTTGCCGATGAAGGCAAATTGCAAGAGATGCTCAAGGCCTAGATTTACTTCCGCGCTGTCGTTCGACGGCGCGGTTTCTTTTTTCCTGCGACTTCCAGCAAGCGTTGAAATTTCGGACACTCCATATGGTTCGGCGCCGAACATTTTGCGACGTGAAATAGAGTGTTTTTGACAGCATTCAGTTTGTGAATGCTCCTTTCGATTTCATCGGCTTTCTTAAGTAAAAAAGCTCGATCAACGAGAAGCTTTCCTTCTGACGTAAACATTGACGCGATTTCTTCTAACGTCAACCCTGCATGTTTTCCCAGCGCGATAAATTGCAACTGTTGAAGCACATGCGCCTGAAAAAGTCTTCTTAAACCGTGACGTCCTGTAGAACGAATAAGTCCTTTTTCTTCATAGAAACGAAGAGTCGCCGGAGTTACTCCGGTGAGGCGGACAACTTCACCGATATCCAGAGTTTGCTTTGCGGAAGACGCTTTCATATCTAACCTCAATTGAACTTGAGGTTTCATTTTGAAGCAATTTTTATAAAAATCAATGGTCGGTGAGTCGAGTTTTCAGAATTTGCTTGAACTCAAGTTAACTTGAGGTTGCACACTGCAAATATGAAAAAGCGATTTGGTCAGCACATGGTTATTGGGTCTCTGAGCATATCGGTGCTTCTTGCATCTGTTGGGACGAGTATGGCCAACATTGTTCTTCCCGCTGTTTCTGCGGATTTTAGAGTTTCTTTCTCAGAAGCGAAGTGGGTGGTGCTGAGTTACTTAATCGTTACCACAGCGATGAGCTTGATTGTAGGACGAATAAGCGATGTCAAAGGTCGTAGGATCACTCTCATCCTTGGCTCTGTCCTTTTTATTATTGGTGCCCTGGGAAGTGCGCTGTCTTTTTCATTCGGATTTCTTATTCTTGCTAGAATCGTCCAAGGCATCGGAGGAGCAGCCCTCATTGTACTTCCCATCGCGATTGTGACCAAAATTATCGCAAAAGAAAAAATAGGAAGAGTCATTGGGCTCCTTGCCACCATGTCTGCGATGGGTACAGCAATGGGGCCATCGCTTGGAGGTTTTCTTCTTAGCATGCAGGGGTGGCGAGCGCCATTTTATTTCGTAGCTGTACTTGGGCTAATAAATCTACTTTTAATGATAGCGGTTATTCCTTCTGATTTTATATCGGGTACGGACACTCCCGAAAGAAGTGAGACTCTTATAAAATCACTGGCTTCAATCTATCTTGATACACCTTTAAGAATTCACCTGATTTCAAATTCCATTGTATCTGCGGTGATGATGTCAACGTTGATTGCGGGACCATTCTATCTCACTCGTGTGCTAAAAACTCCTTCAGTCGAAATGGGATTCATCATGTCTGCAGGTCCAATCACTTCGATTGTTTTCGGGATCTTCAGCGGCATACTTGCGGATCACTTTGGACTTTTAGCAATTCTAAGATACGGATTTATTCAGTTGCTTATTGGAGCGCTTGCCTTTGTTTTTCTTCCAGGGCTCTTTGGAAAAATCGGATTCGCACTTGCCGCTATTCTTCTTAGCTCCGGTTATCAGATGTTCCTATCCGCGAACTCGAGTCATATTATGAAAAACATTGAAGAAGATCGTCGCGGTTTGGTTTCCGGAGCCTTAAGTCTTTCGCGGAACTTGGGACTCATGGCCGGCACGCTTGTGATGGGAAATATTTTCGAACTCTTCGGATTTCAAACCGTCTTTGCCGTAGCGGCATTTCTTGTCGCTCTTATGCTTTTTACTCATTTGAAAAATCAAAAAAGGAGAATGTATGAAACAAGATTCACTAGCAAAGTTTATTGAACGTCTTCAAAAAATCTGGGGACCATTAACTTCAGACCTCGTCGCACAATCCAAAGAACTTATGGATGAACTTGCAAAAGCACCGACTTCTGAACCTTGGCTTCAAGAATTACAGAAAGGGTTTGAAGGAAGCCGTGAGCTTTACCATGATCCTAGCCAAGGTTTCATTTTGCTTGCACACACAGAGAAAAAAGATCTCTACCGAGCACCGCATGACCATGGAAATGGCTGGGTTATTTACGCAGTTCAAAGTGGCGAAATGGAGATGGGAACCTATGCACGCGTTCCAAGTAAAGACGAAGAATTCAAAATTGTTCGTCGTGAGAAGTATCGAGTTATGCCTGGCGAAAGTAGAGTTTATTTGCCCCGGGATATTCACGATACGAAGTGTATTTCGGATTCAGTGCTGATGTTTCGTCTCACAAGTATCGATCTTAAGGACGAGGTTCGATTAGGAAGAATGCGTCGCTATGAAGGGAAATAAAAAGGATCGCTTTTCTGTGCAATTCTGTATACATTGCAGGAATGAATAATTTCACAGAATTTGGTCTTTTGCCTTCTCTTCTAAAAACTCTTAAAGCGCAGCGTATTTTCACGCCGACGGAAATTCAACGAATGGCGATCCCATTGCTAATGTCAGGCCAGTCCGTTGTTGGCGTTTCAGAAACGGGGAGTGGTAAAACTTTGACTTATGCTCTGCCACTTCTACATATGCTGAAAAAGTTAGAAGAAGACGGCGAGCCTGTGAAAGCCGAGGCTAGTCCTCGCGCCGTTGTTATGGTGCCGACTCGCGACTTGGGAGAACAAGTCGCGAAGGTGTTTAAGACTTTCACTCATGACACTCGTTTGCGTGTGCGTCCTGCTTTGGGCGGTATGAGTATGGAACAGGCAGTTCGCAATATCAGCGGATCTTTTGAAATTCTGCTAGCGACACCTGGAAGACTGATTCAATTGCTTGATAAAGAACTCATTGATTTGTCAGACGTGCGTGCGTTGGTTTTTGATGAAGCTGATCAGATGTTGGATAAAGGTTTTCTGACTGATTCAAATTATATTGTTGATGTGTGCCCGCAAGATATTCCGCTGGCGCTCTTTTCTGCGACGGTTTCAAAAAATGTTGAAGAGATGATGAACTCTCTTTTTGCCAAAGCAGAAGTTATCCGTAGCCGTGGAAGTGGCAAGGTCGTCAAAAGTCTTACTACGAAAAATGAAACTGTCATTGATGGCCTTCGTTGGCCCATTTTTGAAAAGTTGATCAAAAAGAAAATTGAAGGTGGCACGATCGTCTTTGCTAACACTCGTGAGCAGTGTGACAAGATCGCCAAAGAAATTAACGACAAAGGTTACAAGTGCGTTCTTTATCGCGGAGAAATGGATAAAAACGAACGTCGTACGAATCTTAAGAGATTTCGCAATGGTGAAGTAGATCTGTTGATATCAACCGATTTGGCCGCGCGCGGTTTGGATTTGGAACATGTAGGAAGAGTTATTAACTATCATCTTCCACAGCAACTCGATAACTACCTTCACCGTGCAGGTCGTACAGCCCGTGCGGGCCGCGAAGGCTTAGTCATTAACCTTGTGACAGAACGAGATCTTCCACTGATCGCAAAAATCGAAGGCAAGGGCGAAACAGCAAAAGAACTCAAGTCACGCTTCAAAGATAAAGACGGCAAGCGTCTGCACGTGAAGAAAGAAGATCGAAAACCACCGCGTGCTGCAAGTGGCAAACCTAAGAAAATCATTAAGAAGAAATGAACCAAGACTGACTTAAAGAAAATGTATTTATACATTTATCTATCTTACGGAAACGTCACTAAGAGATTTAGAAACAGAATGACATAATTTGAATATCGCTTTGAGGGCTCTTTGTATTCGTTGAATCTAAGGAGAACCGTGTCTGAATTAGAACATCACCATCATGAACACAGACCTCGGGAGTCAACGATGCCTCACAAGCATTCGTCAATGGTGGAGGATTTTCGAAAGCGCTTTTGGGTCTCGTTGATTTTAACTTTTCCGATTCTTTTCTTGTCGCCCCTCATTCATGAATTCTTAGGTCTGACTGATAGGCTGCGCTTTCGTGGCGACGATTATGTCCTTTGGACGTTGTCTTCGGTGGTCTTTTTTTATGGTGGCTTGCCTTTTCTCAAAGGAATTGTTGATGAGATAAAGAAAAGAAAGCCGGGAATGATGACCCTCATCGCAATCGCCATTAGCACGGCCTATATCTATTCATCGGCTGTCGTTTTCGGTCTCGCGGGGATGGGCTTTTTTTGGGAGCTTGCGACTCTGATTGATATTATGCTGCTGGGCCACTGGATTGAGATGAAATCCGTCATGGGAGCTTCGCGGGCCCTTGAGGAATTGGCGAAACTGATGCCGGCAGTAGCACATAAGGTTCTGCAAAATGGGAGTCTTCAGGACGTTGCTATCGACACTTTGAATTTGGGAGATCGAATTCTTATTCGGCCTGGCGAAAAAGTTCCGGCAGATGGAATTGTTATTGAAGGATTGTCTTCTGTTGATGAGTCAATGCTGACAGGTGAATCAAAACCAGTTTCAAAGCAGTCCGGTTCTCCAATAATTGGCGGAGCTGTGAACGGAGAGGGCTCTCTCACGGCGGAGGTCAGAAAGACAGGAAGAGAATCTTATTTAAGTCAGGTGATTGATTTAGTGAAAGAGGCCCAAGAAAGTAAATCCAAAACTCAGGATCTTGCAAATAGGGCGGCACTCATTCTAACTTTCGTTGCCGTTCTCGGAGGAGCGATTACTTTGGGATTGTGGATAGCTCTTTCAAATCAAAATTTTGCTTTTGCTATTGAACGTGCTGTGACAGTTATGGTGATCGCGTGTCCTCATGCCTTAGGGCTTGCAGTACCACTTGTTGTCGCAGTTTCGACGGCTATTGCCGCAACTCACGGACTTCTAATTCGAGACAGGGCGGCTTTCGAAAAATCGCGAAAAATCGGAGCTATTATTTTTGATAAAACCGGAACTTTGACACAGGGAAAATTTGGAGTCACGGACACTCTTATTTTCGATTCTCAATTTAATAAAGAAGAAATTCTTTCTCTTGCCGCGGCCGTCGAAGCCCACTCCGAACATCCTGTCGCGAGAGGAGTTGTCGCTTCTGCCAAAACCAAAAAATTTGTCACGGCATTCAAGGCTCTTCCGGGGAGGGGGGCTCAGGGAGAAGTCGATGGCAAAAGTGTAGCTGTCGTCAGTCCGGGGTACTTAAGAGAAAATCGAATTCCATTGTCTGATCAACAGGAAAAAATCGACCAACTCTCGGCGCAAGGAAAGACGGTCATATTTGTCATTTTAAATGGAAAACTTGTGGGAGCTATAGCGCTAGCAGATTTAATAAGATCCGAATCTAAGTTAGTCATAACGAGACTCCGAGATGAAGGAATCAAGTGCATGATGCTCACCGGAGACAACAAGCTTGTTGCGAAGTGGGTGGCGGAAGAAATCGGCCTTGATGAATACTTTGCCGAAGTTTTACCACATGAAAAGGCAGAGAAGATCAGAGAGATTCAGAGAAGAGGTCTGACAGTGGCGATGACTGGAGACGGTGTGAACGATGCGCCAGCTCTCGCGCAAGCGGATGTTGGTATTGCCATTGGAGCGGGAACCGATGTTGCGATTGAAACGGCCGACATCATCTTAGTCCGAAGTAACCCACAGGATGTCGCTGCCGTCATCGATCTTGCTAAAGCCACGTACAACAAAATGATTCAAAATCTTTGGTGGGCTGCGGGCTATAATATTATTGCCATCCCTATCGCGGCTGGAGCCTTGTACAAATACGACATTGTGTTGAGTCCGGCTGTCGGTGCCGTTCTGATGTCTTTAAGTACCATCATCGTCGCAATCAACGCAAAAGGTTTGAGAATATCAGCTAAATCAGCGTAGGAGATATTTTGGACTTGCAAGGACTGCATCCAGAAGAAGCACGACGGCGGCTCAAAGAGAACGGGCCTAATGATATACCTTCCTCTAAAACCAGGGGAGCCCTACACCTTGCATTGGAAATTTTGCGGGAGCCTATGACCGTTTTGCTGGCGGTGTGTGGGATTTTGTATTCCTTTATCGGTGAACAACAAGATGCATTCATGCTTCTCGGATTTTGGGGGCTGATCGTACTCATTACTTTTTATCAGGAGAGAAAGACAGAAAAAGCTTTGGAGGCTTTGCGAGATCTTTCTAGTCCTCGCGCGCTGGTGATACGTGGCGGATCGGCGATTCGAGTGCCCGCGAGAGAATTAGTCGTGGGAGATCTGCTACAACTGACGGCGGGCGATATTGTTCCCGCTGACGTCTTACTTGATGAAGTATTTCAAATGCAAATTGATGAGTCACTGTTAACGGGGGAAGCTTTTCCCGTTGTGAAAAGTGCAGGTGATACTGCTTGGTCTGGTACGATTGCAGTTCAGGGACAAGCTCTAGCGACTGTGACTTCCACAGGGATAAGCACAAGATTGGGACAAATTGGAACGCTCTTAAAATCTGGCCGGCGAGAAAAGACACCCCTTAAAAAAGAAACTCAAACCGTTGTAAAAAGACTGACTGTCGTTGCTATTTTTCTGAGTTTTCTTATTACCATTGTCTATTTTATTCTTAACCGTGATCTTCTAAATGGAATTTTAGTAGGCTTAACTCTTGCGATGGCGATTTTACCCAATGAAATTCCCGCGGTTCTTACGATCTTTCTTGCGTTAGGAACTCGTCGCTTATCCAAGCGTAACGTTTTGACTCGAAAGATCACTGCCGTGGAAAGTATTGGCGCCACGACTACATTGTGTGTTGATAAAACGGGCACGCTTACGATGAATAAAATGACAGTTCAACGAGTGCTCCTTTCTCGTGACGTTCAGGTTTCTGAAAAAGAGCTTCTTCAGGTCGCCTCGTTAGCTTCCAATGTGAAAACTTATGACCCCATGGAAGAGGCGATAATAGAAGCTTACGGAGAAGATACAAAAGAGCATTCGCCATTTATACAATTTCCTCTTTCACCTGAGTTATTTGCGATGAGTAACCTCTGGCGAAGGGAAAAGAACTCAAGCGAATTAATTATTGCCAGCAAAGGAGCACCTGAAGCCATTTTGAAAATGTGTCAGTTGAGTCCACAGCACTCGGAGGCGGTTCTTAAGATTGTGGATGGTTTGGCTTCAGAGGGACTGCGATTGTTGGCTGTCGCAAGAGGACTTTGCGATGAGAAAGATGTACCAAAAGATCAGGTGAATTTACCCGTGGATTTTCTTGGTCTTCTAGGATTCGCAGATCCGGTAAGGCCCGGAGTGAAAGAGTCTATTAAAGAATGTTATGATGCCGGTATTCGAGTGATCATGATAACGGGGGATCACGCAAAAACAGCGGCATCAATAGCTGCTCAAATTGGTTTGAAAAGTTCGCAAAAAATTTTGACGGGAGTAGAAATGGAAAAGATGTCGGACAGCGAACTCTCCGCACATCTGAAAAGTGCAACTTGTTTTTCACGAATGCTCCCTGAGCAAAAACTGCGAATTGTAAAGATCCTACAAGGACAAGGGGAAGTGGTTGCGATGACTGGCGACGGTGTGAACGATGCTCCAGCGTTGGCGGCTGCACAGATTGGCATTGCAATGGGGAAAAAAGGAACCGACGTTGCCAGGGAGGCGTCTTCTATTGTGCTTTTAGATGATGACTTTACGACGATCGTCCAAGGAATTCGAATTGGCCGAGGTATTTATGACAATCTTCAGTCTGCCATGAGCTATCTTATCGCGGTCCATATTCCAATTGCGGGTATTTCTATCTTACCGGTGTTATTAAATCTTCCAATCATTCTAATGCCTGTCCATGTCGCATTTCTTCATCTGCTTATTGAGCCCACATGCTCATTGGTCTTTGAAGCAGAGCCTGCCGCAGAAAATTTAATGCGGCGAAATCCCAGAAATAAGGATCAGCCTATTTTTTCGAAAAGTGTCATCCTGCCTAGTGTATATCAAGGACTCGTCATCTATGTCGTGATATTTGTCGTCTTCTGGATGGCTCTACGATACGGTGAGGGCGAACTCGATGCCAGGGCTTTGGCATTTACAATTTTAATCTTTGCAAACTTAGCGCTCATTTTTATAAATCGGTCTTGGGCGCGAGGGGCCGGTTGGAGGATTTCCATCCAGAATAAATATTTATGGCCGATTCTCATGTCTACGATTACTATTTTGTTGGTGGTGCTCTATATTCCCGCCATGCGTAGTTTATTTCATTTCTCAGTTTTGCATCCCAACGATCTCCTTGTTTCTTTGTTGGCGGCCGTTGTGAGTGTCTTATGGTTCGAGATTGTAAGACGAGTTAAGAATTGGAACCGTCACATCCATTTTTAGTCGTTCTGCAATTAATTTTCTTAGTTCGTCCGAGGCAGAAGGCTCACCGTGCACCAAGAATACGCCCTTGGGAGATTTTGGAATTTCAGAAAGCCAGCTTAAGAGCTCCTCTTGATCGGCGTGTGCTGAAAAAGAATCGGATTGAATTATTTGGGCATTGATACTGATGTAATTTCCGTGCACTTTTACTTGTTTCTTTCCTGTTGCCAGCGACCAGCCACGAGTTCCAGCAGCCTGGAAGCCCGCTAGAAGGATTGTATTGTTGGAGTTTTCTCCGAAGGCTTTGAGGTGATGCAGGACTCTGCCTCCTGTTAACATTCCACTTGCTGCTATTATGACAGCAGGACCCTTTTGTTGATTGAGCTGACGGGATTCATCCGCCGTTTTTATAAATCGTATTTTCGACATATCTTCGGCAAATTCTGAAGAATTTATTTTAAGATAAGTAGGATATTTACAATAGACTTCGCATATATCGCTGCCCATCGGCGTATTAAAGTAGATTGGAATTTCGTCGGGGACCATAGAGTGTCTTTTTAATTGAAGTATTTCATAAAGAAGATTCTGCGCTCTTCCGAGAGCGAATGCTGGAATAAGAAGAATGCTTTTTCTTTTCCAGCAATCGTTAATAAGAGTTTTGAGTTGTTCTAAAGATGGAATACTTTCGTGGATACGATCTCCATAGGTGGATTCCATAATTACGTAATCGACCTCGTGAGGGGCTTCCGGAGGATGCATTAACGGGTCATGATACCGTCCGAGGTCTCCTGAAAACAAAAGGCGCTGCTTTCCATTTGATATATATACCGACGCAGCCCCTAAAATATGTCCGCTCGTTTTAAACTCAATCTCAAACTTTGAAACAATTATTTTTTCATTGAAATTGACCGGGCGAAACAGCGGGAGGGTTCTTTGTACGTCGCCTGTATCGTACAGAGGTTTTGCCGGGCGGTGTTTGGAGAAATGCTTTTTATTGGCGAAATCGGCTTCTTCGATTTGGATTTTGGCCGCATCTTCCAGAATGATTTGGGCAATTTCCCGAGTGGGAGGCGTGCAGTAGATAGGGCCCTTGAATCCTTGCCGAACAAGAAGAGGTAGAAAACCGCAGTGATCAAGATGAGCGTGTGTCAAAAGTACGGCTTTAAGCTTCGGTATCTCGAGATTTATTTTTTCCCAGTTCAAAAGGCGCAATTGCTTTAGTCCCTGAAAAAGCCCGCAGTCCACAAGCACTTGTTCGTCTTCATTCCTAACAAGGAACTTTGATCCTGTTACGGTGCCAGCTCCGCCTAAAAAAGAGATATTCATAACCGCCTCTCTATTTCAGAGTTACAGACAGTTTTCGGGATTCCGGTTTTTATGCAAGACAATTGAGGTTTCTTTGTGATCGGTCATATCGCTGTATCGTATGAGAAAAAACATACAATGAACTCATTGCGTACTTGGTGAGATAGGTTCACTTTATGGATAGGCAAGACCGGAGAGAGCATGACCACTGAACGATACAGAATCGTCGAAGGTCTTCAAATTATAGAAATAAGAGTTAACGAGGCGAAACAACTTTTCGACCTGCGTGATCCCGCTCCATTTAGAGAAAAAGATTTAGACGAAAATTTCACCGGCTACTTAGAAGCATATCTTGACGAGGTCTCTACGAGACATCCCTTAAAAATCCAAATCTATATTACCAAATCAAGCCAGCACATTAAAGGAAGTGTCATTAAGGAAGCGATTCATGACTATTTCAAATATCAAATCCTAATTAAACGCGGTCAGCTTTCAAAGAATATGAAAACCGCCCAGCTGTTTTTAGTAATTGGTATTTCTATTCTTTTTATCTGTCTTGGTTTTGCGCAATGGATTCTTAAAGAAAATTTGGCGACAATTGGAACGACTTTGCGGGAAGGGGTTGTCATATTTGGCTGGGTATCAATGTGGAAGCCGCTCGAATTGCTTCTTTTTGATTGGTATCCAATTTACGACAGAATTCGTGTTTATCGCAGATTATCGGAAGCTGAAATCGATGTGATTTTTGAAGACAAAGAAATCGAATGAAGGAGGAGCACATGCCGGGTTTAGCATATAATTACTCTGGAAAAGTGGTGTTGGTAACTGGGAGTGGGTCAGGCATAGGCAGGGCCACAGCTTTGGCTTTCGCGCAAGAAGGGGCCTGGGTCGCGGTTTCGGATCTTAACGAAGAAGGCGGGCTTCAAACGATGGAGATGATTCTGAAAAATGGGGGAGAGGCCACTTTCTTTCCCTGTGATGTATCGAACCCGCGTTCAATTCAAAATCTTGTCGAGCATGTCGAGAAACGAATGGGAAAAATTGACAGCGCCTTCAATAATGCTGGAATCGAGGGAGAACAAGCTCTGATCACGGAATGTTCTGAAGAAAACTGGGAGAAGGTGATTAATGTGAATCTTCGCAGTATTTGGCTTTGCATGAAGTATGAGATTTCGCTGATGAATAAAAATGGCGGCGGTTCTATCGTAAATTGTGCGTCTATCGCGGGACTGGTTGGATTTCCTGGTATTCCCGCATACGTGGCGAGCAAGCACGGCGTGATTGGACTGACAAAGAATGCGGCTCTGGAATACGCTCAGAATAATATCAGAGTTAATGCAGTTTGCCCGGGCGTGATTCAAACACCGATGATTGATCGTTTTACCCGTGGCGACAATGCTGCTTTTGAACAATTAGTGAAGTCGACTCCGATAGGCCGAATCGGCAAGCCCGAAGAAATTGCAGCTGCCGTCGTGTGGCTTTGCTCTGAATACGCGTCTTTCGTGACCGGACACGCCTTAGTCGCTGACGGTGGTTGGATCTCTCAATGATTCTAACGGTGACTCCCACTTGCCGCTGCCGCTGCGACATTAAGCGAGATAGGAACAAGATTGGGGCAAGCAGCGCGGATTAAAATGCTTTACAAAAAAACTGTCGTCACTGCGGTATAGTCGAGTGTCCTTCATAGCGGCCGGTGATTTTTTTTATTTTGATTTTATAGATTATCGCCGATTCCAGTTGTGCCGCCATATCTAAACCTAGCGAGGACATCTGTTCGGAACCAACTTCTTCACTGACCTTTTTAAGAAGCAATCGCATGGCTTCGCTGGCCTCGTCCCCGTTGAGTTCCTCAAAATCACCCCACGCAATTGCACTACGCCAATGGAAAAAGTCTTCTACTTTTTCCACCTGAACACAGACGTGGGGATTCTTACGCATTATATCGATTTTTCGACCGGGTTCAGAATGACTGTAGATCACGCCATCCTCGAAGATATAAGAAATAGGTACCAGATAAAGATCGTCTTTAATATGGCAAGCAAGATGAGCGAAGCGGCATTCCTCGAATAAAGACACGGCGTCTTCCGATTTCATCGTGTCGATATTTCCGTGATGGGGTTTCATAATAATCCTCAATGCCATTAGAATATCCTGATTTGGACATCCCGCGGACGTGTTTTTTTACAGACAACCTTGGCATATTTCAGGAGTGTAAGTTGCGAGCCGCCATGTTTCTGCAGAGGATAGGGCGGGGGCCTTATGAGTGCAAAATCAATATTATTGGCGGATGATTTGGCAAGCGTCTCCAATAGCGGCCGTTCGAGGTCTCATCTACTTCGGGATTTAGCTGCCGAGTTCAGTCGAAGATTAAATCTTCCTTTACGAATTTTGTATGTGGCAAACACTCAGAAGGCTTTTTTATCTAAGGCTCTGCAGGAAAAAATTAAAAAAAAGGACAAAGATTCTTTGATGCTTCTCGGAAAGGAAATGTCTCACTATCCCGTGAAGACAAAAATTATTTCGACGGAAGGCGAGCCGGTTTCCGGCATCTTAAAACAGGAAGAAAAAAATGCTCCTTTGGAGATGATAGTCCTCGGGTCACTGGGAAAACATGGATTAAAAAAGGCTATCATTGGCAGTGTCTCAGAAGAGGTGCTCAGACGTTCGACGACTCCGATTCTTATTTTGGGGCCTTATGCAAGATTGATTCAGTTTGAATTGCCTATGGACGAGCCGCTTCGAATTTTGCTATTAACGGATTTATCTTCCGCAAGTGCCCCAGCAGAGCAATATGCAGCTTCCCTGGCGTCAAGACTTCAGGCGCGGCTCACGGTTTGTTATTCCGTAGGCCATCGAATTCACCAGCTCAAGGAAATGATTTCCTCGCGAAGAGTTAGCAGTCAGTCGATAGATGCTATGTTTAAAGACATGCAAAGGGATGGAGAAAAACTCTTGCTGAAGAAAACTCAGCAACTTGAGAAACTCAATAACAGCGTGGAGAGCCTTCTTTTAAAAGACGAAAAAAATCTTGAAGACGTTGTTTCGAAAAAAATGGGGGATGCCTTTGATCTCATTGTGATGGGCACGCACAGCCGGAATAAATTCCTAACAGCCTTCATTGGCAGCTCAGCCCGAAATCTTATTTTGAAATCACCAGTGCCTGTTATTATATGCAGAAGCCAGCCGGATTAATCTCTTATAGAGCGCACGACCATCACAGGAACGGAAGAGGTAAGAAGAAACTTTCTAGCCGTGCTGCCCAAAAATGACGTCACAATTTTATTGCGTCCATGCGTTCCCATGACGATGAGGCCGGGGGGCGAGGGACGGAGGGTTTTTAATGACTTTTCTAAACTTTGTTCTTTATCAATCAAAAGAGGACTGGCCTTTAAACCCTGTTTGACCCAATCTCTGGTTTTTCGTTGCAGTTCTCTTTGGGCGTCGTCAACCATCTGACTAAATACCTTTTCAATATTGAAGGGCATATAGCCGGTGCTATAAAGATTTTCGCGAATCTTCATGATTTGTTCGCCGACGCTATGAACGATGAGTACGGAGCACTTGAACTGTTTACAAAAAGCGATCACAAATTTTTCCGCTTCTGCGCTGGAGCTACTTAAGTCCGTTAGAAAATGGATCTGCAGATTTTCATCCAGTTTAACAACGGCCTGTTGTTCCTGAGCGATGGGGCCTATGACCAGAGTTGGCAGTGGGGAATTACGTAGGACCTCTTCTGCGACACTTCCAAGAAGGACTTTCTTAAGGCCTTTCTTTCCTTGGGTGCCCAGTACTAACAGTTTTGCATTATTTATCCGATCCATTTCACTAAGAATTTCTTCGGCAGGTACGCCATATTTTATTTTTAACTTGAGAGGAACCTGTCCTTTTTTAAACTGTTTTTCAATGGAAGACTTAGCGCTGCCAAATGTTTCAGTAAATAGGGCCATTTCATTTTTTTTAAAAAGCTTGGAGTTTAAATTTGCAACAAAGAGAAATTCAGCATTGAGATTCATTTTTTTCGCGAGTTCGATGGCGTTCTCACGAATCAACTTAGAACGACGGCGTCCTTTGGATGATTTATCTGCAATATCATCAGCGATAAGAAGAAACTCTTCGGCCATTTTTCCTCTCATTTTCCTAAAGAAGCTTTATTCAAGTACTTTTTCGCATCCTCAAGTCCGCCAAGATTTTCCAGATGTTTAAAGCCCGAGTCTTTCATTATGGAGATCGCTTGTGCGGACCGTTTGCCGCTGCGACAATACACTTTATAGTCATCGTCATGATTCAGCTTTGCGACTTCGCTTTTAAAACTGGATTTGAGAACGTCTATATTTATTGCCTGAGGAATATGCTCTTGTTCATATTCTTTTTGAGTTCTGACGTCGAGATAGACCGTTTTTCCGTAGGCAAAAGTGCTCAAACCAAGACAAATTAATATAAGACCGAAAAGATTATTTTTCATAAGTTCCCTGCGAAGAAGATATGATTATCCTTTCCATTTATTTGGAGGTTTTCAATAAACTTGCCGGAGGTTGCAGAAAAACAAGAAGTTTTCGAAGCAAGGTTAGCGAAGAGTATTTCCCGGATAGTCATATTCTCGCAGACGTTCGTAGATTTCCTTTTTATCACTACCATATCCAACAATGTTCTGCATCTCTTGGAATGCGGAAAACATAACGTTCAGGCGGCGTTGATCGGCGGCGACAATTTTTTGCGTAAGCTCCGTCATATCTTTGGAGTTGAATTTCTTCATTGCGGCTTCCTTAAATAGCAAAGACTTCATTTGACCAATTTCATTTCTGATTTGTCGGGAATCGGCATAGGTTTTTAGATAAAGACTGTTGAGTTTTTTTCGTTGTTCGGCGGTCAAACCGGGAGCTGAAGAGAATACTTCGGCCGCTCGACTTGCTATTTCTTCAGGGGTGTTGGCTTGTGGTTCCGCGTGGATGCGTTGATCAAGGCTTGATTGTTTGGTTTCTGTTGATGCACATCCGGAGCAAAGCAGAAGAATGACAGCAAAAAAGTGTTTCGGATTCATGACTTCCTCCTTAATGGAGTTAATTGTAACGAAAGGAATATAGTTCTAATAGTTACGTCATTGATATCTATGTATTGAGCCATTTGTTCTGTTTTCCTTAATTAAGTTAAACCATGTTGACTATGATAAGCTGATAGACTTTTAAAACTTCACAAGGAACATGTATGTCGACAGCCTTTGACCTTCTTGAGAATGTCAAATCAGGTCAGCGAGTCTTTATTCAGGGAGGTGCTGCGACACCCACGATTTTGATATCCGCTTTACTTGAGCATGCCGCACGATTGCGCAACGTCGAGATCATTCATATTCATACAATCGATAGCGCCCGGTATGCTGAAGAAAAATACAAAGAATCTTTTCGTGTGGCGAATTTATTTTTAGGGTCTAATATGCGCGACAAAATTCAGAATGAGAACGTTGGTTATCTTCCCTGCTTCTTGTCTGAAATCCCATCACTATTTCGTTCCGGTGTCAGACCCTTAGATGTAGCTCTCATTCATGTTTCTAAACCCGATAGACATGGCTTTTGCTCGTTGGGGACGAGTGTTGATGTCACTCGTTCTGCAGTGGACAATGCGAAGGTGATTATTGCGCAGGTAAATGCAAGAATGCCGCGGGTTCACGGCGATGGCTTTATTCATATAGACCGCATTCATCATACTGTTGAAGTTGATCAGGAACTGCCTGAAAGCCCGAGACCTTCTTTATCAAAATCAGAGCTTGCTATTGGTCAATATGCGAGTGAAATCATAGAGGACGGGGCAACTTTACAAGTTGGAATCGGCAACATTCCAGATGCGGTTTTGAACTTTCTAAAAGACAGAAGGCATTTGGGATTACACACAGAAATGTGGTCTGATGGGGCTCTGGAATTGATAAAATCAGGTGTGGTTGATAACTCTAGAAAAAAAGTTTATGCAGGAAGATCTGTTTCGGGATTTGTTATCGGATCACGGGAACTCTATTCTTATGTTGATGACAATCCTGCGGTGATTCAACTGGACATTGAATATGTCAATAACCCCTCCATAATATCAAGAAATCCCAAAGTGACCGCGATCAATTCTGCAGTGGAAATTGATCTGACAGGACAAGTCTGTGCGGACTCGATTGGTTCGAGAATCATTTCCGGTGTTGGTGGGCAAATGGATTTTATGCGTGGAGCTGCCATGTCAGAGGGAGGAAGGAGCATTATTGCAGTTTCTTCGCGAACCCGCAAAGGCATCTCACGTATAGTCCCGCGTTTGAGGCCCGGAGCTGGCGTCGTCACGACTCGCGCACACGTCCACCATGTTGTAACTGAATATGGCCGAGTGGACCTGTTTGGAAAAACTCTTAAAGAACGGGCTCAAGCTTTAATCGGAGTCGCTCATCCGGAAGATCGAGAATATCTGGAGCGGCAGTGGATTGAAATGTCTCGGTGATACCAAGAGAACCGTAGGGTCTACATCATAAATAGGGGCAGTTAAGGGTTTTTGCTAAGATTTGTTTACCACAACAAGTTTTACAAAAGGACCCCTAATGCCCCATTACGACCCTATCATTGGACTGAATGATATAAAGATCAATAAATCTTTAGAACATGGCGCTGTTGAGCTCAACGTTGATTTCGTTGGAGAACATCGCTGCCCATTTTGTTCGAGCAATAATCTTCGCAAAAAAGATACCTTTATACGACGCCTGAAACATCTCAGCATCGGGACCAATCAAAGCATCCTGATCATCAAAACATTTAAATTTCAGTGTCGAGCTTGCCAAAAGTATTTTAATCAACGCATTCCGGGTGTTAAACTAAACCACGCTTTCAGTGCACTGAAGTGTTCCGCGAAGAAGCCGCATTAAAACATCACTGGGGCTTTTCTCGTGCGATGACCGCTAAGCTTTTAGGAATTAGTCCAGCAACAGTCGAGCGTTGCTATAAACACCATTTAAAGATGAAAGATAGCCACCGGAAAAATGGTTCTTGCCCCAAGGTTTTAGGGATCGATGAAAAACATTTTACCAGAAGTAAAGGCTACATGACGACCCTTGCAGATCTTAAAAGACATAAGGTTTATGATGTAACATTGGGCCGATCGGAACTGTCTTTAAATGCTTACTTGCGAAGGCTTCCCGATAAGAAGAATTGTCGTGTGATCGTGATGGATTTATCTGAAACCTACCGAAGTATCGCGAAGAAACATTTCAGTCATGCGATGATCGTGGCGGATCGATTTCACGTCGTAAAACTCATCAATCATCACTTCCTAAAGACGTGGTCTGAACTTGATGAAGCAGGAAGAAAGAATCGAGGCCTACTATCGCTCATGCGAAGACATCGAAAAAATCTTTCACCGGAACAAGAAGCGAAGCTTCGTAAATATCTTAAACAAAATCCTGCACTAGAGGTGATTTACGACTTTAAGCAAACTCTTATGAATGTGATTCTTGCAAGAGTAACTTCGAAGGATCAAGCAAGCCATCTAATCCCAGATCTATTAGAAGGAATCAAAATGCTCAAAGAATGCGGCTTTAAATACATGAAAATACTTGGTGAAACCCTGGAATCTTGGCAGGAGGAAATCGTCAGGATGTGGCGTTTTAGTAAGACCAATTCAATAACGGAAGGACTACACAACAGGATGGAAGAAATTATAAGACGAGCTTATGGATTTAGAAATTTTGAGAATTTTAGATTAAGAGTTTTAGAGTATTGTTCTTAGCGAGAGTTTTTGACTGCCCCAGTTAATTGGGTAGATCCGTTTTTGACTGCCCCAGTTAATTGGGTAGATCCAAATAAAAACCCGCTTGCGGCGGGTTTAAATGGATGGGGTAGCAGGACTCGAACCTGCGAATGACAGAATCAAAATCTGTTGTCTTACCAACTTGACGATACCCCAATGAGTAGACTGTTCGAACCGCTAAAGTACGGATTTTGGGGACGAAAAGCAAGAAAAGATACAACGCGTTAGATATAAAACAGCCCGCCGGGGTTGCCGACGGGCTTTAAAGGTACCATGGGGATTGAAGCCGCCGCAGTTCAGATTCTCCACACTAGAAAATGAACTGGGTTGTGTGAGCAGGGAGCTCTACTCCGACAGAGTCGGAGTGCAGACCAATCAAACCTAGTAGTCTTCGCCGTAGTCGCTGTTAGGCGCTTTCTGGCGTTTGAGATTTACTAAAGTTTCGCCCATGGATTTTAATTCTTTTTCATAAGCTTCAAAAATTAAGTCCTCGATCATTGTTCGCGTCTCTTGGTTCAGAGGGTGAGCAATATCGCGGAACTGGCCGTCTTTGCGTTTCTTGCTGGGCATTGCCACAAACAAGCCGCTCGTTCCTTGAATGACCTTCAAGTCGCGCACGACGAAGCAATTGTCGAGAGTGATTGAGACGTAGGCTTTAAGCCGGTCCTCGTTGACTGGGAATACTTTGACCTCGGTGACTTTCATGTGCGAGTCCCTTTCGTGGTGTCATTCTTGTTGCAAACCTTGGAGCCAAACTATGGTCCGATATTCTTCTCGGCGATGCTGAGAAAAACTAAAGACCTAGGTCGAGGAATTTTTTAATTTCATCTAAAGGCCACGTGCTCTGTTTCACTCTGAAACAGCTGCTTAATTAAATAGCAAACACAAAAGAAAAAGCCCATCGGGAAGATGGGCTTTGACGCTGTGTTTGTCTTAATTTTTGTTTAGCTTTTAGTTAGCTTCAATATTGATGATTTGAATGCGGGTGTTGCGGGCAATGCGCAGTGTGTTTTGGCCTTTTTTAAGGTTTTTCAACACGTCTTTTGAATTGTCCACAGGCTTTTTGTTCACATCCAAAACCACGTCTCCCACACGCAGACCGCTTTTGCTGGCTTGAGACGCGCGCTCCGTTTCAATCACCACAGGTTGTTTCATATCATCAGGAAGACCCCACTCCGCACGAAGCTCTGGAGTCGGATCAATCACTGTGAAACCTAAATTAAACGGAGCCTTTTGACCTTGATAAGTTTTTTGAGCCGCACGCACCACACGAGGTTTGTCTTCTGCACGTTCAGCGACATTCACACTCACGTTGATCGCTTTACCGTTACGAAGAATTTTAGCCTTCGCAGGTTTTCCAATCGGAGCATCGCTGACAGCATCGATCAGATCCAAAGAGCCATTAATAGTTTTGCCGTTAAACTCTGTCACGATGTCATAGATTTTAAATCCGGCTTTCGCCGCAGGTCCTTTTGGATCCATGTTCGTCACAACCGCACCACGAACATCACCAAGTCCCAAGTACTCCGCCGCATCTGGATCTAAATCACCAAGAGCTGCACCGATGTAACCGCGAACAATACGACCTTTTGTTTCGAGAATAGAAATCACGGATTTCACTTCATCAATAGGAATCGCAAAACCAATCCCTTGTGCACGAGCATCAATCGCAGAGTTCACACCGACAACTTGTCCTTTGGTATTTACAAGCGGACCACCGGAGTTACCGGGGTTGATACTCGCGTCTGTTTGAATCAAAGGAATTTTATTGATCTCTGTGATGTCGCGACCTTTTGAAGAGACAATCCCTTTTGTCATCGAGTGACCGTGACCAAATGGATTACCGAAAGCTGCGACCCATTCACCAACTTCGAGATCTTTGGAAGAACCAAGAACTGCGACAGGAAGTTTTTCTTTCGGAGTGATTTTAATCAAAGCGATATCTGTTCTTTCGTCGCTTCCGATCAAAGTCGCTTCATAGACATCTTTTGATTTTTCACTCAACTGAACGTTGATAATATCCGCACCCGCGATCACGTGATTGTTCGTCACAATCAAGCCGTCTTCACGGATAACAAAGCCCGTTCCCAAACCGATTTGTTGAGGGCGTTGTTGTTGCTGTTGCGGTGGCATGCGAAAGCCGTAAAGCTGCTCTAGCATATCGAGCATGGGATCACGACCGCGCGGCATATTTTTCGGCAGCGCTGTCGTTGAGATGTTCACAACAGCAGGGTTGATTGCTTTCGCAAGCTCAACGAAAAGATTTGCTGGAAGCGGTTCACTTAATTTGAGCTTCGGAGCTTCTTTCGGCAGAGTCTGCGTTTGTTGCGCGTAAGTAGGTTGAACTGACAATGAAACGGCTAGAGCAAGAAATAAGAGCTTTTTCATATGAATCCTCTCAAACATTCCTAAATAATAGCACTGTTAGACAGATACGAACTTCATTTGTAGATCACTGATTAAATTTTCCAAGAATTTGGCTTCGTCACCCGAAAGATTGCCTTTCGTTTTTTCCTGGAGAACTAGCAAAAGGTCGATATTAAAACGAGCCATATTCTTATCTTTTGTCACTTCGCCGGATTGAGGATGCGGGGCTAAGCCCATTGCCATCACCGCAGAAGACGCGATCGACATGATTAAAACAGAAAACGAAGCTTCAAGTTTTTCACCCATATTATAACTCCCATATATCAACTTGAGTTTTAAACCCGTTCTGTCAAGGCTGTGAATTAGATGGGATAGTAACCCATTAATTTTTGTAGTCTCACTTCGATGGCAGGATGGGATTTTAAAAATAAATTTTTCTGATTAAAGCCCTCTGGATTCACCATGAAAAGGTGACTTGTGCACGGAGGAATTTCCAGAGGCTGAGTTTGTGCTAAGCCCTCCATGCGCCATAAAACTTCGCCCAATTGATGGCGGTTTTCGAGAAGTTCAGAGGCCATTAAGTCATTTTCAAAAAATGATTTTTCACCGACGACACTCTTAATGACAAACCAACCAATCGGAGAAAAAAGCGGCATGAAAAATTGCAAATTATACGGCAGGAAATTATCAAGAAATTGACCTAATCCCACAATGGAATTTGCAATAGTGCTTGTCACTCCAAAGGCGAAAGTATCAAGACGACGAATGTGACAAAGTTGATGGGCGACAACGGCCTCTAACTCTTTATCATCTAGTTTTTGTAGCAATCCAACCGTGAACCCCAACGAACTTCTTTTCCAAGATTGACCAACGCAAAAGGCATTCGCTGAAGAATGAGGAGTGATGTAGATCGCTGGCACCGGCATACGAAGTTTTGCCGACATTTTTTGAACTTTATCGATCAATCCCCAAGCGTCTTGGCCCTTCACTCGTTTCGCGTCGAGTTTTGCAAGAACGCGGCTTTCTCCATAAAAGAAAACGAAGAAGTTTAAGAATAGGGCTAAGAAGAACCCAATCAACAACCCCAGTCGTTCGCCTAATTGATAGCCCGCTATCAAGAGTGCGAGGGAGCTTGTGAGAATAAATATCCAGACTTTTGTATTGTTGTTGATCATAATAATTTTGTCCCACTTTCTTCGGCCCTTGGCAAGGGTAGAGGAAGCGCTGTTCTAGAAACTCTAAACTTGCGAACTTTAAAGGAAAAATGTGAAATAGATAGGTTACTTCTCTAGGAGGATCAGCAGTGAGCGAAGTCGATATCATGGCCCTTAATGCCGCCATCAAGCAAGAAAGCCAATTCATCGAAAAAATGATGGCCGAAATCAACAAAGTTGTCGTAGGTCAAAAAGAAATGGTGGAGGGCATCATGATGGGGCTTCTCACCGGCGGACACATCCTTCTTGAAGGTGTTCCGGGCTTGGCGAAGACTCTGACGATTGCCACAGTTTCTAAATCCATCTCTCTTGATTTCCAAAGAATCCAATTCACTCCCGATCTTTTGCCAACGGACTTAATCGGCACAATGATCTTTAATCCTAAATCAGGGGAGTTTGCACCACGCAAAGGTCCGATTTTCACCAACATCGTTTTGGCCGATGAGATCAACCGTGCGCCAGCGAAAGTTCAGTCGGCACTTCTTGAGGCGATGGCCGAAAAACAAGTCACTATCGGTGAAGAATCTTATCGACTTTCAAATCCGTTCTTAGTTTTGGCGACACAAAATCCGCTCGAACAAGAAGGAACGTATCCACTTCCAGAAGCACAGATGGACCGCTTCATGTTTAAGATCAACGTCGTTTACCCAGGAAAAGGCGAGGAGCTAGAGATCCTCAACCGCATGGGCACGAATGACAAACCAGAAGTGAATGCGGTGATTTCAAAAGAAGATCTTTTGCGCGCATCACAGCGTGCGGATCAAATCTACGTTGATAATAAAATTAAAAACTACATTGTTGAACTTATCATGGCGTCTCGTAAACCGGGTGAGTATGGTCTAAGCCGTATCGCTAATCTCATCAATGTCGGTGGTTCACCACGTGCGACGATCAGCTTGTATCGTGCAGCGAAAGCTCATGCGTTCTTGCGCGGTCGTGGTTATGTGACAGCCGAAGACGTGAAGGCGATTGCTTATCACGTGATGAGACATCGTTTGATTCTCACTTACGAAGCAGAAGCAGAAAACATCAAAACGGATGACATCATCAAAGAAATCTTGAGCCAAATTGAGGTGCCGTAGTGAGTTTACCTCCTGAGGTCTTAAAGAAAGTTAAACTCTTAGAGATCAACACAAGAAAACTTGTGAACAATCTCTTTGCGGGTGAATATCACACGGCCTTTAAAGGCCAAGGGATGACTTTCGCGGATTTCAGGGAGTACGTGCCGGGCGATGACGTGCGCAGTATTTCATGGCCTCTCACAGCGCGCACGGGAAAACCTTATATCAAAACTTTTGAAGAAGAGCGTGAGCTGACGTTGATTCTTGCTATTGACGTGAGCGGATCAAGTGACTTCGGAACGGGTCCTTATTTTAAAGGCGAAGTGATGACTCATATGGCGGCCCTTCTTGCATTTTCTGCGGTGAAGAATAATGACCAAATTGGTTTGTTGTTATTCAGTGACCAAGTCGAGCATTTTGTTCCGCCAAAAAAAGGCCGAGGACACGTGCATCGTCTTTTGCGCGATTTGTTCTACTATAAACCAAAAAGTCATCGCACGAAGTTGTCATCAAGCTTCACGTACCTTCAAGGTATTTTGAAAAAACGCGCGACTGTTTTTGTATTTAGCGATTTTATGGATGAAGGCTTCGATCAAAGCTTGCGCCTTTTGGGACGAAAGCATGACGTTGTGGCCTGTGTTGTGAATGATGCTGCGGAATATTCACTTCCAAAAATGGGAGTGATTGAAGTGCAAGATGCAGAGACCGGAGAAATTTTAACGGTCGACACGTCTTCACCGACGTTCCGCGCACAGTATGAAGAAGCTGTTCAAAAACGTAAAGAGCAGCGTGATCGTTTGTTGCGCTTGTCGCAAGTAGAACGTGTAGATGTTAGGTCCAGCGAGGACTACGTGAATCCTCTCGTGGCCTTTTTTAAGAAGAGAAAGTAATGGCAACTTTGCAGTGTAAAATGGAAATGCCTTCTGTCGAAGGGCTTAAAGACAACGAACTCACCGTTGGGCGAGAGTTTCTTATGGTCTGCGATGGCGAGGTTCCTAAAGATCTCGTGCAAGAAAAGTTGCATTTCGTTCTTAAGGCCGAAGAAAAATATCAAATTCATCTTTTAGGTTTCGAGTTTAGATCTCCAACACAAGTAGATATCAAAGCGACAGCTTACAAAGCTGGAAATTTCCAGTACCAAGATTTGCAACTGACCGACGGAACGCAAACTTTAAGCTTGGGACCTATTCAGTATGTTGTGCAAAGTGTGTTGCCTCCGCAGCAGCCCGGACAACCTCCAGTGCAACAAGAACCGTTTGGTCCGATTGGGCCTGCTTCGTTGTCAGTGCCGATGCTTTATTGGGCGATCTTAGCGGGTGTAATTGGTTTGTTCATTCTTCTTTGTGTGAGCAAAATCTATCGTGTCGTGCAAAGACGCAATATGCTCGAACGTTTAAAAGAACATGATTCAGCTTTAACACCATTAGCACAGTTTCATCAAAGCATGCGCCGCTTGCAAAGAACAAATACGGTGTTTTTTGGTGGAACCGTGGCGAATAAAGCGGACATCATTCAGTGCGTGACTGAAACTCAGCAAATGCTAAAACTTTACGTCACTCGTCGCTATCAAGTTCCTGCGATGGAGTGGAGTGATCGTTTGATTTTGAAAGATCTCAAAAAATACAATCACAAGGTTTATGTTGAATACGGCGACGAACTTAAAAAACTTCTTAAAGAGTACAGTCGCGGTATTCAAGATAAAGAAAACGTCACGGAGCAAGATGCCCTCAACATCGCGACTCACTGCCGTCAGCTTGTTGAAAAAATGGAGAGAGTGTCATGACCTATCATTCTCTCTGGGCCTTCTGGCTTATCCTTCCTTTGGTTCTGATTTTAGCTTGGACTTTGTGGAATCGTAAAAAGAAGACGCCGACTTTGCAGTTTGGTTCCGTCGCTCTTTTAAAAACGGTGACACCAAGCGTGCGCACGCGTTTGATGAATCTTCCAACGTTCCTAAAAGCTTTAGGAATTGTTCTTGCAATCATGGCGCTGGCGCGTCCGCAAACGATGAATACCAAAATTAAGAAAAATGTTGAGGGGATTGACATCGTTATTTGTCTCGACGTTTCAGACAGTATGTTGATTGAAGACATGAAGCCTCTAAATCGTCTTGAATCGGCAAAAGACACAATTAAAAAATTCATCGAAGGTCGTTCTTCAGACCGTATCGGTCTTGTGGTTTTTGCCGGAGAATCTTTCACTTTGGTGCCACCCACATTGGATTATCAACTTATCATTCAACGTGTGGGTGAAATCACCAGCGCTTCCAGTGCGAAAATCAAAGACGGAACAGCCTTGGGTGTGTCGATGGCAAATGCCGCTGGCCGCTTAAAAGATTCTCAAGCAAAAAGCCGTGTGATGATTTTCATGACGGACGGTGAAAATAACTCTGGAACGATTGATCCAGAGACGGGCCTTGAGATCGCCAAAGGTTACGGTATTAAAGTTTATTCGATTGGTATTGGTAAAGACGGTCCAACAAGAATTCCGGTTTATTCCCGCGATATTTTCGGTCAAAAAGTAAAAACGTATCAGCCGTTTGAAAGCACCGTGAACGAAGAACTGCTAGAGCGCATGGCAAAAGACACGGGCGGTAAATACTATCGCGCGACCAACGAAGGTGCTTTGCAGAGAATCTTTAACGACATCGATAATCTTGAAAAAACAAAAATCGACGTGAATAAATTCACTAACTACACAGAGCAATTCCCGCCGTATCTTGTGATGGGAATTATTTTGTATCTTGCGGGCTTGTTGCTGGGAAGATCTTGGTTAAGGAGGGTGCCATAATGTTTCGCTTTGAAAACTTAGCGGCATTCAATTATTTGTGGCTGATTCCGGTTATTATCATTATCGGATTCTTCTTTGATCGCAGATCCAAAAAACGCATGGAGACGGCGATTGGTTCGCGTCTTTATCCGTTTCTTTCTAGTTCCGTTTCAAATAAAAAACGAACGATAAAAACGACCTTGCAAGTTTTGGCCGTCTTCTTTTTTGTTTTGGCATTGGCGAGACCGCAAATGGGTGAAAGCCAACAAGAAGTTAAAAGCGAAGGTGTTGAAATCATTTTCGCCGTCGACGTTTCCGAAAGTATGATGGCCGAAGACGTAAAGCCTTCTCGTTTGGCGCAGGCCAAAGCGGAACTCAGTCGTTTGATTGATCTTATGCCTGGAAACAAAGTCGGTGTTGTTGCATTCGCGGGATCAGCGGCCTTGTTGTCTCCTCTGACGAATGATCCTGGCGCAATTAAAATGTACTTGGAATCTTTAGAGCCAAGCTCTGTTTCTTCTCAAGGTACAAACTTCACAGAAGCTTTAAAAATTTCAAAAGAAGCATTTGAGCGCGGTGGTGTGACAACGGATGAAACAGTGAAAGTCACACGTGTGATTTTGTTTGCTTCCGACGGTGAAGATCACGAACCGGGTGCCTATGAAGAAGCTAAGAAGTTGGCTGGCGAAGGCATTCGTATTTTCTCTTTAGCCTACGGCACTGAAAAAGGTGGCGCTATTCCTGTGCGCGATGGAATGGGTTTCCTTAAGGGTTATAAAAAAGATCGTCAAGGTCAGACTATTTTAACGACTGTGAAGGGTGATGCTTTAAGAGCCCTCGCTGAAGCGGGTAAAGGTAGTTTTTATTTTGCAACCTTCGGTGGCGATCAAACGAAACATTTGGTTGAAGACATCACGAAGCTTGAAAAAACACAGTTTGATTCCACGGTGGCCACTCAATACGAAGAACGATTCCAAACAGTTTTGTTAATTGGAATCGTCATTGCCTTACTTGAACTTTTCCTCGGCGAAAGACGCATGGGCTTCCGCTTTTGGAAAGGCCGTTACGAGGTACCACCGGCATGAAGCACTTAATTACTTTTAAAAAGCTTCCGGCTTTGTGCGTTTTTGTATTCGCGGTTTCGGGATGTGGTCCTGGAAGACCTCACCTTAAAACATTGGAACTGAATCGTGAAGGTAACAATGCGATCAAAGGACAAACTTATCCTGCGGCGATGGATAAGTACATTGAAGCTCTTCGTTATGATCCGTTTGTGGGGCAGTTGCATCTCAACTTGGGTCTGTCGTTAGAAGGTCTTCAACAGGCTGAGAAAGCCGTTCAGTCTTATAAAGAAGCTGAAAAGCTTGCGGAGAAAGAAAAGAACTTCCCATTGATGTTTATGGCGCGTTTTAATCAGGCGCAGCTTTTAGGCAAAGCTAAAAAAGTGGATGAAGCTTTGGCGATGTATCAAAAAGCGTTGGAAATCATTCCTTCTTCCAAGGAAACAAAAACCAATATTGAGCTTTTAACTCAAGCTCAACAAGGTGGCGGTGACGGTCAAAATCAGGACAAAAAAGATCAGCAGCAAGGTCAGCAGAACCAGCAGCAAAAACCGCAAGATGGTAAAGATCAAAAAGATAAAGACAAAAAAGATGAGCCCAAAGAGGGGCCTAAGCAGCAGTCTCCCAAATACAAACCTCGTCCATTCCAAGGAAAAGAACTTTCCGAGGGCGATGTGAAAAAAATCTTAGGGGAGCTAAAGCAGCAAGAGGAAAAAATCCGTGCGGAGTACAACCGCAAGGAAGTCAAGGAGCAGCCTCGTGACAAAGATTGGTAATTTTTTATTCTTCCTTAGTTTTTTATTCTGTGGATTTTTCGCACACGCCGCAGGCACGACGGTTCAATCTTCCGTCGACCGCAATGAAATGGGTGTGGGCGATACGTTTACTCTCACGGTTTCCGTTGTTTCAACAGACGATGTAGATGTGCAAGATCCGCGCATTCCGGATCTTGATGGTTTTGATTTACTCAACAACTGGCAATCAACGGCCGTTGCGCAGAAATTAGTGAACACCTCTAAAGGTATGCAGTTTGAAACTCAAAGACGTAAAGAGTTTCACTATATGTTAAGCGCAAAACGCCAGGGCACGTTAAGCGTTTCTTCGTTTGAAGTCGTCGTGAACGGAAAAGTTTTTCGCACACAACCTATCGTGATTAAAGTCGGAAGCCAAGGAACTGGCGGACAAATTCAAAAGCGTCCTTCACAAATGCCGGGAATGCCAGGCTCTGAAGATCCGTTTGAAGCCATGGATCAAGCCGAGGAAGAAATCTTTAATCAGCTTTTAAGACAGCGCCAAAGACTTCTTCAACAACAAATGGGACAAGCACCGGATGAAAACTTCCCATCAGCAGCGACAGGACTTCCTGAAGCCGCATTTAGAAGTCTTCCGACAAATCCCAATGAAGCGTTTTTTATCTCTGTAGAAGTTGATAAAACGGAAGTTTATGAAGGTGAACAAGTCACCGTGAATTGGTACATCTACACACGTGGCCAAATGGAAACTTTGGATCGTCTGAAATTCCCGAGCCTTCGCGGTTTCTGGAAAGAAATTATCGAAGAGGTTCCTTCAATCCAATTCACAGAAGAAATTGTAAACGGTATTCCCTGGAAAAAGGCTTTGCTCGCCTCTCACGCTCTTTTCCCAATCAAAGCCGGTACTGCTGTGATTGACGAATACAAAATCAAATCTCGTGTGCGTTTGCCATCGCAAGGGTTGGGTGGCTTTTATGGCCGACCTTACGAGTACACAAAAAGCTCAGCGCGCGTTGATATCAAAGTAAAACCTTTGCCCGTCGAAGGCCGTCCTTCTGATTTTACCGGAGCCGTTGGTCAGTTTGATGTCCATGCGAGTGTTGAAAACAACACGGTTCCTGTAAATCAACCTGTGAGCCTTAAAGTTCGTTTTGAGGGTGCCGGAAATGCGAAGCTTATTGATTTGCCAGCTTTGAATTTGCCAACGGGTCTTGAACAGTACGACACAAAATCAGAATCGAAATTCTTTAAAAATGGTCGCAGTTATAAAGAATTTGAAGTGCTCGTGATTCCAAGACAAGAAGGGGATGTGACGATCCCTGCTTTGAGTGTCAGCATGTTTGATCCTCAATCAAAAAAATACTACACGAAGTCCACTCAGCCGATCAGTTTAAAGATTGTGAATAACCCGAATGCGCCCGTGGGGTCATCCTCCAGAATGGCGGAAGCGGGCAAACCTGCTGCAAAACCAACCGTCCCAGAAAACAGACTTCCAGATCCTGTGATGGTGTGGGAGCCTGCCACACAAGCCAGTGTTCTTTATCGCCCCTGGTTGTGGGCCGTAGTTTACGGCGGAATTTTGTTGGGCCTTCTTGCAAAAACTCAAAGAGAATTCGGATGGGGACGCCGTCGCCGTACATTGAAAGAGCTTGTGCAAAAACGCTACAAACAAGTGGATAGCGCTCTTTCTAAAAACGACTACCGCAAAGTGGGCGTTGAAATGACGAACATCTTCTACGTCATTTTAGGTGAGGTTGCCGGTGAAGGCGGAGCCTCTCAAGAGATCGAAAGATTGTTAGCCCTCATGCCGCCAAGTGTGCGTCGAGATCATGGAACTGAAATTGCGAAGAATTTTGAAATTTTCCAAACGTTGAGTTTTGCGCCCGAAGAAATGTTGGGAAGCCTCAAGGACACGGCAACAATGAAGTCCAATGTCGAGCGTGCAAAAAAAGTAATCAGCTCTGTGATCTCGGCAGTGGAAGTAAAATAACTTCCACTATTGCTTAACGTAAAATCTTGGATCCAACTTATCAAAACGGCGCTCCGCCGTTTTGCCGTTTTTAGAAGATGTCGGTATTCCTAAGAATAAATTTATTTTGTCGCCATCGGCTTTCAGATCAAAGATGTTGTAAAGAATTTCTCCTTCACGCGGTTGGAAAAAATCATCACAAGTGCGTCCTGTGACGACTTTCTTTTCATTCGTTTTCCAATCTACAAAACCGCAGAAGCCGATCTGATTAAGGGCTTCGCTCACGATTTCCGAAAGAGGCGTGTAGGAAGCTTCAAGAGTCGCCATATCCAGGTTTTTATCTTGAACAGCCGATTTATATTTTACTTCGTAAATGATGTACGGAGTTTGGCAGTTCTCTTCTTCAAAAGCTGTGTGCGTGATTGTCCAAAGTTCATTCTCTGCGTTGAGCAAAGTTTGAAGTGCATCGGAGTCATCAACGTAACAAGAGCGCAGAAATTTTCCTTGTGGAATGACAGTCTCAGCAAGGCTTACGAATGGAAATAATAAAAATAAAATCAAAAAAGCTTTCATAAATCAGAGCTTATATAAACCCTGCTCAAAATCAAACAGATATAATGAAATATGCGAGGTGTTTATGAAAACCTTTTTTCTAACGGCAGGCCTGTTGTGGGGCCTCGGAGGAGTGGTTATGAGCAAAGATTTCTCTCACTATCACAAACCGGATCCATCCGTCTTAAAGCGACAACTCAATTCATTGCAATACGAAGTGACTCAGATGGAGGGAACGGAAAGACCTTTTAACAATAAATATTGGGACAACAAAGAAGAGGGCATTTACGTGGACATTGTTTCGGGCGAACCTCTTTTTAGTTCCAAAGACAAATACGATTCAGGGACAGGATGGCCGAGCTTCACAAGGCCTTTGGAAGCCGAACACATCACAACCAAAGTGGACACTCAACTTTCTTTGCCACGAACGGAAGTTCGCAGCAAGTTAGGGGATTCTCACTTAGGACATCTTTTTAACGACGGTCCCGGCCCTGATCACAAACGCTATTGTATGAATTCAGCAGCACTGCGTTTTATTCCTGTGAAGGATTTAGAAAAAGAAGGCTACGGTGAATATTTGTCTCTTTTCCAGGAACATAAAAAAGGAGAGCCCGAAGCGGGAGCTCCGGGATATTAAATTTTCTCAGTGAGTTTTCGTTTTCCGTCGGAAGTGACGAAGTGTTTGGCTTTCAAAAGTTTTATCTTTAGGTTTAGGTTTCTCTCTTCTAAAAAAAGGGAGAAACCTATGCGTTTAATTCTTGCGAGTTTAACTTTGTTGTTAGCGTCTTCAGCTTTTGCGGCGAAAGACAATTGCCAAAAATATTTTGCTTATGATCGTTACATGCAAGCCGACCAAGTCATCACATCCAGCCGTTGTTATTCTGGTTGGTAATCGTTAGGCGCTTTCGATTGTGACTTTGTAATTAAAACCGGCGGCATGAAGTGAGTCTCTCAGGGCTATCATAATTAATGCTGGCTCTGAGTAGCCCAGTTTTTTAGCGATTTTCGCTGCACGGGCTGGGGAGGGAATGCGTCTTCCCTTTTCCAAATCACACAGACTTTGCACAGATATGCCGAGTTTTTTTGCAAACTGTTTTTGGCTCATTTCGTCACCTACACGCCAAGCCCACAAGAATTCCGCAACACTGAGTCGGCCGAATTTTCGTTCTAACATCGTCAACGCATCTTCTCTTTTGGTTTTTCTTTTAGTAGTCATGTTTGTGAACCTCCAATAGTTCTATAAGGACTCTGTCTTCAATGATGCGGTAACTAAGCCGATATGCCTTAGTTAGGCGAACTGAGCGTTGTCCTATTCGATTTCCTTTTAAGGGCTCATCGTGAAGATCCGGATTTTTAGCCGTTTCGTGAATTCCAAAATTAGTAACTGAGAAAGTCCATGCCTCTACTTTTGATTGAATATATGCCGGTACTTTTTCTATCTGCTTTTCGAACAGCCGCGAATACAAAACTCGAGTCACCAAGCTCTCCTTAACTAATACGTCAATTTGACGTATTTTTCAATAAAATTGATAAGGAGGCGGTTATTCAACAATAAGACCGCTGCTGAACTCAAATAGGCTGTATTTTATACCCTGCAGAGGATCAGGATTCGGACCCCAAAAATTCTTTGATAAAACGTGGGACCTCTTCTGAAGCGGGTCCTATGAAATGTTGTTCGAAGGCTGACGAAATTTCTGTGTCTTTGAGATTGATTTCGATTTTTTTGGCTTTCCACGCAAGTCTTACGAAACCGGCGGCGGGATAGACGTTTCCACTCGTGCCGATAGAAACAAAATAATCGGCCTTGTCGAGGGCGTTGTAGATTTCCTCCATGTGATGGGGCATCTCGCCAAACCAAACGATATCGGGCCTCACTCCGCCTTTTCGCCCACAATGTAGGCAGGGTTCATCCACCGCAAGATCTTCGGTCCATTCGAAATGCTCATCACAGTGCAAACAGAAAACACGGTCCAAGCGCCCGTGCATGTGCAAAAGATTTTTAGAGCCTGCGCGTCGATGGAGGTTGTCGACATTTTGAGTGACCAGCAGAAAGTTCCCCTCCCACTGGCGTTCCAATTCTGCGAGAGCCAAATGAGCGGCGTTCGGCTGGATTTTCGTGTCCTTCAGTTGAGCACGTCTCATGTTGTAGAAGCGCTGAACAAGAACGGGATCTCGAGCAAAAGCTTCAGGAGTGGCGACATCTTCAATTTGATGCTCCTCCCAAAGTCCGTCTTGGTCGCGAAACGTGCGAATGCCGCTCTCAGCTGAGATTCCAGCCCCGGTGAGAATGACGATGTTCTTAAAAAGCCTTAAGTCCATTATGCCTCGCGCCGTGGGTCCATCGAAAGACGCCATCATGGCATTTTTATTGAGCTTTCAACTGATTTTCATTAGGATGGGGCGTTCTTCAAAGAAAGGCAATAACAATGGCTTCTAAAATCGAAACGTCACCAGAAATGGTACAGAACGTTTACAAAAAGACAGCAGAAAGATTGGCTGTCGTTCGCAATCGTTTGAACCGCCCTTTGACTTTGGCGGAAAAAATCTTGTTCGGTCACTTGGATGATCCACAAAACCAAGAGTTGGTTCGTGGCGAAAGTTTCTTGTTGTTAAGACCAGACCGTGTAGCAATGCAAGATGCGACAGCACAAATGGCTTTGTTGCAATTCATGCTTGCTGGAAAAGATGAAGCAGCCGTTCCTTCAACAGTTCACTGCGATCACTTGATCCAAGCTTACAAAGGTAAAGATGCAGACATGAATGCATCGAACATGTCGAACAAAGAAGTTTTTGAATTCTTGGCGACAACGTCTTCTCGTTACAACATCGGCTTCTGGAGACCAGGCGCGGGTATCATTCACCAAGTTATTCTTGAGAACTACGCGTTCCCAGGTGGTTTGATGATCGG
The DNA here is from genome assembly GCF_037996825.1 of Bdellovibrio sp. BCCA. Lineage (NCBI taxonomy): Bacteria > Pseudomonadati > Bdellovibrionota > Bdellovibrionia > Bdellovibrionales > Pseudobdellovibrionaceae > Bdellovibrio > Bdellovibrio sp. BCCA. The sequence goes on along the minus strand of NZ_JBBNAC010000001.1, from coordinate 2,642,034 downwards.
TACAGACTCTCACACTCCGAATGCGGGTGGTTTGGGTATGTGTGCAGTGGGTGTTGGTGGATCTGACGCTTCTGACGTAATGGTAGGACTTCCTTGGGAAGTTAAAAATCCAAAATTGATCGGTGTGCACCTTAAAGGAAAATTGGGCGGCTGGGCTTCTGCAAAAGACGTGATCTTGAAACTTTGCGGAATGCTAACTGTTAAAGGTGGAACAGATAAAATCGTTGAGTACTTCGGTGAAGGCACTTCTTCGATCTCTTGCACAGGTAAAGCTACAATCACAAACATGGGTGCTGAGTTGGGTGCAACTTGCTCTGTATTCCCATACGATGAGCGCATGGGCGCTTACTTGAAATCAACAGGCCGTGATGAGCTTTCTAAAATTGCGGATGCTCACAAAGACATCTTGTCTGCGGATGCTGACGTGATTGCAAATCCAGGCAAATACTTCGACGAAGTTTACGAAATCGATTTGTCTGCGTTGGAGCCACACCTTGTGGGTCCTCACACTCCAGACTTGGCTCGCCCTATCTCGGCTCTTAAAAAAGAAGTGGCAGAGAAAGGTTATACAGTTAAGATTTCTTCTGCATTGATCGGTTCTTGCACAAACTCTTCTTACGAAGATATTGGCAGAGCTGCATTCGTAGCAAAACAAGCTATGGATATCGGCGTGAAAATGAATCAACCGTTCTTGGTTTCTCCGGGTTCTACACAAATCCAAAAAACGATCGAGCGCGACGGTCAAATGGCGACATTCAACGAAGTGGGCGCAACAGTTCTTGCAAACGCTTGTGGACCTTGCATCGGTCAATGGAAACGTGATGATGTGAAGACAGGCGAGAAAAACACGATCGTGACTTCTTTCAACCGTAACTTCCGCGCACGTAACGATGCGAACCCAGAAACTTTGGCGTTCATCGGTTCTCCTGAAATCGTGATGGCGTTGGGTCTTGCAGGCCGTTTGGATTTCAACCCTGCGACTGATGAGCTTGAAGGACCTAAAGGCAAAGTGAAGTTGCAAGCTCCAGTAGCTCCAGAACTTCCTGCAAAAGGTTTCATCCCTGATACTGAAGGTTACCAAAAACCAGCAGGTGCTCAGGCGCAAGTGGCAGTGAGCCCAACTTCTGAGCGTCTTCAACTTCTTTCTCCATTCACAAAATGGGATGGTAAAGACTTCGTTGATAACCTCGTACTTGCAAAAGCAAAAGGGAAGTGCACGACAGATCATATCTCTCCGGGTGGTAAATGGTTGAACTACCGTGGTCACTTGGACAACATCTCTAACAACATGTTGTTGGGTGCGGATAACGCATTCACAGGTGAGATCGGCAAAGGTAAAAACCTTTTGACGGGTCAAACAGGTCTTGAGTTCGCACAAATCGCTCGCCAATATCAAAAAGCTCATAAAGGCTGGGTGATCATCGGTGACGAAAACTACGGTGAAGGTTCTTCTCGTGAGCACGCAGCGATGTCTCCAAGATTCTTGGGTTGCACAGCTGTGATCACAAAATCATTCGCTCGTATCCACGAAACAAACTTGAAAAAACAAGGTGTTCTTGCTTTGACGTTCGCAAATCCAAAAGATTACGACAAAATCCAAGAAGCTGACACTGTGAGCCTTGTGGACTTGAAAGATCTTGCTCCTGGTAAACCAGTGAAGATGAACATCAAGCACCAAGACGGTTCGACTGAATCCATCGAGTTGAAACACACTTACAACGCAGAACAATTGAAATGGTTCCGCGCAGGAAGTGCCTTGAACTTGATCCGCGGTCTGTAAGTCGGCGGACGCCGGCAGAGCCGAAGCGCCTGTGGCGCGTAGGCTGAAGCAGCATCAACTAAAAGCCTCGGGCGAAATCCCCGGGGCTTTTTCATTTTCAACTATGACGATGGTCGAGTTGGGTTTGAAGAGTTGAGCAACTCTCAAATATTTTTTAAATGGCTTACGACCGAGCAGCACTTTGTGCTTTGTGATTCTAAATATGTCTGCGACGATGTCCGATAAGTTTTCGAATTTCAAAGGTGAATCATGGCTCTTCAACTCTCATTCAGCATTAGCGATAAATGCACGACCATTCTGCTTCGAGGCAGTTTGAACGAGTACGCGTCGGCGCTTGATGGGGTGGAAGTAAATCCTAATTTTGATCTCAATATCGATTTGAAGGATTTAAAGAGCATCAACTCTTTGGGCATTCGCAATTTTCACGCGTGGATTCACAGAATTCAATGTCAGCGTTTGCGCCTGTTCTATTGCCCGCGTCCGTTCATCAATCAAATGAATCTTGTCGAAGGTTTTCTGCCGGACAAGGCGGAGATCGAAAGTTTCTTTGTGCCGTATTACTCTGAAAGAACGGGCGAGGATGCGATGGTCCTCTACACAAAATATTTGGAATATAAAAAAAGCGATGACGGTAAAATCGTTTTAAGTTTTCCCGAGATGCAGGATTCGGAGGGCAATAAGATGGAACTTGATATCTTCAAAGACCAATACTTCCGCTTCCTCGACAAGTATTATTAAAAGCCTCTGTGCAAAAATGTCTTAAGCAGCTTCGGCCCCATGGTCAGCCAAAAATAAAACGCTAAAGAGTTAAACACCACCGCCCACATAAGACGCTTGCGGCTTTTATCACTCAACGGAACTTCGGTGCGTAAAACTCGGTAGCCCAATGACATTGAATAAAAATTGCAAATAACAGGAATTAGAAGACAACCTAAGATTGCGTTCCAAAGAGCTTTCTTTGCCAAATCTTGAGTGTTCTCATCGTATTCTTCGACAATTTTTAATGGACGATCTTGCTCACGACTTTCAAGTGCGTGAGAAGCTTCCATGAATTCGTGCTCGGGGATTTCAAGCGTTAGTCTTCCAAGAAGCTGTCCCAAGTGCGGAGCCACGGATCTGGTTTGCTCATCCCGAACTCGTGGATGCAAACCTTGCGACTCAAGAAATGATTTAACGACCTGGGCTTCACCAATGTCTGCACAAACCATCAAAAATACATAACCAGATTGCTCTTGAGTCATGGATTGATTTTCATCGATGTTCCAAGGGCAGACAAGATATTTTAAGACTTGCGCCCCTCGTCCCAGACTTGCACACAGGCATCTTTAGAAACTTTGCGATCTTCGATCCAAGGAAACACTTGTTTCATGCCGTAAAAACTTTTAAGGCCTGAAGTGTAATGAAACTGTTTTACCTGTCTTGTGCGGGCGTTGAATTGTTTTGGAAAAAGCACGGCTTCCGTTGCAATACGCAAAGTGTTTTCCCAAATACTCGTTTCATAAGGCGGAGGTGTTGAACCTGTCCAAAAAGATTTCGTCTTATCTGAAGGTGGGCAGAGAGCCTGCAAAAGACTGTTGTTGGTTTTGCCATCCATCTTCTTGAGCCACAACGAAAACTGTGAAGGAGAAGTCACAACGCGGGCCAGAGGTCCTTTGTGAGAACTGTGATCGTCTTTGATAAATTCCGATTTACGATCCGTAGCCAACGAACGATTCACAGCAATTTTTGCAACGGTCATTGGATAGTGCAGACCATGTTTATAACAACGAGCCATCTCTGCATACAAAGTGCGTGCTAGAGCATCGATATCGACCATATCTTTTTCTGTCATGGTTGTGCCGTCTTCCTTTGTCAAAGGCGGAACGCCGGATTTTCTTAACTGTGGAAGCACGTAAGCATCATAAGGATTTCCAGCAGCAAAGTTTTTCGGTGGATTTTTAGGATTAATAACACAAGCCCCGATGCGAGACTTCAAGGCATCAGCGGCCGCAGTCACAGATCGATGGGATAAAGTTTTTTCTAAAGGCTCTAACGACTTTTGAATTTCTTTGGGACCACCGGAATTTTTTGTTCCAGGCAGGCAGTATTCTTTTGGAGCTTCGACTTTTCCGTAAAAAGAATTTTTCTTTTTCTGAGTCACGTAAGCCGCATCCACCCAACCTTGACCTTCTTGAGTGTAGACTTTGCCTTTCACCGTGCGTTTGTAGCGATACTTGATTTGCACGTACTCTTCATCTTGCATTTGGCCTGTGTAAGGATCTTCGACTTTCATTTTTCTTGGTGGAGAAACAACTTCGATCTCAGCACCACGATCAGGCCACGCAATAGGACGACACGCAGGATCTGCTGAGCAGTTTTTCCAGTTCATCCCTGGTTTGTTAAAGACAGAAACAATTTCGTCATCTTCAAGATCCAGAAAGGCCTTGCCGTTGGCCCAGGTGTTTAAGCTTGCTGTGAATACAAAAAGAAAGGCAATAAATCGCATAAGTTCTTTATCGATTTATTGCCTGTGATCTTGAGTAAAAAGATGTGAGTTTCTATTTTTGAGACAGCTTATTTAATTAATTCTGCTGCTTCCAAAGCGGCTTGATGAGAAGCCTCAAAGCAAGGAGTCATCCAGTTGTCCTGATTAGCAAAATGAATGAGCTTACTTACCGGAGTTGCAGCAGCCTTCGCTGTTCCTTCGACAATCATACCTTTACGAGCAAGAGGTACAGCGTGACCCCAGCGAGTCAAACGAAGTCCGTGAACGTCGTTCATCGAAAGGCCTTGTGATTTTAAGATTGGCTCAACCTCTGCCAAATATTTGTCGCGGTATTTGTCATGCGAGCCTGGATAGAACAAGAACTGACGGGCACCGTCGTAAGGAATACCGTGATACAACGTCAAAACGCTGTGATCAGTTTGATCTTGCTGTGCCCAAGTACCAAAGCAAATGTCAGAGAAGTTGCGATCTCCGCGTCTCATTGGTGTTGGCGCAGGAGGCACGTTGCCTTTAAGGCAATAAAGTTCGTAGCTCGGAGTTTGGAAAGATTTCTTTGTGAAGAGATTTCCCACAAGATAAGCGCGATAAGGAAGCATGTGAATAATTTCTGCTTGTTCGCGATTCATTTCAGGAAGCAGACGGCGAGCTACAAACTTAGGACAAGCCATCACAACATGACGAGCGCGCGCTTTTTTAATAACGCCCATTCCGTCTTCGTAAACCACTGTTACTGAATCTTGCTCTGTTTGTACTCGCAAAACCATGCAACCAGAGCGCAGTGAATTTTCACCGGCGTCTTTGCGGATTTGTTGCGCCATTTTGTGTGCAACATAAGAGTTCCCGCCTGGATATGCCAACAACGCCCCGGTTTCAGCACTGAGGAAACCGAGATATTGGAATGCAGAAAGCTCCTCTGTAGAACCACAGAAAGAACTCCATCCATAAAGTTGCAAGTATTCTAAAAGATGTGGATGAAGGTCGCCGAACTCTTTGGCAACCCACTCATCCACGTTGAGCTTGTCGTGAGTTTTTGCGAAGTCGCCTTCGAAACTAAAATCAGCTTCGTTGTATATTTCTACAAGACGCTTATGAAATTTTTTAAAATCATCTTGTGCACCAAAAGCAGTCGCACCTTGCCAGAAAGGTTTTGCAACACGGTCTTTGAAAAACACAGACGTGTCATCGCTATGTTCTTTACGAGCCTTATCGTGAATGCCAAGTTCTTTTAAAAGACCTGCAAGAGGAGTGTCTTCCGCAGGTTCGCAAAGGTAAGCAGCTCCAATAGAGTAACAAGCGTCTTTATAAAGTTCGCCTTTGCTATTTCCACCTAAGCGAGTGTCTTGTTCAAGAAGCGCGATTTTTTTATGACGAAGATAGTAAGCGGAACTAAGACCTGCGATACCGCCACCAACAACGATGACATCCAAGTCTTCAGTGACAGTGGGTTCGCCGCCTTTTTTTTCTAAGTAGCCATCAATGTTCCAAAGAATGTCGTGCGGGCGATCGATATTGTCGCCGTTAAAATCAAGACTTGAAGATTCATTTGGAGATAAACGTGCAATCGGCCAGTCATCGTTAAGTTTTTTAGCCACCCATTCAGAGCCTTTTGTCAGGCCTTTTGTGGGAATCGAAGAGAGTGCCGCCAAGGATACTGTCGTCTTTAAAAAATCACGTCTTTGCATGGCGTTGTAATTAGAATGTCCTTCGTAAAAGCACAAGAGGAGACACCGAGCCTCCTCTTGTTGAGAACTTATTGAAATTATCGAACACTAAAACGATTTTAGCGGGGCTGAACGCTCTCGCAAGGCGGAACAGTGTAAGATTTTCTAAAGAGCAAAGTCCAATGGTCCGCATTGTGATTTGAGATGTGGCGGTAAACCGGAACCATCACAGTCAAAGGGTAAGAACCGTGGATTTCAACGTCTTTGCAGATGCGCTGATTGTTGTTCCAAAAGCAGTCTTCGACAGTTTGAGTGTAGTTGATGGGAGTCGAAAGAATTTCTCTGCCAACAACCACCACTTCTTGGCGATCGCCGTAAGTGCGCGTTTCTGTGATGTCGACAGGTTTCATCGTGCGAAGACGGTCGCCCTCTTGGCACACAAACATGTAGTCGATACTGCGACCCATATAAACCGTAGGTGCTTTTACATCGAGGTATTTCACTCTTAAGATCTCATCCCAAGATGAATCCGCTGTGACCAGAGCGTGCGCAGATAGAGCTGATAAAGAAACCAAAGCAAATACGAAAGACAAAAGATGTTTCATTTGAATCTCCTAAAAAAAAGTTTCGCCTACTTTGTTTGTAAGTGTGCAAGGGCTCAAGTTACCATCCGGTAAATAGAGGTTTTAAAACCGATAAGTGTTCAGGAAAATTCCACCTAACGCTTTGAGCTAGGCCAGAAAAGTCGTGAAACTCGCAAGTCTTTTATGTAAGCAGTCATTCCATGAAACTAGAAATGCCTTCGCTCACAGACAAGTTGAATAAGCCTGAAATCATCGAAAAATCTTGGGTGATCACTCTTTCGGGAAATCGCTTTAATATTTTAGATCCCAACCCAGAAGCTGTGAAAATTGAAGACATCGCTTGTGCTTTAGCTCGTCAGGCACGCTTCAATGGTCACACTCGTTTTTTCTATAGCGTGGGTCAGCACTCGTGCTTGGGGGCGGAAGTTTCTCCAACAAAAGAGATCGCTTTGCACATGCTTTTTCATGATGCGACGGAAGCCTACATCGGCGACCTCGTATCACCTGTGAAAGCACTTCTTCCAGATTTTGAAATTATTGAATCACGCATTCATTGGGCGATTTCGCAAAAGTTCAATATGGAATATCCACTTCCAAAAGTGGTGAAACAAATTGACCGTCGCTTGCTGGCAACGGAAGTGCGTGATCTGATTACTAAAGATTTGGGATCATGGGGTATTGGTCAGGATGAACCTTTTGAGTTCCCGATCATTCCTTGGCCGCCCGAAGTGACGGAAGCCCGCTTCTTGGAGCTGGCGCGAAACCTTTTAAAGTAGTAGCCCGAATGACGGAGGTGCAATGTTTTTGTGCCTCTCTTTGTCGTCGCTGTCGAATAAGTCTCTAGAGAGAAAACAGCGAAATTTCCTTCTAAATAGATATAACTTCCTCCCATGCCGAAAGTTCACTCGGCGAGTTTCTTGCTTTTCAATTCCTGCGATTTTTTTATTTTAAAAAATTGCAGATTTGAAAGGTGTTCCCAATGAAAACCGTGTTGCTGGCCCTCATGATGTTGTTCAGTGTTTCTTCTCACGCAGACGATAAGCTGTACATAAAAGATCTGGATTCAGAAGGGGCGTACCAGTGGAAACAGCTTCCACCGGAAGTACGTAGAGCTATCCTTCATGAGTCTTGGGCCTATGAAAACACCACTCGCTTAGAGGCGACTCCTGCGAAGCGCATTGTGGTCGTCACTCCTTCACATGAAAGTGTGCAACCTGTGCGCGTCTTTGGATTCACGGAACAAGATGTTCTTAATGCAGACGGCGATCCCCATGGCCAGGCTTGCTCTAACAAACACAATCAGGGAGATCTGTCGAATCGCTGGTGTCACGCTTATTTCGTGAAACTCACAGACAACTATTTGCGCTCTAAAGGAGTGAATCGTCATCTGTCAGCGGTTCTTTCCGCATCGATTTTTATTCCGAAAGAATACGGATATGACCTTCATCCTTCACCATCGGATTTAGTGATGGCGGAGTATGAAATCTACAGCAAAGTGCAGACCCGCAGATCGACACGCATGACGGTCACGGCGTTTGGCGATAAGGCTGTGTTTTTTACTTTAGAGAAAAGATTTTAAAAGAGTTTTAGAAAATAAAAAACCCAAGTCATTATCTGACTTGGGTTTTTTCTTAAGAAGCTGCTTTAGCCTACGCGCCAGGGCGCTCCGGCTCTGCGGCCGCGGGCCATTAAGCCTTAGGAACTTTGGATTCGTCGACAGTGATTTCGATTTCAACGCGACGGTTTTTAGCGCGAGCTTCTTTTGTTTTCGCAGGGTCTACTGGGTTTTCAGCGCCCATGCCGATGGAAGTCACAGTCGCAGCTGGAACACCCGCAGCAACAAGTTGAACGCGAACAGCGTCAGCACGTTGTTGAGAAAGTGGGTTGTTCACCATAGAGGAGCCCGTATCGTCTGTGTAACCTTTTACAGTCAAAACATTCTCTGGGTATTTTTTCATGATCGCTGCCAGTTGGCTGATGTTTGATTTTGCAGCTGGTTTCAAATCTGCTTTCCCAGTGTCGAACAAGATATCACTTTTAAGTTTTGTGATAAGACCTTGCTCGGTTCTTTTTGTCTCAGCGATTTTTTCAAGTTCTTTTTGTTGTTTATCCAAACGATGTCCAACAGTACCGCCCAAGCCAGCTCCGATCGCCGCACCAATCAACGCGCCTTCGTTGCGTTTACCAGTTTGATGGCCGATCACAGCTCCGGCAACAGCACCAATCGCAGCGCCGATACCTGCACCTTTGGCAGCGTTAGGGTTTTCTTTTGTAGTTGCACATCCAGTTGCCAAAACAGCAACAGCAGTTCCGATAAGAATCAGTTTCTTCACAGGGTCTCCTTGTTTCTTGATGGTTACATTATCGAAATAACTCATAAAGAAGATCAAGAGAGGAGTCAGCGCGTCCACCGAAAGTCCAAACGACTTTCTAAATACCAACTGCTGCGTTGCCGCCTCGTCGCTGTACAAATGTACAGCTTCCTCCTTGCGCCTTGCATTTGGTACTTATAAAGCCGTTTGGTAGATGTATGGATAGTTGCGTTAGTGTTTACCTTGGGGATCTCCTTGATTTATGCTTTTCCCCAGACCCATGGAAAGGGGAGAATTATGATTAAAATCTTTGCAGCAAGTCTTCTTTCAATAGCACTTTTGGCAGGGGTGGCTCATGCCGAAGACCGCTTGATTATCGTCAATGGCATGGCCGAAAAGGGTCTTGATCCCAATATGGTCAACCTTGGTATTGAAGTGTGGAGCAAAGCCTCTACGGCAAAACAAGCTCAACAATTGGCCGCAAGCCAGTTTAAACAGATCAAAAAAACTTTTGATGAATACAAAATCAAAAAAGAAGACATCCAAACGGACAACTATTCTTTAAATCCTGAATACGAATACGACCAAAAATCACGTCAAAATAAAATGACAGGTTTCCGTGTCAGCCAAACTTTGACGGTCACTCTTCGTAAAGTTGAAGATGCAGGAAATTTCTTAGACTCTTTGGTTTCAGAGAAAAAATCTATGGACTCTGGAACAAGCGTGAATTCCATCAGTTGGGATTCTGATAAAAGAGCGCAAGTGGAAACAGCCGCTCTAGGTGATGCCGTTCGTTCTGCAAAAGCCAAAGCAGAAGAGATCGCGAAAGCCGCAGGAGTTAAAGTCAAGGGTGTTGCTCGTATCAGTCATTCTACAGGACGTGTGGGACCTCAACCGGTTTTTCGTAACTATGCAATGAAATCCATGGATGCAACAGAATCTGCTCCAACAGAAGTTTCTGCGGGACAAATCAAAGTCCGTGTTGAAGTGACAGCGGAATACGAAATTAATTAAGCAGGATTTTTTCTCTTACGCGGAAGAAATTTATTTCGCGTAAGAGAAAAACTGCACGCATTCATTGCTGAATTTTGTGCCGCTAATACTCACGTCTTTAACGTAAGCATTCTTAGCTTTCGTCTTCGTCAAATCAGCCCATTCCACTGGGGGATTTGTTGCCTGAGTGCTTTGCGGATAATAAAAATGTGTGACCGCTGAAACGCCACTGGTTTTCGGTCCTTTTAAAAAAGGATTTTCATTGGGAGATGTCACAACTTTGTTAGCCGCTTCCGTAGCGTGCTTCCAGTATTCCTTCCACAGAGGATGTTCTGTCGGGCCAAGGAACAGTTTTGAGTAAGTCGATTTCTTTGAAACCGCAGGATTGAACTGCGCTTTTTTAAAAATCACGCCACGATAACCTTTGCCAAAACTTTTTTCCCATTTCGGATTGTTTTTCGCAAGCTCCACGCGGTTGTGAACACCCCACGCAATACTTTCAAAAACAGCTTCACCGTATTTTTCGCATTTTTCCATGTTCGTCGAAATGCTTTCAGCAAAAGAAAGGCGCGCCAGGATTTCGAAATCCGTCAGTTTGTTTTTATCAACGATGACTTCATTGCTTTCATCACCCTGACGTTTAAAGCACTCCGGCGAATCAATGATTTTATTCAATTCAATTTTTTGCAAAGCCTTATTGCTACCAGGAGGGCAGAAGGCCTCGTTGGCTTTAGCGTGAGAAGTGACTATTGTGATGAGAAAAATAAACCCGCTGAATTTGATCATATTTTTGCACCTTTGTTGCCTAATTAATATGGTAATTCGGCGTCGAACTTAATTCAACAGTTGAAGGAGACTCTTTCCTGAGCCAAGATTTCAATATGATTGAACTTAGAAAAATGAGTGCCCCAGAGTTTTCCGACTACATGAAATACGCCATAAGTAACTATGCAGCGGAAAAACAAAAAGGCGAGGGCCATAGTCCTGAGGACGCACTCAAAATTTCGCAAGAAGCCTATGCTAGGCAGCTTCCCCAAGGGTTAGAAACTCCAGACCAATTTCTTTTTTCTGTGATCGAAAAGGCAACAGGCAATTCTGTCGGGATTCTATGGATTGCCAAGAAATTTAATGGCGAAAAGCCCTATGCTTTTATTTACGATATCGAGTTAAAGCCAGATCATCGCGGCAAAGGGCTAGGAAAAATACTGATGAATCTGATGGAGGACGAGGTGCGCAAATTAGGCTGCTCTTCCGTAGGATTGCATGTCTTCGGTCACAACACCTCTGCCATTGCCCTGTATGAAAAATCCGGATTCTATACGACGAACAGGATGATGAAGAAAGACCTGAAGTAAGACATTCAGGTGAGTTGGTTATTTTATTGAGCTCGATCTTCCGCAAAGCCTTTTCGCAAGTCACAGTTAGCGCCGATGGCAATGGCGCATAATATTTGTAATCTTATTGTTGTTGACACAAGTTTTCGTGGGTTTTGAATAACTCTCATTGCTTGTGGCAAGCATTCTATGAACGCCCTTCACGCTTATAATTTTGTTGTTACTGTGATCTGCGGAGTTAATGAATACCCGGTCATTCACTGGAAAGTATGACGCCTCTAAAGCCAAATTAAGGCGGAAAATCGACTTTTAAAAACCCATGGTAGAACTCTTCCTATTGGAGGATTTTATGAATCAAACAAATCAAAACTTAAGAAGGCTTACGGACCAGGATCTTTTGCAGCAGACTGAATTGCTCGTGCAGAAAGAAAGAACCACCACCTTGGCAGTCTTGCAGTGTTTGGGGGAAATAGAAATTCGACGATTGTTTGTGGATTTGGGTTTTTCTTCCATGTATGAAATGTGCATCAAGCATTACAAATATTCCGAGGGGCAAACTCAACGAAGATTGTCGGCAGCAAGACTTTTAAAAGAGCTTCCCGAAATTGAAAGTAAGATTCAGTCGGGAAATTTAAACATCACGACGCTAGCCAAAGTTCAGACGTTCGTTCGGGCGGAAAAGCAGGCGCAGCATGTATTGTCGAAGGAAGAAAAATTGCAGTTGTTGGAAGGATTGCAAAATAAATCCACTCGCGAAGCAGAGAAAGAACTAGTAAGGCAATCTCATCAGCCAGAGTTCTTGTTGGGAAAATTTAATATAAGTGAAACGTCGTTGAACGAAAGCGCTGTCAAAAACTCAGCGACCTCTGAGTCCTTTGTCAAATTTGAGGCTTTGCTCGATCAAGAAAATCAAAAACTGCTTCAAGAGTTTAAAGAGCTCTTTGCCCATGAACTTTCTGATACGAGTTCCTTGTCAGTTCTGCAGCTTCTTTTAAAGAAGACTCTCAAAGAAAAGAAACAGAAATTAGGACTCGTGTCGGTTCAGAAACATAACGCAAGACTGCCATCGGCGCCAAAGGTGGCTCCTTTAAGGTCTGCGATTTCGATTCATGTCAAAAGGGCGGTTTGGCGACGAGCACAAGGCTGTTGTGAGCATGTCGATTCTAACTCCAAACAGCGTTGCTTATCAAAATACGCGTTGCAAACGGATCACATAAAACCCGTTGCTCTTGGAGGAGATAACTCCATCCAGAACTTGGCGTTGCTTTGTCGTGCCCATAACTCAAGAAGAGCCGTCAAAACTTTTGGAGTTGTTGGAATGAATGATTAGAGACTCCGGGAGCCGTTATCAGTTTGCGTGAGCGTTTTAATTTATGGTGAATGTAGAAAGCACTGAAACATCAAAAGGCGTTGAGGAAATGCACGACGCCTGTGATAGTGGTTCTACTGAACAGGGAACAAGTAAGTCGTCGTCATCGCGTTTTTCTCGGTGATCGAATGAATCTCGTAGATCTCAATCACAGCACCTGTTTGTTTCAAGCTGTGCTTCACCATGTAGTCATTCACGCGAGGGTATACTTTCAAAGGCCCAATGCCAGGGGAGCCGGTGAAGACCGCGACAACGTATTTTCTTTGCGGGATATCGCCTGTTTTAAAATCTTCAGGCAATTGACCTGCTGGCAAAGTTTCAACGATACAACCCACTTTCGAACGTAAGCGAGCTTCCTCAACAACTTGAGGATCGTCCATGTATTCACCGAATGTGCGACCGCATGGAGCGCCTTGAGACTTCATAAAGTTTTCGACTTTCTCGATTACTTTATTCACTTTGTGATAAGGGCCGACGTGTTCAATGTACACCGTTTGAAAAGGACCTTGAGAGGCTTCACTGATATCGACACCTTTAAAGGCTCCAAGATAATTTGCCAAGAAAAGACCAAAAGATGTTACTGCAACGAGAACGAAAACTAAGATGTACTTCATTTTATATCCATTTGATTGAGCAGCCCATAGAGGCCGTTTGTTCTTCAGAAACTTTTTCGTTTTTAATCAATGTCTGCACGGCTTCATAAAGCTCGCGCTTTGTCACTTTGCTGGCGTCTTTCCAAGAGTCGTCAAGACGTCCCCGGTAAGCAAGCTTGTGATCTTTGTCGTACACAAAAAAATCAGGCGTGCAAACGGCGCCAAACTTGTGCGCGACCTCTTGAGACTCATCATGCAGATAAACGAACGGATAATGCTTTTCTTCCGCACGCTTTTTTAGATTCTCAAAAGAATCTTCGGGATGGCTTGCGGCATCGTTTGAACAAATCGCGATCACCGGAACGTTTTGTTTTTTAAGATCATGGCCTAGCACGATCAAACGACTCTCAATCGCTTGCACATAAGGGCAGTGATTGCAGATAAACATCACAACAAGCGGACTTCCTTTCGGAAAATCTTGAAGCTTGTAGGTCTTGCCATCAATCGCAGGCAGTTGAAAATCCGGGCAGTCGTTACCAAGATCAGGAAAAGGCGTGAATGTTAAGGCCACAAATCCCTCCTAAAGAGCTGTCCAACTGATTTTTTTATCACCGATATGAAGACTGCCGTCAGCCTCCATGCCTGTGTATTTTTCTTTCAAAAGCGGATGCTGATTTAAGGCCATGAGAAGTGACAACTGATCCGTCGGACTTAAGGCCTCATCACTGTGAGAAAGAGCATCCGTTAATTCAAACAACAAACGATCTAAGAACGCCATGTAGTCTTGCCCTAAAAGAGGAGCGCCCGGAGGCAAAGACTCTAAAAGGCTTGTCGCGATCTCAACATCTTTCGGAGAAGACGTGACGTTAAAACCAAGACCCACAATCAAGCGAACGTTATCACCTTGAATAAGACTCTCAAGCAAAATACCTGCAACTTTATTCGCACCGATGTAAATGTCATTTGGCGCTTTTAAGTTCCAAGGTAGAAACGGCCATGTCGTTGAGCACGCACGATAAACAGCTAGGCCCACAAGGCACGAAGTCGTTGGTTGAGGTTTGATTTTTAAAAGAAAAGACCAAGAACTTAAAAGCGAACTTCCCGGTTGCGCATCAATCCAACTGTTTTTGCCGCGACCGCGGCCCGCAGTTTGATGATCCGTCAGATAAAGGCACAAAGATTCTTCCTGAAGATTTTCTTCAAAGGCCTCTTCCTTAGCAAGTTCATTAGTGCTGGCTTGCTGAGATTTATAAGACACAAAAAGATGATTGTTCTCTGCCCACTGAGAGGTCACTTGTCCAATGCGAATGTCAGCTAAAGGAGTGTCGTTCATCTTAGTCCTCCCACTGGAAAACAAGGCTCACGTCAGCGCAAGGAGCAGAGTGAGTCAAAGCGCCGACAGAAATATAGTTCACACCGATTTCAGCCACGGAACGAACGCGTTCTAAATTCATATTGCCGCTCGCTTCTGTTTCAATTTCAGCAGGAACCATCGCCACGGCTTTTTTAAGTGTTTCATTATCCATGTTATCAAGAAGAATGCGTTGAGCTTTCATCTCTACGGCTTCTTTAACTTCATCCAATGTGCGCGCTTCGACTTCAATTGGAAGTTGGCTGTATTCACGAACGCGATTCACGGCATTCGTAATTCCGCCCATCACAGAAATATGATTGTCTTTGATTAAGATTGCCGTGCTCAAGTTCATACGGTGATTGACACCACCGCCATGAACGACGGCGCGTTTTTCAAGATCACGGAAAGCGGGCGTTGTTTTACGAGTGTCGAGAATTTTTGTTTTTGTTCCCGTGATCTGTTTTACAAAGCGGCGAGTGTGAGTCGCAATCCCCGAAAGATGACCCAAGAAGTTCAGGGCCACGCGTTCAGCTTTCAAGATTTGCACAAGGTCGCCTTCAATCGTGCAGATGATTTGATTTTTTAAAATCTCATCGCCTTCTTCAAAATGCCATTTCACGCGGCAGGTAGGCTCTAGCATTTGCATGGATTGTTCAAAGGCCATCGCTCCGGAAAGAACGATGTCTTCCTTGGCTTTGAGGCGCGCGCGACCCAAACGAGGTTTTAAAGCTAAAGATTCTGTAGTGACGTCCCCATGGGGCATGTCTTCTTTGATGGCGGCGCGGATGAGTTCTTGCAATGTCATGGCAATCGACCTCTTTCAAAAGCACGCCGTGCTTATGAAAAGAAAACGACGCGCTTAAATGGATTTCTCAGTATCTTTGAGGATCTTATTGATTTCTTCGCGGATCACACGTTCCGCGATCTCAGGAATGACCTTCCAGCAAATGGATTCAATCATTTCACGAGCTTCCTCACGAATAATCTTTTCCATCATATTGCTGTTTAAGTCCATCTTGGATTGCGTATTGGGCTGAGCATTAGACGAAGGCGCAGCAGAAGGTGGCGTTGCCGCACGGCCTTTTTGCAGAGTCTCCATCATTTGATCTTTGACTGATTTTTCTACTTTGGAAACAAAAGAATCCGTCCCCACCGGAGCTTTGGTCTTTGTGGCCTCGCGCTCGGGTTTTTCGAAGCTGATTTCCTCAAAATCACCCGCGACTTCGATATGCGCGTGTGACAATTCGTCATCTTGCGGGATGACAAACTTAGAGGCAAAATCGCCTGTTTCGTTTTCAGGCAATTGAATCTTAAATTTCGTCAAATCTTGGTGAGCCCAGCCACCTTCGTCGTGCTCTTCGGTCATCTTTGGAGTCGTCGTCAAAGGAACAGCAGAGAATTCTTCATCAGCAACTTCCAAAGGATTGGCATCAACGTCTTCGACTTCTGGAATATTCAAGAAGCTCTCTTCTTTGGCTTCTGGAATGGCGTAGATGTTTTCGTTTTGGATAGGAGCTGGAGAAATCTCTTCCGGAGTTTCCTCGAAGTCCGGCATTTGCGGGAACGTGAGGAAATCACTGACAGGATTTGCTTTCGTCTTTTTAACAAGGTCGTTCACAATCGAACGCAAATGGTCGGCGTCGAAAGGTTTTTCCAAACGGCGATCGGCTTTGCAGTCGGTGGCTTTGGCTTCGTCGATTTCCATGAAGCCACTCCACATCAAAACAACAGGAATGTGAGCAGTCTCAGAATCATTTTTGATATCCGCGCAAACTTCATAACCAGAACGTTTGGTTAAAAGCACATCGGCAAAAATGATATCGGGTTTGAAAGTTTTGGTCACAGCCAGGACATCGAGGCCCACAGGAACGGCCTTAACTTCGACAGCGAAGTCAGACAATGCCAGTTGCATTACTTTTTTGATTGTGGAACTCTCATCTGCAAGCAAGACGCGTAAAGCCATAATGAAAGTAAAATAGGAATTTCAATTCTAGTCAAGGTAACATTTAGACGTGAACAGAATCGATAGATACACATCTTGGTTATTTTGGGGCTACTTCATCGGTGGCCTCTTGGTTTTTTTGACCTTATTTACCGCTGTAGACGCGATGTCCACCATGGTGACTTATAAGAATGTCGCTCCGACGGCGCTTATAAATTACTATTTGTATTCTTTTCCAGAGATCATCTCAAAATTGCTTCCGGTCGCCTGTTTAATGGGCACTATTTTAACTCTTTCAAGCCTCAATAAAGCCAATGAACTCGTCGCGTTATTTGCGAGTGGAATGAGTCTTCTGCGCATCACTCTGCCGATTTTAGTTTGGGTTGCCGTGATTTCTCTGATTGGTTTTTGGTCCGCCGATAAGGTCATGCCCAAGGCGATCAAAGAGAAGAATTATATTTTGTATTACGACCTCAAAAAAGAACCGCACCGTTTTTCGACAATCAAGACGAATAAGATTTGGTACCGTTCGAAAAATTCCATCTTCAACATTCAGACTTTGAATGCCAAAGGGGATGGAGCGCAAGGGCTGACGATGTACTTCTTTAACGACGTTTGGGATCTCGTTCAGATGATCACGGCGCGTGAGGTGCATATTCAAGGCTCGCAGTGGTTGCTTGAAAATGGGGCAGTCACGGTGTTCAGCAAGGACTCCAGTTTCCCTCTGACAAGTCAGTTTAAAACCAAAAGTATTGTGATGGCTGAAGACTCCAAAGATTTGCAAAGTGCCGGGCAGACCGCTGACATGATGTCACAAAAAGAACTTGAGTACTTCATCAAAAAGAATAAGGACGCCGGCCTTGATACCGTCGCTTACGAGGTCGATTATCACGCGAAAATCAGCTTTGCTTTTGCGGGACTTGTGATGTGTCTTTTAGGCATCCCTTTCAGTGTGGGGAGGGCTCGCTCCGGGGGCACCATGCTCAATGTCGGGATCTGTTTGGCCTTGGTCTTTGCTTATTATGTGTTTTATTCCTCGGGAATCACCTTGGGACAGCATGGAACACTTCCTCCGGTGGCGGCGGCTTGGGCGCCTAACATTGTCATGTCAGGGTTGGCCTTGGTTCTTCTCAAAAGGCTGAAACGCTGATATAATGGAGGCCTCTCGGAGGTTCCTATGATCATGAAAATCCTCACATTCCCGGATCCAAAGTTGCGTGAAGTTTCGCAACCGGTGGAGACCTTTGGACCTGAAATCAAAAAACTCTCCGAGGATTTGATTGAAACGATGTACGACGCTCACGGCATTGGCCTTGCTGCTCCGCAAGTGGGTGAGTTAAAACGCATGGTTGTTATCGACACTCGTCCAAAAGATGAGAAAGGTCGTCGTTACAAATACGAAGAAATGACAGAACTTGAAGCCGCTGTTCAACAGCCTTTGATTTTGATCAACCCTGAAATCGTTAAAGGCGAAGGCAAAACAACTTTTGATGAGGGTTGTTTGTCGATTCCTGGTTACTACGAAACTGTTGAGCGCTTTAACTACATCGAAATGAAAGCCTATGATGTGAACGGCAAAGAGTTCATCGTGAAAACCGACGGTCTTCTTGCGATTTGCATGCAGCATGAATTGGATCATTTAGAGGGAACTCTTTTTGTCGATCACTTGAGTTTTGTGAAGAGTAACAAAATCAAAAACCAAATTAAAAAATACGGCTATCCTGTGAAAGACAAAGCGGAAGCTGCTTCTGAAGACACGCCGGCGAAGGCCGGAGAAAAATGTGATGTGTGAGTAAGGTCCGAGTCTGCTTTCTAGGAACTCCTGATTTTGCCGTGACCTCATTAAAAGCTCTTCTTGCCGATGAGCATTTTGAGGTCGTAGGTGTTGTGACTCAACCCGATCGTCCTGCGGGACGCAAACTTCAACTGACCCCAAGCCCTGTGAAAATGGTGGCACAGGCGCACGGACTGAAAGTTCTTGCTCCAGAGTCGTTAAAAGCAAATCAATTAATCCTTGATGAAATCCAAAGCTGGGGCGCTGAAGTCGGCGTTGTTGTGGCATTTGGACAAATTCTTACACAAAGCTTTTTAGATTCTTTCCGTTTTGGCTGTGTGAATGTGCACGGTTCTATTTTGCCGCGTTGGCGTGGAGCCGCTCCGATTCAACGCGCGATTGAAGCGGGTGATGTTGAAAGTGGTGTGACACTTCAAAAGATGGTGAAGAAGCTTGATGCCGGCGACATCATCGGCATTCGTCGTGTGAAAATCAAACCTGAGATGAATGCGCTTGAACTGCATGATGAATTGGCGGTCCTTGGTGCTGATTTACTTCGTGTCGAGTTGATGGACTACGTTCGTGGAAACTTAGCTCCGATTCCGCAAGATGAAGCGCAAGTGACGATTGCTAAAAAAATTGAAAAGCAGGAATCACTGATTGATTGGAATGCTTCTGCGAAATCTATTGATGGAAAAATTCGTGGTTTCGTATATGGACCGGGAACTTATACTTTGTTGCAAGGAAAGAAGTTGAAATTGCATCGATCAGCCGTTGCTGCTTCAGCCGACGCTCCGGCACTGTCGGCATCCGCCGGTACAATTACAGCTATTTATGACGATCATATTTCTGTTGCCTGCGGGGAAGGCGTTTTAAAACTCTACGAAGTTCAACCTGAATCCCGTAATCGCATGAAGGTGGAAGACTTCTTAAAAGGCAACAGTCTTAAAGCAGGAGACAAACTCGGTGTCTAAAATGGTCGCTCCCTCTATCTTGTCTGCGGATTTTGCAAATCTTGAAAAAGAAATCAAAGCCGTCTCGGCAGCGGGAGCAGACTGGATTCACGTGGACGTGATGGACGGACGATTTGTGCCGAATATCACAATCGGTATTCCGGTTGTGAAGTCTCTTAAAAAAGTTTCTCCGATTCCTTTGGATGTGCATTTGATGATTGAAAATCCTGAACGCTATGTTGAAGCTTTTATCAAAGCGGGCAGTGATTATTTAACAATTCACGTGGAAGCGACACCCGATCCTGCGGGAACTTTGATGCGCATTCGTGAATTAGGCGCAAAAGCGGGAATCACTTTGCGCCCTCGCACATCGATTGATGAAATCCTTCCTCTTTTGCCTTTGTGTGATCTTGTTTTAGTGATGACTGTAGAGCCTGGCTTTGGCGGGCAGTCCTTCATGCACGATCAAATCGCAAAAATCTCGCGCCTTCGTGAGGAACGTCAGAAAAATAATTTCTCTTATTTGATTGAAGTCGACGGCGGCATCAACGAAGAAACAGCAAAGCTGTGCCATGAAGCAGATGTTTTTGTAGCGGGCAGTTATGTTTTCGGTCGCGATTATAAAACGGCTATCACAACTCTCAAATTATAAAGTTTGTAAATACTCACACTCGTGAAATCCTCTTGAGAAAGTTTCCTTCTAATTAAAGGATCTATTTCTAGGAGGAGTTTATGGCGCATGCCCAGCAACATACTCAATCCCTGTGGCAAGAGCACACTGCTTTTCCCGCATTAAAAAGTTTGGATACGTCTTTAAAGACGGACGTATGCATCGTGGGTGCGGGTATTGCTGGACTTCTTACGGCCTATCGTTTGATGCGCAAAGGACTCGACGTCGTCATTCTTGAAAAAGATCTTTTAGGCTTTAATGAAACGGCTCACTCAACAGCTCATTTATCAAATGCTCTTGATGACGGTTATGTGAATATTCGTAAATGGCACGGACGCGAGGGCGCACGGCTTGCTTACAACAGTCATACGGCAGCGATTGACTTGATTGAACACTTGGTGAAAGAAGAAGACATTCAATGTGATTTTCAAAGAGTGCCGGGGTATCTTTTTTTAGGTGAAGGTGATGATCGGCGATTTTTGGAAATGGAAATGGCGGCAGTCCATGACGCTGGTTTCTTCGATGCTCATCTTGTTGAGGAGGCAGAAGAACAGTTTTTCGATGCGGGCGCTTGTCTAAAGTTTCCTCGACAGGCGCAAATAGACCCTTTGAAGTTTGCGCGCGGAATTTGCGAAAATATTCTTGCTCGCGGAGCGCAAATATATCCCCTGACTCATGCGGAAAAATTTCAAGGCGGGGAAGATACTTATGTAGAGACCTCGTCGGGCCATCGTATTTCTTGCAAGCACATCGTTGTGACCACCAATGTCCCTATTAATGACTGGATGAAAGTGCACTTCAAAGAAGCTGCTTATCGAACCTACGTGGTGGCTTTAAAAGTGCCGCGAGGAATGAAGGCACCCTGCCTTTTTTGGGATACGGAAATGCCTTATCACTTTCTGCGCTTTCATACGAATTCCAAAGAAGATTATGATGTTTTGATCGTCGGCGGTGAGGATCACCGCGTTGGTCAGGGCGGAACTTCTGATAATAGATTTTTTAGGCTGCGAGATTGGGCTGAGCGACGTCTTCAAATTGAAGGGGAGGTTGTCGCTTCCTGGTCGGGGCAGATCATTGAGCCCATGGACGGGCTCGCTTATATTGGCCGAAATCCCGGCGACTTTGACAACGTCTATATTTCTACAGGAGATTCCGGTCATGGCATCACTCATGGAGCCATTGCTTCGATGATTCTTTCTGATTTGATCACGGTGGGAAGTCACCCTTGGGCGGCTCTCTACAACCCCAGTCGTTTTAACTGGAAAGGTGTTTCCCGTTTTATCAAAGAAAATATTCAAACGGGTATTCAGTACCGCGACTGGATTTCAAAAGGTGACAACAAAGATTTAGAAGAACTGATTCCAGGACAGGGCTGTGTGATTTCTGAAGGCCTTTCCAAGATTGCCGTATATCGCGGTGAAGATGGAATGTTTCACCGTCTTTCCGCGAAGTGCCCGCATATGGGTGGTGTCGTACACTGGAATGAAGCGGAAGGAACTTGGGATTGTCCTGTGCATGGTTCGCGGTTTAATAAATACGGCGAAGTGCTCAACGGACCTGCGCTTAACAATATGTCTCCCGAAGATCGTTCTTCAGAGGAAGCCACGGAAAGAAAAAATAAAAAAGAAGGCAGTGTCGGAGTTAAATAGAAATAGTGATGTGTTTTTCTTTTTCAAAATACGGTCGACCATTTTCTAAATAAATCGCTCCCTGATATTTTTCGTGAGCGTGCAAAGTGCTCGCAACACGTCGGCTTACCGGCGGAGTCAAAAGTTCCAAGGCTTCATTCACCGCAAGAAATTTATAGTCGCGCAGTTCATATTCTTGCAGTTTGATTTTTTGAACTTGGGATTCTGTCAGATCTTTGGCGGCAAAAAGAAATTGAATGTACTCTCCTTTGACATCCAGATTCGGAATGTAATCGACGGATAAAAGAAGTGTCGGTTCAATGATTAACTGAAGCTCTTCTTTAACTTCTCGAAGCAATCCTTCCATCGGAGATTCTTCTCCTTCCACAGTGCCTCCCGGTAAAATCCATCCGGGATTGTAAGTGGGTTGGACAATCAACAATTCGTGTTTATAAAAAAGCAAGGCTCCTGCGCCGATGCGTTTACGAGGGAGTGAAGAGTAGAACTCTCTGTCGTCTTTATATGTACGCAACATAAAAGCCCTCCGTGGAGCAAGTGGAGACAAGACGTAAACTTAGGTACGGGAAACCTGGACCTTTTTGAGAAAATAGTGTTTCAGAAAGGGTCTCACCGTTGACCGTGCACACGAGTCCCTTCAAAATTTTAAAGGATCCACAATGATTTTAGGATTACAAAAGGAGAAGGACTTCTATGAAAAAGCTGTTGTTGGTTTTTGCTTTGGCACTAGGCTTTACGAGCGTATCCCACGCCGGAATTCTTATTGAACCATATCTTGGTTATGAAATGGGAAAAACGAAAAATCCAGACGGTAAGTTTGACGGTTCACAAGTAGGCCTTCGTTTGGCTTACGCGGCACCGATCTTTTTCTGGGGTGGTTTGGATTACACATTGGGTGTAAGCGGAACTTCAAAGCCCGACAGTTTGCCAAATGAAGATGGCAAAAGAAGTACACTTTACGGTGTTGTCGGAATGGATTTCCCTATTTTGTTAAGAGCTTGGGTAGGTTACGGATTTATGGATGAAATGAAATTCGAGAACTCAGGAAAGGCAAAAGGTACAAGCTATAAAGTGGGTGTCGGCTTCACAGGTCTTCCCTTTATTTCTTTGAATCTTGAGTATGTGAATGAAAAATTCACTGAACTTGATGGCGTTACGATTCCTGGTGATACTAAGAACGACTCTTACGTTCTTTCCGTTTCATTGCCTCTTGAATTCTAATTAAAATTCAAAATTTAAAACGAGAAGAGGAGCGGTTCAGCTCCTCTTTTTTTTTGAAATTTACTCTCGCGGTCGCACTTCAAAAAGCTCGACATGAAAAATTAGATTTGAATGCGGTTTAATAAATTTCCCAATCTGTCGCTCACCATAGGCAAGGTGAGAAGGAACAAAGATCGTGCGTTTTCCGCCTTCTTTCATTCCCAAGATTCCCTGGCTCCAACCTTGAATCACTTTCTTTGAACCCACAACGAACTCAAATTGGCGGCCATGATCGTAAGAGGAATCAAACTTTGTTCCGTCTTCCAGAAATCCTTCGTAATGACAAAAACAAAGCGCGCCTTTTTCCGCCGCCTTGCCAGTGCCTTCCAACGTGTCCGTGATTTTAATCTCATTCATAAAGTCAGATTTACATTTTTCTAAGGAGCAAGGGGAGAGAAACCTCTTAATAAGGTGCGATAATGCGGAGCAAAAAGAGGCTTGAAAGTACCTAAAATAGAGTCCATGCGCTAGGATGCGGGCCTTTCAGGAGAAGTCCGAACTATGCAGATTACTGGTGAAAACATCACGCTCGAAAACCTTTTTGAAATTGCTCACAATCCGCAAATCAAAGCGGAACTTTCTGCGACAGGGAAAGCGCAGATGCAAAAATCCCGCGACTACATCGAAGGCCGTATTTCTAGCGGCGAAGTGATGTATGGCGTGAACACCGGCTTTGGTGCTTTTTCTTCCGTTCGTATTTCCGATTCCGAAATTGAACAATTGCAAAAAAATTTGATCCGCTCTCACAGCATGGGTGTCGGAACTCCATTCACGAAAAAAGAAACGCGTGCGATGATGGTTCTTCGTGCCAATGCTTTGGCAAAAGGCCATAGCGGTATTCGTCCGTTGGTTGTCGAAAAAATTCTTGAGTTCCTTAATAACGACATCATTCCGGTCGTTCCTTCTCAAGGTTCGGTGGGAGCGAGTGGGGACTTGGCTCCGCTTTCACACCTGGCTTTAACGATTATCGGTGAGGGCGATGCCTGGGGAGCTGATGGCAAAATCGTCCCTGTGCAAACACTTCTGAAAGAAAAAAATATCAAACCTCTGGAGCTGAAAGCAAAAGAAGGTCTTTCAATGATCAACGGCTGCCAAGTGATGACATCCATCGGTTTGTTGTCCGTGTGGGAGGCAAGACGTCTTCTGTGGATGGCGGATCTCGCAGGAGCAATGTCACTTGAAGGTCTTCGCGGCACTCGCAAGGCTTTTGATCCGTTGATCTCCGCAACTCGTCCTCATCCAGGTGAAGCAAAAACTGCGCGCAACTTGATGAAGCTCATGGGAGAGAAAAGTGAAATCTCTGAAAGCCATGCGGTGAACGATCCACGCGTGCAAGATGCTTATTCTCTTCGTTGTATGCCTGCAGTTCACGGAGCTGCGAAAGATGCTTTGAGATACGTGACAAAAGTTTTGGAAACAGAAGCGAACTCTTCAACAGACAATCCGTTGGTTTTTGCGGATGCGAATAAAGTTCTTTCTTGCGGTAACTTCCACGGGATGCCGGTGGCGCACGCGATGGATTTCGCGGGGATTGCGATTTCTTCTCAAGCAAGTATTAGCGAATGCCGTATTTCAAAAATGATTTCAACGCAGATGAGTGAGCTTCCAGCATTCTTAACTCCGAACGGTGGATTGAACTCAGGTCATATGATTGTGCAAGTAGCGGCAGCTTCATTGGTGAGTGAGAATAAAGTCTTGGCACATCCGGCGAGTGTGGATTCTATTCCGACATCGGCTGAAAAAGAAGATCACGTTTCTATGGGTACGATTGCCGCTCGCAAATTTGCTCAGATTTTGCGTAACGCTGAAAACGTTGTCGCGATGGAAATGTTGTCAGCATGCCAGGCTTTGGACTTGCTTGCTCCATTAAAACCTTCGGCTGCGGTGAAAGCCGTTTACGATCATATCCGTAAAACAGTGCCCTTCGCGAGCGAAGACCGTGTTTTTTCAAAGGACGTTGAAGCGATCAAAGCGATGATGGTTTCTGGTGAACTTCAAGCCGTTGTACAAAAAACTGTCGGCGAGCTGGAGTGGTAGTCGGCGGACGCCGGCAGAGCTGTAGCGCTGATGGCGCGTAAGCTGAAGCAGAACAAAGCAATATAGGATAAAATTAATTTATAGCTACGCAGTGCAATTCAAAAAGGTACGGCGTACCTCCCGGAGGAAAAATGTCTCGAGTTATAAAAGCCCCAACTGGAAATAAAATGGTCTGCAAAGGCTGGCTGCAAGAAGCGGCCTACCGCATGATTCAAAATAACTTAGATCCTCAAGTGGCCGAGCGTCCTGAAGATTTGGTTGTGTATGGTGGTATAGGAAAAGCGGCTCGCAACTGGGAGTCTTTCGATAAAATTTTGGAAGCTCTAAAAAATCTAGAGAATGACGAAACTCTTCTTGTTCAATCTGGAAAACCAATTGGTATTTTGAAAACTCACGAAGATGCTCCTCGCGTCCTTCTTGCAAACTCAAACCTTGTTCCTAAGTGGGCGACGTGGGAAGTTTTCAACGAACTCGATAAAAAGGGTTTGATGATGTACGGACAGATGACGGCGGGTTCTTGGATTTACATCGGAACTCAAGGCATCATCCAAGGAACTTATGAATCATTCGTTGAGGCGGGTCGCCAACATTTTGGCGGAAGTCTTAAAGGCCGCGTGATTTTGACAGCGGGCCTAGGAGGAATGGGCGGAGCTCAACCTCTTGCGGGTGTGTTTGCGGGTGCTTGCGTTCTTGCCGTTGAAATTGATCCAACTCGTATTCAAAAACGTCTTGAAACAAAATACGTTGATGAAGTCGCAACAGATCTTGATGATGCCATTGCGCGTGTCAAAAAATACACGGCAGCGGGAGAAGCAAAATCCATCGCACTTCTTGGCAATATGGCCACAGTGATTCATCAATTGATCGAAAAAGGATTCACTCCAGATCTTTTGACGGATCAAACGTCAGCACATGATCCTTTGGTGGGTTACATCCCTGAAGGTTACACAGTAGAGACGGCAAAAGAATTCCGTGAGCGCGATCAAAAAGCTTATTTGAAAGCGGCTTACGATGCGATGGCAAAACATGTTCGCGGTATGCTTATCATGAAAGACCGCGGTGCTGTGACATTTGACTACGGTAACAACCTTCGCGCGCGCGCTTATGAAGCGGGTGTTGAGAATGCGTTTGATTACCCGGGATTTGTTCCGGCATTCATCCGTCCTTTGTTCTGCAAAGGCAGCGGTCCTTTCCGTTGGGTGGCTTTGTCAGGTGATCCAAACGATATCAAAGTGACTGACGATGCGATGAGAAAACTTTTCCCTCATAAAAAAGATCTTCTTCGTTGGTTGGATATGGCGGAAGAGCGTATCGCATTCCAAGGTTTGCCTGCGCGTATCTGCTGGCTTGAATACGGCGAGCGCGCAAAAGCCGGTCTGATGTTCAATCAACTAGTAGCGGAAGGAAAAGTGAAAGCTCCGATCGTGATCGGTCGTGACCATTTGGATTGCGGTTCTGTGGCTTCACCAAATCGTGAAACCGAAGCGATGAAAGATGGATCAGATGCTGTGAGTGACTGGGCTCTTCTTAATGCGCTTGTGAATACAGCGTGTGGAGCGACGTGGGTGAGCTTGCATCACGGCGGTGGTGTCGGCATGGGTTACAGCCAACACGCAGGACAAGTGATCGTTGCTGACGGAACTGAAAAAGCGGCTCGTCGTTTAGAGCGCGTTTTGACGGCCGATCCAGCAATGGGCGTCTTCAGACATTTGGATGCAGGTTATGAACTTGCAAAAGAAGTCGCGATTGAACGCGGTGTAAAAAGTCTTTGGATTTAATCGGCGAAAGCCAAACGGAGCCTGGGCGCAAAGCGCTCAGGCTTCATGCCGTTTTAAATTATCTGCGGCCTGCCGGATTCACAGAATTTGGTTGTGATTGGCTTCTTTGATTCTCGCGGAATGTGCCGCTGTTTTTTCTAGAAATTTTCATTTTAGGTTGTTCCGTCAAACTTTCCATTTCGCGTGAAGGCTCACGAGGCGTTTCCAAAGTGGATTCCACTTTTGCTCTGCTGCGAGGAGCTGGCTTTGCTTTTGTAGCGAGTTTAGACATGGCTTGTTTCTTAGGGCTTGCTTTGGCTTTCGTCTTTGCTTTTAAAGTCGTAGTTCTTGTTTTCTTTGCGCCAGTGGTTTTTCTTGCGTGTGCTTTTTGTTTCATGAAGGACTCCTTTAAAATTTTTTAGATCTTATGTTTGTTTTATTATAGTCGTGAAAAGACAAATAACATCATTTCATAAACGTCATCTGTCGTTAGGCATATTAAATCGATGTCATAAGACTTATTGCGAGTCGGGGTATTCGGGAGTGGGATAGGGTTGTTGAAAGTAAGGAGGTCGTATGCAGCAAGCTCATCAGCGTCACTCAAAACTCATACTTAGTTTTTTCTTTCTTCTGATTCTCTCCATTCTTAACTTCGATGCAAAAGCGCAAGCCCCCGATCTAGTCCGTGTTGGAAATTTAAAATTCGCGCACTACGGTGCCATTAGTTATCTCACTGAACACTGCGGAAAATACGGATTAAAAGTTCAAGAAAGAGTTTTCGCAAAAGGTCTCGACATCATCCCGGCTATCATCGCTGGAGAGATTGACGTCGCCGCCAGTGCCGCAGATGCCGCCATTGCGGGGCGAGCAGGTGGCGCGCCGATTTACGCCGTTGCTGGATTTGCGAAAGGCGGGGCGCGCATTGTTGTGCGCCCTGATTTAAAAATCACGTCGGTCAAAGAACTTAAAGGCAAAAAAGTGGGCGTAGCTCGCGGCGGGGCTCAAGAACTTCTATTGTACGCCGAACTTGCTAAAAACAATCTCACCTGGTCTGAACAGCCTGGAAAAGACGTGAGAATTGTTTTTATGGCCTTCGCGGATTTGAATCAAGCACTTCAAGCAAAAAACATCGATGCCATGTCACAGAGTGAACCCCAGTCTTCACAGGCCATCAATAAAGGTTACGGCGTGGAGCTTATCAAGCCTTACGACACTCCAATGGGAGAACCGATTCGTACACTCGTGATGACAGAGACCATGTACAAAAATAAAAAAGCCGTCGCCGAAAGATTTATGAAATGTTTTGTTGATGCGACAAAGACCTTCATTGAAAAACCCGATCTTGCGCAGAAATATGTGATCGAAAAAATGTTCAAAGGACAAATCACTCCTCAAGATTTCAAGGACGCTATGGGGAATGCGGAGTACACGTATGACCTCACTGTGGAGCACATGCAAATCACAACGGACCTTATGCAAAAGTATGGCGTCGGTCGAATGAAAAATCCTCCCAAAGCAGTGGACTGGGTGAAGTTGGATCTTCTTGCAGACGCCAAAAAATCCATGGGAGTTCCTTAGGAGTTGAAGTTTGAAAATAGCATGGACGTCGGCCATAAAAGGATTTTGGGTGCCCGCTGCCATACTGATTGTGTGGGAGCTTGTTGTGCGTTTCGGAGGAGTGAACCCTCAAGTGCTGCCGGCACCTACTGCTGTTTTGATGAAATGGTATGAATATCTGAAACCATACGAAGCTTATGATCCCGCGCAAGGCTCTTACATTAAATGGCTTTTTTCCGGAGAACTTATCCGTGATCTTATCGCAAGTTCTTATCGTGTCGCCGTGGGATTTATCATCGGCGCGGGACTCGCACTGCCTTTAGGTCTTTTGATGGGAGCAAGCACTCATATTTATGATTACTTTAATCCTCTGATTCAAGTGCTTCGTCCGATTCCTCCGATTGCTTTTATTCCGTTAGCTATTTTGTGGTTTGGTCTTGGGGACCCTCCCGCGGTTTTTCTGATCAGTCTGGGCGCTTTCTTTCCGGTATTAATGAACACCATCGTGGGAGTCAGAGCCGTGGACAGTATTTACATTCGAGCGGCAAGAAATCTGGGAGCCAATCCTCGCGTGATGTTTTTAAAAGTGATCTTGCCAGCAGCGATGCCGTACATTTTAAGCGGCGTGCGCATCGGAATTGGTACCGGATTTATTTGTATGATCGTGGCAGAGATGATCGCGGTCAACAACGGACTTGGATATCGCATCCTGGAAGCACGCGAATACTTCTGGTCTGACAAAATTATCGCTGGCATGTTTTCTATTGGTTTATTGGGACTTGCAATCGATACCGGAGTCAGCAGACTTAATAATTATCTTTTGCGTTGGCATCGAGGTTTGGAATGAGCGAAACCACGCAAATTGAAATCGATCATGTCCACAAAGTTTTTTACGGCGAAGGCAAAGACGTTGTCGCTCTTCGTGATATCGACTTTAATATTTCAGCAGGACAGTTTGTGTGTTTATTGGGACCTTCTGGATGCGGGAAGAGCACGCTTCTTAATGCCATCGCGGGATTTTCTTTACCCACACAAGGTGAAATTCGCGTTGATGGAAAAGTGGTCTTATTGCCGGGCCCTGATCGCGGCATGGTCTTTCAAGAGTACGCGCTCTTTCCTTGGATGACTGTGGCTGAGAACATCACGTTTGGTTTAAAAATTAAAAAAGAAAATTCTCAGAAGATTGAAAACAAACTGAATGAATTATTGAAAATGCTCAAGCTCACGGATTTCCGGGACCGCTTTCCGAAAGATCTTTCGGGAGGGATGAGACAACGGGTCGCTATCGCCAGAGTTTTGGCTTTGGATTCTCCGATCATGTTGATGGATGAACCTTTTGGCGCGTTGGATGCATTGACTCGGCGAAGTCTGCAAGATGAATTGCTAAAGCTTTGGAGTGAACTTAAAAAGACGATAGTCTTTGTTACGCACTCGATTGAAGAATCGATTTATTTATCAGATCGAATCATCGTGATGAGTTACCGTCCAGGCACCGTAAAAAAAGATATTCACGTCGAGCTTCCGCGCCCCCGCAATCCGGCGTCTCCGGATTTTAATGATTTAAAAAGAGAAATTTCGCAACTTGTGATGGAAGAACAAAACCGCTTTGAACAAGCGCAGCTTCAAGGTTCTACCGGCGACTAAATGAATTTTATTCGTCGTGATAAGAGCGAGTTGTGATTTTGCTACGACTTAGCTGCATCAATTTTTGCGATATCTGCACAAGGAAATAGCCCAAGCACGAAAAAGCGCAACCAAGCATCAACGTCACAGAGGTGGATTTCATCGCGAGTTTTAAGAATTCCGCGATGGATGGAGCTTCCGTGTAACTCAGTTTTAAAGAGTTGCGAATTAGCAGCGGCAGAATATATCCCACTGTCATTAGAAATGAATTTTCTAAAATATGTAAAGGCCGACGAGTCAGAAATCCGTTCAGTAAAAACAGCAGACAAAGAAAGTTTACGGAGTCGCCGACAATGTCCCATGCGAAAGCTTGATAGACCAACACCAGTGAGCCTGAAAAAAAGAGGGTGTAGTAGATCCACAAACTTCGGCTATGTAAAAACGAACCGTCTTTTTGCATAAAAAAGCCCCTCTGCTGACAATGTTAAACAGAGGGGCTGTGATTTGAAATACTATGTCAGGAACTTAATGCGGTCCTAGACCTTGGGCCTTGGCCTTACGGGCACTGACAGTCTTTAAAGCGGCAAGAAAGAGTTTTGCCGTGATTGTTGTACTGAAACTCAAACACCTTACTGTCGTGCTTTTCAAGAGCAACAGAAGAGCCGTCTTTAAGCACCAACTGAGACTTCACTTCGTGCTTCGTGATCTTTCCTTGTGCTAGCAACGAAGCCACCGTCTCATTTCCTTTTAACGGAAGACGTTCCGGGTAACCTTCTTCATCCAATTTAAAGAAACGAATTTCTTTTTTATCAGGGCTGTTGGTGTTGTCCGAAGTGATAACGTGCACGCGGCGTTTGGAACCATCAGCCAATGTAAGATGGTAGTTCTCTAAAGAAATTTCTTCTTCTTTAACGCCGACACTTTTTTGTAAGTATTCAATCAAAGCTTCAGGAGTCGCAATGGCTTGTGCCGCAACTTCCGGAGCACAGAGCTGCAAAGATTCTAAAAAGTTATCTTTGCTAGAAGACGTTGCATCTGCTTCTGTGTCAGTAGCTTCTCCCAAAAAAGAATTATCAGGAGTTTTTGTATTCTGATTTTCTGCAGGAGAAGAAGTGATCACAGCACCTGTTTCTTGGGTTGCGACCGCTCCGTTTTTCGCATGAAAAAGTATATGGAAGAAAAAGTAATCAGTGAAAAGACCTAATCCAAAAAGGATCAGGCCCCATGTAATCCATGTTTTTAATTTAATCGGTTTCATAGTTCCTATTCTTGGCTAAGATCCGGGCTCCAAGGATCCCATGATTGGCAGCTTCTTGCACGCTGCGAAGGTCCACGCACTTCACCCCAACGGTAAGCACCGTCATCGTGTGGATTGTTAGAGATGAGTCCCGCGAAAATTCTGCGCTTGAACTCAGCTAAATCCATCGCTTTGCCTGGAAGATACGCTGTCACACAAACGGAAGCGCCGGTTTGTACAGAAGGCCCCATTTGCGCAGTTTCTGTCGCTGCAGACTGATTGATCGCAGGGAAGATTTTGTTCAATTGAGTAACGACTGTTGCATCCAACTGATTGCCGCCGTTGATGTGCAAGATTTCACGGTAAGCGCGGCGCAACGCCATGAAGTCGTCAAAAATACGACGGTCTCTGTTTGGAGTCGAATACGTGTCGTAAGTCGCATAGTCCATGCAACGAGAGTTTGATTTCAAGTAAGCCAAACCTTCATTTACAGAAGTCACGCGACCTGTGAATCCTTCGCAAGTCGTTTTAAGCAAGCGAGTGATCATTTGGTTGTCAGTTTCTTGGCGCAAAGCCAAACGGTTTTGCACGTAACGAACCCATTTGTTCAAAGGAATGCGATATTGTTCATCGCTGTATCCTGGAACTTCCCACACAGGACGGTTCAAAGAAGATTCAGGTCTCCAGTAACGGAAACCCGCATTTCCGGAAACAGAAAATTCACCTTCAAAAACCCAGTCAGGATTTGGCCATGATTGACGTTCTTGCAAACCGTAACCAGAAGCAGAACCCACCACAGAGTTGTAAACCAAGTGAGGAACACCAATCGGAAGGATTTCTTTCACTGTCCAAGAGTGGTGATTCTTTTTAGTTGTCATGATCAAAGCACCAGAACGAATAGTGTCGCGGCTGATCGCCACTGGATACGTATCGTTCGGAAGTGAACGAGTGCTTACAGTTTCATACATGAACCACAAGAATTGACGAAGACGATTGATCTCGCTTTGTGAATCCCAACGGCTCATCTTATTAGATAAAGTTTTTCCAGAAGCCGTCGGATCTTGAATCACGAATGGCAAACGGTTTTCAAACGCGAAAATGATACGCATAGAATAAACTGTGTCAGCACAGTCCACGCGCATTCCGTAATAAGGATTGCTCTGTCCGTTTGGAAGAGATTTGCGAGAGAAGAAATCCACGCGCCATTCCGTGCGCACCCACTCATTGAAACGAGCTTCATAAGCTGGAGACCATTGATTCACATCGGTCCAAACGGCAGCTTGAGCAGAAACGCCCAAGAAAAGTGATACTAGCAAAATCAAGTTACGAAACATGTCACTCTCCTTAGAAGTGTTACATGGTCGCAGGGGTATATTGCTGGGAAGTAAGGATCAATGAATTAATTATAGTGCGTTGCGTGGCCTGTCGAATTTTCCAATGCGCGGCGTTAATATCCCGCCTCACTATGCAAACAAAACTGAAATTCGCTCTATGTGCGTTCATTTTCGTACTCTCTTCTTGTCAGTCAAAAGAAGAGCCACTCACTCGCGAGAAATCTTTGTCGACAGGTTTTTCGATGATGGATCGTGGGAATTACGATGAAGCGATCGCGTATTTCACAAAACTTTCTGCTGTGGATCCGCACTTTCACGTGAAGATGGCTCTTGCATCTGCATACGCTGGTAGAGCGGGAGTGAAGATTGAACAGATCTATTCATTCGTTGTTGTGAAAAACATCACGCCACAAACTCTGCGTTTAACGGGATTGTCCATTGATCAACAAACATCACAATTAATGAACACATTGGCTCGCTATTCAGAACGGTGGAATCGAGTTCCCGATGTGAGCCCGGGCGGACGACGTGATTTGCAAAGTGCCTTAAAAGTTTTAGAAGGTGTACCAGAGCCGGGTGCGCGACTTTACAGTGCGACTTTGCGAGTGGTGTTGTTAAAGTCCTCAGTTGTTCAAGGAACAAAGAGTTGGAAAATTCAAAGCAAGTCGCAAGTTTGCACCGATGATCTTCGTCCGTACTTTGATTGGGGATTGCGCATTGTTGATGGTTTGCTATTTCTTTTAGAAGACTTGCGTGGTGCTTTTCCTGAACGAGAAAAAGATTATCAAGATATTTCAAATCGTCTTTCGCAAATTAAAAAAGATGCAGAAGCTCTTCCGTGGCCTCGGGAGAAGATGTGTTTTTAAAATCAATCGTCTTTATTTTTTTAATTTCAACGCAAGTATCGTTCGCGGACACGCTTCCTGCGACACTGCGAGATGGAAGCACACGGTTTTTATCGCGCTCGTTGGGCAGTGCTTGTTACACCTTAGATAGCGTGCAACGGGGACTTCCATGCAACCCCGCTTCGATCGCCAAGGAACGCAAACCACGGTTCGACACGGATTTGTTTTTAGGAACTCAGGCAGAGTATCTAAAAGAAGCCGAAAATCTTTTAAATGGAAACGACAATGAGCAAGCCGTGACAAAGTTTTTTGCCCATCGTGAATCCATCGACGCCGAAATTTCTTTAGAAGCTTCTTTTCAAGCATCCACTTGGGGCGTCTCGATTGAACCGTATCGTTTGGTTGCTGTCAGTCGTTTTGAAAACCCATCTCTTCCCATGGTGGATTTGATCGTCGCTGAAGAACAAAGTATCAAGGGACAAATCGCCAGCTACGTGCACGATAACTTCTATGCGGGACTTCAAGCGCGTTACACACATGTTCGTTTTATTGGACAATATTTTGCGGTGAGCGAAACTTTAGCTGGGGATAACAAAGATCTTTTCGATTCTGAAACGCAAGATTTAATTTATCTCGAGCCCGGCATTCTGTATGCGTGGGAAAATCTCGTATGGCAGCCTCAAATTTCCGCCGTCCTTGCGCATTGGGGAGTTAGCAGTCGCAAGACGGAGCAATATCCCATACAACCCGAAGGTTTGTTAGGAGCCTCCGTAAAACCTTTAGTGCCGTTGGGCCTTTTAGAAGTAGGTCTACAAGTAGAAGTAAATTCTCAAACTAAAAACTTCAGAGATGCCTATCGTGGAGCTTTGACCTACAAGCTGGGTATTTTGCAAGCTGTTCTAAGTGTTTCTGAATACGACCATGCCGCTGGATTTTTGGTTTCTTACAAGAGCTTCTCAACGGGTCTTTCTTATTGGGATGAAAAAGAAGCCCGTGGAGTATTTATCCAGTTCGGAGTGACACTATGAGAATGATTTTTTTCGCGGCTTTTATTTTATTCTTATCGTGCGCCTCATGGGCTTTCGAAAGAGAAGTGACTTACGATGGAGCCGCGCAGTGGAATGAATTTCGTCATTTCGTTTTAGAACAACAAAAAGAAGATGAGCGGGCAGGGTTGGGATATATGATCTCGGGTGCTGTCGCAGCTATCGGCGGCACTATCGCTTATCATCAGTCGGAAGAAGTCTTTAGTCGCACTATCTTTGCTATCACTTCAAATGTGGGACTCGCTGCCATTGGTCTTGGCGCTACTTACTATTGGACGGGGAATGAAGTGGATTCTTTCTTTTATGCGATTGATGGATCGTCTTTATCACTCGCAGAAAAAAACGAAGTCTTGCAACGATATCTTTCTAAAGAACGGCAGGAAAAAGAAAATCGTCGTTGGATTCGCGTTGTCACGCACGCCTTGATTGCCGTCGCTAACATTTATAGCGCGTCTCAAGAACAGAGTTCTGAAGTTCGTTCCGTGTTTTATTTCTTAGGTGGCGCGAATGCGCTGCTTGCTGTGAGTTACAGTTTTTAATTGCTGGCGGGTTTGCAACAGTAAGACGATTTGGCCGGCGCCATTGATAAGTCTTCTGAAGAAACTCCGTAGGCTCCTCCAGAAGAGCTGCAATTAAGGGCCAATGCCACGTTCCCCGCAAACAGAGAAGTTGTCCACGCCGTAGCATTCAGAGCCAATTTATTTCCATCACGACAAGCATGTACAAGTTGAGTTGTCGTACACAAGTCTGCTCCGGCATCACTACACAAAATTAAGCTAGCACCAAAAGTTCTAAGAGTCGCATCCATCTGCTTGATACAAAATGGAGCTCCTTTGTTGACCCGTGTCCAACCAGCTTCACAGCCACCTGCGCGCTTGAGAATCCATTTGCCGCTTGTAGAGTTGTACACCAGTGAGTCTCCATCTTGAAGTCCCGCTGATGTATCAACAGGAACTCCTTGGATTCTTGCCACTGTCGGTGAAGGATAGTTACCACCCAAGTCACCAGTTGCGGCTCCTGCAGGAGTTCGTGCATCAGATAGACGAGCGTCATTTCCAGCGGCCACGGTGCCAGCACCGCTACCGACATTCAAGGTGATTGTGGGAGTGGTCGTGCCATTTGCAACCGTGACATAAGAATTTCCACTAGTAACGTTCGTCACTGTACCTGTGGTGTCTGTACTACACTCCCAACGAGTTCCAGAGGCGACCCATCTGAGTATTTGTCCGTCAGCGCAAGCTATGTTGTTGGGCTTGTACGTCATGTATCTTGACGTCGCACTTTGGATATCACCGTAATCTAAAGTGACGGCTCCAGTTTTCGTTGCGATCGAAGTTACAGGGAAATTGATAGCTATATTTGTTGCATTGGTGAGGCGACCTTGAGCATCGACTATAAAACTTCCGACTTGATTTGCAGAACCATATGTTCCTGTGGTCACGCTGGTGTTAGCAAGTGAGATTGTTCCAGTGCCTGTAACGGGGCCGCCTGTTAAGCCAGTGCCTGTTCCCACGCTGGTCACAGTGCCACCAGCACCCGTATTATCTGGGGCAGGCGCCCAAGATGTTCCGTCAAATTTTAAAACCTGTCCTGTGCTTGGCGTGGTTGTGGAAACAGCGACATTTCTGATTTTAGAAACAACGTTTGCAGCCATCGTTCCAGTGACATCTCCGGCCAAGGCTTGATTGATATCCAAGCACTGCCACGCATCGGTTATGAAATTATAGTTTGTTGTTTGATTCGCAGTACAAGAAGGGACCTGCATCTTACTAACTTTATCTGACAACTGAGTCGAAAGATTCGTAATATCCGCAATGGTAGGAGCCGCAGCCACCCAGTTTGTACCATCATGTCGTAAATATTTTCCCGCCGTCCCCGTTGGAAGGGACATACCCGCATTGTCAGTCACACAAGAGAAATTTGTTCCGTCGGATTTTAAAACAGTTCCGACGGCACAGGTGGGCAGATTTGTTTTTGCAAAAGCCTTCACGGTCGGATCAGTTTCAGTTTTTAAATAAGTCGTCGATGTGCCTCCAAGCAACGCCTGAAGATTTGTGACATCAGCAGCGGTCAGCTCAGGAACGGTTGTTTTTGAGCGCAGTAAGTTGGCTGCAGAATAAGTGTCGATTGTTTTTGTACTTCCTGAAACGCGCGCAATAGTTGAAAGAGGAACGGATTTCAATGGCTGCTGAGCAAACGCTTGCCAAGCGGATCCGTCGTAAAAAGAAATTTTAATACTGCGTTCATCGTTAGTAAGAGGCGTGTACGTGGAGCCATCAGAACAATTAAGAACAGAGTCATTACTAAAAAGACTCTCTAATGCTCCAGTAGTTGGGAATATACGTGAACCACTTCCTAAGATGACGTGAAAGGCGCCCTTGGTATTGGACATATCCACACCAACAATTTGTTCTCGATAAAGAGCACAAGTCCCTGCAGGATTTGTGACCTCAAGAAGAAAGCTTACGGCGCTGCCGGAGTAAGGAGTGCCGTCAGGTTTTAAAATTTTTCCGGAAATATTATAGCCATCAGCTCGCGCAGTGAGCGCGAACATAAGATGAACGACAACTAATAAAAAAGCCCCACCAAGAGATTTCATTCCAAATAACTATTCGGAATTACGTGGATAAATCATTAGTTATTTAACTGAATTTTACTCGGCCTGGGTGTCCAGAACGAGCTTATAACCGTTCGCTGAAATAGAGGGGACAGCTTTGTTCTCTTTTGAAACAACGGCCTTCAAGTGATAGCCGTCGGTCGAAGTTGAGACACCGACACTGGCGAGTTCAGTTTCCACAGGTGGACTTTGAACCGTGTTTTGTGCGGGACCCGGAATTTTTCGCAAAAGGCTGACTTGCGGTGTGACGTCCGAACACCCGGCCAAAAGAAGCGATAAAAAAGCAGCTTTAAAAACGTGAGATCTCATTAATCAACTTATCGGTATCTTGGAACTGGACTTTAGGACGTTCAGTTTTTGCGGAAATAAACAGATAAGAAGTTGATATTTTTTATAAAGGAGAAGACGTGAAGCAGTCTAAGGCATCCTTCTGGGTTTACGCATTTTGCTTTTTTACTTTTGCAGCATTCGGGTGGTACGGATTTTCCGTAGACTCAAAAGAAGTTGTCGGAACTGCGGAGCTTGCATCTAAAGGTGCCTTTGAAACAGCGGAACAATGCGGACCTCAACGCAATTACTTTTTAAAAGATCTAAAAAAGATGTCGCCTGTCTATGCGGGAAACCGTTCGCAAGCACAATTGGGACGCGGCAATCCTCCGAAGGAATGCGTCTCCTTTATTATGCAAAACTTTATTCCTTTGAATTCAAAATCCACGGCGATGTCGCAATGTCGTGATGAAAGGGGACAGGCTTTATTGTCGCCAACCAAAGGGGCAGATGCAGCGGGCTTCCAACCTCCGTGCGCGACTGAATCTTACGTGAACAGCGTTTACAATTCATTAGTCGACGTAGGTGATTGCTTAAACATTCCAGTGAAAGAACTTTTGCCAAAACTCTATAACGAAAGTGGCTTGCACGTAAACACATTGGGCGGCGGTTTTGACGCTGGTGTAGGACAGCTAACAGTCAGTGCTCTTCGTGAAGTGTTCATGCGCTACGATGGAATTCCAACAAACCCGTCGGCTCTTGATTGGTATGTAAAAGAAATCGCAAAATCCAACAAAGAATCTTGCAAAAGAATCATCGCCGAAAAAAGTGCTTATCAAATTGATGTTCCGAAAGGACAAAAACTTTGTTTCTCGGGTGAAGCTTCAGATGCGGATTGTTATACTCCGTGGTCTTCCAGCAATCGCTGTATCGTGATGACAATGCCAGCAAATCCATTAAAGAACGTTTTATTCACAGGTATTTTCTATCGCAGCATGCTTAAAAATGCGACGGGCATTAGTTTCTCTGCGGGTAATGACACTATTAATGGCAGAGCCTTTAGAGAAGGTGAAGACTACAACGGTTATATCGGCGCAGGAAACTTCGTCGAGCGTCTTCGTAAGCTTGGTGCCACTCATGCATCGAGTGCCGTGATTAAGCAGATGATCGTTTCTTTGGGATTTAATGCGGGTATTCGCAGTGGCAAAATTTATTTAGAAAACTTCATCAAACAAAGAGAAGCAAAGCAGAAGTACCTTAAAGATGAAGACGTCGACTTCCAAAATGTCAGCACAGGTAAATGGGCGATTGTCACAAATCTTCCAACATACTGGCGTGGTTTGGGTTCCGACGACGCAGCAGAGTTTGATAAAGCGATGACGTCGCTTGAAGTTCTTCGCGAACTAGGACTTGATGCGAACAAAGCACAAAAAACATACAAAGAACTTCGTCCTTACGTGCAAAAAGAAGTAAAGGCGATTAACGACAATCAAAAACTTTCTGCCGAAGACAAGCAGAAGAAAATCAACGAGCTTAAAGTGAAATACGATAAGTATCGTCATCCTCTTTTGCAGGCGGTGTTTGCAAAGTCTGACGAGTTGACTTTACCGGAGTATATGAGAATTGCCCACGCGTACTCCATCATCACGGACACGAGTGCCGGTGGTGCGCCAGGGTACCTGAGTTTCGTGGCAGCTAAGCATAAACAATTGGAAAAAGAAATGGGAGCAAGAGTATGTACAGCAGATCAATACTTACAGTTCTAGGAGCGGTTTCCGCAGTTCTAGTGACATCCGCTTTCTCTTTTCATGTGAGAGCGCCTTTTTCACCAGGTGGTGATTCTGCAGCGCAAATGATGGCTGTTGCCAATGTCGTGCAGACGGTGGATATGAACCTCAACGGTCTTAACAGAAAAGTTCATTCGCGTATGCCAGCGAGTGAAAAAGTCGAGATATTAAAAGAAACTCTTTCAACGATTGCAGAAGTGCGCAAACAAAGTGCGTTGCAAACAGTGGATAAAGAAGTTTATTTGGATTATGCGACAGAATCTTTGGAGCACGTGGCGCAAGATCCTCATTTCTCGGTGGAGAAGTGTCCTGAATACAAAGCGCGTGTCATGAATGACTTTGAGCCTTATGCGGAAAAAATGCCATCGCATCCGGCTCTGAAACGTTCTTATCAAATCATTGAAGGTATTTGTTCTTAATTTTTTATTTGGAGAGTTGGGATTTGGTTCTCAACTCTCTTGCCATCAAAGACTCCGGACTGCATTCATTCTCTGCGTATTTCATTGGCATCGAATAGCTCTGTCCGTCGATTGTTAAATCTAAAGCAAGCCTGTAAGAGTTGTAAGTGCCCGCGAAGCTTTTCTCCGTCACTAACGACGAATAGAAAGACCAACCTTTTACTTTGAAACCGTTTT
The DNA here is from genome assembly GCF_037996825.1 of Bdellovibrio sp. BCCA. Classification (NCBI taxonomy): domain Bacteria; kingdom Pseudomonadati; phylum Bdellovibrionota; class Bdellovibrionia; order Bdellovibrionales; family Pseudobdellovibrionaceae; genus Bdellovibrio; species Bdellovibrio sp. BCCA. The sequence goes on along the minus strand of NZ_JBBNAC010000001.1, from coordinate 2,602,582 downwards.
GATCTTGCTCATCCGTTGTGCCGAAGCAGGATTCGATCATAGTTCCTTGAATTTGACATTTAGAACGGGGCCACTCAAAGCGTTGAATTGTCGGAAGTGCTGTCAAAGTTTGAGCTTTGGCATTGATCTTTGCGATATCACTGGGAGTCGCAAGACCATCAAAAACTGGCATATAGCGAGGACCATTGTGATGAAAGACCTCGACAATCACAATGTCACCCACTTCACGAATGGCAAAGCTGGTTGTCGGGAATTCTGTAATACACGTCATGTCCATTTTTCCGGCAGCAGTCGGCAGTGCTGTAGCGTCGGAAGACGCGAAAGCTGAAGCAGCGCTTGTCGCTGTTAATACAAGTGAAAAAAACGAAATAAAGGCAAGAATTAAGCTTTTCATTGTGGTTCCTCAAACGTACTTGATTAAAAAAGTATCAGTATTTGGCTTAAGGACACAGTCGAGATTGAAAAAATCGTCAGAACATAAGATAAAAGGACGGGAGGTGAGCATGAAATCCGTTATTTTGTTGTTTTCGACATGGTTCTTAGTCTTGGATGCTCACGCGGCTATCGAAGTCCCTGTTCGCAGTTCACGCAGCTTGCGTCAACAAGTGGATAGTTATGCAGAGCTTTTAGAAAAAGAAGTGGTCAAGGCAAAGAACACCAAAGAAAAATACAGCGCTATGAATCGTGTTTTGGGACAGATTAAATCTCTTCGCGAAAACAGTGCACCTCAGGGCGCTTTAGATGAATCGCATATGGATTTTGTAGTTTCTGTTTTAGAGTCCTTGCCAGCGCAGGGAAAATTCAAAAAGAAGGAATGTCTAAAATACGAAAATGACCTTCTAAGCCAATATGAACCCACAGCCGAAGAAGCTCCGCAAGAACCTGCGGTAAAACCGGCTTGGACTGTCTTGCAGTCGTTGTGTCGTTAGATTTTTTCTGAAAACAAAGGCCAAGGATTAGTCGGATATCTTGATGGTCTTGATAAAGTCGACATAACCAACTTTCGCCTCAGCGTAATGGGTTTGGACGCCGATAGTATCCGAATCAAGTTGATATAAGGCGACTGAACTGTATTCATAGGAATATATGTAATTATGCCCTTGAGCGGTTATTAAAGGCACCTGATCGTTAATCAGTAACCAACTTCCGTCATTGCCTAGCTTCAGTATCTTATCGTCGGAAGTTAAAACAAAAATTTTATTATTTGTCGTAATCAAAAGACTTTTCGGCGCGTAGGTAGAATCCATGATGGTCGTCCAAGTTGAACCTCCATCCACACTTTTTTGAATCCGTGTTTGTTGCCTTAAATAGATATTTCCATTTGAGTCAAAAGCGATTTCCTCATAAGGATTCGAGGTGGTATTGGACTCTCGACGGACCTCATTCCAAGTAACTCCGCCATCGACGGATTTGTAGAGAATTCTTTCCGAGGCCGGATTGGACTCCCGTCCCGAGAGCCATAAGACATTGTTCTTATCGACTTTAAAATCATCCATACCAAAAATTGTATTGCTGGTATTCTGGGGAAATGTGCTTACAGTATTCCACGTTGTTCCTCCGGATGAGCCTTTTCGTATTTCGACAAAGCCGTTGGAAGAATATCCATAAAATGCACCATAATATAAATTATTATTCTGATCCGCGACGAGACGTCCATTTGTAGACCATTGGAAAGGCTGCGATGGATAGGTTGGATGAGTGTATTGTTCAACGTAGGTCCAAGTTTGCCCGCCGTCTGAACTTTTGCGAACAAGTGCCGAGGATTCTGACTTACCCAGGACATAGATGTTTCCAAGGTTGTCGTAAGCGGCATCGACCGTTGAGAATGTGCGGGTAGGGTCTACGAACAGATCCGCGGTACTCCATGTTTTTCCTTTGTCGGAGCTGATTCCCGTGAACCAAGGATTATTGTCGTTGGATTTTGATAAAGAACTCAGCCAGCCAACGCTGAGGTAGCCACCCGACGGGAGGACAAGGAGCTTAGTGATTTCATTATAAAATTTTTCGGTATAAGCAATGAAGTCTCTTTCTGACCACGTGGCACCACTGTCAGTCGAATAAAAGTTGAGAGCATAGTAATAGAAGCTGGCTATTGCATGAACGCCATTGCCTGTTCCTGGAAATAGGAGGCAGCCGTTAACGTAGCTTCCTGACTTCAGTGTTGACGTGGACCATGTATTCCCGCCATCTGTGCTGCGGACTATTTTTATTTCTGGATTAGGAGCAGGCCAACCGGGAGGATAGTAGGTGCCTATGGAAACTATTGTGCCGTCGCCTAAAACTTCAACTTCGCCGACCTTAGTTGACATGGAACCGTAGTTGTAGATTTCTGCCCAGGTCACGCCACCATCGGTAGTCCGTTTGATGTTCCAACTGTAGCTTCCAAAATTTGAAGAAAGATAGGCCGTTGTATTGTTGATGATTTGCAGCTCGCCGTAACCTTGATAATTAGAAGTCGCCACGTTGCCTAAATCCACGTTCATGTCTGCAAATGACCATGATGTTGCAAAAGTCCCTTTATATAAAACGGCTTTACCAGAAGCGTTTTGAGCAATGAACCAAATAGTGTTATCAGGAGCCACTCGCACATGCAGGATTTGGGCATTATAGGTGTTTACATCTTGAGTGTAGATGATGGACCAAGTTTGCCCCTGATCCTTACTTTCTTTGAGAACCCAACGATTGGTGTTGCCGGGGCCTCGGGAATCGTACCCAGCGGCGTAAACATATCCCGTAGAAGGTGACGTCGCAGTGGATTGGCATAAACTTTCGATATCTAACTCTGTATCTACATCGGCTGACGTCCATGTGAGCCCACTGTCGGTTGATCGCCTGACATACCAATGAATAGCATCGTAATTATCAGAATCCCATTGGTATCCGCATGAATAAGCGGAGTTTAAATGACTGGACATAGCCAAGATGTGGGCCTCGCCCTCGTTGTAGGGCCGATAGTGATCGGCCACATTCCAAGTAATTCCGTTATCAGAGCTGCGTTGAACGACGGTCCACTCCCAACCTCCTGCGGAATCGACAATGATGGTTCCAATCAATAAAGTTCCATCTGAAAGTTTTGTGCCTGAAGTTGGATAATTTTGATCTCCATAAGTTTGCGGAGTTTCCATCACAAAAGATTCATCAAGGCCTAATATGTTTACCGTGACTTTCTTTGTTTCTCCATCGGCAGAGGTCAAAATAAGTTCGGTGGTTTTGCTACTTAGATTTTTGGGAATGACTAAAGAGTCGCTGGCCGAATCATAGTATCCATCAGGACTTGAGATGACGTAATTGGTATATTCGTCGGTTGCAAAAAGAGTCTGCAATGAAATGGACTCTCCTGAATACACGGAAGACTTTGCTAAGGGAAGAGGCGGCGTTGCCAATGAAGGAATTGAAAGAGAACTTTGCAAATGGGCGTCGAGTTGGCAATTCACCAAAAACGGTACGAGCAATGTGAAGAGAAGACGTTCCAAAAAAGTTTTCACAGTTATAGTATCGGTTGTTTATACGAGAAACTATAGCGTACGGATGTCTCATGAGACACAGATCGTGTTTCGCTTTGGAACAATGGCTTTGCAGTCCCTGTGGCGTTAATGTTCTTCGAAGAGCAAGATTTTCTTTAAGGCTTCTGACACGGCATCTTGTTCTTTTTTAGAAATCTTTTTTGCGAAGCTTTGAAGCTCTTTAAGTCTTTCTTTTAAAATCGGTTCTATTAAGTCTTTCCCGCGCGCGGTGAGTGTGATGCGCACGGCTCGTTTATCAGATTCGTCTTGGATTTTTTTAACCAATCCCTTTTTTTGTAATTGGTCGATCATGCTTGTCACGGAACCAGAGGTGAGAACACTGTATTTCATCACTTGGGCGGCTGTCAGGGGTTGTGGCGAAAGACGGCGTAAAGCTGCGAGAGTTTGAAATTGTGAGGCTGTGATGCCGTGCTTGTTACAAAGAATCGCAAGCCGCTCTTCTAAAAGGGCTGATAGCCGCAAGGTGCGAAATAAAAAGGCCGTGGAAGGGTCAGAATAACGAACCTGTCCGCTTTGGTTTTCCCATTCTTGTAAAAAAACGTCGACGTAATCTCGGTTTGAGTCTTTTTGATCTTTCATCTTGAAATCAAGATAAATACAAAATATCTTGATGTCAAGATATCGGAGGTTTTATGGCGTCTGGACCGAAAGCGTTCACAGTCTCAGCCGATCAAGGGGAGACTCTTCAGGTAGGATCTGATCGCATTACAATCAAAATAGATAAAGAGGCCACGGGCGGGCAGTTTTCCCTTGTTGAAAGAGACGTGGAGACGCGGTCTTTATTCCGCGCAGAACCTTCTTTCGCTGGGCCAATCCCAGCCCTGAGACGGCAAGATGCTTAATTATTTACACTCCGGGTGGTTTCGAAGGATTTTTTAGAGAAATGATCCCACTTATTGCAAGTAAGTCTGACAAAGTGGGAAATTACGAGCAGACTTTAAAAGATATTGAGAGAGTTCAAGACAAATACAATCTGATCCGACGTCCATAGGAAATAAAAAAGGCAGAGATAACACTCTGCCTTTTCTGTTTTAAAATGTCTTTTCGAATTACATTTGTCTTTGACGTTTTTCAACGGCCAAAGCCGCTTCGCGAACAACTTCACTGAGAGTCGGATGCGCGTGGAAAGATCTTGCAAGATCTTCACTGCTACCGCCGAATTCCATGCACACGATCACTTCGTGGATCAATTCAGAAACACCAGGTCCCACCATGTGAGCGCCCAAGATGCGGTCCGTTTTTTTATCCGCGATGATTTTCACAAAACCTTCTGTGAAACCTTTCGCTCTGGCGCGACCATTTGCCAAGAATGGGAATTTACCGACGTTGATCTCAAGACCTTTTTCTTTCGCTTGTTCTTCCGTGATACCCACAGAAGCAATTTCAGGATGAGTGTAGATCACGCCCGGAACTGTTTCATAGTTCACATGTCCTGCTTTACCTGCGATCATTTCTGCAACAGCCACACCTTCTTCTTCCGCTTTATGCGCAAGCATTGGGCCTGTGATAACGTCACCAATCGCAAAGATACCAGGAACATTTGTTTGATAGTGAGTATCGACGAGAATGCGACCTTGAGGGTCTTTTTGAATGCCCATCTCTTCGCAGCCCACGCCATTTGTGAATGGCTTACGACCTGTCGCTACAAGAACAACATCGGTTTTCAAAGAAGTCGCTTTTCCATCCGTCAAAGATTCGTAAGTAACTTCAACACCGTCATTCAAAGTTTTAGAGCCTGTCACTTTTGTAGAAGTGAGGATCGTCATGCCTTCTTTTTCAAGATTCTTCTTAAGCACGTTCATGCAGTCTTGATCCATAGGACCGCCAAGGCGATTTGTGTACTCGATCACGGTCACTTTCGTTCCAAGACGTTGCCATACAGAGCCCAACTCAAGACCGATAACGCCACCACCAACAACAATCATGGATTTCGGAAGCTGTGAAAGAGCCAAGGCGCCTGTGTTAGAAACAATGCGCTTTTCATCGAACTTCAAGAAAGGAAGTTCCACAGGAGCAGAACCTGTCGCGATCACGATGTTCTTTGTTGTCAGAACTTGAGTTGTGCCGTCTTCGGCTTTCACTTCAACTTTACCAGCTCCAACGATTTTTCCCATTCCTGTGAATGGCGTGATCTTGTTTTTCTTGAAAAGGAACGCAATACCTTCGGTGTTTTGTTTCACAACCTTGTCTTTGCGAGACATCATTGTTGGAAGATCCAATTCGACCTTCGCCACTTTCACACCGTGAGCTGCAAAGTCATGTTGAGCGGCGACAAAGTGCTCAGAACTTTCCAAAAGCGCTTTTGAAGGAATACAGCCGACATTCAAGCATGTGCCGCCGAAAGTTTTGTCTTTTTCGATCACTGCTGTTTTAAGTCCAAGTTGAGCCGCACGAATTGCCCCAACATAACCGCCGGGACCAGAACCAATTACAATCACATCAAATTGAGTATCAGCCATAGAAGCGTCCTTTGTAGAGAATGGATACATCCGAATTTATACGCTATTTTAGCACCATTGGTCACCTAGGAAGCTTCGCATTAACGGCCGTTTGGATAGCCTTTAGTCATAGTGTTTTATGCCGATAAATAGAGCAGGGGAAATATGAACGTTTTTATTCTATCTATCTTCCTATTTATGTCCTCAAGTTATGCGGCGTCGGACTTTCTTGTAGATCGACTTAAAGCTAAGGGTTTTGGGTGCTCTCCGGCGGAGGGCGGGGATATCTGCAAGGTATCTTCGGTAAGTACGCCTGAGTTTAAATATTCTCAACCCATTGCGATCTTTGTTCCTAAGAATGTGCGCAGACCTACAAGCACTGTTGTGCATCTGCATGGTCATCGCTGTGTTTGTGAGCCTTGTGATTTGTCTCCCGAAAAAATGGTTTCGCAGTTTGAATTTTCAAAACAGATGAAAGAGGCGGGCCTAGCAAATTCCGTTCTGATTGCACCTGTGAGTATAGGCCATTGTGTGAACTTTGAAAAAGAACTCGCTCCGCAGTTTGATCAGTTCATGAAATGGGTGAACTCTTCCGTCGATCCCACTCAAGATCGTTTGTTTCTTTCAGGCCACAGTGGAGCGGGGCGAGCACTTGGAACCATTGTTGGAGATGCGGCAAAGAAAGATCCCACTCTGTTAAAGAAAATAGACGGAGTCGTTTTGCTAGACGCCACTTATTCAACTCGTCCTGCTTATTTAGAACAGTGGAGTCTGGCAGCTAAAGGAAACAAGAATTTAAAAGTTTATAGCGTGATTAATACTGGAGGCGGCACAGAGGTTGGTAGCAAGATGCTTAAATCCAGCATGCCTCAAAGCGAAGTCGAAATTGAAAAATCAAAAACGCCTCATTGCAAAATTCCTGGTGAATATTTCCGCAAGGGTTTGAAAACCGTTCAACCAGGCTCGGGTTCTTCAAGTGCGTCACTATCTGAGGGAGCCCGTTAAAACGAAAAATCCCCCGAAGATCTTCGAGGGATTTTTTCATCTCTAAAAAACGACTAAGTTAAGCCGCTCTTTTTTCAGCGCGTTTTTTCCAAACAGGCTGCATCTTTTTGTAGAATTTCACATCGGTCTTGCAGGCCTTTGTGTACTCTTTCGTGTACTTGTTGAATTTCTTATCAAGCCACGCGTAGTAGCAAGTGTACATGTAGTTTGTGAAGAACTTTGTCATCCATTGGTGAGGACCATTCACCGGGAAGTCATACTTGTTGAAGAAATAAGGAATTTCTTGATTGAAAGAACGCCACCACTCTGTCGCTTCTTTTTTATGAACGAAGTTACCTACAAAAAGCGGCTTACCCTCAAAAGTAAAACCCACTTCGTAACCATGGCCTACAGGTTTGAAATAAGATTTGAAATGATAGCCATAGTATTCCCAGTTCTTAGTTTTGTTCATTAAAGTCCCCCTATTGGTTATGAACGTAGTAAAGACTTCATCGGATTTTTTGGGAACGAGTTAACGCGTGGACAGAAATAAAGTTTCCGATCGCAGATCGAACACTAGAGTAGTCATTCAGAATTTTGGGAGTGTGGGATCCATTGAATGACTTTAAGTGTGGGGGAGTATTAGGCAAGTCGGAGTTGTCGTAATTATAAAAAAAGGCCCGTCTCAAAACGGGCCTTTTCGGGAATTAAACCTCAAGTAATAATCTCTCAGGATCTTCAACAAGTTCCTTAATTTTTACTAAGAAACTTACGGCTTCTTTGCCGTCGATAATTCTGTGATCATACGTCAAGGCAACGTACATCATGGGGCGAATCTCAACTTTGCCGTCAATCGCGACCGGACGATCTTGGATTTTATGAAGACCCAAGATAGCAGACTGCGGATAGTTCAAGATCGGAGTTGAAAGAAGTGAACCGAACACACCACCGTTTGTGATAGAGAATGTTCCGCCACTCAAATCATTCGGAGTGATTTTTCCGTCACGGCCTTTCAAAGCCAAGTCACGAACAGCCATTTCAATTCCTGCCAAAGAAAGCATGTCTGCATCTTTTACGACTGGAACCATCAAGCCTTTTTCCGTCGATACCGCGATACCGATGTTGTAGTAGTTGTGATACTCAATGTCAGTTCCTGTGATCAATGCATTCACGGCAGGGAACGCTTTTAAAGCCTCCACAGAAGCTTTCACAAAGAAACCATTAAAGCCCAAGTTCAAACCATATTTCTCTTTGAACTTGTCTTTGTACTTCGCACGAAGCTCCATCACTTTGCTCATGTCGATTTCATTGAAAGTCGTCAAAAGAGCCGCTGTGTTTTGCGCTTCTTTTAATTTTTCCGCAATACGTTTGCGGATCGTTGTCATTGGAACAACTTTTTTATCGCCTTGTTTTGAAGGACCGCGAGCGGCCATCACTTCTGCTGCAGAAACTTGTGGAGCTGGTGCTGCTTTAGCAGGAGCTGCTGCCGGAGCTTTCGCAGAAGGTTGAGCTTCAAGCACATCACCTTTAGTCAAGCGACCGTCTTTACCAGTGCCCTGGATGCTTGAAGTATCCAAACCCTTTTCAGTCACAATTCTTTGCACTGCAGGGGATAGATGTTGAGAAGCATCGGTTTTTGCTGCAGCTTGGGGAGCAGGTTGTGAAGGAGCTGGCGCTGCTTCAGCCTTCGCACCGGCCGGTGCTGCGGCACTGCCCGCGTCCGCGGGTTTTGCGTCTGTATCCAAAGTGGCAACAGTAGCACCGATCTTAACAACCGCGCCCGCTTCGTTACCTGGAAGAATAGTCAAGACACCGTCGTTTTCAGCCACGACTTCAACGCTGGCTTTGTCAGTTTCAAGAAGCATTAAAACTTCATTGCGTTTTACGAACTCGCCGGATTTTTTTGTCCAGCTGCCGATGGTTGCTTCTGTGATGGATTCCCCAACCGCGGGAACTTTAATCTCTTGTTTCATGCAACGTCCTTAATCTAGCACCTAAGCGCCAAAAATAGATTTAACAATTTCCGCTTGTTCGATTTTGTGTCTGTGGATAGATCCTGTCGCAGGAGAAGATCTCTCAGGACGGCCCACATACTCAAAACCAAGTTTCAAACCTGCTTTAGACACCACGTCGACAAACTTAAAGTAAACGCTTTGGAAAGCACCCATGTTCTTAGGTTCTTCCTGTGCCCAGATTAAAGTTTTCGCCTTAGGGTAAGACTTCAAAACTTCAGTCACTTGTTTTGCAGGGAACGGATAAAGCTGCTCAAGGCGAACAAGGGCGATACCGTCCTTCTTCGTTTTTTCTCTTTCCTCAAGAAGCTCGTAATAAAGTTTACCAGAAACGAACACAACCGTGTCCACTTTGGATTTATCAACAGTGTCAGCGATCACTTCTTGGAAGTGACCTTTTGCAAGATCTTCAATCGAAGAAACCGCGCGAGGGTGACGCAACAAAGATTTTGGTGACATCACGATCAACGGTTTACGGAAGTCTCTGTGCATTTGACGGCGAAGGGCGTGATAGATTTGCGCCGGAGTCGTCAAGTTGCACACTTGCATATTGTTTTGCGCACCAGACTGCAAGAATCTTTCAAGACGTGCAGAAGAGTGCTCTGGTCCTTGACCTTCATAACCGTGAGGCAGAAGCATCACAAGACCGCTCATTTGTTGCCATTTTGTTTCGCCAGCAGCGATGTACTGATCAATCACGATCTGCGCGCCATTCACGAAGTCACCGAATTGCGCTTCCCACATCACAAGACTGCGAGGATCTTGAACAGAGTAACCGTATTCGTAGCCGACGACGCCGTACTCTGAAAGAATACTTTCTGCCACAAGCAATTTTGCTTTTGGATTTAGATCCGCAAGAGGGAAGTAAGCTTTGTTCGTTTTGAAATCATACATACCCGCATGACGGTGAGTGAATGTACCGCGAACGCAGTCTTCACCCGTCAAACGAACGCTCGTGCCTTCAGAAAGCAAAGAACCGTAAGCAAGAAGTTCACCCATGCCCCAATCAATCATTTCTTTTCCGGCACCCATCGCTTTGCGTGTCTCAAGAAGTTTGATCAATTTTGGATGAGGAGTGAAGCCCTCAGGGAAAGAACCGATTTTCTCGCCGATCTTTTTCAAAGTCGCTAAGTCGAATGTTGTGTCGGCTGTTTTTTCAAAGTCAGCATCTGTTGCTTTACGAAGACCCTTCCAGCTTCCTTCAAACTTGAAGTTTTTAAGCTTAGGAGGATTCTTTTTCGTTTCTTCGTAAATAGACTGAAGACGATCCATCGCTTTTGCGTAAAGGTCGTCGATAAATTTTTGATCCAAGCTGCCTTCAGCAACCAATTTCTTCGCGTAAAGTTCGCGAACTGTCGCGTGAGCTTTGATAAGCTCATACATTTGCGGTTGAGTGAAGGCAGGTTCGTCACCTTCGTTGTGACCGTATTTACGATAGCAGATCATGTTGATCACAACATCTTTGCCAAACTCTTGACGGTAACGAAGAGCGATGTCCATCGCACGCACGCAGCTTTCAACATCATCACCGTTCACGTGAAGAACCGGTGTGAAAGTCATTTTCGCTGTATCAGAAGCGTAACGAGTTGAGCGAGTGTCAAAACCGTTTGTCGTGAAACCAACTTGGTTGTCCAAGATAAGATGAATCGTTCCGCCGACAGTGTGAGGTTTTACTCCCGCCATTTGCAAAACTTCTTGCACGATGCCTTGGCCCGCAAACGCCGCATCTCCGTGAACCAAAATAGGAATAACTTGCTTGCGATTTTCATCGCCCATTTTGTCTTGAGCCGCGCGAGCCATACCGACAGCCACCGCATTCACAGTTTCAAGGTGAGAAGGGTTGTACGCCATCGTCACTTTGCAAGAACCTGCCGCTGTCTTCTTTTCAGTGACATAGCCTAAGTGATATTTCACGTCGTTATCGAAATCTTCAACAGGAGATTCCAATTGCAAAGGACCGTTGAAGTCACCAAAAACGTACTCTTCACCTTTACCAAAGAAATTCACTAGAAGGTTCACGCGACCACGGTGGGCCATGCCAACGAACACTTCTTTCACGTTCATGCTTGTGCCCTTGTTCACAAGAGCTTCCATCATTGGCAAGAAAGAATCCGCACCCTCGACAGAGAAACGCTTTGTTCCTACGTAACGAGTGTGGATGAATTTTTCTAAAGACTCTGCCTTCGTCAAAGATTGCAGAGCATTTTTCTTGTCGTCCAAAGAAAGTTTGAAACCATTGCCTTCAAATTCTTGTTGCAACCATTGATACTCTTTTGGAGTTGCATCAGAAGCTTGCAAGGAAATTGTTCCGCAATAAGTTTTCTTAAGGTGCGCGATGATATCAGAAAGTGTTGCACCTTGTTTGCCGATCAAAGATCCCACTTGGAATTTCGCGCTCAAATCTTTTTCACTCAAACCAAAACGTTTCAAAGCAAGCAATTCACTGGTTTGAGGAGCATAAAGAGGATTGAGATTTGCTTCCGTGTGACCATCAGCTCTGTAAGCTTGAATCAATTGGAAAACAGAAAGCTCTTTGTCGGACATTCCGAACTTACCGTCTTGGGCAAATTCAACGCCCTCAAAAAAACTTTTCCATTCAGGAGCCAAAGATTCCGGATTGGTTTTGAAATCTGCATAGAGCTGTTCGATGTACTCTAGGTTCGCACGATTGATGCCAGTGTTATTCACAACGATGATCCTCACGTTTATAGCACAGTAGTTACGAGCGCTAATTTTTCAAAATCTTGGGAGTTTGACACGCTTTAATGCACGGCAAAAACGCAAGCTTTTGATATTAAAGAAAGCCTGGTCATGATAGCTCTTTTTTTATGTAAACTGAAGGAGTTTAAGCTGTGTATAAGTTGGTGCTCGTAAGACACGGTGAGAGTGTTTGGAATCAGGAAAATCGTTTTACAGGTTGGCAGGACGTAGATCTTTCTGAAAAAGGTCGAGCGGAAGCTCTAAAAGGGGGGAAAGCCCTCAAAGATAAGGGCTTTAGCTTTGACGTCGCTTATACAAGCGTCCTCAAAAGAGCGATTAAAACTCTGAACTTCGTTTTGGATGAATTGGATCAAGTGTGGCTTCCTGTCCACAAAGAGTGGCGCCTGAATGAGCGCCACTACGGTTCGCTGCAAGGCCTCAACAAGGCTGAGACTGCGGCTCGTCATGGCGAAGACCAAGTGAAAATCTGGCGTCGCAGTTATGATGTTCCGCCACCGCCAATGGATGTGAACGATCCTCGCCATCCCACGCACGATCCGCGCTATGCGGGTGTTGACCCCAAACTTTTGCCTAGCCAAGAGTCATTGAAAGACACCGTCGCGCGCTTCCTTCCATTGTGGAACGGCACGATTGCTCCGACGATCAAATCTGGAAAAAAAGTGTTAATCGTAGCGCACGGGAACAGTTTGCGTGCGTTGATTCAGCATCTTGAAGACATGACTCCTGATGAGATCATGGCTGTGAATATGCCAACGGGAATTCCGCTCATGTATGAATTGGACGCGAATTTCAAAGTCATCAAGAAGGAATTTATTGGTGATCCTGAGGAAGTGAAGGCGGCAATCGACGCTGTTGCGAACCAAGGAAAGGCCAAATAGCCATCTCTCTTTGAAGCAAAGAGTGTCTTAGAGTGAGGCACTCTGCGGTGATTTTTAAGACATCCGGACGTCCACTGTATTAAGTTTGCTATCCTATTTGTCGATACGGACAGATAGGAGAGCTACCCATGAAACCATCCTTCTGGCTTGAACGTTTTCTCCCAAAACAAAATAATAGAGGAAGTGCCTTTGTTCAGGCCCTCGTTGCCGTCGGCGTTGTCGGCACGATGCTGTATTACATGTCTCCCGAAGTTCTGAAGCACCGTCAGCAGGTTGAGAAGACATCTGCGATTATCACGGCTCGCTTGGCCTTACATTCAATGGTGGACTTTACACTTCTTGGAATTAAGCAGCGTTGGTGTTTTTCAAAAGATTGGATGCAGGAGTCTTGTGGAGGCGATACGGCGTCGGCTTCTATGGCTGCGGTTTTGAGTCATCCGCGTTCCGTTGAACGTGTGTTGATGAAAAAAGAAACCGTGGATTTCTTAAGAGCCATGGGCGTTAGTAACGCCGGAAATATTCCACTAAACAAATTCGATCAAATGATCTCAATTAAGTCTTTCAGTGCCATGCATCCGATTTATAAAATTATTTCGGGATTAAAGGGCTATAAGGTCGAAAATATTTACGTGCGTATTGAGCGAAATCAAAACTCTTTGATTCCTGAATATGGTCGCGAAGTTTATCTTAAAGTCACCGTCAGTCTTTTGGATTCAAGTTTACAACCGATACAAGTGGGATCAAGTGTATTGACGACAGTGTCTTATGTCGGTGTCTATCCGCGCGAAGTGGGAAGCTTTGCTTTACTTGTTGCCGGAGATCTCTATTTGGATAAGAAGACGGGCTCAGGTCTTGGCAAAGGTGATGCCTATTTCCGTCAATTTGATTCGTTAGTTGAAAGATCTCACCATAGTGGGCTTATTTTTGAGAGTCCCGTTTTTGTGAACGGAAGTGTGACACTTCCGTCTGCTCCATCATTGAATGTTGATAAAAACAAGGGTGACACCGTTTATACGCCAGTGACTTTCAAAGAAAAATTGATCATGGGTGAAGGTCCGATCATGCGTAAGCGTGCTGACGGCAAGTTGGCGGAGTTTACACCGCGTTCGTCAGGAATGGATCTCGATCAACTTTGGGATGATATCAGACAGTTTGGCGGCTTCCAAAAAGGTGTGGAGATTGATGCAAGACGTGACTTGGGATTGGACTTTCTTTCCGGTCTAGAAAACGGTTCGACGACAAGTGATCCGAAATTCATGGAAAGATGTATCGCGTACAATCTTGCGAAGTACGATCTTAATCGCACAGTGAATTCAGACTTGCGCGGTCAGCTTCTCAAAGAAAACAAAAACGACAATAAGTATGAGTACCGTTTGGGTCTCACGGACAAGAACCGTTTCAATCCGCAAACAGGTCAAGTGAAATCACCGTCACTAGTTCAGACGGGATGGTTTGGCGAGATTCTTAAAGGTTGGAACCTCAGTCAAAACAGCGGTGCCGTTGCAAAGTACACAATGAACTTTGGGCGTATGAAGGTGGAAGGTGAAATTCCCGATAATGGAACAGTCACTCTGGAACCTGAAATCAATTTAAAAGAATTAAAGGAACGCATCAACGGTCAGTTGAAGGATGCAGAATCGCAACTTCTTTTTGAACAAAGACAGCTTGAAAACATTGAAAAAGAAATTGAAAGAGCCAATCAAGATATTGATGAGCTTAAAGAAGATTTAAAAAAAGCAGAAGAAAAGAAAGACAAAGCCAGAATTGCATCTTTAGAGAGACAAATCGACAATATGCAAGACCGTTTGCGTTCAGCTGAAAGACAACGTTTAAAGCAAAAGCAAGCTATCGTCGATGCTCAAGACAGAGTTGATAAACTTCAGAGACAGCTCGCGGCGGTGAATTCACAACAAGGAATTCAGCCGAAAATTCATATCACAATTTCACAAATCGTGGACCCCAAAGACGCCGGCAATAAAGATACAAATCCGACGTTCCGTGATGTGAAAATCGAGTTTGAAAACGGTGAGCTTTTGGTGAACTCTAAAGGTGAACCGATGGACATCTCATTCCAGTTGGAAGCCTACGACGTCTCTTACTTCCAGGGAACTTCGCTACGTGGTTGGTCGAACGGAAATAAAGGTTGGTTGAACTTCCAACGTACGGGAGGCGGAGGATTCCGGGTCTCTCAAACTCTGACTAATGCCATGGGATTCTCCAAAGGGGAATTGCCAGATGACGATCCATTTATCAACTACGACACAGCCTGCGCGAATCAGCAAAGCACGGCTTTTGCCGGAACTGATTGGTCGCAATCATTTGCTCCGAGTTCAAGGTTCTCGTGGTCTTTCACGAATAAGTATGAAGACCGTACGAATTTGATTTTAGATGGTAGCAATGCCTTTAGGTATCCAAATGGCGGTGGAACGGCAACCTTCCTTGTGAAATCAATGGCCAAGGACTGTATTATTAAGAGCACTGCCAATTTTGTGACAGGATTCTTTACCTGTGAACGTTTGATTATTGAATCTCGCTCAACGGAGTTAAGAATTATCGGCTCATTCATCGTTGCGAATGGAATTGAAATAGCCAAAGATGCCTATGATAAAGGTATCCGCTGGAGCACTATTTATCATCCGATGGCGACTTTTGAATTGCGTCAGGCGGGAGTGCTGAAGGCTCTTGAAAATAAGAGCTGCACAACGATCAACAGGTTCCCTGTTTGGCATCCGTATCCATCAATGAAAGACGTGGCGAATTTATATCGTTGCAATGCGATTTCTCTTCGCTCTAAAGCCGATCCATTCCGCTGGACATCGGTGGATCCAGACTGCGGATTGGTGGGACAAAGTAAATCGACGATGTGTAAGAACCGTTTAGTCAAATTCTATGTTCTTGAAGTTTCAAGGGAGTCCGGCATATGAAGAAGACTTCTTTGCTTAAGAACAATAAAGGTATTTCGATCATAGAAAGTCTGTTGGGACTTGCGATGATCACTTTGGTTGGATCCTTTTTTATTTCCGGGGTCTTGGGAATGAAAAAGATCGCGAAAGACAGCGGAACTAAAAACTCCGTTTACAAACAGATCAATGATGTGATCGAGAATATTCGTCCTAACGTGCGAATGTATCAGATCAACTATGTGCAAACGGACGAAGAAAGAAACAATGCTCTGGCTTTGGATAAACTTCCCATGGCCTGGGGAAATGGAAAACTTGAACCTAAAGAAACTTGTCCTGGTTGTCCTGGAAGATATGGTTTCGTGATCCAGGCTTATCCGGGAATTAAAGGTCTTTATTTAGTGACAGTTCGTTTAAGTCACAAAGATTGGGAAGGCTCATCTGATTCCAAAGGTGGAAAAGGTGAAAGCTCATTTGGTTTCGTGGACTATCAATTTGTGGTGAATTCGCAATGAGGAATCAAAAAGGTTTTACTTTAGCAGAAATGGTCGTCGGTATCGCCTTGATGGGAATCTTAGGCATGGTCGCGGCGTCCTTTTTCGTTTTCACGGCAAAAACGAAAAATGAAATTACCAACGAGATCGAAGAAAAGGTCGATAATATTATTGCTGAGCGTATGCTTCTTAAGGACCTTAAGCTGTCAGAGCCTTCGTTTAACAATCTCGTGGTCGTAGATGATCGTGGTCATCGTTTCTTTGATTTCATTACTGATATGACGGAATCAGGCCTTGATACAGGTGAGCGTATTCTTACGCTGGAGTATGGTCGTCGCAACGAATTTACTTTTCTTATCACGCGAGAGCGTGTTTCTGAAAGTATGATGTATGCTCCGGCTGCCGCTTACGATATTGGAGCCCCGTCAGGAAATCCAAATGTGGCATCAGATATCAGTTTCCGTTCTCTGAACAAAAACAAAGCAGTTGAGCTTTCTAAGGCGGCATTCTGGCAGATCGGATCTATCTTGATGTTGGATTCTCCGGCAGCGGTGCGAGCTATGACGGCCACGGGACCTGATTACTCTAGACCGGCACGATCGCCAATCTTTCTAGGAGTCGTGACAACTCTAGGGGAGTCGCGACTGACACCGTTGGCATTTAGTATTCCCAACTTTTTAGACACGACTCATCCGATGTATCCAAGTGAGACAGTAAACAGTGAAGATGCTTTCTTTAGGGATATACCGCCAATGGGGGGAGCAGCCCCACTTGTTCGCTTGAAATCAGTTTCTGTCGTAAAGTATTATTTAGAGAAGGATAAAGAGGGGAAAGTAAACCTTTTGCGATCAGTGTACTCGGGAGCCACGTTTCCGAAAGGACAATTGTTCGCAGCCGATATTTCGAGAGTGCAGTTTAAGCGGAATGATGCACATGCCGCTTTGATTTACTACATGATCGAGAGACCGGATAAAAAGGGGAACTAAAAGGGGGCTTGTATGTTTTCTATGAAATGGCTGAGCGCTCCACTTTTGTGTGGCGTGGCTCTTCACGCTTTTGCAGCGGACCAACAACCCGCAGCAGTGAACTCAGGGGCAGGGGGTACTGCAGGATTTCAAGGGGTTGTTCTATCTGGACAGGCCTCGCGCGCATCCCAAGAGGGAATCACCATCAATGTTTCAAATACGTGCTTTGGTACGAACTTAAGAAGCGTATCAAATCCAATTTCTCCGAAGTCGACGGTTCAACTTTTTCTGACCATCAACGACAAGGGAGCCTTAAAGCAGTATCAGATCAACTATCCTGCTAAAGTGGTTTCAATGGCCGGAAGTGATCAGGTTGTACAAATTTCTGGACCTGACGTGACTGGTGGAGCGATTGCGTCCTATGCCGGAAACAGCGTGCGAATCACGATTCCCATCAACTTCACTACAAAAGTAGATGAGGAAGGAAATATCAGCAGTGATTTTGACGTAAAACTTCATGACGTTCGCTTCAAACAATATTTTGCGCCGGGCACCGAGAGTGGCCAGCAATTTATGGGTTACACAGGGGACCTTTCAAGCAACGTTTACACAAGCAATTCGAGTGACGGAAAACAATATAGCATTTCCGCATTCTTCCCTGGTGAAAATGGTTTCTGCGGCGGTTACTTCTCGCCACTGATGGTGTTCTTCGACGACAAACGTCCACAGTTCACTTCTGAAGTCGATTTCCCGTTGAATCCTTCCGGAAAAACAATGTGGCCGGAAAAAGGGGCGCCAGGAGCTTTCATCGCGGTTGATCGTAATGGCGATAAAAAAATCACGACAGCCGACGAGTTGTTCGGAAATCAAGGCGATAAATTCAAAAACGGATTTGAAGCTTTACGCGAGTTTGATTCAAACAAAGACGACGTGATCGATTCGAAAGACAAAGACTTTGCAAAACTTCTGCTTTGGTATGATAAAAACGGCGATGGTATTGTGCAAGACGGTGAGTTGGTTCCATTGAAATCGAAAATTAAATCGGTTTCTTTGAAATATGATGCTTCTTCAACGACACCGATCGGCGACAGAGCTGAAGTTCGTGAGCGCAGCACATTTACCTTTGTGCAAAAAGGCAAAGAGAAAAAAGGTTCTGTGATCGACATGTGGTTTGCGCCACGAGTGAAATAAAAAATAATCTGAATCAAAAGCAAACGGCGTTTGGTAACTCAAACGCCGTTTTTATTTTTACGGCACAATCACCGCACGTCCGCGAATCATACCTTCATCAAGTTTGTGATAAACAGAAGGTGTATCTTCAAGTTTGTAATGAGTCACCTCTGCATGAATTTTTCCAGACTCCGCTAACGCCAAAACTTCAATCAGTTCTGCGCGCGAGCCCCAATAAGGCGTGCTCACCATGCAGCCAAACGGCACTTCGCTGCCATCCATGATGATCTTACCGCCGCCAAGACCTGCGACAGTAAGTTGACTGTTCATACCCACAATTTGTGTGGCTAAGGTCACTGTAGGCTGAACGCCGACACAATCAAGGACGAAAGTGGCTTTGCGGGGACCGGTGAATTGATTGATCTTTTCTGCAGCGTCGGGATTTTTTGTATTCACCGTAAGATCCGCACCTAATTTTTTAGCCATTGCTAATTTGGCTTCGTCGACATCACCGGCAACAAGACGGGCACTCGAAAGACATTTTAAAAGTTGCACAGCCATATGACCCAAGCCTCCAACCCCCAAAACAACAACGGTTGTTTCCGGAGTTAAAAGAGGCAACGCTCTTTTAATGGCATGATAAGGAGTTAAAGCCGCATCGCTCAAAGGAGCCGCATCTTTTGGATTTAATTTCCCAAGAGAAACCAAAAGTCTTTCGGAGGGAACAATCATGTACTCCGCCATTCCTCCGTCAGTTCCAAGGCCGCCACCGTAAGCTTTTCCCGGTTTCCAGTTTTCACAGTAATTTTCAAAAGACTGTGTGCAGGCGTGACAGTATCCGCAACCCCAAGGGCCATACACAGCGACGGCGTCTCCCTCCTTCCAGTTTTTAACGCCACTTCCAAGAGCCGCAACCCATCCTGCATTTTCATGACCTAATGTGAACGGTCGATCAATGCCGATACCGCGCTGAAGAACATGAAGATCAGAGTGGCAAACTCCAGCGCCTCCGATTTTGACAAGAACTTCTCCGGCTTTTGGTTCTGGTTTTGGAATATCGACGACTTCGGCGGGTTTCCCCACGCCGACAAAGCGGACGGCTTTCATAGAACCTCCTATATGAAGATTTTAAGCTGAGCAGCGACCTCTGCAAGATCAAGTGTTGTGATACATATTGACCGACTTTTTCAGAGGGAAATAATGGCGCTATATACAAAAGAGGTCTTGCATGCCGATGCGTTTTCTTGCGCCGTGGAGTGGCGAGCGTTTCTTCAGCAGAAATTTTGCCACTCAATTCGAAGAGTTTATCAACGAGTTTGATCGGCAGCTTTCACCGGGAGCTTTGACGGAATCTGAAACAGACTTTACACCATCCATTGATTTCGAAGAATTGGAAAAGTCCTTTTTAGTAACGGTGGATCTTCCTGGTATGAAAAAACAAGACATCAATGTAGAGCTTCATGGCGATATGGTGACGATCTCTGGGGAGCGTCTTCGCGAAGCCAAAGGTGAAAGCAAATACAGCGAAAGATATTATGGAAAATTCTCAAGAAGTTTTGCCCTGCCTTCGCAAGTGGTTGCAGATAAGATTCACGCTCATTTTGAGGATGGCGTCTTGCAAATCACGATTCCCAAAGCCGAAGAAACAGCCAGTCATAGTATCAAGATTTCGTAGGAACTTTGTTTTTACTTGATCCATGGAACGTATATGTTTGAATAAAGCCATGGGTATTCTCTTAAAAAATATTTCGACTCTTTTGACTCTTCAAGGTGCGGCACAAAAACAAGGCCGTCGCGTTCGTGAAGAAGATCTCGGTATCTTAAAGCAAGCTTCGATTCTCTTTGAAAAAGATCGTATTGTTTGGGTGGGAACCGATAAAAAACTTCCTAAAGAATTTGCTAAAAAGAAACATCAAGAGTTCAACATGAAAGGGAAGACGATTCTTCCTGGTTTTGTTGAATGTCACACGCATTTGATTTTTGCAGGCGACAGAGCGGCAGAATTTGAAATGCGCAATCAAGGTGTCAGTTACCAGGAAATCGCAGCTCGCGGCGGTGGTATTCTTTCGACAATGAAAAAAACTCGCGGAGCTTCTTTGGCGGAACTTGCAAAGGGCGGGCAGAAGCGCGCCGATCATTTTATTTCTCAAGGTGTGACGACTTTAGAAATAAAATCGGGTTATGCCCTGAACCTTAAAGATGAACTTAAGATGTTGCAGGCCGCGCAGAAAGTGCAGGGCCTCAGAACCGTGAGCACCTTTTTGGGAGCGCATGCCTTACCTCCCGAGTTTAAATCCTACGAAGACTACTTGGTATTTTTAGGACAAGAAATTCTTCCGGTTGTGAAAAAGAAAAAACTCGCGCGTCGTGTGGATGTTTTTATTGAAAAAGGATTTTTCCCTCCGGAAGCTTCCGAAAAATATTTACGTCGGGCTCAAGAACTTGGATTTGAAGTTTTAGTTCATGCCGATCAATTGTCACTCAGTGGTGGCAGTGATGTGGCTGTCAGAATTGGGGCTTTGTCAGGTGATCACTTGTTGCAAGTGACAGATAAAGAAATTCAGAATCTCGCAAAATCGGAAACCACCTGCGTACTTTTACCGGCTGCCGATCTTTACATGAAAACAAAATATCCACCGGCGAGAGAGATGATTGATGCCGGAGCTCGGGTAGCTCTCGCAACTGACTTCAATCCGGGCAGTTCTCCAACACAAGATCTGAACTTGGTGGGCTTGCTCGCACGTTTAGAAATGAAAATGAGTTTGCCTGAAGTGATTGGTGCATACACGGTGGGAGCCGCGCACGCATTGAATTTGCAGCAAGAAGTAGGATCTTTGGAGGTCGGAAAGTCTGCTGATATTTTATGCATGGAGAAAGACTGGCAGACCTTGTTCTACAGTGTTGGGGAGAGCGTAGATAAGGTTGTTTTTTCGAGAGGAAAGAAGATTTTCGGCAGCTTAAAATAATTTGCTGCGTCAGAAAATTTAAGAATCTTAAAATTTCCTTTGAAAAAGCACCTACTTTCTTCCTAGTCTTGAGCTGTGCTAGTGGAGGGGAAATAACAACATGAGATCGTCATATACCACTTTAATGCAGTCGAAGTATTTTAATCCTGCGTTTAACAGTGCCATCTTTGATGGTCCCGTGCGCATTTACTTTGCCCAGTTTCATGAGGCGCTGGCTTTAAAGATCTATTTTCTGATTCAACAAAAGTTGAGTGCAGAGATGGTCAAAGCTAAGGAAGTCTCAAAAGCTTCAGGCGCGAATATCCTTGTGATGATTTATCCAACAGCGGATAGCTTCCTTCTTTCTTTTGAAGGAGCTGAAAAGACTCCAAGTGCCCTTGAGGTAGAAAAGTGGCATGAGGACGTGGTTATCGGCCTTCGTGGTCCTATTGAAGATGAAAACCTGGATCTTTTGATAGAAACTCTTCGTCTCACAATGGAAAACTGGCGTCCAGCCTCCCTTGAGGCGACTTCCGCTCTTGCGGAACTGTGATATACTGATTTCATGAAGAACAACCGAGGTCAAATCGTGGTGGAGTACGTACTCCTCCTCGTTATCGCAGTGGGGATCGCGGCGCTTTTAACAAGCCGCCTAGTCAGTCGTAATGCTGACAACCCTGGCATCCTTGTGTCTAAGTGGCACTCGATCTTAAAGACCATCGGCGACGACGTTCCCGACAGGCATAAATAATTTTATAAAAAAGGATTTCCGCGTTTGTGCAGCTCTTCTTTGACTGCGGCCTGCATTCTTTCTTGAATGTCTTGCGCGATTTCATGAACCAATTCGGCATCATCAATCGCAGAGGCTTTGTAGGGAAGATGGATGGGTTCCAAAAAACGAATGCGCCATTTCGCGGGCAAAGGAATAACATTCAAAGGAAGCGGGATCACCGAGCCTTTTAAAAACTTTGTGAACTTCAGTTTCTTTAAGTTGATATGAGTTTCTTCCGCACCCAGGATCACAACAGGGACAATCGGTGATTGCGTTTCGAGAGCCATGCGCACAAAGCCGCGTTTAAACTCCTGCAATTGATAACGTTCCGACGTCGGTTTGAAATTTCCTTGCTCGCCTTCAGGGAAAAGCACAATCGCATTTCCTTTTTTAAGAGCGTTCAGACCGTTTTCATAAGTCGCCTCGGTGAATCCCATTTTTTGCGCGGGGATCGCCGTGGTTTCCGTCAAAAACCAAAAGTGGTGAGTCAAAACTCGGGGGACGCGTTTGGCTTCTTGTTGAACAATATGTCCCAACAAAAAAGCGTCAAAGCCCGAATACCCAGAATGGTTCGGAGCAATGATAACAGCTCCGCGACGCGGAATGTTCTCAACGCCTTCGATCTCCATGCGGAAATATTTGCGCAGAATTTCAAGTAAAAAGCGGGGCAGAACACGAAAAATCAGAGTGTCTCGGTCAAGGTTCCGAAGACCGAAAATTTTTTCGTTGGGTTTCGTCAGGAAATTCTTCATGATGTTACTTAGTCATCCATCGACGGCGGAGTGTTTATGTCTTCTTCTTTTATCATGGCTATTGACCAAGGTACAACCAGCTCTAGGACTTGCATTATCAATCAAGCCGGAGGTCTTGTCGCCGAAGCGCGTGAGGCTTTCAAACAGATTTTTCCTAAGCCGGGGTGGGTCGAACACGATCCTGAAGATATTTGGTATTCCACACAGCGTTCAATGCGCCTGGCGATGGAAAAAGCAGGAGTAAAAGGCTCCCAAATTCGTGCCATTGGAATCACCAACCAACGAGAGACGGTGATGCTTTGGGACCGTAAATCAGGTAAAGCGATTTACAACGCGATTGTATGGCAATGCCGTCGCACGCAAGAGATCTGCGAGAAATTAAAGAAAAATAAAAAAGAGAAAATGATCACGGCAAAAACGGGACTTGTTTTGGACCCGTATTTTTCGGCGACCAAAATTCAATGGATCTTAAAAAATGTCCCCGGGGCCGCACAGAAAGCTCGCAATGAAGAGGTTCTCGCCGGAACTGTAGATACGTTCTTGCTTTGGAAATTAACTGGCGGTCAGTCTCATAAAACGGATGTCAGCAATGCTTCACGCACCATGCTGATGAATATTCACACGGGTTGGTGGGACGAAGAACTTTTAAAACTTTTCAATGTGCAAGAAGGAATTTTGCCAGAGATCTGTCCATCGAACGCCGATTTCGGTCGTACTCAAGGTTTGGGCTTTATGCCCGATGGAATTCCTATCACAGGTATTGTGGGAGATCAGCAGGCGGCATTGTTCGGTCAGGCGTGTTACGATGTCGGTGAATCAAAATGCACTTTTGGAACTGGAAGTTTTCTTTTACTCAACACGGGCAAAAAAGCTGTGAAGTCTAAAAATAAACTTCTTACGACAATCGCTTGGAAGTTAAAAAATGAAGAACTCACTTACGCTCTTGAAGGCGGGGCCTTTGTGTGTGGAGCCGCTGTTCAGTGGTTGCGCGATGGCTTGGGACTTATTCAACAATCTTCGGAAGTCGAAGCTCTTGCAAAAACGGTGGAGAGCACCGACGGAGTTGAATTTGTTCCGGCACTGACGGGGCTCGGTGCTCCTCATTGGAAACCCGACGCGCGTGGTTTGATCTGTGGCCTTACACGTGGTTCAACGAAAGCGCATATTGCAAGAGCAACCTTAGAGGCGATGGCTTTGCAGAACGTTGATATCCTCGTGACCATGCAAAAAGATTTGGGCAAAAAGTTGAAAGGCGTTCGTGTCGACGGGGGAGCTGCTGCAAATGACTTATTAATGCAAATGCAAGCTGACTATTGCGGCGTAAATGTCATTCGTCCTAACAATTTAGAAACAACAGCACTGGGGGCGGCTTTCATGGCGGGGCTTGGTTGTGGTTTTTGGAAGGACCTCAAGGAGATCAAACGTGTTTGGACAGTGAATAAAGAATTTAAAGTGAAAATGTCCGTGAAAGATCGCAAAGAGCGAATGGCTCGTTGGCAAATGGCTTTGGAGAGAGTGTAGATGAACGGCCAAGAACAAGGGCAATTGATTTTTAAAAAGGTGGCGCTTTCTGAAAAGAAAATGCTCTTTCGCGAAATCGCCAGCGATAAAATGCAAATCGCCGTAAAAGGAGCTTTGCAAGAGGACGTGTTTCACCTGATTGCTGTGCAAACTGAAAAAGACGAAGCCCTTCTTTGCCATCATACGGCGGATTCCAAAGGCATAACGACGGCACAAAAAGTGATCGTGAATTTCGCCTTTAAGTCGGAACGCTATTTCATTCAGACGGAACTTTATTTTGAAGCGGGGTGGGCGGTTTTAAAAATCGACACCGATCTTTTTCAGCTTCAACGCAGAGCCAATGCGCGCATTGATATTCCAGCAAAGTATGACGCCGTTTTTATACTAAGTTCTCATGGTGGGCGCAGTTATTTCTTAGAGTGTCGTGTGAAAGATGTCAGTGCGGGTGGATTTAAGATGGAACTTATGGGGGCCCAACCTGAGCTCAAGATAGGCGATCATGTCAAAGGCACACTGCGCTTGGGTGTAAGACGTCCCATGGAGTTTGTTGTCGACGTTCGTTTCGCGCAAAGCAAAGAAGAAAACGGAGTTACAAAACAGATTGCGGGTGTGCAATTCATCGGAATTGATCATCTTATGGAAAGCCGTTTGCTGAGTTTGATGATGGACTTACAAAGAGAGCTCTTCCTTAAGTATCCTCAAAAGAAATAGTGTTTTCTAGCACCTTAAACTAATTTCAAAACGCAGCCCTTTGGTGTCACTTTGTCCGGCACGAATCTTGGATAAAGACCTTTGCCTGTTTAACAAGGAGTCTTTATGAAACTACCTATTCTGTCTTGCCTTTTAGTTGCTGCGACACTTTTCCAAGCACCTGCATTTGCACAAGTTCGCCCTGATCCTCGTCCGGGAGATCGTCGTGACGACCGCAGAGATGACCGCCGCGATGAGTGTGACTATCGTCGTTATGATTGCCGTGATGAACGTGATGGTCGCCATGGTGGTTATCGTCCCCCTGTGACACCACCGCCAAGATACAATCCTCCTTACAACCCACCACGCCATGATCCAAATCCTCCGCGTCCATATCCTGATTATCCAAATTATCCGGAATACCCACGCGACAACTATGGCGAAGCCAGCGTTCAGTTTTATGGAGTCACAAGAAGATCTGGTGGAGAATGGTTGCGCGTAAGTTTCAACTACGCTTCTTATGTGGATTATGTTCGTGTGAATCTTTACAGAGCCGCTTTGCAGATTCATGAAGCATATGCGATCACACAAAGTGGTCGTCGTATCATGATCAGCAATTTGTCATACTCTGGTGTTATTTATTCCGGTCGTACTTTGACTTCGGAGTATATCACTGCGGGTGAGCGTATTGTGGCTATTGATATTCGCGCAGAATCCATGGGCGATTATGCTGATCTCAGCATCAGTGTCATCTCCAACGATGGAACTCCTTCCATCTATCCATCTCGTTACTAACAATTCAAAAAGGCCCCCCAAACTTTTTTGAACTCTAAGGCTCTTTCCCCAAAAAGGAGCCTTTTTTCTTTCGTCTTATTGCAGAGATCGGGTGCGATTCCGAAGGTGGATTGCCTTGAATATCCGTCGCTTCGGTCGGCACGCCGTCCGGGCTCAGTTGCCGCTACGGCTTCGCCGTAGTTCGCGCCATCGTGGCGCCGGCAAAGGCCTCTCTTCGGACAGATATTCAAGGCAATCCACCTTCGGAATCCACGACGTCTTTGCTTCGATCCAAAGATAAATAAAATCAAATTTTGGAAATGAATCAGGTTTTTAAAAGCTGTTTGGTTCTTTGAATTGCTAGCTCAGTGGATTCTATTTGATCTTGAGGGGCGTTCATTGTTTTTCGGATGGTGAGTGCTTCTTCTGCTTTTTGGAAATCTCCTAAAACTCTTAAGTAGACGGCGATTTCACCGATGACGCTGACGTATTCTTTAGGAGAGGTGATGGAGTCTAAAGAGGACTCCATATTTTTAACGTAGGATTTAAGATATTCTGGATCTACGGGAATGCTGCGTAAGTTTTCGTCGAACTTAAACTGGGGCTTTTCCATTCTTAGCCGCGGTTTTTTTCTTGTTCTAGTTCGCGGATTTTTTCTGTCATGTTTTGTAAGCGGTCTACGAAAGATTTTAGCATGCATTCGGCCCATGTTGGGAGATCTGACATGAGTTGTTTGAAACCGTCTTCGGATACTTTGACAAGGACGACGTCTGTTACGGCTTGTGCTGATGCTGAGCGGGGGCTGTTTGAGATCAAGGCGAATTCGCCGAAAGATTCTCCGTCGACGATGTCGGTGATGGGGATTCGTTTTCCCATGTTGTCTTTTGTGAAGATATTTACGACGCCGGATTCGACTATGTAGAAATGATTTTCGATGTCGCCTTCGAAGAAGACATAGTCTCCTGGTTTGTAGGTTTCTTTTTGAATGGCGCTCAGTGCTTCCGACATAACAAAATCCTTTTTGTATGTGAGTCGTTCTTTTAATTATGCGTAGATTTATGTCGAGAGCCAATTAAATTTCAATTGCAAAAGTTCATGTTGCCCTCGCCAGACTCATCCGTGTTTCACTCATGCCGGGCGAACAGACCGTTTCCCAGTCACTGGTCCTTGGGCTGTTTTGTTACTTGTTGGAGGTTCGAGTTAAAGAGCTTTAAGTTTCGCGACGATCGTCAAGATTAACAAGACAATCATCAACAGACCTTTAGTAATCTTCAAAACGCGTCGAATACGTAAGTACGCTGTTTTACGCATCGGACACCTCCTGTAAGTTTTCGGACAGGAGATCCACCAAAAGCGAGTCTGGCTAAGACCATTCTCGCTTTTGTTTCCGGCTTCCTGCCGGAAACCCCTTCGGGGCTTGCGCGAAAAAATATCATCCTGATATTTTTTTGCATTTCTTAGACCTAATTATTCGATAATTTAAATAATCTTACTCAGATCCTGAACATTCTTAATGAACGAAATCTTCTTATCTTTTGAAAGTTTGATTTCAGCAAGATGTCGCTTGTTCGAATATGGAATCACAAAGTGTTGGAAGCCGAGCTTGTCGCCCTCGCGAATTCTATTTTCCACGAACGAAACTCCGCGCACTTCGCCAGTCAAGCCGATCTCGCCAAAGAAACATGTCTTGGCGTCAAGATCATGATTTCTTTGGGTCGATAGAATGGCAGCGGCAACCGCTAAGTCAGCAGCGGGTTCGATTAGTTTTAATCCACCAACAACGTTGATGAAAATATCATTCGCACCTAGGCGCACATCTAAGTGGCGATCTAAAACCGCCGTTAATAAATGCAAACGGTTCACGTCAATGCCTAGCGCTGTTCTTCGTGGCATCGCCATCGGACTTGAAAGAGTCAATGCTTGCACTTCACACAGAAGCGGTCTTGTTCCTTCCATCGAAGCAAAAACGGCAGAGCCGATCAACTGATCTCCGCGCTCTTCTAAGAACAATTCAGAAGGATTCGAAACTTCTTCAAGACCTTTGGAGTTCATTTGGAAAACTCCCAATTCGTGTGCGGCACCGAAACGGTTTTTCAATGCGCGCAGCAAACGGAAATTGTAAGAGGCGTCTCCGTCGAAAGACAGAACGCAGTCCACCATGTGTTCCAAAACTTTCGGACCTGCGATGTTTCCATCTTTTGTTACGTGACCAATCAGAATGACAGTGATGCCTTCTTGTTTTGCAAGTCCCATCAAATGACCTGCGCACTCACGAACTTGAGAAACAGATCCTGGAGCTGCTTGCAAATCTGGCAAGAACATCGTCTGAATAGAATCGACAACCAAGATCTCTGGCTTTTTAAAACGAGCCAACTCCATGATGCTATGAAGATTGCTCTCACAACCAATCTCAATCAGCGGGGAGCGAATGCCCAAACGATGAGCACGTGATCCAGTTTGCGAAACACTTTCCTCGCCCGAGATATACAGAACTTTGTGTTTGTTTTCCGCAAGGCCGCCGGCCATTTGCAAAAGCAAAGTGGACTTTCCAATTCCTGGGGAGCCACCGAGCAACACGAAACTTCCGCGAGCCAAGCCACCACCTAAAACGCGATTGAGTTCTTCGAAACTTGTATCAAAACGATCGAGTTTCACTTCTTCAAGGCTTTGGTCTAGCGAGACAGGCTTCGACGCTGCAGCGCCTTTTTCGGGTGTGCCGGTAGACCATCCTCGAGTTTTAACCTCGGGCATCTGCAATTCCTCGACGAAAGAGTTCCACGCGCCGCAGTCAGAGCATTTCCCTTCCCACCTTGGTCGTTGGGCTCCACAATTTTGACAGGTATAGATCGTTTTAGTTTTCGATTTTGCCATAGATATTCGGTATCATTATTGGATGAGAGATACAAGGACTGTACATATGAAGAACGCACTGAAGTGCATCGTGATTTCTTTACTTTTTAGCTCCATGGCGGGGGCGCAAACACCTAAGAACGATCTAGATTCTTTTAAAAAGGCTCTCGAGCAATTTCGTGCGGCGAAATACGACGAAGCTATTCCTGGATTCGAAGGAGTTTTAAAAGATAAAACGAATCTGGAAGAATACGCGCGTTTTTATTTGGCGCAGTCTTTCATGAAAACAAATAAATTAGATCAAGCCGAAACAGAGCTTAAAAAGATTTTGGATTTGTCTCCGAACGTGAAAATGACGATCGAGGCTTCCAATCTTTTAGGACAAGTCGCACTTGAAAAGAAAAATTTCAAACAAGCCAGTGCTCACTTTGCGAAACTTGAAAAGAGAACTCGCAACACGGAAGACTATCCGGATGTGATCTACAATTTGGCCGTGGCCGAAAAAGGTATGAACCGTCACGGACAGATGTGCAAATGGCTTGTGAAACTTTACGAAAGATATCCGGCGTATCCAAAGGTCCAAGATTGGAGTGTCGATCTTGCGGCTAACGAATTTGAAGGTAAACCTTCTGACTGCCGAGTAACTCCGGAGGATTTCCGCACACGTGTTCGTTATATGTTGTGGGCAGGTCTTGATCAAAAAGCTCAAGGTGAAATCAACGTCATGAAAGAGAAGTTGGCTAAGACAGATAAGTATCTTGCCGATAAACTTCAAGCTCAGTTCTATCTCCAAGAAGGGGAAGTGAACAAAGCCGTTGAAATTTTAAAACCCTACTATGAAGCCAATAAAAGAAATTTCGATTATTTAGTTTTATTTGCATCTTCTGCGGCAAGAGCAGGGGAAGTGCAGTTAGCAGTAGGTTCTTATTACTCTGCTTATAAGATGAGCCCAAAATCAAAAACGGGTCGTCAGGCGTTGTATCAATCAGCGTTTTTAAGCTACCAGTTCCAAGATTACGATGGAGCTGCTCGTCGCTTCCAAGAATTTATGAAAGTGTATCCGAAGTCAGGTTTGAATCGCGATGCTCAATGGCATCTTGCTTGGCTTAAATATTTAAAAGGAGATTATCAAGGGGCTTACAAGGCTTTCTCAAATCTCAACGTGCAAAAGCGCAGCAACAAACGCGGTTGGAAATCCTTCCCTCAAGATAGACTCAGCTACTGGATGGCGATGAGCCTTTTCCGCCAAGGAAAAATGGATCAAGCAAAATCCATGATGGAAAGTCTGTCTCGCGACCCTCTTATGGGATACTATTCCATCGCAGCTCAAGCGCGTCTTAAGAAAATGGATGAAACAAAGGCTTCCACTAAGTTGGCGCAGTCTTCTTTGCCAACGCAGCCACGTTTGATCTCTCGATTCTCTGCAGGCGAATTTTTGATGCCAACTGCACAAGAAGAGTATCGCGGTGATGAAGGTGAATCAGAAGAAAACCTCATCCTCACTCAATACTCTGCAGATGATGAAAAAGGCGAGGACGAAGAAGCTGAAGCGGGTGTTGCCGACAATCCTGATATGAAGTCCGTTGATGTTGCAGCTTCTGATGACTCAGAAACGGGTGGAGAAAAAGTAACTACTTTCTCGAATCCCGTTTTGATGAAACGTTTTGAGCGCGCTCGCGATATGATGATCTTGGGTGAAAATGAATGGGCTCGCTGGGATTTGTATGATATCGAAAGAAAAACGTCGAACAGAGAATATCTGCGCACGTTGATGGGTGAATACAATACGGCAGGTCACTTCAACCGTTCATCTTACATTGCACAAATCAACTTTGGTGGACAACGTGCCGCTCACGGTTTGGATGGTATCCGCTATCTTTGGGAGTTCGCGTATCCTCGCGCTTACTCTGACGTTGTTGAAAAATACACAAAGAAGTTCGAAGTTCCTGAAGAACTTGTTTGGGGTATCATGAGAGCAGAGACCAACTATCGCCGTGACGCCATTTCTCCGGTCGGAGCATTGGGTTTGATGCAAGTGATGCCATTCACAGGTCACAAAGTTGCAACCTTGTTAGGCGATAAAGAATTTAAAGCACCCATGCTTTTACAGCCTGAAACATCTGTGAAAGTCGGTTCTCGTTATTTGAAACGCTTGATGGATCGTTTTGAAAATACGATTCCACTTGTCGCAGCCGGTTACAATGCGGGACCTCACCGTGTGAAAAACTGGCTCGTGAGTTTCGGAAATCTTGAGACGGATGAGTTCATTGAACACATTCCGTTTTTGGAAACTCGCAACTACGTAAAACGCGTTGTTTCGAATTCTTATATTTACGCACAATTGTACGGCAACAAAAAAGATCTTTTCTCTTACATGGCGGGCGCGGTTCCAGTGAAAGTGAACAGCGAACTTGCGGGAAAAGAAAATTGGGATGACATTTGAGAGAGAACGTTTTCGGTTTCGTCTTAAAAAAAATATTTGAAATGTTGGCGTCGCTGGTGATACTTGCGGCGCTTACGTTTTTTTTACTGAAGGTTCTTCCTGGAGGACCTTTTGATCAAGATATCGCCTTAAATCCCCTGGTAAAAGAAAAACTCAATGAACATTGGCAAGTCGAACAATCGTGGCTGTTGCAGGCGAGGTCCTATTTGCAAGGTCTTGTCAAAGGGGACATGGGCGTCTCAATGGCGCGACCTGAGCGCACCGTAGCTGAGATCATCGGACAAGGGCTGACAAATACGCTGGCGCTGAACGGATTGTCGTTAGTGTTTATCTTAGCAGGATCGATTCTTGTTTCCATTTTGGCCATTCGCTATCGTGATTCTTGGATTGAAAGCACTATCGACCAAAGCGTGATCGCTTTTTTATCTTTACCCAGTCTTTTTTGGGGGCCGCTGCTGATTTACCTTTTCGGATTTTATTGGAATCTTTTACCGGTGGCTTTTCTTACAAGTCCCGCGCATTATATTTTACCGCTTCTAACTTTGAGTTTGCGCCCTTTGGCGTCTTTGGTGCGTTTACTAAAGAACTCTTTAAATGAAAACTTTCATCAGGATTACGTCCGAACAGCCAAAGCCAAAGGGGTTGGGACGTGGCAGATCCTTATCAACCACGTGCTAAAAAATTCGCTCATTCCTTTTCTTAGCTATGTGGGGCCGCTGATTGTTTCTTTGCTTTCCGGCTCTTTCCTTGTGGAAGTGCTGTTTGCGGTGCCGGGACTGGGAACGGAGTTTATCTCGGCTCTCAATGATCGGGATTATACTCTAATCATGGGCCTTACGTTGTTTTACGGAACTCTTTTAATTATTGTGAATTCCCTTATTGATGTGCTTTTGAAATTCGTAGATCCAAGATTAAGAGAGGAAGCATGAAAAAGTCATTTGTGATTTTTGCTATCAGCTTTCTTACTCTCTTGATTTTTATGACGCTGTTTTACCCTGTCTTAGGATTCTCGACAGGATTAGAACAAAACGTTGAAAGCATTTTAGTAGGAGCAGGGCGCGAGCATTGGTTTGGAACGGACTCTTTAGGGCGGGACGTTTTTTCAAGAGTTCTTCTAGGTGCAAGAATTTCTCTTCTTGTAGGACTGGTGTGTTCTCTATTGTCCTTCGTTTTCGGTTTTACTTACGGAGCTTTGGCCGGCTGGTTCGAGGGTGTTACGGACCGTGTGTTGATGCGTCTTTGCGACATTCTCATGGCGCTTCCAAGCTTTATCTTAGTTTCCATTTTATGTTTAACCATGCAGTTGATGCTTCCGATGGAAGATCTTTACTACAAAGCGCTCCTCAGTCTTTGCCTTGGAATTTCAGCGACACACTGGATGAGTCTTGCACGCGTTACCAGAGGCATGGTTTTAGAAATCAAGCGAAAGCCCTATGTGGAAGCGGCCTTGGCACTGGGCGGAACCAGCACTCATATTATGCTTCGCCATATCCTGCCAAATATGCTCGGAACATTATTGATCGTGATGGCGATGCAGATCCCTACAAATATTTTGTATGAAAGTTTTATGAGCTTTATCGGGTTGGGAATTCATCCGCCATACACGAGTTGGGGAATTTTAGTTCGAGAAGGATGGAAAACACTTTCAAGCTTTCCGCATTTGATTTTGTTTCCATCGTTGGTTTTGTTCTTAACAGTGTGGAGCTTTCACATCCTTCTGGATTTTATAAAAGCGAAATTCAAAATTTAAGCTTTTACCCTCTGTAATCAGTTTTAAAAAGCCTGTGGCGGTTGCCAGCCACCAAAAGTGGTTTCCAAAAACTCAGCGCATGACAAAGTCAGATGATCGTTCATGTGCCGAGAAACGATCTGCACACTCAATGGCAATCCTTCGGGATTCAAACCCATCGGAGCCACCGTTGCCGGATGTCCCGTCGTCGTAAAAAATCCCGCATAAATAAAATCAAACGGCGACCACAAAGGCGCACGGTGTTTCGGCGCGACACGCGGATGGGGAGGAATCAAAAGAATTCCATCTTCACCAAGTTTTTCATCCAACTCGTGTTTCATTTTTTGTAAAGCGGCCAGATCTTCAGTGAAGTCTTTTTCGCTTTTATCAAACATCTCACCCAAAGAGACAATAAGGTTCGGGAAGGTGTAGTCACCTCTTCCTAAAGCGACTTTCAAAAGCTCTTTGCCAATCGAAAGATTTTTATTGGGACCACGAAGCGTTTGATACAGTTTTTTGCCCTTTGAGGATTGCAAAGCGGAGAACCACAAATCGGTTCCGCGCACAAAAAAGCGCGGATCCAATTCTTCAACGTGCGCACCCAATTCTTCAAACAACTTCCCGCAATTGCGCACGACCTGAGCCATTTCGTCATCCGTGGAACGAGCACGATGAAAAACTGGAGAAGGGCAGATTAAAACTTTTCTGTCAGCCCATTCGTGAGTGCGCTCTCCCAGAATTGGATTTTTGACAGTCTCTAAATCGATCCCGTCAGAGCCCATTAAAATTTTCGTCATCGTATAAAGATCACTCGCCTTACGAGTCATCGGTCCCATGGAAGTGAAAGGATATTTCCCACCCACCATGTTTTTAAAATCATCCCGCGAAAAAGGAAAATGTCCCGTCAAAGGCAACAAATAACGAGAAGGCTTATGCCCAAACACACCACAAAAAGCCGCAGGCATACGAATGCTTCCGCCGATGTCGCTGCCAAGTCCAAGAGGTGTTGCTCCTGCACCTAGCAAGGCGCCTTCGCCACCACTGCTTCCGCCGCACGTGCGACCGAAGTTGTAGGGATTATTCGTGCGACCATAAACAGGGTTGAAAGACTCAAACCAAAAACCCAATTCAGGAACGTTCGTTGTGCCCATCGGAATCGCGCCCGCTTTTTTCATACGCGAAACAACAGTCGCATCCCAATCCATCACATCATTTTTGTGATGAATGCTGCCACCGGTGCGTTTCATGCCGGCATAAGAAAACATTTCTTTTACGGTAAAGGGAACTCCAAAGAGGGGAGGCAAAGAAGAATTGTCTTTTGCCAAAAGTTCCGTTTGTTCATGCGCCAGTTTTCGAGCACGAACAAAATCGTCTTCCACCATGGCATTTAAAGAGGGATTGACCTGTTCAATACGTTCAATGTGAATTTCAAGAACTTCACTAGGAGAAATTTCTTTTTTAGCGATTCGAGCAGCAATATCCGTGGCAGAAATCTTAAGTAGTTCGTTCATAAAATAAAAAAGGGAGCCCGAAGCTCCCTTTCTCCTGAAACGTTTTAAACGTTGAATCTAAAGAACAAGATGTCTCCATCTTTAACGATGTACTCTTTTCCTTCAAGACGATATTTACCAGCTTCTTTCACAGCCTGTTCAGATTTGTAAGAAAACAAATCTTCGCAGTGATAAGTCTCAGCACGGATGAAACCTTTTTCGAAATCCGTATGGATCACACCCGCAGCCTGTGGAGCTTTTGTTCCAGCACGGATTGTCCAAGCACGAACTTCTTTTTCACCCGCCGTGAAGTAAGTTTGTAGACCCAAAAGTTTGTAAGCTTCACGGATCAAACGATTCAAACCTGGCTCTTCCGCGTTCATCGCTTCAAGGAATTCTTTACGCTCTTCGGGAGGAAGAAGAGAAATCTCTGCTTCCATCGCAGAACAGATCAAGATCGTATTGTTGTTTTCTTCAGCCGCGCGTTTTTCAACAGCTTTTGTCCAATCGTTACCGCCAGCCGCGAAGTCCGTGTCAGACACGTTCATTGCATACAGTACTGGCTTAGCAGTTAACAAATGCATTTCACGCAAAAACGGCATTTCAAGATCATCCAACGCCACAGAGCGAGCAGGCAGACCTTTACCCAAAGCCTCTTTCACTTTGCGAGTGACTTCCGCTTCCATTTTTAATTTTTTGTCTGTTGTGTTCTTCGCCATCTTCTCGATGCGCGCATATTTTTTATCAACAGAATCAAGATCCGCCAAAAGCAATTCCGTGTTGATCACTTCGATGTCACGGATTGGATCTACAGAACCAGAAACGTGCACGATATTTGGATCGTCAAAACAACGAACCACGTGAACAATCGCATCTGTCTGACGAATATGAGAAAGGAATTGGTTCCCCAAACCTTCACCTTGAGAAGCTCCCTTAACGATACCTGCGATATCCACGAACTCCATCGTTGTAGGGATCACTTTTTGTGGCTTAATGAAAGTCGTGATTTTATCCATGCGAGGATCTGGAACTGTCACAACGCCCACGTTAGGATCAATCGTACAGAAAGGATAGTTCGCCGCCTCTGCTTTTGCAGATGTCAGAGCGTTAAAAAGCGTACTTTTACCTACGTTTGGTAAACCTACGATACCGACTTGTAAAGCCATGAGAGCCCCTTAGAAAAGTGATCAAAAACAACTGTGTGAATGTAGCTTACCCATTGAATTTTGTCGAAGCTTTTTGAATTCCATCAAGGATAATGCTTTCGACAGCATCAAGGCCGCGGTTGAGGAAATCAGGCATTTTCTCGAATTCTTCCTTCGAGAATTTGCCAAGAACGTGGTCAGCAACTGGTATATTCGGATTGACGGGACGACCCACACCAAGGCGCAGGCGAATATAGTCCGCAGAGCCCAGCAAACCCGAGATACTTTTGATTCCGTTGTGGCCGCCGTGACCGCGGTTTTTTTGGATTTTCATCTGACCAAAGGGCTGATCAATTTCATCGTGCATAACAATGAGATGATCCATCGGAATTTTATAAAAGCCCATCAAAGGCTGCACCGATTCGCCAGAAAGATTCATATACGTCTGAGGTTTACAGAAAATCAGTTGGTGGTCTTTCCACTTCACTTGCGCGATTTCTGCTTTGAATTTGTTTTGCACAGGAGGATTGCCGAGGCCTTCCAGGAAATAATCGACAGCCATAAATCCGATGTTATGGCGAGTGAGTTTATATTCTCCACCGGGATTTCCTAATCCTACGATCAACCACATAATTCAAAAACCTCTATCAGGTTAAAAAGCAAAGGCAGCTCGGGTGAGCTGCCTTTGAGATGTTTTGCTATTAGCGCTGAGCGAATTACTTTTTCGCAGCAGGTGCTTTTGCAGCAGCAGGAGCAGCAGCCGGAGTGGCAGCAGCAGCTGGAGCAGCGGCAGCAGGAGTTGCAACAACTTCTTCTTCTTGAGCGTTAACAACCGCGATAGTTTGTTCTGCACCAGTGATAACTTTAACAGAACCAGAAACTTTCAAGTCAGAAACGTGAAGAGCATCGCCTACGCCCAAGTTAGAGATATCAGCAGTCAAGAACTCTGGGATATCCGTTGGCAATACTTCAACCTCAACAGAACGAAGAACAACGTTCAACAAACCGCCTTCAGAAAGACCGATTGGTTTACCTTCAAGACGAACTTCAACGTTAACGCGAACAGCTTTCTTAAGATCCAACGCGAAGAAGTCAACGTGTTGAGGACGGCGAGAAAGTGGGTGAACGTCTACGGACTTAACAAGAACAACGATACCGTTGGCTTTTTTGTCGTTAGATTTCAAAGTGAAAAGAGCATTTTCGTAAGCGCGAGTGTTGTACTTAACGATTTCTTTTTCACCAACTGCTACGTTGATAGGTTCAACTGCACCGTAGATAACTGCAGGAACGTTGCGAGAGTTGCGAAGTGCGCGGCTGTTGTGTTTACCGATTTCGCGTGGTTCAACGTTTAATTCAATTCTGTTTTTCATGTTTTTTTCCTTCTAGTCCAATAGAGGATTGTTAATAAAATCCCATTTCTGGGGTTAAAAGCTACTCCAGCCTACGCGCCGTTCGGCGCTTCGGCACTGTGGCCATCCGGCCTAATCAAATAACGAACTGACGGAATCATTTCCGTGGATTCGTTTAATCGCCTCTGCCAAAACAGGAGCGACTGAAACCACTTCGATTTTTCCACAGTTTTTCGCCGCTTCACTGAGCGGGATCGTGTCGGTAACCCATACTTTTTCGATAGGGCTTTCTTTCAGACGACTGATCGCAGGCCCTGAAAAAACAGGGTGCGTTGCAACGGCGAACACCCTTTTTGCCCCATTCTTCAAGAGGCTGTCAACTGCTTGTGTAAGAGTTCCCGCCGTATCAATCATATCGTCGACAATAACGGCCGTTTTACCAGTGACATCCCCAATTAAGTGCAAAGCTTTTGCCTCATTAGGGCCAGAACGGCGTTTATCGATGATCGCCATGGAAGACTCAATACGTTTGGCAAAGGCACGGGTTCTTTCAACCCCGCCAGCGTCTGGACTCACCGCAACAAATTCGGAGCCCTGACCATAAGCCTCACGCCAAGCGCGAGCTAAAGTCGGAATCGCAAACAAGTGGTCCACCGGAACGTTGAAGAAACCTTGGATTTGGGCTGCGTGCAGGTCCACGGAAACTACGCGGGTAGCTCCGGCTGTCGTCAGCAAATCCGCCATCAATTTGGCAGAGATCGGCGCGCGAGGAGCGACTTTGCGGTCCTGGCGGGCATACCCGTAATACGGGATGACGGCGGTGATGGAGGCGGCCGATGCTCTTCTTAAAGCATCGAGCATCACAAAAAGCTCCATGTAATTTTGATTCACGGGAGGACACGTACTTTGAACAACAAACACATGCTGTCCACGAACACTCTCATGAATTTCGACTTGGATTTCCCCATCGGCAAAACTGCTTACTTCACAGTAACCAAGCTCAACACCTGCGGCTTCGGCTACCTTCTTTGCCAGGGACGGATTGGCATTGGCGGTAAAGATTTTTAGGCCCTTCATCACTCGTAGTCTCCTGAGTTAAAAGTGCATTTGGAAGAACCTAGCAATCGATGCTGTTTTTGTCTATCTCTTCAAAGAAAAAAGCCGCATTTTCCACTCTGCGGCTTTGCATATTTTTCAGGGGGATTTCGGCTAGTTAGAGGCTATTAAGCTTCTCTAAGAACGCTTTCAATGCCTGAGAGCGGTGTGAGTGCAGATTTTTGTGGCCAGGGCCCAATTCTGCCAGCGATTGGGTTTGTCCTTCAGGGATAAAAACAGGGTCATAGCCAAAGCCAAGAAGACCTGCTGGTTTTGTGGCAATCGTGCCTTTCATCTCTCCTGTAAAGACCCATTCTTCGCCGGTCGGAGTATAGACCACTGTCGAACAAACGAACTTTGCATTGCGATTAGGCATCGGCTTTAAAGCCATCATCTTTAAAAGTTTTGCGACATTTTCACTGTCAGAAGCTTTAGGGCCTGCATAACGAGCGGAGTGAACTCCAGGCAGACCATTGAGACCTTCAACAACAAGCCCTGAGTCTTCACCTAAAACCCACACATTGTTTTTCACCGCACGCAAAGTTTTGGCTTTGATGCGAGCGTTGTCTTCAAATGTTTTTCCATCCTCAGGGCGGGGAGTGAAAGAGGGAATATCTCCTTGAGAGAACACCTTCAAATCCGGAAGCTCACGCAAAAGAAGTTTGTACTCTGCTAGTTTTCCTTTGTTTCCTGTCGCAATCCAAAGTTCCATTTTTATTTCCCAGCAATTTTATAAATTTCGCCCACGATAGACGCTTGATGAATGAAAAGTTCACGACATCCTTTTTCGGCAACGTCCATCATTTTGAAAAGTTGATCGCGAGTGAAAGGGACGTGTTCAGCAGTTCCTTGCACTTCAACGAAATGTCCTTTGTCGGTCATGACAAAGTTCATATCAGTGCCGATAGCAGAATCTTCATCGTAATTTAAATCAAGCAAGATGTTGTCGTTGTGAAGGCCTACACTGATTGCAGAGACATAATTCACAAGAGGAAATTTTTTGATTTCGCTCAGGTCCGCTAACTTTTTACAAGCTAATGCCAAAGCTACAAAGCCGCCTGTCACAGAAGCTGTGCGAGTGCCACCGTCGGCGTTCAAAACGTCACAGTCCACGATGATTTGTCTTTCACCCAAAAGCTTTAAATCAATCGCCGCACGCAAAGAACGGCCAATCAATCTTGAGATTTCCTGAGTGCGACCACCTGTCATTGATTTTTCACGTTTAATACGCGTGTGTGTCGAGCGAGGAAGCATACCGTATTCAGCCGTCACCCAACCAGAACCGGTACCAGCCAGCCATTGCGGAGCCTTGGGTTCGTAGGTCGCTGTGCAAAGAACTTTTGTCTTTCCAAATTCAACGATGCAAGAACCTTCGGCGTATTCAGAGACGTGGGGAGTGATTTTAATTTGTCGTAATTGATCGAAAAGACGCCCGTCAGCGCGCATAGAAAGCTCCTTGTAAAGACAAGGGCTAATTTAAGGTTTTTGCTGTGCGATTGTCCATCTTTTCTTTGTACGAGAGCAAAGCGCTGTAGATTTTTTGAGCAAGATCCGCTTGATAGTCCGTCGTTAAAAGCTTTTTGGCCTCGCGCGGATTTGTGAGGAAACCAATTTCAATTAAAACAGAAGGCATACTTGTTTTTGAAATCACATAAAACGGCGCTTGCTTGATGGTGGCTTGCGAAGCGTTTTCGTCGTTATTCCACACGTGTGTCAAAGTCTGCGTCAGACGAAGGCTGCTCGCCATGCGATTTTGACGGTGCAAGTCTTCGATGATGGCGGCGATATCGCCTTTTTTAGAAAGCTCATCTCCGCCAGAAATATCATGAAGCTCTTTGCTATTGAGAATCATCTGATTTTCTTGGCTTGCTAGAAACAAACTCTCTTCATCCGGTGGTAAGTTATTTTGGAAAAAGAACTCAACACCTTTTGCACGTTGATCGGAAGCTGCGTTTGCATGAAGACTTACAAATAAATCCACTTTTGCGTCTTCCGCCATTTTCACTCGGGCAGGAAGGCTGATGTTGCGATCTTGTGCGCGAGTCAAAGTCACTTTGAATTGTTCGTCTTTTTCTAAAAGAGCTTTCAGTCGTTGCGCGACTTTTAAAACTAAATCAGCTTCCCTCGCAGCGCCATGAACAGCGCCTGTATCAACGCCACCATGTCCTGGATCTAACATAATATGCATAGCCCACGTGGGAGCGGACCACAAAAGGGCAGAAGCCAGAACGAGCTTTTTAAGAGAGAAAAGATTCATTTTTTTAGGATAGAAACTCCCGCAAACCTTGTCGAGTCTAGAGACTCCCTGCGAAAAGCGCTCTGAGACCAAGGTCTCGGTCTTTTACTGATCTCGCGTGATCGTGACTTCAATAGAATAGATGCCGTATTGTTCGGCGGCATTATTACCCCAGAGGACAAGCTTTAAAGCGTTATTAAGATTAAGTGCCGTTGGAGAGAAGCCTCGTGCTGGTTCAACGTTGCTGTCAACACTTGTACTGGCCCAGGTGCTTCCATTTTTAATTATTAAATGCATGTTTAAGTTTTCCCAGTTAGAAGACGTCGCTGGAATGTTTGTGAATTGAGTTCCAGTAAAGTTATAGGAAGCTGCATCCGGAGCCACGGCCCAGTTTCCAAGAGTGGCGTTGGCGGAGTCGTTGCGAGTGAAAATTATAGCGTTGGTACCGTCGGATATGCCGAGGCCAATATCATTATCACTCGTCAACATCGCCTGATGATAGCGAATCTTAAGATGGTAGGTTCCGGTGGTCGACAATTGCCCCGCTGTTGTAAGGGGAATCGTCAGCAATTTCTGGTTGTCTGTGACAACAGTGTAGGTACAACGGTCCGAGGTGTAACTTGGTGTCAGTGAGTGTGTTCCGTTATCGCAAATCCATTTTGCATTCATCATGCGATGAAAAACGACTGGTTGCGGAGGGTTTATTAAATTCCATTCGCTGCCGTTACAAAACTCCATCGCTTTTTTCGTCGAATTGTAGCGCATGGTTCCTTCGGCAGAGGCATCACACGTGCTCGTTGTTCCTAACTTCACGCCGCCGTTAACATCTAATGTCGCAGCTGGTGTCGTTGTGCCAATGCCGACGTTGCCGGTACTCGTGACGGTCACGCGGTCTGTTCCTGCCGTGACCAAACGAAGAGTGTCATCATTCACAGAGCGTTCAACTTCCACTTTTGTGTTGCCATCAGCATCACCTAAAATTGTTGTCCCAGCGGAGTTTAATTTAATAACGGTCAAAGAAATTCTTTGAATGCCCATCGTCGGACCATTTTGTGAATCAAAAAGTGTCATGGTGATTTTGTCACCGACAGTTAAGCTTTTGGTTATTGTGGAGGTCGTAGTCTGGCAACCCGCGGCCGTGGGCGAAACGGCGAACTGAATAAGAGTTCCATTTTGATAGAGTTTTATAGCTGAATAGTGGGTTGTTTGTGGGCAGAAATTCGCACGAGCTTCCAGAAGATAAACGCCATCGGAAGGAATATCCACGCGGTTTGCTGCGAGATTGGCTCCTCCCAAGGTGTTTAGAGTAGTCGCATTTAAATCGGGAGTTAGATCTGTCGCTGCTGCATATCCGCCAGCAGCAATGTCACTGGCTTCAAGACGGGTGGCAAGAGGTGTCGTCGAAGCACTTCCAGCTGCGGGCCATGAAGAGCGGCAGTCCCCGGCAATACAGATTTTTTGAGCGTTGGCGTTTCCGGCTACATCGAGCAAATATCCCGGGGAGGTTGTTCCAACGCCGACATTGCCAGTGTTGTAATAAATTTTTCCACTGCCGTCGTCTTGCCACAAAGTTGCACTTGCAGGCAAGCGTGCGGAATCAATCACGCCGCTCGTAATCTGAGCTGCATCAATGTTGATGCTTTGACATTTAAAACTATCCGAAGCGGATTGATAATAAAGTGATTCCGAAGCGGTGCACGCTGCGCTGGCAAAAGCGCCACCAAAAGGTGTGATCGCAGATCGTATGTCGGCAATTCCCAAAAATGCAGGAACCCATTGTCCCGTTTGATATCGAAGCACCTGACCCACTCCGCCTGGTGAGGATGACGACACCGCAGTTCCTTGAATTTTTTGAACAACAGGATTTGGATAAGTCCCGCTAAGATCACCACCAGCAGAACCTGCAGGTGCAACGCCAGAGATTGTGACATTGGAAGCCGCTGTCAGTCGACCTTGAGCATCCACAGTGAAAGTTCCTACTTGTGTCGCAGAACCATAAGTGCCGGCGGTGACAGCTGTATTTGCAAGATTCAATGTCACCGCCCCCGAAGATCCTCCGCCACTTAATCCCGTTCCGGCAATAACATTATTGATTGTGGCTGTACTTGTTCCTGATTCTGTCGCCAGGCGAATCCACGAAGCGCCATCATCGCGATAAATTTCTTTTGTGTCTGTTGCAAAATAAATTCGTCCTGCAGTTCCTGCGGCAGGTTTTGAGGCATTTACCCCAGCTTGTAGTGATACGATATCTGAAGGGGCTCCGGCGCCTGCATTGCTGACAAGTTTATCTGTGATGCCATAGCCCGAAAGAGTCGTGGGCTTTCCGCTAGTGATTTGCGACCAGTTTAATCCAATCGTCGAACACGTCCATGCACCTGTTGGTGAAACAAAGCTGAGAGTTTGATTTACAGCACAGGTCGCAGGCATTTGCGAAGATTTTAAAAGAGAACCAGCGTCTGATAAATCTGCAGAAGATGGAATTACATTCACCCAATCCGTGCCGTCATATTTAAGAATATTTCCCGCTGTCAGCGAAGAGACCGCAAGATTTTTTCCGGCAATTTTACTAACGGTGGGATTTGGATAAGTGCCGGAAAGATCTCCTCCGGCACTTCCTCCCGGAGCGACTCCTGAAATCGTCACGGAAGAAGCGGATGTCAAACGGCCTTGAGCATCGACAGAAAATGTTGGGACCTGCGTGGCTGATCCGTAACTGCCAGCCGTGACAGAGGTGTTTGCTAAGCCCACCGTTTTTGTCGCCGTGCCGCTCACAACAACACCTGTTCCCGCTAGAACATCAGACACCACTCCAGAGCCGCCAGCATCGGTGACGCATGTGAAACTTGTTCCGTTCCAAGTAATGACCTGTCCCGCCGAACAAGCTGTCATGGGAGCTGACGTTTTTAATAAAAGATCATTTAAAGACTTATCAGCAATTTTCTGCGCAGAATAAGCTGTGTAAGAAAACGGAACTGAACGAATTATATTGGCCGGAGAAATAACATTCCAACCAGAACCATCATGAAATTGAACTTTGAGTTGGCGCTCGGCGGAGTTAGAAGCGACCCAAGTTCCACTACCAGCACAAGAGTGAGTCACACCATTGACGAAGATATCAGAAAGTGAAAACACCGGACCCGTCGGGAACAAACGTGTTCCTAAACCAATGGGAACATCAAAAACACCGTTTGAATTTTGCATGTTTACGGCGTCTTTTTGCTCGCGATACAAAACGCAATTTCCATCAGCAGATGTGATTTCAAAAAGAAAGCTGACATTATTAAACTGCAGTGGTGTGCCGTCGGATTTGAGTATTCGCCCTTGGTAACTAAGACTCAAAGGAGAAGATTCGGCCGGGAAGGCGAAAAGAAAAAGTACGGGCACCACAAATACAAAAACGTTCCTGAGTGTGTCCATGAACATCTTATCGGCACAATTGCAAACAAATATGAGTTTTTATTTTGCTTCAAATTGAGATAAATCTTTAGTTGCCGACCGTCACCCAGTTTGTTCCGTCGCAGTATTTAAACTTATTGGTGGCGTTAAAGTACTCCAGGGCTCCGGCCGTGGCTGCAGGTGAAGAACATCCAGCGCCGCCAGCTCCAGGGACAGGTCCCATGGCTTTGAAGTTTGTACCATTGCAGAAGCTTAAAACTTTTTGAGTCGTGTCGTAATTGATCGTTCCTCCGGTTGTACAGCTTCCAACGTTGACAGAGGCAGCCG
Organism: Bdellovibrio sp. BCCA; assembly: GCF_037996825.1. NCBI lineage: Bacteria > Pseudomonadati > Bdellovibrionota > Bdellovibrionia > Bdellovibrionales > Pseudobdellovibrionaceae > Bdellovibrio > Bdellovibrio sp. BCCA. The sequence continues at coordinate 2,558,982 of NZ_JBBNAC010000001.1, read as the reverse complement.
CTTTATAAGTCGACAGTCCCAAACCCGAGAAATTAGGGGCAAGAATGCGATTGCCAGAAACAAATAATTCATAAGCGCTGCCGACATCCGAAGAGCTATTTAAAACTTCCGACATAACAGGGGCTGTTTTTGTTGTGATGTCGATCATACCAATGCGGTTTGATCCGGTCGCGAAATAAGCATAGTTACCAGAAATTTTAATATCCTCTACCACGAACAAATTCGTTGCATCGGAAATACTGCCTAAAAGCACCGGCGAGGTGGGCGTGCTGACATCTATCACCGCGAACGTTTTATTCGTTGTTCCGGAAGCATAAAGATAGTTCCCGTCAAGAGCCAGCGAGCGGCAGCTGGTGACGGCGTTATCAATGAAGGTCGTCACAAGGGACATGCTCAGTGGATTTGAAGCATCGATAATAGCGACTCCGGAAGAAGAGCAGGCATAAAGATAATTGCCATTTTTTACCAGATCATAGGGGCTAGTCACGTTGACCGAGCTTTTGAGAGACGGTGCCAGCGGATTTGAAATATCAAAGGAGGTTACGCGTCCATTCATTCGGGATGTCGCAAAAATATAATTTCCTGAAGTGATAAGATTTTCACCTAAGGCGAGATAAGTGAAGTTTGAATAATAAGCCAAGACCTTCATGTTGGCAGGATCAGTGATGTCGACGACTGTCATGACGTAACCAGCGCCTGCGCCACTGATGTAAGCGTAGTTACCGGAAATCTCTATTCCTGTCGGTGAGTCAAATTTTGGATCGGCGATGCTTCCTAAAATCGTCGGGGAATCAATGTTTGAAATATCCACGGCCGTAAATCTCTGGCCGAACTTGGAAGTCACATAGGCGGTCGTCCCCACGACTTTGATTCTGTAGCCGGTTCCAAAAATATTTGTGAAGTTAGCACTGGCCTCTTCGTAGAGGGCCACTTTTGAGTCGGCAATACTCCAGATTTCCATCGTGCTTGTTGGTGCTGCCCGATAGAGATAGTTTCCAGAGAGAGCGAGTTGTGAAGGCGTGCTGATGTTCACGGAGCTTGGATAACTTGTGCTGAGCACTTTAGGATTTGCCGGATCAGAGATCGACATCTGTCCGAAGCCATAAGTACTGCTTTGAAAAAAGACCATCGAATTTTTTTGCGCCATAAAAAGGATGTTCGAAAGAGGCATGGTCTTCACAAAACTAGGAGCGGAAGGTGTGCTGACGTTAACGACGGCTCCACCGTAAGAATTGGACGCTCCCACAAGAGCATAACCCCCAGATACAACAACTGTGCGGGCACTGACCAAATTCGTTGCGTCTTGGAGCGTACCCGTTACAGAAGGCGACCCTGGTGTTGCCAATGAAACTATCACCAACGACGTGCTTGTTGAACAAGGCAGATATGCATAACTTCCTGAAACGACAATCTGACGACAGTCTGAAATTAAAGCATGTGAAAGATTTGTCGAATAAGTGGGTGCAGCTTTATTCGTGATGTTCACAACAGTCAGACGGTTGGTGGCAACAACGTAAGCATAATTTCCCGAGACGTAAACATCCTTCGGCGTCGGCAGATTTGTAGCGTCGTTTAAAAAGCCTACAACCGAAGGAGCACTCGGAGTAGAAATGTCCACGATGGTCAAATTCGAAGGTGAAACTACATATGCATAGCTGCCGGAAACGGTGAGGTTCGTCGCGCCATTAAAGCGTGCCGTGTTTTTGACAGACCCTATAACGACGGGATTTGTTTTATCCGTCACATCCATGACCGTAAAAATTCCTGTTGTCGCGGCGACACTGTAGGCATAATTTCCCACTGAGGCAATGCCGGCAATTCCCTCAAGCTTACCTTCGGGATCCACATCCGATGTCGTAGATGGAGCGGACGCTGTCGTAATATTAAATGCTTTTACTGATGCCGTACCACCGGCGTAAAGAGTGTTTCCGTTGCGAGTTAGGACATAGCCTCCACCTGAAATGACTCCTGTTGGAGAGGGGCTTGTCGGTGTTGAGATATCGACTGTGGCAAGTCCTCTTGTGTAAGAGTAAGTATAAAGGTAACTTCCGTTGACGATAACGTCTTCAATCACATCGTAATACGTGTTGTTGGTGAATGCATTCACGATGGAGGGACTTGCCGAGTTACTCACATCAACCACCGTCAGACATTTGCAATTCATCGCAGCGACGTAGGCATAATTTCCCTGAACATCAAGTCCTTTGGCTCCATTTAGATTTGTGACGTCGGTCACTTTTCCTAAGAAACTAGGCGCTGTCGGGGTCGTGATATCAAAGATTGCAAGATCTCCTCCGCTGGAAGTCACATAGACTTTACTTCCGACAACTTTAAGGCGTGATCCCGCACTCACAAAAGCATTTGTGATTTTAGTCACGTAAGTTGGATTGGCTGGCGTAGAAACATCCATCACAAGTAGTCCGCCGGTCCGAGAAATATACAAATAATTTCCGGAAACTTCCATGCTGCCAATTCCGTTGTAGTTTGGATCTGAAATACCGGAAATCAAAATGGGGTTGGATGTGTCTGTAAAGTCGACAACACTCAAACGGCTGGTGTTAGAGTTGCCTGAATATACATAGCTTCCTTTCATGGCGACGCCCGTAGCAAAACGGTTGGTGTTACCGGGAAGAGTGAATTGAGAAACATAGTTTAAAGCTGTAGGCGTGCTCGTATCGAACCAGTAAATCGTTTCATCCAAATCAATGACGGCAGTGGCAGATCCCGTGGTTGCAATATATCCGTAGCTAATGCCGGACTTGTCACGAAGATAGCTTTCACCAGTTTTAGAAAGTGTCGGTTTCAAAGAAAGATCAAATGTTAAAAGCATTGAGTTGGAATCGACGACAAACAATTTGTTGCCATCACCATGCACGTACTTGGCACCGTAGGTTCCTGCGCCAATGAGTCGGTAAGAAAAAATCGCTTTTGGTGCCAGAGGATTGCTGATATCGACGGTTTGCACGTATCCACCAGAGTTGCTGCCGGGATTTAAAGCGACATACGCAAGGTTGCCATTGACCCACAAACTGTTGACGCCGTAAAAATCTCCATAGTTTGCACCAGTGACAGCCGAGATCAAAGTAGGATTTGATTTTGTTGCGATATCAATAACGCTGAAAGTCCCCGTGCCTCCGGTAGTGGAAACGACATAAATATAGTTTCCTGAAATAGCCATGGCTTTAATCGAGGACATGCGTGAATCACTGATGCTAGCGACGATCGCAGGTGATGAGGGTGTTGTCGCATCAATCGCAGTGATTGATGAGGCGCCGACGCTGACATAGGCATAACCTCCGGAAGCTGCGACAGCAGCTCCATTGGCGATAGATGGTGAACTGACAAAGCCCGTTTGGACAGGAGCCGATTTATTTGAGATGTCGATAACGACAAGGCGGCCCGGGTTGATTAAAGATGTGTAAGCGTAGGCGTAATTCCCGCTCACAGCCAGCGAAGAGGCGTTGTTCAGATTCGCATTTGTGACGGAACCTGAAATCGCGGGAGCCGTCGGAGTTGTGATATCAACGATATAAACGGTGCCACTCCTAACACCGATTAAATAACTTCCGGAAACCAAAAGGGCCGATGTGGAATTGAAAAATGAATCAGAAACTTTAGTCACAGGAGTGGGATTGCTCAAAGTGGTGATATCGAGAACCAGCAAAGAGCCGGCTGGATCAATCACGTAAGCATAATTGCCTTTCACGGCGACGACTCCAGCGCTAGAGATAGCGTAAGGGGAAGGGTCCGTGAGTTTATTGATTAACGAGATACCGCCATATTTCATCGGCACCCACGATGTGCCATCGCAATATTTAAAAACATTTTCTGCGGTAAAATAATCCATGGTGCCTGCTGCTCCCGTTGGAGAACTGCAAGCCGCCCAGGTCCAAGAACTGGTCACGAGGCCGAGAAGTACAAAGATGCTAAGGGCAAATAAATTACGAAGTCTCATTATTACTCGGATCCCTTGTTTTTAAGTAACAAAAGAACTTCATTCATCTGTTTTTCAAGACGATCGTTTCTGTCTTTGAGATTGTTGATTTCTTCTTTCAAAGCCTTGTTCTCGTCACGGACAGAAGCGATTTCACGACTGAGAGTTTGTGTGTTGGTATCAAGTTCTTGAATCGCCTTTAAACTCCAAGGCACAAGACCCAAATAATTCACACCATAGTAATTGCCGTTGGTATCCACGGTTTTCACAAGGTGAGGAAGAATTTGCATCATATCCTGAGCCATGACCCCGTACTCGGTTCTTTCGTGCGGATCATCTTTCATCACGTAAGAATAAACTGAAATTTTACGAACGGTATTAAGACCCGAAGTCAAAGGACGAATGTTTTTCTTTAGGCGTCTATCGGAAATATCCGTGATCGTTCCTGTGAACTGAATATCACCCACAACGTGAAGAGCACTGGCTGGCGAGGCCGTACCGATTCCCAGATTTCCATTCGCATCCAAAGTCATTTTTGTCGTGTTGTTCGTCATGAAGCTTAATGCAAAGTTGTCTTTTGTACCAATCGAACCGGCTGTTCCCAAAGTGTTTCCACCTGTGCGCCAAATTGTTGATGGCACATCAGCATCCACCAGCGCCGCTCCCGAAGTCACGCGTCCTTTCGCATCCACGGTGACTTTTGCATAAGTACCCGCAGTAACACCAGAGTTCGCAAGTGTCAAAGCTCCGGCATTAGACAGTGTGGCATCTCCAGCCATGGTCACAGCTGTTGCTACGTTGGAAGCGTTGCCGACATAAATTTTTCCGTTGCTCAAAGAGGTATTTAAAATACTTGCCCAAGAAAGACCGCCACCTCCGTCGTTGGAAAGAACAGTTCCCGCAGCCCCTTGTGTTCCAGGGAAAGTCAGGGAGTAGCTCGTCACAGTTGCGACAGAACGCAAAGTCACAGTCCCGCTTGTGGCACCTGTAACACCAACGCCGTAAAAGTTAGAAACTCCGGAACCATCTCTTTGCACAAGAGTGTTGTTGGAAGCTGACGTACTTCCTGCTGTTGTCGAATAAGCTCCAGCACCTGTTCTTTGCACATAACCTGTTGAAGAAATTCCGTCCACAGCGGCAAGTTCTGTTCCTAAGCCAATAGTTCCTGTAGAAGTGATTGTCCCACCGGTCAATCCTGTTCCTGCCGTGATGCTCGTTACAGAACCAGCACTCGCGGCTCCGCACTCCCAACCGTTGGCGGTTTTCATTAAGACTTGACCGTTCGTACAAGCGACGTTGTTCGGTGCATAAGTGAAATACTTGCTCGCAGCACTTGTGATTTTATCAACAGCGACATCGTTGATTTTTGCATCCGTCACTGCAAGGTTATTAATCTTCGCTGTCGTGACAGCATTATTGGCAATGGTCGCAGCTCCAGAGCCGGGGCCTGTCGCGGTGACGTCTCCGGTTAAAGCCGTAAGGTAATTTCCTGACGGTTGAGCATCCGTGATTCCATAACCAGCTAAAGTCGTTGGACTTGTACCTGTGGTTACACGACCTTTAGCATCCACCGTTACTTTGGTATAAGTTCCTGCCGTAACACCTGAGTTCGCTAATGTCAGTGCACCCGCGTTTGATAAAGTGGCGTCGCCACTCATCACGACTTCGGTTGCGATATTGGAAGCATTACCGACGTGAATGCGACCATTCGTAAGAGCATTCGTTAAAGATGTCGCGGAAGCACATTCCCAACCGTTGGCTGTTTTTGATAAAACTTGACCGTTGGTACAAGCGACGTTGTTCGGAGCGTAAGAAAAATATTTTCCCGCAGCACTCGTGATTTTATCAACGGCGACGTCATTGATTTTTGCATCCGTCACAGCAAGGTTATTAATCTTTGCAGTCGTGACAGCGCTATTGGCAATTGTCGCAGCGGCAGACCCTGGGCCTGTCGCGGTGACATCGCCGGTTAAAGCAGTAAGACCTGAGCCCGCAAGACCCAAAGTTTGCACAGCGGTTCCATCCCAATACTTGATTTGATTGGATGTCGAGTTAAACCAAGTCTTCCCTTTGTCAGCGCCCGTTAATCCTGTGGGATCTGAAGCGTTGTTTGAAAGATGCAGGGATTTATTTGCAACCATCGTCATAAAACCGATGTTCGTAAGATTGTTGCTGTTAAGGTTGATGGCGCCACTCATGGTTCCACCGGCTAAAGGCAGAGCATTTGCGTCTGTCAGACTCGCAGGACTCCACTGACTTCCATCATATTTTAAAACCTGTCCTGATGTTAAACCTGTCACATCGACAGAGATACCTTTGATTTTATTCACCGACGTCGCACCTTGTGTGCCACTCACGTCGCCAGCAAGGGAACCAGTGAAACCAGTCGCACTCGCAGCACTTCCAACGACAAGAGAGTTTTGAGAAGTGCACTGCCAACCGTTTGCGGCACTCCAGGTTAAAACCTCTCCCACCGTGCAATCTAAATGTGTGAGATTTGCACCCGTTGTCGCGTCTGTAGCAACAAGACGGTTGATTCCAGGATTGGCAAAAAGTTTTGACGTTGTGATCACGCCGTTTGCCAAAGTCGGATTTGGATAAGTTCCAGAGAGGTCGCCGCCCGCATTTCCCGTCGGAGGACGCGCATCTGTAAAACGTGAGTCATTTCCGGCAGCGACAGTTCCCGCCGTTGTTCCCGTCGTCACGCTCACAATCACACTGCTAGTTCCAGTCACTGTTACAGGACCGCTGCCTGCAACCGAAGTAACGACACCGCTACTTCCCGCATCGGTGACGCAGCTTAAAGCTGTGCCGTTATAAAAAAGAACTTGGCCTGCGCTACAAGTAGGAATGCTGGATCTTAAAACGAAGTCGCTAGCGATATTGGTTCCCAGTTTTTGTGCTGAAAGAGAATACGCCGCAAAAGGCACGTTACGAATCTCATTGGGAGGATTGATTTCATTCCAACCGTGTCCGTCGTGAAATTGCACTTTCAAAAGTCGAGTGGCATCCACCGTTGGATTGTAGGTGACGCCGCCATCGCATAAAAAACTAGCGGAGTTACTGAAGGAATCTAAAAGTTTAAAAAGAGGATCTGACGGATAAAGTTTTGTGCCTGAACCAATCGGCACGTCAAAGACGCCGTTAGAACCAGACATATTGATGCCATTGACTTGCTCACGGTAGATCACGCAAGATCCGGTCGGATTTGTGATCTCAAAAAGAAAACTCACGCTGTTGTGTTCAAGGGCGCTGCCGTCAGCTTTTAGGATACGACCTTGATAAGTAAGAGATTGCAGGGTGGAGGGGCCTGCGGCCCAAGCCCCAGAAACTCCCAAAGTCCAAAGTATCAATATGCAACACCGAATGAGTGTGATTCCTTTACGTTCCATGTTTAATAGTTCGGGATCTCCATAGGAGCACTAAAGGTTTGTGAGCATTGCAAATCTGAAATGAGGCCTATTTCCACCTTCCTGAGGTAAATACTGTTTCGGATATTTCCAAGGAACGAGACCTTAATAAGGTCACGCCTCAAGTGTCTCGTTTTGATCTATGAGCAAACAAATATTTGGTCCAGTCGGCCATCCATTCTTAGACGCTGATGCCTCGAAAAGAGGCCCACAATTGTCAGATTCCGTCTAAGGGATCGACAACGCGGATGTGATCTTTGCTAGTTTAATCGGTTTTGACGAAGAAGTGATCATGGCACCGCCATTGCTTTAGTAGAAAGCACCCCCCCATGGCGGCCAGGACCCTCCCCCCCCAATCCTGGTCGCTTTTTTTTTGCCAAAAATTCCGATAATCTAATTTCTGAAAATAAACATCTTAAGGAGAACCTCATGAAGTTAAAGCCCCTTGGCATTCTTCTATTGGCAGCATTAATGACTCAAGCAATGCCAGCGCGCGTGCTTGCACAAACGGATACGCAAATCGAAGCCGAAGAGGCGACGGCAGACGCCGAAGCCGCAAAGGCGGAAGCCGGTGAAGCAAAACGTCGTGCGGAAGAAGATCGTAAGCGTCGCGATAAAGCAAGAGCTGAAGCGCAGTCCGCGATCAACAAGGCTCGATCCCTAGAAAACGACGCTAAAAAAGAACAAGCCGAATCAGAAAGAGAATCCGCAAAACTCAAAGCGGAAGCAGCTGATCATGAAAGACAACAAAAAGCCGCAGAGAAAGAGCAACAAGCGTCCCAAGCTCGCATCAAAGCTGCTCAAGAAAAAACACAAAAAGCCACGCAAGTGCGCGATGAAGCTTTAGCAAAACGCAAACAGGCCGAGGAAAAAGCAGCCCAGCTTCGTGATCAAGCTAAGGATCAAGAAAAGCAAGCTGCTGAAGCAACAAACGTTGGAATGCAGGCAACAAAAGAAGCAGAAGCCGAAAAAGCGGAAGCAGCGAAGGCAGAACAAAATCTTTCCAAAGCAAAACTTCTAACACAAAAAGCGGTGGCAGAAGCCAAAGCTCGTGAAGCGAAGGCGAAACAAGAAATCGCTAGAGCCGAAGCGGACAAAGCCAAAGCTGAGGCCGAGATGGCTCGTCTTAAAGTGCAAGAAGAGCAGTCGAAAGCTTTGACCGAAAAAATGGATAGCGAGTTAAAGTCTGCTCAATCTGCATCGAAAGAAGCGGTTCAACAAGCGGAAGTAGAACGCAAAAAAGTGACTGAGATCAAAGCTCAGGAAGAAAAAGCGAAACAAGCCGCAGCTAAAATTCGCCAGGAACTTGAGGGCAATCGTAATAATCTTAAGAAAGAACAAGCGACAGCCAGCTTAGAAATCGCTCGCTCTAAAAAAACCATCGCAGAAAGTGAGGCCGAAGCGACTCGTGCCGAAGCTGAACTAAAACGTCTGCGTGACGAGGCCGAAAAAGCCAAAGCGGAAAGAGAAAAATTAGAACAGCTTGCAGAGAATGCGAAGAATAAAGCGGAAGAAGCGAAAATTAAAATGGAAACCGGAAAGGCTGAAGCCGAAGCGGAAAAAATGAAGCTGGAAGCTTCAAAAATCAGAGCCGAAAACAATCTTCCATCGAAAACCAAAAAGAAAACAAAGTAATTTAAGAAAAGGCCAAGGGAACTTGGCCTTTTTCCTTTAATTCATTTCAGTGTTCGTGCGGTGCTTTGGCGTAATTAGCCATGCCTTGAAAATCAATGGCCACGACAGGTTCATTACCCACAACCCAGGCATCATGTCCCGGAGGAGTGAACGCGACTTCGCCGCCTTTGAAATCCATTTCAGTTCCGTCATCCATTTTCACATGAAGGGTGCCTGAAATCATATACTGAAAATGCGTAACCTCACAGCTTTCAGTCTTAGCGATGGGTTTCACAGATGTAGACCAGCGCCATCCCGGTTGTAAGGTGATAAGACCCACCGTATTTCCATTGACTTCCACTAACTCCAGTTTGCCTTTTGGAAAATCTCGAACCTCATCTGCTTTTGAAAAACTTTTTTTAGAAAAACTTCTTGTCCCTGTTTCGGGAGTTCTTTTTTCGGGTTGTCCCGGCGTCAATTGAGTTGCCATGGTGACCCCCTTTCATAATGAAATTTTACTCCTTTGAGCGACCTCGTGATATCTGTGAGTTAGCACCGAACTTAGGTACCAGGTGCCTTTTTTCTTCTGCCGTATTTGGTCAACCTAGGCAGAAAGAGATCTGTCAGATACTTTTTGTGAGAGAAGGCTGAGTCCCATCCTTGCACTTTAAAAGGTAAGAAGAGCGAGGTCTCATTTTGAAACAGTTTTCGTTGATTGCATTCATTCTGATTTTAAGTCTTTCGCAAGTTCCTGCTCAGGCAGCGGAGCAATGCTCATCACTCTTCTTGTTTCGTCCTACAGAAGTTTCGGATCGGGTTCAAAAAAATAAATTTGTTACGAACCGTGATATTCTTGAATACCGTCACGTGCTTCACAAAGATTTCACGGATAGTTTAACGAAGCTCACACCAGAGCAGCATTGGGTGGACCTCGGTGCGGGTAAAGCCAACGCGCAAATTTCTTATATTAAATCTTTGCCAAGTCCTCAAATGGCGCCGCATGCGACAGCAGTGGCTTTTAAATTAGACCGCTGGTTTTCTCCGCCAAAGTTTGATGGAAAGCTTGAGATCAAAGAAGGCGCGTTTGAATTACAGCCCACGTCGACATGGAAAAAAGCCGATCTTATAACGGATGTTTTCGGAGTGATTTCTTACACCCACGATCTTTCAACGTCGCTTCAGAAAGTTTTTGATCTTATGAATGTGAACGGGGAGCTTTATATTTTTGCCACTCACTATGCGACAAGTATTAAAATTGCCGAAGGAAAGCATCTTCCGATTTTTGATTATCTCGCAACGATTGACGGCCTTAAAGTAGAAGGCCGCTATGGAGTCATGAAAATCACGAAAGAAAAAGAAAACATCGTGATTCCGCCTATGGAGTTGGTGAAGTACCATGACGATGCTCCACCATCCCGGGCATTTCAGATTGTTTATTAATCAAATCATGAGCCGCTTGCTCATAAAAAGATTTAGGTGCGAGAACTCTGGCAGCCACATTGGCAATAACTGAAGATAGCATCAGATATAAAATAATCTCGTGCGAATCACTCATCTCTAAAACTAGAACAAACGAAGTAAACGGTGTGCGAGTGATTCCTGTCAAAAATGCGACCATCCCGACCATGATCATCAGTTTCACGTTCGTAAAGCCAAATAATTGACTGAAGTACTGTCCCATTGCCGCACCACTTGCCAGGGCCGGAGCAAAGACACCGCCGATCACACCACCGATATAAGTAAAGAAGTTTCCAAAGATGCGCGAGATCGGCAGAAGCGGACTTGCGGGATCATGCGGATTTTTAAGAAGTTCAATCATCACGGATTTTCCGGCGCCGACGGTGCTAGGACCGCAAAGATAAATCGTCAGACTTAAAAGACCTCCGCACACCAATGTCATTGTAACTTTGATCCAAAATGACTGCGAAGCTCTCCATCTTGTGATGCGATAAAGACTTTCAGCAAACAAGCCGCTGCTCACGCCAACGATGGCGGCAATAACGACGGTTTGATAAAGAACGTAGGCGGGAAACTGCCCGAAGCTGGTGTTTCCAAGGTAAAGATAATTTCCCAAAAACAGCTGCGCCAAAATACCGGCGATGATGACCGCTTGAAAAACAGCCGTACGCACTACGCTAATATGTGTTTTCGAAAGTTCTTCAATGGCAAAAACAATTCCGCCTAAGGGAGTGTTAAAGGCCGACGCGAGACCTGCAGCACCACCGGCAAGAATCATGGCGGGCAGCTGAGGCTTTGGAAAGCTCTTCGGCCAGAAACGCGAGATCTGATAAAATACAGAGGTTGAAACTTGTAGCGTCGGACCTTCACGCCCTGAAACACCGCCACCTAGAACGCAGACACAAGATCCAAGAATCTTTGTGATCAGCATCGGAATGCTTAAAAGTTTTTTCAAAAAGGGATGATTGTTATTAGAAAGTTCGACTGCGGCAATGACTTGCGGAATACCACTCCCGATCGCCTCTTTAGAAAAGAAATATCCAATTAAAAAAGACGCTAAAAGCGCCAAAGGTGCCGTGAATAATAAAATAGATTCTGTTGAATGCGCCAAAGCCCAATCTTCGCACAATTTAAAAAGAATATTGTAGCCAACAGAAATCGCGGCGGCGACTCCAGCAGAAATCCAGAATGGAAGGTTGAAAAAAATTTTGTGGCGAGCCGCCTTAAGATGCGGACTGTGAAGAATATCTTTTGGTTGCATAGGCGTTAAGGTAGCACCAATGAAGCGGAGGCGCATATCCCTCCGCATCGACGCACTGCCTTAGGTCTGACCCAGAGGAAGGGCCGGAACCTCGTCAGTACCTTTGTAGTAAACCGTTTGTGTTGGATATGCGAAGTCGACTTTTAATCCCGCTGCAATTTTGAGGATCTCTATGAAAATCGCCTGCTGATGTTCAAGCTCTTCAGCTCCGGTGAAAACTTCCAAATGAAAATTCACCAACACATCTAATGAAGAAGCATTGTAGTTATTAAAGCGAACCGTCACCGTTTCAGGATTTACTTTAGGGTGTTTGGTGATAAGGTAACGAACCTGCTCGCAGAACTGCTCAATTTTTTCTGGCGGAGTTTCATAAGTGAGGCCCAAAATCTGACGAATGCGGCGGGCAGGACGGATGCCCATATTGTCGATCGTTTCTTTCGCCATCATCGCATTGGGAATTGTGATCACGGAATTATAAAATGTGCGAATGCGCGTTGAACGAAAGCCAATGTCTTCAACAGTGCCTTCCATATCTTTGATCTTCACCCAATCGCCCACTTTAAAAGGATGGTCAAACAAGATCGTGATCGAACCAAAAAGATTCGCGGCTGTATCTTGCGCTGCCAAGGCAAGAGCCAAACCTCCCAGTCCCAGACCGGCAAGGATCGACATCACATTCAGACCAAAACTTTGCAAAGCAATCAAAATACCCAGAACAACAACCAACACCTTCATGGATTTTGTTGCAAAAGGCACAAGCTGATCGTCGTAAGTGCTTTCGGTTTTGGCGGCCATCTCTTTAAGAACATTTCCGCCAGCGTCGACGGCGTAGTAAACCAAACGGATCGCATAAAGAGCTAAAAGTCCGCGCAAGAAATGATTGTAGTAAATTTCAAACTTGCCTGTGAGCCCAATCGCGTCACCCGTGGCAAACCAAAAAAAGATCACTAGGATCCAAGCAAGTGGACGCTCGACTTTGAGATTTAAAAAGTGCGCAGAGAAACTAGTCGGGAATTTCTTTGTGAAGGGATTGTGCTTTTTAACTTCTTTAAGAACGAACTGAATGATCGGGCGAAGAACGATTCCCAAAGTGATAGCGATCGCAAGCACACACCATTTCCAGTTCGGCATCACAAAATAAGTCGTTTTCAGAAGATTTGCGATTTCAGCTGAAAAAAAGGACGACTCTTCAAAAATATATTTTTCCATTTATAGTTTCTCTATCGTTGCAAGTTACATCATTTGAAGATTTTTGCCGGAGTAGATCATGATCAAGATCACGATCCCTAAGGCGATACGGTAGTAACCGAAACCTCTAAATCCGTAGCGAGTCACTATACCGATAAAAAATTTGATCGCAAGCATCGCAACAATGAAAGCGACGAAGCAACCGATCGCCAATGTGCTGATCTGTGCGGGTTCAATTGTCTTGTAGATCTTTAACAACTTGTATCCCGTGGCTGCGGCCATTGTTGGGACCGCTAAAAAAAATGAAAACTCCGCTGCTTCTTTTTTGTTCATGCCAAGTGTCAATCCACCCATGATCGTCGCTCCAGATCTGGACACACCCGGGATCATCGCGATGGATTGGAAGAGTCCCAGTTTCACGGCATCTATATAAGATAGATCACTTGTCTTGCGACCCATCGATGTCAAATGTGCGAAGATTTTGTCGGACCACACTAAAATGACGCCGCCCAAAATTAACGCCCATGCGACGATTTGCACGCTTCCCAAAAGATGATCGACGACATCTTTAACGATGAAACCAATGATGGCCGTCGGAAGAAACGCCACGAAAAGCTTTTTATAGAAGCTCCAATTGGGAAGAAAGCGTCTCCAATAGAGGACAAGCACCGACATGATCGCGCCGAATTGGATGATGACTTCAAAGGCCTTTGTGAAAGCGCTCTCTTCAATGCCCATCACCGAGCTGGCAATCACCATGTGACCTGTTGATGAGATCGGTAGAAATTCCGTGATGCCTTCGATGATTCCCAGGATGATCGCGTGCAGATGACTCATATGATGTTCCTCATTTGGATGTTGAAAATCAGCGGACATCATTCTTGAAAAGTTCGCAAGTGGGTTCAATATTCGATGGAATGTGTCAAAAAATTTAAGATTTATTTAAGATTTTCCTATTCTTTGTGGTTCAAATCTGAATATGATTTTTTCACCACGGAGGGGGTTATTATATGAAACGTGCATTATTATTAGGTGCATTGTTGTTCGGTTCACAGGCATTCGCAGGCGAATATCTAGTGAAATATTCCAACACAAGCGCTCTCAACATGCTTAACACGGTCGCAATGTCTAAAGTTGCAACGATCCAAATGATGGATCACAACGCAAACGCTAGCCTTGTAAAAGTGAACATCCAGAAGTCTCACGAAGCGCAAGCTTTGGCGTCTCTTCTTTCTCAACCAGGCGTTGAGTACGTTGTTCCTAACTTCAAAATCAGAGCTTTCACTGCGCCAGTTGATGCTGCTGCGTTGAAAGAACAGTGGGCGATTGCAAAAGTTCAAGCTGAAAAAGCTTGGCAACGTGCCGGCAATAAGGGGAGCCGTAACGTTATCGTAGCTGTTATCGATACTGGTGTTGACTACAAACACCCATCTTTGGCTCCAAATATGATCCAAGGTTATGACTTCAAAGAAAACGACAACGATCCAATGGATAAAACAGGATTCCAAAATCCAGGTCACGGTACTCACTGCGCGGGCGCAGTAGGTGCGACTGGTTTGGTTGACGGTGGTACAATAGGTTTGTCTCCTGAAGTTTCTATCATGCCACTTCGCTTCTTGGGTGAAGACGGTTCTGGTGACTTGAACAACGCGATCAAAGCAATTGATTACGCCGTTGAAAAAGGCGCGCAAATCATCTCTGCATCTTGGGGTGCAGCGGTTCCTCGCTCTACAGCGGCTCCTCTTCTTGAGGCGATCAAACGTGCTGACGATAAAGGTGTTATCTTCATCGCGGCTGCTGCGAACGATGGTAAAAACAACGATAAAACTGAAATGTATCCAGCTAACAACGGATACCCTAACTCAATCACAGTTGCGGCTTCGGGTCCTTCTGATGCAAAACCATCTTGGTCAAACTACGGAACTGCAACAGTTCACGTAGCTTCTCCTGGTGAAAACATCATGAGCACATTGCCAAACAATAAGTACGGAAATCTTTCTGGTACTTCAATGGCAACTCCGCTTGTGTCAGGCCTTGTAGCTTTGATGAAAGCTCAAGATCCTTCACTGACTGGTGCTCAGGTTCGTGCGATCCTTCAAACGACAGGCGCTAAAGTTTCTATCGAGACTGCATGTAACTGCCGTGTTGACGCTTTCGAAGCTGTTGACGCTGTTATCGCTAAGAAAATGGTTCTTGTTCCTGCTGCAGCAACAATCCAACCATCTTCAACTTTGGCTTTCTCTGTTCTTCACGGTAAAGCTCCGTTCAAATTCGCTTCTAGCAACACTTCAGTTGCTTCTATCGACAACAACGGTACTTTGACTGCAGCTGGTAACGGTACAACAACTGTGACTGTGACTGATGCTGACGGAAAAACAGCTTCTTCATTGAACATCAATGTGGGCGCTAAATCAGGTGGCAACCAACCACCAAATCCTGGTCAACCTCCAGGACAAGATCCAGGCAACCCAGGTGAGCCAGGCGACTGCCCACTTGGTGATCCAGCGATCTGCCAAATCATCTGCCAGATCCAACCAGATCTTCCATTCTGCAAATCTAACTAAGCAGAAAAATGAGAAAGGCTCCCGAGAGGGGGCCTTTTTTATTTCCGTCTTATTCGTGAAATTCCACGTGTGATACATTAAATTTTTCTAAAGACGTTCGTATTTTGTACAAGTCCATTTAGCGAACCCCGTTCTATTCCGATAAAAAAGTATGCGGAACGTACAGGTACTTCTCAATTTGGTACTGCTATTGGGGGTAGGTTGCAGCCTTAATTCCAAGCTCACGGATTTTAATGCTTTAACACCTCCCGTACTTTTGGATTCCAACGGCGATCGTTTGGAGTCTCTCGTTATTAATTCCGGCACAAACTTAAGCTCCGTGAAACTTCAAGGGGAGTGTTACTACGAAGACCAAGAAATTCAGGTCTCTTTTGTTCCGCAGAATTCTTCTTTATCCGTCAGTGACACTCGAAATTTTAAAGCGCTTTGCAAAAATAAAAAATTTTCTTTGAACGTCGACACCCAAAATTGGAGTGATACGGATTATCGGATTGTTCTTGCGGTCACTTCCTTAGCGGGAGTGAGCTCCAGCAGTGAATCCGCAGCTTTGAAAGACGTTGTTGCTCCTGTTGTCTCTTTCGGTGCGCCGATTTCTGCGGAAGTAGGAAATGATTTTGTCGGTGCCGTTTCCGTTGGCGGAGCTTGCGAAACCGATGACGGCCCTGTTGAAATTTTAAGTGAAGGTGTTTTATTAAATACTTTCACATGTCTTGCGGGAAGTTTTTCTGGAACTATCTCTGTGGCGGGGCTTGATGAAGGCCTTCGTACATTCACAGTTCAACAAAAAGATCTCGCGGGAAATATCGGAACAAACGTCAGTACAACGTTTAACAAAGATACAGTGGCACCTCTTCTTCCTGTGACCTTGGGATCTTTGGGCAGTGCTTTGAGTAATAACGATGCCCCTCGCACGGTGACTGTGGGAACCCCGACAGACGGCGGAACTCAGTACAAATACATTGTTGTGAAGGATACTGACTGCTCTGGTCAGTGGGCGGCTATTATGGCTACAACGCCTGTGCCTGCAGGAACACCCATTTCGTTAAGCTTTAGTGGAGATGGAGTTTATCGCATTTGCACAATTGGTGGAGACCAAGCGAATAACTGGCAAGGTCCTTCTTCCGTGGTTGAAAGCTCGGCCGTGGTGATTGATAAAACAGCTCCGGCTTTGACTATCACAACTCCTCTTGCAGGAGCTAAATTTCAATCAGCCTTTACTTTATCAGGAGCGTGTGAAGCGGGATTAACAGTCAATATTTCTGGCGACTTTACTCCCAGTCCGACGACGACCACTTGTTCTGTCACCGGAACTTACGCCGCAAATTTATCTTTGACGGGTGTTGATGGTGCAAAAAATATTTCTGTTTCCTCCACGGATGCGGCGGGAAATGCTTCCTCAATTGCATTTTATTCAGTGACAAAAGACACGACAATCATTCCGCCGAATGTGACTCTTAATACTCCTGCAACAACAAATGCGGCATTAGCAAAATTCACAGTGAATGATTGTAGTGACCATACATTTATTTTGATGAAAGAACAAAACACGCCTCCAGCTCTGGGTGATTCTGGATGGATTTCTTGTTCAACGGCGGCGCAGAGTTATATTTACGATTTGAGCGCTAGTGATCAACAAGGTTTAAGAAACGTGCGCTTCTACGCACGCGACGAAGCGGGAAATATTTCTACTGCCACCGTTTTCACGGTCACTTACGATAGCAAGGCACCGATCTTAAGCCTTGACCCTGTGCCTACGCTTGCCATCAATGTTTCTTATCCTTTTGTGGTGTATGTGACAGAAACCACCGTGTCGGCATCGGCCGTTTTGACTTTGCAGTATTCCACAAACGGTGGGACCACTTGGAATTTTGCTGCGAGCAGAGCCTTGGGACTTGCCGGTCCGATGAATGCAAAATCTTTTGTGGTGAATTGGGCGCCACCTTCCTATCAGGTGGGAATGAAAGTCCGGGCGATGCTCACAGATGACAATGGTTTGACGGGCTATGGAGTGTCCAACGCTTTTGATGCGGTTGTTGATACGATTGCTCCTGTGATTTCTGCCAATCAAATGAAGATCAATGGATCTTTGACACCTTCAGACACGGTTCGCTCTTACGTGACGGTGAGTTTGCAAGCCCACGACGGTGAAACAGCGATTACGGATTTCTGTTTTAAAACTACGAACTCAGCACCCGCAACTTCAGATGCTTGTTGGGTTTCCGTGAAAGCACCCAAGCCTGGTCTAGAAGAGTTGCCAGATCTTTTGCTCGTGGATTTTGATTTCTTTTTAGGAATTAATTTTGGCACTTATAATATTTATGCTTGGGTTCGTGACGTTGCTGGGAATATCAGTACAAATTCGGCGACGCTTAAAAAAGATTTTAACACCATTAATTATATCAATGATGCTCCACCAACAGTTTCTAATTTCTTAACTGTCAATTCCACGACACCCAATACGCCGCCGATCAATGCGGATATGAATTTCGCCAACGGAGCTTCAGTTTATATTAAATGGGCAGCCAGCGATAACGGCAGCATTTCTAAAGTAGAACTTTACTCCTCAACGGATGGAAGTCAGTACACATTGATCTCGGATACTTTAAGCAACAGTTCTTCAAATGGGGCAAGCTGCAGCTATTCCGCTCCTCACACGGGATGTTGGGTTTGGAATTCGTCGTTTCCGAATAATTCATTTTTCAAATTGCAATTGCGTGTGACGGATAACTACGGTCAAACCTCGCAGGTGACAAGTCCTCCACTGAACAGTCAGAATTTAAATCTGCTTGCAGGAAATCAAGACGCTGGTCATAACGGCAATGCCAAGAAGACGGTCTTTAATACGACGGTTGGAAATGACATGGCTCCGGGAACATTGCTCGTAACAACGGATGGGAAAATTTTCTTTAACGATTCTTCTTACGGATTAATGTACATTGATCCTAAAACGAACAACTCCAAAGTTCTTTTGCGTTTAGCAAAAACGGGTGAGGATTCCTACGGGGACGGCATCCCTGTTGAACAAGCTCGGGCTAAAGCCATCTTGCGCACGACTTTGGATTATCAAAATCGCATCTTGGTTTATGACCGTTATATGATCCGCCGTATTGATACGAATGTGGAACCCATGACAATTGAGACTTTGATTGGTGCCGACCCCGCAGGAAATTTAGGAACGAACACTGCCGATACCGTGGCAGACCCTCGCGATTTAAAAATCAATCTGACAACAAATGTGTCCTTGGATGAATCTTGGACGATTCGCAAGCGATCTATTTTTGTGGCTCTGCCAAATGGAGACATTTACTTTGTCTCTGACAAGCCCGGGGTTGCCAAAGACAATGGCGGTCGCATTCGTGTTTACAAAGGTTCTCTCGCAGTGCCTCGTGTGGAATCCATCCGTTTTTCAGGAACGGGTGTGAAGGATCTGCCGTCGTGGGATTTGAACACGCAACCTTATTCGTTCTTTAGTTTGCGCTATGATCCGCAAACAAGTGACATCTTAAAAGCTTACGTGAATGCTGTGTACAGTGTGCCGGGAAATTCTTACGGAAATATGACGGAGCTTGATCCGACAACATGGATTGGCAATGGTGTTTATCCAAATCATCCCTTTGCCTCAAACAACAGTCTCGTTTATTACGACGTGCAGTCTTTGGATGGACGAGTTTACCGGTCTAATCGTTATACCGAACATTCTGTTTCTCGTCTGAATGATGACGGCACGTGGACAAGAGTTCTTGGAACAGGTGCGATGGGAGACTGTGCTGATGGAACTGCAGCCACATCATGTGCGGTTTCTTTAGATGACGCCTTCGTGGATCGCTACGGTCGTATTTTCTTTTCTACTCGTGGAATTATTCGCACGGTCTATAACGGCAACGTTTATACATTGTTTGGTCAGCGCAAAGATGCCGGTGACGGCGGAGCAGGATTAGATATGCGCCTGGCTTCTGTGTTTTATATTGATCATGGTGTCGGCAACAATGTCATTATGCTAGATCATCAAGAAAATAAAATTCGTGAGATGAGACCCGGCGCTTCACCTGAAGTTCAACTGATTGCGGGCAATGGCCAAAGCGGTATTGTGGATTACGCCACAGCAGCGAATGCGCAAAAAATTCCTCTAGGTAATTGGGGTGAGCCTAACTCGTTTGCTACAAATCCTGCAACGGGTGATTTGTACATGAACTGTTCTTTAAACAGTGTTCTAGTGACGGCTCCGAGCACTTACGTGAATTACCACAGGATTTGTAAATTAAATCGTGCAACGGGAATGTGGGAACAAATTCTTGACGGTGAGGGCGCGACCCCGAGCTACACACAAACATCTTTAAGTTATGCTGATCTTCAACTCACCGGATATTCTCCGGCGGTGATGGCCTTCCAGGCGGGAAGCATTTTATTTAATCAGTTCTATTGGAATGGAACGGCTCAAAACAACAGCCATCTTCGTTTGGTTACGCCGACTTCAACAGAGTTTGTTGCTGGAACTATTGCGGTGGACTCAAGCACGGACTCGTGCCCAGATGGAGCGTCAACAAGTTGCAATCTGGGAGTGACGGGAATGCATCGAATGGGGGCTCCTGTTTATTATGGTCCTCTTTCTGGATGGCTCTTCAATCCGACCAGAACCACGGGTTCTTCGTACGAAGGCGTAATGCACGTTGTTCATGGCGGTATGACACACAAATTTTTGACACTGCCTTCGCGTCCTTCAGGTTTTACCTATGACAGTGGAAATATTTATTACTGCACTGGTGGTAAGCTCTATAAGGCGAATATCACAAATGCGGGTGACTTAAGCTCTGTTGCAAATTGGCCTCTTGTTGAAAACACTCATTATACGATCACGCAGCTCACAATGCCTGCGGATAACATCACTTGCGAGGGCCGCCGTATTTTAGTGAAACCAGCATCAGGTCCTAAACCAAAACGCTTGGTCATGATGGCTAAACAAAATGGCTTGCCTGCGTTGATTGAGTATTTCCTTCCTTAAGAGGATTTCAATTCACAAAGCACTTTGCTTCTGTTTCAATTTGAACAGGGGAGAAGTCTTATGTCGTTCTATTCTCAAGCATTCCAGCATCTCAAGTTGTCTTTGTCTTCGCACATTCTGTGGGTGACGCTCAATAATCCAGAACAAAGCAATGCGATTTCTTTAGAAATGGTCGACTCTCTTACGCGCGTTTTAAAACATGCTGATTTTGATCCGGCCGTGCGTGTGATTGTTCTTAAAGGCGAGGGCCCTACGTTCTGTGCCGGTGGCGATGTCAAAGCCATGCAAAATAAAACCGGCATGTTCGCAGGCGAAGGCAACGAACTTCGTATGCGCTACATTCACGGTATTCAACAAATTCCTAAATGTATCGAAGAACTTTCAACTCCGGTGATTGCAATGGTGAATGGTCCTGCGATTGGAGCAGGCTGTGATCTTGCAATGATGTGTGATTTGCGAGTGGGAACTGCGAAATCCAAATTCGGTGAGACGTTCGTGAAACTAGGACTTATTCCTGGCGATGGCGGGACGTTCTTCCTTCAACGCGTGATCGGCTTTTCTAAAGCCATGCAGATGTCTTTAACAGGCGATCTTGTGGCTGGGGAAGAAGCGTATCAATGGGGGCTTTTGAATTATTTTGTTGGGGAAGATGTTTTAGAAGCTGAAACACAAAAGATCGCCGATAAAATCGCAGCCAATGCACCAGTAGCCGTGCAAATGACAAAGAAAGCGATGAAGATGGCGTATTTGAGTGATCTCAATACGATTTTGGATTTGTCCGCGGCTTATCAGGGGATCACGCAAAGAACGGAAGATCATTTTACGGCGTTGCAAGCAATGAAAGATAAAAAGTCTCCGGACTTTCAAGGGCGCTGAGAAATCTTTTCGAGTTCTTCTGCGCGCGCTAAAAGATTTTCTTTTAAATTCTTTTTTTGTTCTTTTGAAAGGCTTTGCCAGAATTCTTCAATGAGAAATCTCTGAAAAGCCTTTGTATGTTCGTTGAGGGCTGTCGTGTAGGCCGGAAGTCTTACGGCTTCAAAATCGTCGTAAAAATCCGCTACGAATTTTTTTAATTTCTCGGGATTTTCTTTAGAATCCAAAAACTGCTTTAAGACAAATTCTTTGCTCTGGTTTTGCAATCGCCATGGATAAGGATGAGTGCTGATAAATTTCTTAATCTTTTCTTTCTGATCATTTGAAAGGCCGCCGATCCAAAATTCAATCGACCTGCGATAGCGTTTAAAGGTTTGATTTAAGGAATCTTCAGGAAGCTCATTGCTGCTTTCAGTTTCTTTGATCTCGTCTCGAAGTTCTTTGGCGAAGTGAGTGTATTGATCAGATTTAAGTTTCAACGAAACTTTGACAGCGGTGTTTTTAAAGTAAGCGGAAACTTTTTTAAAATAATTCTGAAATTCATCAAAATGGCGAGAGATCAGCTCGGCATTGGGTTTGTCTTTTTGAACTTCAGGTTCGATCTCTCGCAAAGTTTTTGCGACTTGAGGCAAAAGTTCTTTTTTGATATTCTGAATGTCCTTTTGCACGTCTTTACGAAGATCGTCGCGTTGTTCACTTGTAAGATTGAAATAGTCATCTGTTTTGGAAACAGCAAGATCATCAGCAAATCGGAAGAAAATATCCGATCTGTTGCAGGCACTTAAAGCTATGACAAAAAAAATCAGTAATGCATATCTCATTCTGCCTTTTGTTTTAAAACGGCTCTCCTTAAGAGAAAACCCTCCATGATAAGATACAGAATGAAACTTACGGTAAGACCAATACCTTTGAGCAGAGCCCAGGCCGTCGTGCTCCATGCCAGTGCGGCCCAAACGGCAAGTCCTGTGTGAATAGCAAAGAAAAATCCAGAGCGAATCGTGATACCATTCATCCGGGTTTTGACAATATCCGGAAACTGATGACCTTGTTGTTCAGCGAGATACACGAACAAAGGTTTTTTCATAATGACGGAGCCCCACAAGATCAAAGCGAAAAATCCTTCCATCAAAGCGGGTTGAAGTTTAAACCAAAGACCTTCAGACGAAATTAGTGAAATGCCTCCGAGAATAAAAAGCATTCCGTTTCCGAACCAAGTGAGCTTTTGAACTTTTTTATATTTATAAAGTTCCCAAGAAATTTCACCGACACCAAAAACCATCCCGGCAATAAGACCGGCCACGGTTCCATAATACTCTTCAATCAAAGTAAAGGCGATAACGGGAAGAAGACCCGCAAAGAAAAGACTGGCGGCTTGAGCTTTCGGACTGGCGGAAGAATTCGGTTGCATTAATTCGTTTCCAAAAAGTTAACGGGTTTTCCTTGCGGAAGCATCAGCACTTGATCGTTTTCCATCACAAGATGACCGCCCGCTATCGTGTGAGTCATCCATCCTGTCACAGACATGCCGTGAAACGGAGTCCATCCACAGCGACTGGCGATCCAAGAATTATCAATGGTCTTTGTTTTATTCAAATCAACCAAAGTGATATCAGCGTCAAAACCCTGGCGAAGACGGCCTTTGTTTTTGATTCCAAAAACGCGACA